>NZ_JADYVG010000027.1:0-97991 GCF_020193585.1 Bradyrhizobium sp. IC3195 | reverse complement strand
CGCCAGGGCGCGGGTCCTACGTCGGTGCTCTAGGCACAGGTGGGCAAGGCGGCTCCCGGCGGATCGGCCCGGCGACCAGCCTACACCAACTGACTGGCCTCCGAACGCCAGAAGGGTACAGGGTGGGCAAAGGTGCGCTCTTTGCGCGCCGTGCCCACCATCTCTCCCCGATCGCTTCATGGAGCGGTGGGCACACTCCGCTTCGCCCGCCCTACGGCACCATCACTGCTTCGGCAGCTTCGCCTTCAGCGCATACAGAGCATCGAGCGCCTCGCGCGGCGACATCTCGTCGGGGTGCAGCGCCTTCACCGCCTCCATCAGCAGCTCCGCTTCGCTCGGCGGCGCGGCTTCAGTGGCGGCGCGCGAAGGGACAGCGAACAGCGGCAGATCGTCGACCAGGGCTCGTGCGGTCTGGCCGCGGTCCTGCGCCTCCAGCTTGGACAGCACCGATTTGGCGCGCGTGATCACCGCCGGCGGCAGGCCGGCGAGTTTCGCCACCTGGATGCCGTAGGAGCGGTCGGCCGAGCCCGGCAGCACCTCGTGCAGGAACACGACGTTGCCCTGCCATTCCTTCACCCGCACCGTGGCGTTGAACATCCGCGGCATTTTTGCCGCGAGCGCGGTCAGCTCGTGATAATGCGTCGCGAACAAGGTTCGGCAGCGGTTGCTCTCGTGCAGATGCTCGATCGCGGCCCAGGCGATCGAGAGGCCGTCGAAGGTCGCGGTGCCGCGGCCGATCTCATCGAGGATGACGAGCGAGCGCTCGCCGGCCTGGTTCAGGATCGCCGCGGTCTCGACCATCTCCACCATGAAGGTGGAGCGGCCGCGGGCGAGATCATCGGCGGCGCCGACGCGCGAGAACAGGCGGTCGACGATGCCGATCCGCGCGCGCGTCGCCGGCACGAAGCTGCCGATCTGGGCCATCAAGGCGATCAGCGCGTTCTGGCGCAGGAAGGTCGATTTACCGGCCATGTTGGGACCGGTGAGCAGCCAGAGCTGGCCTGACTTCTGCGCCGGCGCCGGCGACAGGTCGCAGGCATTGGCGATGAACGGCTCGCCGTTGCGCTTGAGCGCCTGCTCGACCACGGGGTGGCGGCCGGCCTCGATCGCAAAGCTGAGCGAACCGTCGACCTCGGGCCGCACATAGTTCTCGTCCACGGCGAGCTTGGCCAGTGACGTCGCGACGTCGAGCAGCGCAAAGCCTTGCGCCGCGGCGCGCAGATCGTCGCTGATCGCGAGCGCCTTGCCGCAGAGCCGCTCGAAGATCTCGAGCTCGAGGCCGAGCGCGCGGTCGCCGGCATTGGCGATCTTGGCCTCGATCTCCCCTAACTCGGCGGTGGTGAAGCGCACCTGTCCCGCCAGCGTCTGGCGATGGATGAAGGTCGCGTTCAGCGGCGGCGACATCAGCTTGTCGCCGTGCTGGGCGGTGACCTCGACGAAATAGCCGAGCACGTTGTTGTGCCGGATCTTGAGACCCTTGACGGAGGTCGCATCGGCGTAGCGCGCCTGCATCGAAGCGACCACGAGGCGCGAGGCATCGCGCAGGTTTCGCGCTTCGTCCAGCGCCGGCTCGTAGCCCTGACGGACGAAGCCGCCGTCGCGCTTGATCAGCGGCAGCTGCTCGTCGAGCGCGCTGGCGAACTCGGCAGCGAGCGCGCGCGACGGCCGCTGCAGCGCCGCCATCACCGCCGCGATTTCCTGTGGTGGTTGATCCAGCTCGGAGAGGCGCGTCAGCACCTGGTCGGCGGCGATGATGCCGTCGCGGATGCCGGCGAGGTCGCGCGGCCCGCCGCGGCCGACCGAGAGCCGAGCCAGAGCGCGCGACATGTCGGGCGCGCCGCGCAGGATGCTGCGGATGTCCTCGCGCGCGGCGGAATCGGCCACGAAGGTGCTGACCGCGTCTAGCCGCCGCGCGATCGCCGGCGCATCGGTCAGCGGCGCCGCCAGACGCTGCGCCAGCAGGCGCGAGCCCGCCGAGGTGACGGTGCAGTCGATCGCGTCGAGCAGCGAGCCGCGGCGTTCACCGGCGAGGGTGCGCGTCAGCTCGAGATTGGCGCGCGTGGCCGGATCGATCGCCATGGTCGCGCCGGAGGCCTCGCGCGCGGGCGGCGACAGCGGCGGATGCTTGCCGACCTGGGTGCGGTCGACATAGGTGACGGCGGCGGCCGCGGCGGTGGCTTCCAGGCGCGTCAGCTGCGCGAGCCCGTCCATGGTCGCGACGGCAAAATAGTCGCAGAGCCGCTTCTCGGCGGTGGCGCCGTCGAAGACGTCGCGGGTCAGCGGCGTCACGGCCGGCAGCTCGCGCAAGGTCTGGCCGAGCTCGTTGTCGCCAAAGAGCGCGTCGGTGACGATCGCCTCGTTCGGGTTGATGCGCGCCAGCGTCGCGGCGAGCTCGCCGCCCGAGACCTCGGTGACCATGAATTCGGCCGTCGAGATGTCGATCCAGGCAAGGCCGAAGCGGTCGCCGCCGGCGGAGGAGCGGGCGCGCGCGATCGCCAGCAGGTAATTATTGGCGCGTGCATCCAGCAGCGTGTCCTCGGTCAGCGTGCCCGGCGTCACCAGCCGCACCACGCCGCGGCGTACCACGCTCTTGTTGCCGCGCGCTTTCGCCGCGGCAGGATCCTCGGTCTGCTCGCAGACCGCGACCCGATGCCCGGCGCTGATGAGACGATGCAGATAATCCTCTGAGCGCTCGACCGGCACGCCGCACATCGGGATATCCGCGCCCTGGTGCTTGCCGCGCTTGGTCAGGACGATGCCGAGCGTCCTCGAGGCGATCTCGGCATCCTCGAAGAACAGCTCGTAGAAGTCGCCCATCCGGTAGAACAGCAGCAAGCCCTGATGCGCCGCCTTGATCTCCAGATACTGCTCCATCATCGGCGTGACGCGCGCGGCAGCCTCGGCCTGCGGCGCGGGCGTGTCATCGGCGGGCGGAACTTGTATCGGCTGTTGCATCGTCATGGGCGGCGCAACCTACAAAATTTCGGCACCTGCTCCTATTTGCTTTGCCGGGGAAGCGAAGGTTTTCCACGTTGTCCGTGTAGCGCATGCGGCTGCCACATTTTCCGCCGTCATTCCGGGATGCGCCGGAACGGCGCAGGCCCCGAATCCATCGGGCCGCACGTCACGCCGACAAATGGATTCCGGGTTTGCGCCAAATGGCGCGCCCCGGAATGACGTCTGCTCCGCGAAACCGTCAATTGACCTGCCGCGGGCGCCCTCCTAAAACTCCGCCGACATTGAAGAATTTGGCCGGATCGCGGCATTCAGGGAGAACAACGATGCGTGACGTCTTTATCTGCGATGCCGTGCGGACCCCGATCGGCCGTTTCGGCGGCTCGCTCGCCAAGGTGCGCGCCGACGATCTCGCCGCCGCCCCGATCAAGGCGCTGATGGCCAAGCACCCCAATCTCGATTGGGCACAGGTGGACGAGGTGTTCTTCGGCTGCGCCAACCAGGCCGGCGAGGACAATCGCAACGTCGCGCGCATGGCGCTGCTGCTGGCGGGCCTGCCGGATTCGGTTCCCGGCCAGACTCTGAACCGGCTCTGCGCCTCGGGCCTCGATGCGGTCGGCGCCGCGGGCCGCGCCATTCGTTCCGGCGAGATCGATCTCGCGATTGCCGGCGGCGTCGAATCGATGACCCGCGCGCCCTTCGTGATGGGCAAGGCGCAGGAAGCCTTCTCGCGCTCGGCCGAAATCTTCGACACCACGATCGGCTGGCGCTTCATCAATCCGCTGCTGAAGGCGCAGTATGGCGTCGATGCGATGCCGGAGACCGGCGAGAACGTCGCCGAGGAGTTCCAGGTCTCGCGCGCGGACCAGGACGCCTTCGCCATCCGCTCGCAGCAGCGCGCAGGCGCAGCGATCGCCGCCGGCTATTTCGCGGAAGAAATCACGCCCATCACCATTCCCGGCGGCAAGGCCGGCCCGATCACCATCGACAAGGACGAGCATCCGCGTCCTGAGACCACGCTGGAAGGTTTGGCAAAACTGAAGCCGATCGTGCGCAATGCCGGCACCGTCACGGCCGGCAACGCCTCCGGCGTCAATGACGGCGCCGCCGCCATGATCCTGGCCTCGGAAGCCGCGGTCAGGAAGCACGGCCTGACGCCCCGCGCCCGCATCCTCGGGCTCGCCTCGGCCGGCGTGCCGCCGCGGATCATGGGCATCGGCCCGGTGCCGGCGACCCGCAAGCTGATGGAACGGCTGGCTAAGAAGATCAGCGATTTCGACCTGATCGAGCTGAACGAAGCTTTCGCTTCGCAGGGCATCGCCTGCATGCGCCAGCTCGGCGTCGCCGATGACGCCGATTTCGTCAATCCGCATGGCGGCGCCATCGCGCTCGGCCATCCGCTCGGCATGAGCGGCGCCCGCCTCGCGCTCACTGCCGTGCACGGCATGGAGAAGCGCGGCGGCAAGCTCGCACTCGCCACCATGTGCGTCGGCGTCGGCCAGGGCGTCGCGGTTGCGATCGAGAAGCTGAATTGAACTCTCTCCTTCACCTCTCCCCGCTCTTCGCGGGGAGAGGCGAAGTGCCCGGGCTCGCGCATTTCTCTCGCGTTCCGGAAAGACAGGGAGAAAATAGCCTGTGATCATCGAGCGCGAGAAGGACGTCACGGCCGCGGCCCTGGCGGTAATGGAACGGACATCCGATCCGCGGCTGCGCGAGATCATGGTCTCCCTGGTCAAGCATTTGCACGCCTTCGTCCGCGATGTCAGGCTGACCGAGAAGGAGTTCCGCGACGCCGCGGCGATTGTGGCCGAGCTCGGCAAGCTGACCACCGACACGCATAACGAAGTCGTGCTGATGGCGGGGTCGCTCGGCGTCTCCTCGCTGGTGTGCCTGCTCAATAACGGCGATCAAGGCAATACGGAGACCGATCAATCATTGCTCGGGCCGTTCTGGCGGTTGAATTCGCCCCGGGTCGAGAATGGCGGATCGATCGTGCGCTCGGAGACACCGGGGGCCACGCTGTTCGTCAGCGGCCGCGTCGTCGATCAGGACGGCCGGCCCGTCGCCGGTGCCGAGGTCGATGTCTGGCACGCCTCGCCGGTCGGCCTCTACGAGAACCAGGACCCCGAGCAGGCCGACATGAATCTGCGCGGCAAGTTCACGACCGATTCTGACGGGCGCTTTTCCTTCCGCTCGGTGATGATGGTCGGCTATCCCATTCCGACCGACGGTGTCGTCGGCCGCCTGCTCGCGGCGCAGGCCCGCCACCCCTATCGGCCCGCGCATCTGCATGCCCTGATCTTCAAGCCGGGATTCAAGGTGCTGATCTCGCAGGTCTATGATCCCAGCGACCCCCATATCGACAGCGACGTGCAGTTCGGTGTGACACAGGCGCTGATCGGCAAGTTCGTGCGCCACGATACGCCGCATCCGACGGCGAAGGACGCCTCGTTGCCTTGGTATTCGCTCGACCATACCTACCGGCTCGAGGCCGGAGAGGCCGTGCTTCCGCGTGCGCCGATCAGGTAGCAGCGGCCGGCTGCCATGCGCGGGAACGCCGCCAAACCGGCTTTCCCAAATTAGTTATATCCTATAATGATTGGCGGAAGAGTTGACCGGCCGGACCGAAAACGGCCGGGGAGGAGTTCGCCAATGACATTCATCTATCCCACCGGCAGCAACGCGGCGCATCCGCTGCCGCTGTCGCCCGACTACAAGAGCTCGATCAAACGCGCGCCGAACAAGCCCTTGATTCCGATGCCCCATACGCTGTCGGAGCTGACCGGGCCGGTCTACGGCCACGAGACCGTGCGCGAGGGCGACAACGACCTCACCCGCCAGCACGCGGGCGAGCCGCTCGGCGAGCGCATCATCGTGCACGGCCATGTCCGCGACGAGGACGGCCGCGGCGTGCCGAACTCGCTCGTCGAGATCTGGCAGGCCAATTCCTGCGGCCGTTATGTCCACGTTCGTGATCAGCATCCGGCGCCGCTCGATCCGAATTTCACCGGCGCGGGCCGCACCGTGAGCAATGCGTCCGGCTATTATCGCTTCGTGACGATCAGGCCTGGCGCCTACCCTTGGGGCAATCATCATAACGCCTGGAGGCCTGCGCACATCCATCTGTCGGTGTTCGGCCATTCCTTCGTCACGCGCCTGGTGACGCAGATGTATTTCCCGAACGATCCCTTGTTCGCGTTCGACCCGATCTTCAACTCGGTGCCGGACGAGAAGGCGCGAGCGCGGATGGTCTCGTCGTTCGACTTGGAGAATACCCAGCCCGAATGGGCGCTGTGCTACCGCTTCGACATCGTGCTGCGCGGCAAGGACGCCACCCCCATGGAGAACCATTAAGTGCAAGAGTCCGCGAAGCCCGACGGGATCACCCCATCGCAGACGGTCGGTCCGTTCTTCAAATACGGCCTGACGCCGACCGGCGAGTACGCCTGGAACGACGCGTTCACCAATTCGACGCTGACGCCCGATGTCACCGGCGATCGCATCCGCATCGAGGGCCGGGTGTTCGATGGCGACGGCGTGGCCGTCCCCGATTGCATGCTGGAGATCTGGCAGGCGGATGCGCAGGGCCGCTTTGCCGATCCCCAGGACAAGCGCGCGCTGCCGAATGCGAGCTTCCGCGGCTTTGCCCGCTGCGGCACTGACAAGGACGGCAACTATTCCTTCGAGACCATCAAGCCGGGTGTCGTGCCCGATCCTGCTGGCAAGCCGCAGGCGCCGCACATCCTGGTTGCGGTGTTTGGCCGCGGCATGCTCAGGCATCTCTACACCCGCATCTATTTCAGCGACGAGGCCGGCAACGCCGCCGATCCCGTGCTGGTGCTGGTGCCGGCTGACCGCCGCGCCACGCTCACTGCGGTCCGCGAGGCCGGCAAGCCGGTCTACCGGCTCGACCTGCACCTGCAGGGCGACAACGAGACGGTGTTCTTCGACGTATGAGGGCAGGGCGTGCCGGGGAGGCCTGCTCCTCGGCACACATATCTCATTCGGCGCATCGGAGCCGGTGCTGCGTTGCCGCATCAGACTCGAACGTTGATTTTGCGCGGTTGTGCGTCAGCCTCGCTGACTCAATACCGATGACTTGACGCCTAATCTCCGTATTCATGCGGGGTTCGTGAAATACAATTCCGGCGCGAATCAATCCCGTATTTACCGTAGTCGTCTAGGGTGGCCGCAGTTTCGACGCCGACCTGGATTGTTTCATGAAATTTCGTCTGTCCTTGTCCTCTGCGATCGTCGCGTTTGGCATCGTTCTCGCCATTGGTTTCGCCGCCGTTGTTTCGACCAGCCTGTACGCCCTAAAAGAGCTCAAGGTCGGCGGTCCGCTCTATTCCGACATCAAGCTCGGCAATGACCTCATCGCCGACATCCTGCCGCCGCCCGAATACATCATCGAAGCCTATCTCGAGGCGACGCTGGCCATGCGCGAGCCGGATCAGCTGGCGGCCCACGGCGAGCGTCTGGTCCAGCTCCGCAAGGACTACGACGAGCGCAAGGCGTTCTGGGTCTCCTCCAGCCTCTCGGCCGACCTCAAGACCGCGCTGGTGTCGAAGTCCGATGCGGAGGTGCAGAAATTCTGGAAGGCATCGGATCAGCTTCTGCCCGCCCTCAAGGCCAAGGACGCGGCGGCTTCCGAGCGCGTCTATGCGCAGCTCAAGGAGGCCTATACCGCGCATCGCGCCGTCATCGACAGCATCGTCGAGAGTGCCAACAAGCGGAATGCCGCCATGGAGAAGCTGGCCGCGGACCGCGACAGCGCGATGCTCTATATCCTCCTCGGCGTCTCCATCGCCGTCCTCGCCTTCGTTACCGCCGGCCTGCTGGGTGTTGCCCTCGGCGTGGTGCGCCCGATCGTGCGCATGACGGACACGATGCAGAAGCTCGCGACGGGCGATCTGGCCGCCGAGATTCCGTTCGCGCAGCGCCAGGACGAGGTCGGCTCGATGGCGGGTGCGCTTGTGGTGTTCAAGCAGGCGGCGGTCGAGAACTCCCGTCTGCGCGAGGAGCAGTTGCGGCAGGAACAGGCGGCGGCGCTCGCCAAGCGCTCCGCCCTGCACCAGATGGCCGAAACGGTCGAGCGCGAGACCGGCCGCTCGGTCGATACCGCGACCGCGGCGACGCTGGGCGTGGAGCAAGCCGCCTCCGGCCTCTCTGAGATCGCAAAGTCGCTCTCTGCGCAGTCGCAAGCCGTGGCGGCGGCCTCGACCCAGGCGCTCGGCAGCTCGCAGGCCGTCTCCGCTGCGGCCGAAGAGTTGAGCGCCTCGATCCGCGAGATCACGAGCCAGGTCGCGCGGACCAGCACCGTCACCAAATCGGCGGTCGCCGGCCGCGAGCAGGCGCGTTCGACCATTCAGGCGCTGGCCGGATCGGTGAAGAAGATCGCGGAGGTCTCCGACCTCATCGGCGGCATCGCAGGCCAGACCAACCTCCTCGCGCTCAACGCGACGATCGAGGCGGCGCGCGCCGGCGAGGCCGGCCGCGGCTTCGCGGTGGTTGCCGCCGAGGTGAAGTCCCTGTCCGACCAGACTGCCAAGTCCACCGAGGAGATCGGCCGGCTGATTGCAGAGATCCAGGCCTCGACGCAGGCCGCGGTCGACGCCGTCGAGGCCATGGGAGGCCACATCATCGAGATCGACGGCGTGGCGACATCGGTCGCTGCCGCAATGGAACAGCAGGATGCCGCGACCCGGGAGATCACGCGGTCGATTTCCGAATCGGCCTCCGCCGCACAGGAGGTCTCGGCCAAGATCGGCGACGTCAGCCGCGATGCCGCCTCCGTCAACCAGCGCGCCGCGGATGTGAGGCAGGCGATCGCCGGGATGACGGCCAATCTCGATCAACTGCGCGCGATTGTTGTGCGGACGGTGCGCGACTCGACCGCCGCAGCCTGAGCCGGCGGCAGCCGCTGGTGCCCGGGCATGTGATCGTGCAGTATGACGTGGGACAGGGGCATCGTGGTTCATGACATCTCCACAATTGCCGGCGGTCGTTGAGCCCGCCCGACTGACGGCCGCGCTGCGCCGGGGCGGCGCGCTGGATGCAGGCGCCGTCCGCGAGGTGAAGGTGCTGCATCAGCGCGACACAGTGGTGTCGCATATCGTCAGGCTCGGGCTGCGCTATGTCGGCGAGTCCGCCGGTGCTCCGCAGTCGCTGATCCTCAAGACGCCCAATGCCGCTTTCGCCAAGCGCCTCGCCAATGGCGGCCGGCGCGAGGTGGGCTATTACACGCAGCTGGTGCCGCAGATGCCGCCGGGACTCGTGCCGCGCTGCTTTGATGGGCATTTCGACGAGGACAGCTTCGCCTGGCATCTGCTCCTGGAAGATCTCACCGACAGCCACGAGCTCGCGACGACCTGGCCGGTGCCGCCGTCGCGCGAGCAGACGTTCGCCATCGTCACGACGCTGGCGCGCTGGCATGCAGCCTGGTGGGACCATCCGAGCCTCGGCGACACCGTCGGCACCTGGGCGAGCGTGGAGGACCGCGCGCAACGCATGGAGACGTTCGCGGGGCTTTACGACCGCTTTGCCGATCTTCTCGGCGATCGCCTCAGCGAAGAGCGGCGGATCCTCTACCGTCGGCTGATCGACCAGTCGGAGCGGCTGTCCCAGCGTTACCATGCACGCCGCCACCTCAGTATCACGCATGGCGATGCCCATGTCTGGAATTTCCTGCTGCCGCGCACGGGAATCGATGACACCGTGCGCATCTTCGATTTCGATCTGTGGAGCATCGACGTTCCGACGCACGACCTCGCCTATATGATGGCGATGCATTGGTATCCGGAACGCCGGCAGGCGCTCGAACGGCTGCTGCTCAATCTCTACCACGACACGCTGATCGAGAGCGGCATCACCGGCTACACCCGCGGCGCGCTCGATCGCGACTACCGCTGGGCGGTGCTCTGGCAGATCACGCGGCCGGTCTGGCAGTGGAGCATCAACATCCCGCCGCTGATCTGGTGGAATAATCTGGAACGGGCGTTTGCGGCCGTGGACGATTTGGGCTGCGAGGAGCTGTTGTAGCGCTGTTGTGTCCCGGACGCGGTGCAACGTGTAGCGCTGCGCTGCGTCCGGGGCCCGAGATCCGCTACTCCATCACCGCATGCTCCGGCCCCGCCGCCTGCTTGCGCAGCGTGGCTTTGGTCGAGCCGATCAGCAAAGCGAGCGGGATGGTGCAGAGGATGAAGAGCATCACTAGCTGGTAGTCGTGCGCGAAGGCGATGATCTGCGCCTGCACGTTGACCATTCTGTCGGCCATGGCGCGGCCGGTGTCGGTCGACAGATTGATGATGCCGCTGACGCCGGGCATCTGCAGTGCGTGGTTGAACGGGTTGATGTGCTCGGACAAGATCGCGTAGGTCCATCGCGTGCCTTGCGTCAATTGCGCGATGACGACGGAAATGCCGACCGAGCTCGCGACGTTGCGCATCAGGGTCAGCATCGCGGTGCCGTCGGTGCGCAGCTCGTTCGACAGTGTCAGGAACGCCACGGTCGAGAGCGGCACGAAGACGAGGCCGAAGCCAAAACCCTGGATGACGCTGACGGTGACGATCTCCGGCACCTGGGTCAGATCGGTCCAGCCGGTCATCTGGAACAGCGAGCCCGCCGTCAGCGTCAGGCCGCAGATGATCAGCGTGCGCGCCTCGATATAACGCATCATGCGGCCGACCAGCATCATGGCGAAGAAGGTGCCGATGCCGCGGGTCGCCAGCAGCAGGCCGGCGGTGATGATGGGATAGCCGATCACGTTCTGCATGTAGGGCGAGGCGAGCGCCATGGTGGAGAACAGGACGAGCCCCATCACGATCATGAACAGGCAGCCGGTGACGAAGTTGCGGTCCCGGAACAGGGCGAAGCGGATGAAGGGGGTCGAGGTCGTGAAGGAATGCGCGAGGAAGAAGTAGAAGGCGGCGGCCGAGACGATGAACTCGGCGAGGATCTCGTTCGATTCCAGCCAGCCCAATTGCTCGCCTCGGTCGAGCGCGAGCTGCAGCGCGCCGATCGCAACCGCCAGCGCGGCGAAACCGAACCAGTCGAATCTGAGGCTGATGTTCTTCTCGTTCTCGTCCATGAAGACGATCAGCCCGAGCACGGTGATAGCGCCGAACGGCAGATTGACGAAGAAAACCCAGTGCCAGGAATAGGTCTCGGTGAGCCAGGCCCCGAGCGAGGGGCCCATGATCGGGCCCATCATCACGCCCATGCCCCAGATCGACATGGCCTTGGCGCGCTCCTGAAGCGTGTAATAGTCGAGCATGACCGATTGTGACAGC
This sequence comes from Bradyrhizobium sp. IC3195, assembly GCF_020193585.1. Lineage (NCBI taxonomy): Bacteria > Pseudomonadati > Pseudomonadota > Alphaproteobacteria > Hyphomicrobiales > Nitrobacteraceae > Bradyrhizobium > Bradyrhizobium sp. IC3195. Next base: position 86,745 of record NZ_JADYVG010000027.1, on the reverse strand, counting down.
GGCACCAGGGCGGCGCCGAACACGCCCTGCAGCAGGCGGAACAGCACCATCTGGTTGATGTCCTGCGCGAGGCCGCACAGCACCGATGCCATGGTGAAGCCGGCCGAGCAGATGATGAAGATGCGCTTGCGGCCGAAGCGGTTGGCGATCCAGCCCACCGGCGCCGTCATGATCGCGGCGGCGACGATGTAGGAGGTCAGCACCCAGTTGATCTGGTCCTGCGAGGCCGACAGCGTGCCCTGCATGTAGGGGAGGGCGACATTGGCGATGGTCGTGTCGAGCGCCTGCATGATGGTCGCGGTCATGGCGCAGATCGTCACCATGTTCCGGCGCAGGCCGGGGACCATCAGGCTGGCATTGGGGCCGGACATCGCGCCAGTCCTTGTCTTATTCTTTATCCTGGCCCGCGGTCGCGGACAGGCCGAGGAGGCCGGCAAGCGACCGCCGATGACCGGTGTCGATGGTGGCGTAGACGCTCATGCCGGCTTTCAGCTTCCGCACATATTTGTCGGTCTCGTCAAAATAGATGCGGATCGGCACACGCTGCACCACCTTGACGAAATTGCCCATGGCGTTCTGCGGCGGCAGGATCGCGAATTGCGCGCCGGTGCCGGGCGAGAGCGAGCCGATCTTGCCCTTGAAGACATGGTTCGGGAACGCGTCGACCTCGAGCGTGACGGACTGGCCTTCGGTGACATAGGTGAGGTCGCTCTCCTTCGGATTGGCGTCGACCCAGGGATGGGCGACGTCGATGATGGAGAACACCGGCGTGCCGGCGGGCACATAGCGGCCGAGCTGAATCTGCTCGACCTGCGTCGCCACTCCATCCATCGGCGCGCGCAGCACGGTGTGGTCGAGGTTGCGCTGCGCGTCATCCAGCTTGGCTTTTGCCTGAGCGTAGGGCGGGAATTGCTCGAGCGGCAGATCAGGGTTGCCGAGCAGCTGGGTCTTTGCGTTGGAGAGCTGCTGCTTGATGTACTGCGCCTGCGCCCCGGCGGTGACCAGTGCGTTGGAGGCGTTGTCGAGATCGAGCTGGGAGCCGAAATTGTTCTTCACCAGCGCCTGCTTGCGCTCGACGTCGCGCTGCTTCAGATCGATGCCCTGCTGGGCGAGGCCCAACATGTCGCCGTAGATCTTGATGTTGGCGACGAGGTTGTCATAGGTCGTGCGCGCCTGCGCGAGCTGCGCCTTGGTCTCCTCGACCGCGAGGCGGAAAGGAACCGGGTCGATCTCGAACAACTCGTCGCCCCGCTTGACCGACTGGCCCTCCTTGACGACGACCTTCAGGATCTTGCCGGAGATGTCGGGTGTCACCAGCACCTTCTGTGCGCCGACATAGGCATCGTCGGTGCCGACATAGCGGCCCCCATGCAGATAGAAGGTGATGCCGCCGATGGCGACGATGACAGGCAGCACGACCAGGAGCAGGAAACGGCGATAGCGGCGCAGGCCCGCCAGCAGGCGGCGGCGCGGATCGGTGCCGGCCTTCTTGGTCGGCTTGCCGCTGTCGCTCTTCTGCTCGGGCTGCAACTTGACGACCTGATCAGCCATGGCGCTGCTCCTTGCGTGCTTGCTCCGCGCCGGATGCCTGGATCGCGGTTCGCACGTTTTCCTTGATGGTTTCGAGCTGGGTGAGGAGGCGGTGCGCGTCCGCCGGATTGATGCCGTCGAGCGCGTTCGCCGTCAGCTCCGACTTCAGGCCGCTCATGCGGCCGAGCAATTGCCGCCCGGCCTTCTTGAGGTACAGGCGCTTGACCCGGCGATCCGAAGCGTCGCTGCGGCGCTCGATCCAGTCGTTGTCGCAGAGCTTGTCGATCAGCCGTGTCAGCGTGATCGGCTGCATCTCCAGGAGCTCGGCGAGCTCGGACTGCTTCATGCCCTCGCTGCGCTCCACCTTGGCCAGCACCGCCCATTGCGCCCGGGTGATGCCGAAGCGCGAGGCCTCCTTGTCGGCATAGACGCGCAAGAGGCGATAGAGCTCACCGAGCGTGAACAGGAAATTCTGGTCGACCGACCCGCGCGTCATGAGCGTCGTCTCCAATAAGCTTGAATATTATAAGCAAGCTTATGATTAATTCACGGACCGGGGGCGCGGTGCTGTCCCGCGGGAGGAGCATGGCTGGCAGCCGGACGGCTCGTCGTGCTTTGGGTTCCCCCGCCGGAATGCTAGAAGACGGCGACATGAGCCTCGCAAAGCCGGCATTCCCCGCGCCCGACCATGATCACGGCCGCTGCACCGCGGACGCGCTTGCGCATGCCGAGGTGGTCTGCCAGCAGCGCGCGCAGAAATTCACGCCGATCCGCCGCCAGGTGCTGGGTGCCTTGCTCTCCAGCCACCGCCCGCTCGGCGCCTACGAAATCATCGACGAGCTTGCCAAGTCGATGGCGCGGCCGGCACCGATCACGATCTATCGTGCGCTCGACTTCTTGATGGCCAACGGCCTCGTGCATCGCATCGAAAGCCGCAACGCCTATCTCGCTTGCGCAGCCCACGACCACGATTCGACCTCCGCGGTGGCGTTCCTGATCTGCGAGCGCTGCGGCCTGGTCGGCGAGATCTCCTCGGCGTCCTTCGCCAAGGACCTCAACGCCGCCGCGCGCAGCTCAGGCTTCGCGCCAAAGCTGTCTGTGGTGGAGATCACGGGCGTCTGCACGCATTGTCAGAAAATGTCTTGAAGCAACAACGGCGCAAAGCCGGATTTTTGGGAAGAAATGTCCGCACCTCAAGCCATACCGTCCGCCGGCCGTCCCCTCAGTGCCGGCGCCATCGCCCTGATGCTCATGCTGTGCCTGACCTGGGGATTCAACCAGATCGCGGTGAAGCTGGTGCTGCCGGACATTCCACCCATGCTTCAGGCCACCATCCGCTCGATGGGCGCGCTGCCGGTGCTGTTCCTCATCGGCACCTTTCGCGGTGTCAATTTTTTCGAACGTGACGGCACCTGGAAGCCGGGCCTGATCGCCGGGCTGATGTTCGGCATCGAATTCGTGTTGATCTTCCAGGGGCTGCACTTCACGTCTGCTTCTCGTGCGGTGGTGTTCCTCTACACCGCGCCGTTCTTCGTGGCGCTCGGCTCCTACCAGGTGCTCGGCGAGCGTCTCGGTGGCGCGCAATGGCTCGGCCTTGCCATCAGCTTTGCCGGCGTCGCGCTTGCGATCGGCGTGCCCCAGCCCAATGTCGATTCGCAGGTTCTGCTCGGCGATCTCATGATCGTCGGGGGCGCCGCGCTGTGGGCCGCGACGACGCTGGTTGCCAAGGGCACGCGGCTGCGCTTCGCCGCGCCCGAGAAGGCCCTGGGTTATCAGGTCGCGACCTCGATCCCGATCCTGGGGCTGGCGGCCTGGCTGTTCGGCGAATCCATCACCCACACTCCGTCGCCGCTGTCGCTCGGCCTGATGGCCTTCCAGGCGATCTGGGTGGTCGGAACCACGTTCACGCTTTGGTTCGCGCTGGTGAAGGCCTATTCGGCCAGCAAATTGTCCGCTTTTACCTTCATCACCCCTTTGTTTGGCGTGGTGGGTAGCTATTTCATCATGCACGACACCCTCAGCCTGACATTCGGGGCCGCAGCGGTCCTTGTAATTGCTGGGCTTTTTCTGGTTAACCGTCCCAGCCCATCGGTTGCGGCGCCGCGCGATGCATTGCTGAACGTCACCAAAACCTGATATTTGGACCGCCATGAACAAGTTCGAAAACCCTCTCGATTCAGACATTGCGGGCCCGGCGCCCCGGCACCGGACCACCCAGGTCAAGGTCGGCAACGTCACTGTGGGCGGCGGTGCGCCGATCGTCGTACAGTCGATGACCAACACCGATACCGCCGATGTCGAAGGCACCATCGCCCAGGTTGCAGCGCTCGCGCGCGCCGGCTCCGAAATGGTCCGCATCACCGTGGACCGCGAGGAGGCCGCAGCCGCCGTTCCGCACATCCGCGACGGCCTCGCCAAGCGCGGCATCACCACGCCGCTGATCGGCGACTTCCACTATATCGGCCACAAGCTGCTCGCGGCCTATCCGGCCTGCGCCGAGGCCTTGGCCAAATACCGCATCAATCCCGGCAATGTCGGCTTCAAGGACAAGCGCGACACCCAGTTCGCCGACATCATCGAGATCGCGAACAAGAACAACAAGCCGGTGCGCATCGGCGCCAATTGGGGCTCGCTCGACCAGGAGCTTTTGACCAAGCTGATGGACGAGAACGCGGCCTCGCCCAATCCGCGCGACGTGCGCGCGGTGACGCGCGAGGCCATGGTGCAGTCGGCGCTGCTCTCGGCGGCGCGCGCCGAAGAGCTCGGCATGCCCAAGGACCGCATCATCCTCTCGGCAAAAGTCTCGGCGGTGCAGGATCTCATCGCGGTCTATCAGGATCTCGCGTCCCGTTCGGACTACGCCATCCATCTCGGTCTCACCGAGGCCGGCATGGGCTCCAAGGGCATCGTTGCGTCCTCGGCCGCGCTCGGCATCCTCTTGCAGCAGGGCATCGGCGACACCATCCGCATCTCGCTGACGCCCGAGCCCGGCGGCGACCGCACCCGCGAGGTGCAGGTCGGCCAGGAGCTCCTGCAGACCATGGGCTTCCGCACCTTCGTGCCGCTGGTTGCGGCCTGCCCCGGCTGCGGCCGCACCACCTCGACCACGTTCCAGGAGCTGGCCCGCTCGATCCAGGATTTCATCCGCGACGAGATGCCGACCTGGAAGACGAAATATCCCGGCGTGGAAGAGCTCAACGTCGCGGTGATGGGCTGCATCGTCAACGGCCCCGGCGAGTCCAAGCACGCCAATATCGGCATCTCGCTGCCCGGCACCGGCGAAGCGCCGGCCGCGCCCGTCTTCGTCGACGGCAAGAAGTTCCGCACGCTGCGCGGCCCGACCATCTCCGCCGACTTCAAGGCGCTGGTGATCGACTACATCGACCAGCGCTACGGCCAGGGCGCCAAGGTGCCGGCGCCTGCGGCGGAGTAGGGGTCGCTCAAAAGTTGGAATTGTAAGGCGGGTTCGCGAAGCGTAACCCGCCTTATTTTTTGCGGGCCGTAGCCCGGATGGAGCGGAGCGAAATCCGGGGCGCTGCCCACCGCAGAACGATTGCTCCCGGATTGCGCTTCGCTCCATCCGGGCTACGATGGCTCCCAATCAACAACGATCGGGAGACGCGCCATGAGCTCACTCGCCGGCAAGCAGGGCCCGCGCTATCGCCACACGATTGACGACGGCGCTCCTTACGAAACCATCGCGGTCGAGAAGCTCACCCCGATCATCGGCGCGGAAATCTCCGGCGTTGAGATCGGCGAGCTCGTCTCGGACGATGCCCGCTCCAACCGGCAGATGGACGAGATCCACCGCGCGCTCGCCGAGAACCTCGTCATCTTCTTCCGCGACCAGCACATCACGCCGCAGCAGCACCTCGCCTTCGGCCGCAAGTTCGGCGAGCTGCATTTTCATCCCGCAGCTCCCCACGAGGACGAAGACCCGGCCTTGATGAAGATCTATGCGGACAAGAACTCGCCGCGCGCCAATGGGGAGGGATGGCACTCCGACGTGTCCTGCGATCTCGAGCCGCCGATGGGCTCGATCCTCTACATCAAGCAATGCCCGCCGCGTGGCGGCGACACCCTGTTCGCCAACATGTACGCGGCCTATGAGGCATTGTCAGATCGCATGAAGACGTATCTCGACGGTCTCACCGCGCTGCATGACGGCGAGCCGATCTATCGAGGGCTCTATGCGAATTATGGCGTTGCCGATCGCCCCTCCTATCCGCATGCCGAGCATCCCGTCGTGCGCACACATCCGGTCACGGCTAAGAAGGCGCTCTACGTCAACCGCGGCTTCACCCGCCACATCAACGGCATCCCGCGCGACGAGAGCGATGCGATGCTCGCCTATCTCTACCAGCACGCCGAAAACCCGCTGTTCCAGTGCCGCTTCCGCTGGACCGAGAACGCCATCGCCTTCTGGGACAACCGCTGCACCCAGCACCGCGCGATGTGGGACTACTGGCCACACACACGCTCCGGCACGCGCGTGACGGTGAAGGGGGATCGGCCGGTCTAGGACGCGGTGCCGTAGGGTGGGCAAAGGCGCGTTAGCGCCGTGCCCACGACTTCTCATCAAATAGGCAGGACGTGGGCACGCTTCGCTTTGCCCACCCTACGAGAGCCGTTCTTGCGTTGACGTCTTTCCGCTCCCGCGCCAATCTTCCCAAAAACAAATCGGGAGGATTTTCCATGCTCCGCGCCGAGGACAACAAATTTCTGACCGAGTCAGGTGCAGGCACCGGCATGGGCGAGCTGCTGCGCCGGTTTTGGATTCCCGTCCTCCTCTCGGAAGAACTCCCCGAGCCCGACGGCGAGCCGAAGAAGATCGTCGTGCTCGGCGAGGAGCTGCTCGCCTTCCGCGACACGCGCGGCATCGTCGGTGTCATCGACCAGTACTGCCCGCATCGTGGCGCCAATCTCTGGCTTGGGCGGAACGAGGAATGCGGCATCCGCTGCGTCTATCACGGCTGGAAGTTCGACACCGACGGCCGTTGCGTCGACATGCCGACCTCCTATCCCGATCTCAACGCCAAGGATCTCATCCGCATCAAATCCTATCCGGTGCGCGAATGGGGTGAGATGGTCTGGGCCTATATGGGCCCGCTTGAAGCCATGCCCGAGCTCCCCGATCTCGAGATGGCGCTGCTGCCAGCCTCGCATCGCTACGTCAGCAAGAAATGGCAGGACTGCAACTGGGTGCAGGCGCTGGAAGGCTCGATCGACACGGCGCATTTCACCTTCGCCCATCTCTCCTTCGACAAGGAGGAGAACGAGATCCTCGACATCAAGAAGCATTTCGTGAATCCGCTCTCGCGGATGTCGAGTGACCACATGCGCTGGATTGCCGAGGACCCGCGTCCCGTGATCAAGGTCGCTCCGCACGCGGCGGGGCTGACGATTGCCGGCGGCCGGCTTACCGGCAGCGACAACATCTACTGGCGCATCGCGCAATTCCTGATGCCGTTTCACGCCTACGCGCCGAGCGCGATGCCGGGAGAGAACATCTTTGGGCAGACCTTCGTGCCCGTCACCGACACCAATTGCTGGATCTATACCTACGCCTGGAATCCGGAGCGGCCGCTGACGAAATTCGAGCGTGACGCCTATGACCGCGGCAACGGCGTGATCGCGGAGGTCGACGACAATTACGTGCCGCTGCGCCACAAGGGCAACGACTACCTGATCGATCGCACGCTGCAGAAGACCCGCAGCTACACTGGCATCAAGGGCGTCTCCGAGCAGGATGCCGCCGTGCAGGACAGCCAGGGCCCGATCGCCGACCGCACCCGCGAGCATCTCGGGCCGACCGATCTCGGCATCATGCATTTCCGCAAGACCGTGATGGATCTTGCGCGCGCACTGCAGCAGGGCGAGCCGCCGCCGCAGGCCGCGCATCAGGACCGCTACGCGGTGCGGTCCGGCGCCTGCGTCACCAGCAAAGCCAAGGATCTGCCGGACGTGATGCTGGAACGGTTTGGCGACGTCACCGGCTTTGTCGGCCGTCCCAGGATTGCAGCGGCGGAGTGACGCGTGAGGCAATCGCGCAGCATCGTCGCAGGCCTCACTGCCGCGATCCTGTTGTCATCGCTCGCGCCGGCCAGCCGCGGCGAGGCCGCCGCCGCGCGAAAAGTCGCGAAGGCCAAACCGAAACAGCCGCAATCATCGGCCAAATGCGAGATACCTAAATTCCGGATCGTCGTGGATGTCGGCCACACCCCGGATTCCTACGGTGCATTGAGCGCGCGCAACGATCCGGAGTTCGGCTTCAACTTCCGCCTCGCACGGCTGATCACGGCCAAGCTCAAATCCGAGGGCTTTGCCGCAACCCGCCTGCTGGTCACCGATGGCAAGGCACGGCCGAGCCTGTTCAAGCGCGTCGGCGCTGCGAATGAAGGCCGCGCCGATCTGTTCCTGTCGGTCCATCATGATTCGGTGCCGGACAAGCTGCTCGAGATCTGGGAATTCGACGGCGCAAAGAGCTATTTCAGCGACCGGTTTTCGGGCCACTCGCTGTTCGTGTCGCGGCAGAATCCGCACTTTGCCACCAGCCTGATGCTGGCCCGGATGATCGGCAAGCAGCTGAAGGAGCAGGGCCTGCATTATGCCAGTCAGTACACCCTGCCGGTGATGGGCCGCTACCGGCGCCAGCTGCTCGACAGGGACGTCGGCGTCTACCGCTATGACGGGCTGGTCGTGCTGTCGCGCACGCGCAGCGCCGCCGTGCTGCTCGAGGCCGGCTCGATCATCAATCGCGACGAGGAAATGGAAATGAACTCGCCGGAGCGGCAGGAGGCCGTCGCGGGCGCCGTTGCGGCTGCGATGAGGGAGTTTTGCGAGAAGCGGTAGTTGGCTCAGGTGCGCTCGCAATGACGAGGAAGCTACAGCGGCCCGGCCCGATATTCCCTGTTCGCCAGGCTCGCCTCCTCCAGATCCAGATCGCGCTCGATCCGCCGGCGCGTCTCGTCGGTGATCTGGCCGTCGCGCAGCAGCTTGTGGATGAATTTGCGCTCGGCGGCGATCAGGTCGCGGGTCAGAGCGGTGCCGGCGGCAGAGATGTCGTGACGGTCGGGATCGAGCGAGTCCGGGAGCTGGTTGAGGCGGATGTCGTGGCGGGCGCGCAGCAGCCGCATCACCTCGTCGGAAACCTCTTTTTCCGCCGTGAGCGCGTCGAGCGATTTCAGCGCGGCCTCCAGCGCCTGACGGCGCGCGGCGATCTCCGCTTCGTGCTCGGCGGCATGCTCGTGCCGACCCGCTTCGGCGACGCCGAGCCACCGCACGATCGGCGGCAGCGTCAGGCCGACCCCGATCAGAGTCACGAAGATGACGCCGAACGCGACGAACAGGATCAGGTCGCGATACGGAAACGCTTCGCCGTTCGGCAGCGTGAACGGCAGCGCCAGCGCGGCGGCCAGCGACACCGCGCCGCGCACGCCGGTGAAGGCGAGCACGAACGGCCATTGCCATGGCGGCGAAGGATCGCGCTCGCGCAGCGACTTGGACAGCATCCGCGGCAGATAAGTCGCGGGATAGAGCCAGGCAAAACGTGCGATCACGACGATCACCAGCACCACGGCGATTGCGATGAGAATGTCGTCGAGCGGAAAAGTCTTCGATTTCTCGTAGAGCGCGCGCATCTGGAAGCCGGTGAGCAGGAACAACATGCCCTCGATCAGGTAGATCACGAGATCCCAGAAGAAGATGCCTTGCAGGCGCGTCGCCGAGGAGATCAGCAATGGGCCGTTCCAGCTGACATAGAGCCCGCAGGCCACCGTTGCGATCACGCCGGAGCCGCCGACATGCTCGGGCAGCCAGTACGAGACATAGGGCGTGATCAGCGACAGCGTCAGCTCGACCTGCGGATCTCCGGACCATTTGCGGAAGCGCAAGGAGAGCCAGCCGACGCCGATGCCGAAGGCGATCTCGCCGGCGACGATGAGGAGGAATTCACCGGCCGCGAGCGGCAGCGAGAAGTGCCCGACGAGTATCGCGGCGAGCGCGAAGCGGTAGAGGATCAGCGCGGTGGCATCGTTGGCGAGACCTTCGCCTTCGAGCACGACCAGGATGCGGCGCGGCATGTTCAGCCGGCGGGCGATCGCGAGCGGCGCCACCACGTCGGGCGGCGCGACGATGGCCCCGAGCAGGAAGCCGACGGTCCAGGGTAGGCCGATCATGTAGTGTGTGGCGGCCGCCACCATCGCCGCGGTGAAGATCACGGCGCCGACCGCGAGCAGCACGATCGGACGCAGGTTCTTCTTGAATTCGCGCCAGCTCATTGCGACGCTGGCCGAGTAGATCAGCGGCGGCAGCACCACCAGCAGCACCAGCTCCGGCGGCAGCTCCACCGTCGGCATGCCCGGCACGAAAGCAAGGCCGACGCCTGCCAGCATCAGCAGGATGGCCGGGGCGACGTTGAAGCGGCGCGCGGCGAGTGCCACGCCTGCGAGCACGGCCAGCAGGATGAGAAAGGTCTGAAACTTCGCTTCCATGATGGTCTGTCTTGACCCGGAAGCGACAGCTACGTCAATGCGCGGCTCACGCCAGCCGTTCGGCCACCATCCGACCAATCCGCGCGAACGCGGATGCGATCTGCGCTGCGCTCGGCGTGCCGCCCTGGGTATAGGCCGCGATCAGGATCGGCGTGTCCGGCTTCGGCCAGGCGACCGCGATATCGCCCGAGGCATCCTTGCCGTTGTTGCCGGTCTTGTCGCCGATCTTCCAGCCTGCCGGGAGTCCGCCACGCAGGCGGTTTGCGCCGGTCTTGCAGTTCACCATCCAGTCGGTGAGCAGGACCCGCGAAGCAGGCGACAGCGTCTCGCCCGTGACCAGCCGGCGCAAATTTCCCGCCATCGCCACCGGCGTCGTGGTGTCCCGGGGGTCGCCGGGCTGCGAACGGTTGAGCTCGGGCTCGTTGTGGTCGAGCCGCGAGGTGGTATCTCCGAGCGACCGCCAGAAGGCGGTCAGCGCGGCGGGGCCGCCGATCCGCGCCAGCAGCAGATTGGCGCAGGTGTTGTCGCTGAGCTCGACGATGGCCTTGCACATCTCGCCGACCGACATCTTGCCGGCCGCGAGATTTTCCCTCGCCACCGGCGCGTATTCCAGCAGATCCGCCTGACCATAGGGGATCATGGCCGCGAGCTGCTCCTCGCCGCGATCGACCCGCGCCAGCACGCTAGCTGCGAGCGAAGCCTTGAACGTCGAGCACATCACGAACCTTTCGTCGGCGCGCCAGGCGAGCTTCTTGCCAGTTGCGAGATTCTCCGCATAGAGCCCGATCCGCCCGCCGCTCTCGCGCTCGTAGGATTCGAGCTCTGTCGGCGCCTCCGCAGCAAGCGCAGGTGAAGCGGCCAACCAGGCGAATGAGGCGAGCAGGGAGCGGCGGTCGAGAAGCATGGTGATTTCCAGGCGAGCAAGGGTGGGAGATGGAGCGGGCGCTGCATCCGCGTTGTCATTGCGAGCCAACGGGTCCGCGCGAAGCGCGGCCCGATGACAGGCTCAGCGAAGCAATCCAGACTGTCTCCGCGGTGAGATTCTGGATTGCTTCGCTGCGCTCGCAATGACGGAGAATTGGATAGCGAGTGCGTCCGAATTCGGGCAGCGGAACGGCGCCCGTCACTCCCTCAAATCATATCGGTACGACTTCGACACGATTTGCCAGCCGTCGGCGAGCTTCATCGCCACCAGATAATCGGTGAAATAGCGCGGCGGCAGCTGGCAGCGCACCTTGATGAAGGCGGTCTTGTCGTCCGAGCGGTCGATGGTGACGATGAAGTCCTCGCGCGGCTTGCCTTCGGCCTTGGCCGAAGCGCGCTTGCGCACGCGGTCGAGCCAGTCCGGCACGGTCAGAACCTGGAGCTCGCCCTTCTCGACCCAGCGCAGATCGGCGGAGGGATGGAAGATGGCGCCGAGCTTGTCGGCGTTGCCCTCGTAAAGTCCGTCAAAATAGGATTGCACGACGGCTTCGACGCTCGACCGGTCCTGGCTCATGGGTCGTTCCTTTGCATGATGGCTTCGGGCCAACTTAGTCGGACACGTCGAAATGCGCTATGGGTGTGTCAGCGATTTGCGCGAAGGCGTCACGATGACAGAATCAGAGAATTCGAATGCTCGCATTCTTGTCGGCGAATGCTTCTGCCGCGCCGTGCGCTTCGAGGTGCCCGATGCATTCGCCTATGCGATGAACTGCCACTGCTCGAACTGCCGGCGCACCACCGGTGCCGCCTTCAAGCCCTTCGCCGGCATCCGGCAAGACAGGCTTCGCATTGTCAGGGGTGGCGACCTCCGGATGATTTTCGGCGACGACACCACCCATGACGCGCATTGTGGCCGCTGCGGCTCGCTGCTCTATTCCCGGGTCCGCGAAGGAGAGTGGGTCCACGTTGCCATGGGAACCCTGGTCGATGCCCCCTCGATCCGGCCGAGCGCCCATATTTTCGTCGGCTCGAAGGCGCCCTGGCATGAAATTACGGACGATCTGCCGCAATATCGGGAGCACATCGGGGTTGTCTGATGGAACCCGGTCCGCACCGCCGTCCGTTGGCGAACCGCGACAGCGCTGGCGCGACAAACAAGAGAGGTCGTACGGCCTGCCGCCGGGTCCGCTTCGTGACCTCCATCACAAGCGCCGGCGGAGGATGTTGCTAAAGCGGTCCCAAAGGGCCGGACGGCCCGGAACCATCGGAAGTCGTGTCATGCGCAGCTTGCTCAGACTTTGTCCGCTTTTCGTCGCCCTCGGCCTGATGTTCGGCGCCGGGCCGGCTGTTGCCGGAAAGCGCGTGGCGCTGGTGCTGGCCAATTCGGCCTATCAGCACGCGCCCTCGCTCGCCAATCCTGTCAATGACGGGTCGGTGATGGCCAAGACCCTGAAGGAGGCCGGCTTCGACGTCGTCGACTCCCGGCACGATCTGTCGGCGCTGGAGACACGGCGCGTGCTGCGCGACTTCGCCGACGCGACCCGCGACGCCGAAATCGCCGTGGTCTACTACGCCGGCCACGGCATCGAGGTGGAGGGCTCGAACTATCTGATCCCGGTGGATGCCAAGCTCGAGCGGGACACCGACGTCTTTGACGAGGCGCTCTCCCTCGACCGTGTCCTGGTCGCGGTCGAGCCCGCCAAGCAATTGCGTCTGGTGATCCTCGATGCCTGCCGCGACAATCCGTTCAGCAAGCGGATGAAGCGCACGGTCGCTTCGCGCAGCATCGGCCGCGGCCTCGCCCAGGTCGAGCCGTCCAGCCCCAACACGCTGATCGCCTATTCGGCCAAGGCCGGCTTCACCGCGCAGGACGGCGACGGTGCCAACAGCCCGTTCACCATCGCGCTGTCGAAGCATCTGACGACGCCGGGCCTCGACGTCCGCCGCGCCTTCGGCTTCGTGCGCGACGATGTGCTGAAGTCCACCGGCAACAAGCAAGAGCCGTTCGTCTACGGCTCGCTGGGTGGCGAGGACGTGCCGCTGGTGCCGGTCAAGCTGGCGCCGGCAGCGCCCGTAGCCAATCCCCAGGCCGATATCCGCCGCGACTACGAGCTCGCGCTCCAGGTCGGCAACCGGCCGGCGTGGGAAGCCTTCCTTGCCCAGCATCCCGACGGGTTCTATGCGAGCCTTGCCAAGCTCCAGCTCGAGAAGATCGGCGCGGAGCAGGCGCATGCGGCGGCGATCGCGAAAGCGAAGCAGGCCGAGGCCGAGCGCGACCGCCTTGCTGCGCTCGGCGCGCAGAAGGATGCGCAAGCCAGGGCCGCGGCCGATGCGAAGGCCGCCGAGCAGGCGCAGCTTGCTGCGCAGAAGGCGAAGGAGCAGGCCCAGCAGCAGGCGGCCGCTGCCGAGCAGCAGCGCGTCAACCTCGCCGCCACGGCGCCGGGCGTTGCGCCGGGCAACACCACGAGCGCCGCCGGCACCAACGTTGCCGCGCTCACCCCGGCGACCGCGCCGGCCGACCTCAACCGCTCGGTGCAGAGCGAGCTCGGCCGCGTCGGCTGCTTCTCCGGGCAGGCCGACGGCAATTGGAATACGTCCTCGCAGCGGTCGCTGTCGCAGTTCAACCGCTATGCCGGCACCAAGCTCGACGTGAAGGTGGCGAGCACCGACGCGCTCGATGCGGTCAAGGCCAAGCCATCACGGGTCTGCCCGCTGGTCTGCGAGCACGGTTTCAAGGCCGAAGGCGACAAGTGCACCAGGATCGTTTGCGGCAACGGCTATGTCCTGAACGACGACAATGAATGCGAGAAGAAGCGCGCGGCCAAGCCGGCGTCAAAGCCCGCGACCTCGCGGCGCGACGACGGCGAGGACCGCCCCGCGCGGCAGCGGGCCGGTGCTGCTGCGGGTGGCTACGGTGCAGCCGCGGCGGCTGGCGCGGGCCGTGCCTCGAGCGGCAGTGGTCAGATCTTTTGCAACGCTCTGCTCTGCCGGCCGGTCAGGCCCGGTTGCCGCCTCGTTTATCGCGGCGGCGGCGGCCCCCACGTCGACGCCAATGTCGAGGTCTGCAACTGAAATGGCACGGCTTTCCTGACCACTCGAACAATAACCTAAAGCGCGATGACGATTCATCCTGATCGCATCGCGCTTTAGCTCAGTTCTTCCGCTCGGCCACGAAACGCGCGGCGGCCTGCAAAATTGCGGCGCGGTCGCCGAAGATCGAGACGGCGCTGTCGGCGCGCGCGAGCAGGTCGCGCACGCGCTGCTTGGCGCCTTCGATCCCGAGCTGGGTCACGAAGGTGGTCTTGCCGAGCGCGGCATCGGCGCCGGCCGGCTTGCCGAGCGCGGCCGCATCGCCCTCGACGTCGAGCAGATCGTCGGCGATCTGGAAGGCTTCGCCGAGCGCGCGGCCGTAATCGTCGAGCGCCTGATATTCCGCCTTCGAGGCCTGGCCGAGGATCGCGCCGGCAATGCAGCCGTAGCGCAAGAGCGCGCCGGTCTTCATCTGCTGGATACGGGCGACGTCGATCGGCTCGTTGCCGCCAAAGCGGCCTTCGCCGGCGAGATCGAGGATCTGGCCACCGACCATGCCGCCGATGCCGGCGCAGCGCGCCAGTGCACGCGTCAAGAGCAGCCGCACATCGGCGTCGCGATGGACCTCGTCGCGGGTGATGATATCGAAGGCGAGCGTCAGGAGGCCGTCGCCGGCGAGGATCGCGGTGGCGTCGTCGGTTTGCTTGTGCAGGGTGGGGCGGCCGCGGCGCAGGTCCGAATTGTCCATGGCCGGCAGGTCGTCATGGATCAGCGAGTAGCAATGGATGCATTCGAGCGCGGCGCCCACGAGCAGGGCCGCCTCGCGCGGCACGCCGAACACGGCGGCGCTCTCGACCACCAGGAACGGCCGCAGGCGCTTGCCGCCGTTGAGGCTCGAATAGCGCATTGCGTCCATCAGTCGCTTGGGCCGGGCGATTTCGTCATGCAGGATGTCGTCCGACAGCAGGCGCCCGAGCAGGGCTTCGGTGTCATCAGCGGTCTTGTCCAGACGTTTGGCGAAATCGGACGGGGACGTGCCGGTCATCAAGAAGGGCTCCAGAACTAAAATTCGGCGGGACAATCCTTTATGCGCCCGCGCCAGTCAATCGTTTGGAAGGCCTAAAAAGTGCTGGAAAAGGCCCGAATTATCACAGACTTAATGCTCCAGCCCGTGGCCGCTCGTCAGTTCGTGCCGGAAAGGTCGATTTGCGCATCGTCAAAATCCTGCTGGTGGCGCTCGCGCTCGTGGTCCTCGCACCCTATGTGATCGCGCCGTTCTACCGCACCGGCCACCCAGTTTCGACGCTGATGGCCTGGCGCAGCCTGCGGGGCGCGCCGATGCAGCGGGAGTGGATCGATCTCGCTGATATGTCGCCCTCTCTGCCGCGCGCGGTGGTGGCGGCCGAGGATGCCCATTTCTGCAAGCATCACGGCATCGATTGGGGGGCGCTGCGCGAGGCGATCGACGACGCCAGGGAGGACGGCACCGCCTTCCGGGGCGCCTCCACCATCACCCAGCAGGTCGCGAAGAACCTGTTCCTGTGGCAGGGGCGCGACTTCGTACGCAAGGCGCTTGAATTCCCGCTGGCGCTTTGGATCGACCTCGTCTTGCCCAAGCAGCGGATTCTCGAAATCTACCTCAACATCGCCGAGCTCGGCCCGCAGGGGCAGTTCGGGGTCGAGGCGGCCAGCGCCTATGCCTTCGGCAAATCGGCCGAAAGCCTCTCGCCCCGCGAGGCGGCGCTTCTGGCCTCGATCCTGCCGAATCCGGTCAAGCGCAGCGCCCGGACCCCGGGACCGGGCGTCCGGCGGCTGGCAGCCACCTATATGGCGCGGGGGCAGGCGAGCTCGCTTGCGACCTGTTGGCGGGAAAATCGCTGATTTTTGACCCGTTCCGGGCGCATTTTCCGGCCCAAGAGCCTAGCTTTACGGCCAGCCTTCCTCTATAAGCGCGGCCTTGATCGGCATTCAGCTCGCCTCGTTATTTGCGGGTGCTGAGCCGTCCCTTCGCGGACGATGCCCTGATGACACCAATCCCTAGAGGATACTGAAATGGCCGTTCCGAGAAGAAAAACCTCGCCGTCGCGCCGTGGCATGCGCCGCTCGGCGGACGCCATCAAGAAGCCGACCTATGTGGAAGACAAGGACTCCGGCGAGCTCCGTCGTCCGCACCATCTCGACCTCAAGACCGGCATGTACAAGGGCCGCCAGGTCCTGAAGAAGAAAGAGTCCTGAAGCCAGGATCTTTCTCGGGCGGGAGATCGGACCCGCCCGATTCGGCCAACCCATGAGATAGACGGTGATGGCGGCGGAGCGGATGCTTCGCCGCTGCATTGTTCTGTCCGGATATCTTGATCGAGAAGGCATCAAGCCGATGGTCGGTTTCCCGCTGCTCCTGATTCCGCTCGCGGTCTACAACATCATCGCCTTCCTGATGCCGACCGTGTCCTTCACGGACGTGCTGTTCAAGGTGCCTATGGTGTCCGGAGAGGTCTGGCCGGTCACGCTCGCCGATCTCCTGCTCGCGCTCGGCATCGTTCTGCTGCTGCTCGAGGTGGTCAAGGGTGCGCGGCCGGGCTCGAAATTCCTGATGGATCATTTGCTGTCGCTGATCATCTTCGGCGCGGCCGCTGCCGAATTCGTGATGTGGCCCAAATTCGGCAACTCCACCTTCTTTCTGCTGGTGCTGCTGGCGATGGCGGACTTCTTCGCTGGCATCGCCCAGCGCACGCGCCGCCGAGTCACCTATGTCGCCGAGACCACGGTGCCGGCCCCTCGTAAGGCCAAGCGCAGGGCCGAAGCGCCGGCGGAAGACGTGGAGTCCGAGCGCAAGTTCGAGCCGGTGATCGCGCCGCAGCCGGCGCCGGCCGCACCTACCGCGCAATCCGTCGCCGAATCCGTGCTGATGGATCACCCAGCGCCCAAGCCCGTGCAGGGCGCCCCCTCGCCGGAAATTCCCTCGCCGCAGCTGCAGCCGGGGAACGGCACGCCGTCTTCCGACACGCCGCCGCGCTGATTTCTCTGAATTGGCTCGCATCTCACCGCCGCGGCAGTGTGCTCCCTTGCCCCGTTCTTACGGGGAGTGGGTTGGGGTGAGGGGCCTCTCTCCGCGGATGCGATAGCCGCGGGACCTGTACCCCCTCACCCGGATCGCACCGGACGATGCTTCGCATCGCCGAGGCGATCCGACCTCTCCCCGCAAGCGGCGAGAGGTAAGAAGCGCGCTCTCACTTCAATCAATCTTAAGCTACCTGACGCGTGCGCGCGCTGACGGTTCCGAGCGGGCGCTTGCTGCCATAGGCCATCAGCGCATCCTCGGAGGAGGCGCGGCGGAGCCGGCTCGTTTGCGGCAGCTGCTCGGCATTGGCGATCAATTGTGTGACGAAGCTCGGATCGGGGCGGGGCAGGGGCACCTTATGGACCCACCGCAACGTCGGCATCAGCGGCACCAAGGCCGTGCCTGTGCCGTTGTCCGCCGCGTCCGATCGATCAGTACTCAACATCGCAATCACCGTTGATCCGGCGAGACTGTCGCGTTTCGAGACGCGGGGGCCGTCGCGAGTCCTGTACTCGCAAGGCCTATGCCGGCCGGGCCGGTTTGGTTCCGACGCCTTCGGAAACGTGGTTTCCAAATTGTTTATCAACTTTGCCTAGGTTCGGCAGCGAATCTGGCTCTATCCTGTGCCGGCTCAGGACTTCTCCACTGTCCCGAAACGAGGCGACTTTGACCCCTGGATTGCCGCAAGCCTCCGACATCCTGGCCGCGCTCGGTCAGGCCGTGTTCGCCTGGGACATCGCCAGCGATGCCATCGTCTGGGGTGAGCAGGTCAGCGCCGTTTTCCCCGGCATTCCCGCCGAGCGGCTTTCGACCGGCGCCGAATTCGCCAAGCTGATCGAGCCCGCGCAAACGCTGCGGACGGCGGCGCTGGCACTGACGTCCCCGGTGCACGGCGCCGACGGCACCCCTTACCGAATCGAGTACGGCGTGCGCATGAGCGCCTCCGATCCCGTGATCTGGATCGAGGAGACCGGCCGCTGGTTCGCAGGTCCCGACGGCCGTCCCACGCGAGCGATCGGCTCCGTCCGCATCAACAATGAGCGCCACGCCCGGGACGAGGAATTGAGCAGGCTGGCCCGGCTCGATCCGCTGACCGGCGAGCTCAACCGCTCGCATCTGATCGCGGCGCTGGCCGAGGCGATCGAGGAGACCACGCGCTTCCGCTCGACAGCGGCCTTCATGCTGGTCGGCATCGATCATCTCGCCCGCGTCAACGATGCTTTCGGCTTCGACGTCGCCGACGCCGTGATCCTCGACGTCGCCAAGCGCATTCGCGCGCGCCTGCGCGGCGGCGACGTGCTGGGGCGCTTCTCCGGCAACAAGTTCGGCCTGATCCTGAAGAACTGCACCGTCGACGACATGAACGTGGCCGCCGAGCGCTTCCTCGCCGGCATCCGCGACGAGGTGGTGCCGACCAAATCCGGTCCGGTCTCGGTCACCGCCTCGATCGGCGCGGTCAGCCTGCCGCGTTATGCCCGCAACACCGACGAGGCCGTCAACCGCGCCCATGAGACGCTGGACGCCGCCAAGCGCCGCCGCTCCGGCTCGTTCGCGGCCTGGCGTCCGGATGCCGCGCGCGACGCACAGCGCCGCGTCAACATCCGCGTCACCGACGAGATCGTCACCGCGCTCAACGAGCGCCGCATCAGGCTCGCCTATGAGCCCGTCGTCTCGGCTGTCTCGCGCGAGCGCGCATTCCATGAATGCCTGGTGCGGATGGACCAGGGCGACGGCCAGGTGCTGCTCGCGCCCGACATCGTGCCGGTCGCCGAACGGCTCGGCCTGATCCGCCTGGTCGATCACCGCGTGCTCGAGCTCGTGGTCGCCGAGCTCGCGGCGGCGCCCGACGTCTGCCTCAGCCTCAACATCTCGCCGGATACGACCATGGATCCGGACTGGTGGGCGGGGATCGAATCGCTGATGCTGGCCCATCCCGGCGTCGCCGAGCGGCTGATCGTCGAGATCACCGAGACGGTCGCGATCCAGGACATCGACGACGTCCGCGCCTTCGTCAGCCGCCTCAAGCATTTCGGCAGCCGCATCGCCATCGACGATTTCGGCGCCGGCTACACCTCGTTCCGCAATTTGCGCAAGCTCGGCGTAGACATCGTCAAGATCGACGGCGCCTTCGTGCAGAACATCACCCATTCCGCCGACGACCGCGCCTTCGTGCAGACCCTGATCGACCTCGCCCGCCGCCTCGACATCAAGACCGTCGCCGAATGGGTGCAGGACGACGAAGCCGCAAACATGTTGCGCGACTGGGGCTGCGACTACATCCAGGGCCGCCTGATCGGGCTGGCTTCGGCGGAACGCCCGTGGGGCGTGCCGCCGGACAGCGCGCTGCCTGCGGCGGGCTGAGATGGCGTAGGGTGGGTTAGCCGAAGGCGTAGCCCACCACTTTACGATCCGCGTCGAGAGAGAAGCGGTGGATTACGCCTTCGGCTAATCCACCCTACAGACTACGAGATCTTCTCACGCTCCCTCGTCCAGCGCCACAAGCTCGCGCTTCTTGCGCAGCGACGGCAGCAGCGGCGCGATCAGCAGCACCAGGGCAAACACAAGACACACTGCCGAGATCGGCCGCTGCACGAAGGTCCAGAGATCGCCCTGCGACAGGATCAGCGACTTGCGCAAATTGTTCTCCATCATCGGACCCAGCACGAAGGCCAGCACCAGTGGCGCCGGCTCGTAGCCGAGCTTGCGCATGAAATAGCCGATGATCCCGAACGCGATCATCACATAGACGTCGAACACGTTGTTGCTCGAGCAGTAGACGCCGAGGATCGTGAACAGGATGATCAGGGGGAACAGGATGTTGTAGGGCAGCTTGAGCAGCTGCACCCACATGCCGATCATCGGCAGGTTCAGGATCAGCAGCATGACGTTGCCGATATACATGCTGGCGACGATGCCCCAGAACAGGCCGGGGTTCTGCGTGATCATCAGCGGGCCCGGCTGCAGGCCGTGAATGACGAAGGCTCCGAGCAGCAGCGCCATCACCACGTTCGGCGGGATGCCGAGCGTCATCAGCGGAATGAAGGCGCCGCCGGCTGCGGCGTTGTTCGCCGATTCCGGGCCGGCGACGCCCTCGATCGCGCCGTGGCCGAACCTTTCAGGGGTCTTCGACAGCCGCTTCTCCAGCGCGTAGGACGCGAATGACGAGACCACGGCGCCGCCGCCCGGCAGGATGCCGAGGAAAAAGCCGAGGATGGTGCCGCGGCCGACCGGACCGGCGCTCGCCTTCCAGTCCTCCTTGCTCGGCAGGAGATGGGTGATCCTGGTGTTGATGACGTCGCGCTTGATCGCCTGCTCGGTGTTGAGCAGCACCTCGGCGACGCCGAACAGGCCCATCACCACGGGCACGAGGCCGATGCCGTCGATCAGCTCCATGCGGCCGAAGGTCAGTCGCGGCTGCGCGGTGATGCTGTCGAGCCCGATCAGCCCGAGCACGACACCGATGCACGCCATCAGCAATGCCTTCGGCATCGATCCCTGGGTGAGGAAGGTGAGCACGACGAGGCCGAGCACCATCAGGCTGAAATACTCGGCCGGGCCGAAAGCAATGGCGAGACTGGCGAGCTTCGGCGCCACCAACATCAAGGCGACCAGCGCAAAGGTGCCGGCAGCGAAGGAGCCGAACGCGGCGATGCCGAGCGCGGGGCCCGCACGGCCCTGCTTCGCCATTTGGTGGCCGTCGATGCAGGTGACGACGGAGGCCGCCTCGCCGGGGATGTTGACCAGGATCGAGGTGGTCGAGCCGCCATACATCGAGCCGTAATAAATGCCGGCCATCATGATGATGCCGGATTCCGGCGTTCCCGACAGCGTCACCGGTAGCAGTAGCGACATCGCCGAGATCGGGCCGATGCCGGGCAGCACGCCGACCAGCGTGCCAATGAACACGCCGATGAAGCAGTAGAGCAGGTTGATCGGCAGCAGCGCGACGCCGAATCCATGTGCCACGTTGACAAGCGTATCCATGGGGGTCAGCCGATCCCGAACAGGCCTGACGGCAACTGGATCAACAGCAGCCGCTTGAGCACCCACCACATGCCCGAGGGCACCAGCACCGCGATCGGAATCGCCAGCGTCCAGCGCACCGGATCGATCAGCCGCAACAGCAGCAGCATCAGCGGGATCGATGACAGCAGGAATCCCAGCGGCTCCAGCGCGAACGCGAATGCAGTGAGGCAGGCGATGAGGACAAGCGGCTTGCTCCAGCGCACGTTCTCCCAGCGCGAGGCCAGCGTCGGCCCGCCCTCGGTGATCGCCGAGACGATGATCGCGCTCGCGAACACGCACATCAGGATGCCCGTGTAGAACAGCACATAGCCGGAGCCGGGATCGTTGATGGTGCCGAGCCTGAGCTTCAAGCCCGACCAGATCACGAAGCCGCCGAGTGCGAGCCCGATCAGCCCGCCCCAGAGTTCGGAGTTGCTGAGGCGGAGCTTGACGTTGGTTGGATCGTTCATCGATTCTCTCTCGTGCCCCGGACGCAGCGCAGCACCGCAAGTTGCGTTCACGCACGTCTTCGACGTGCTATGGTAGGTGCGCTGCAAAGCCGGGGCCCATGCGTGTGGGCGAAGAAGATGGGTCCCGGCACTGCGCAGCAGCGTTGCACGCTGCAGCGCGTCCGGGACACAAGCAGCGCGGTCTTACTTCTTCGCGAGCCCGAGCGTCTCGATCACCTTGCGCTCGGACTCCGTGACCTCGACGATGAATTTCTTGTAATCCTCCGTGTTCTTGTAGTTCGGCACCATGTCGTATTTGGCCAGCGTGGCGACCACCGCAGGATCCTCGACCGCCTTCTTGAATGCGTCGTGCAGCTTGGCGACGATCTTGGGATCCATCCCTTTCGGTCCTGCAATGCCGAACGGGGAATCATAGACCATGGGATAGCCGAGCTCCTTCAGCGTCGGCACGTCGGGATAGTTCGGCGAGCGTGCGCCGGTCCACACCATCAGGAGCCGCAGCTTGCCGGCGTCGACCAGCGGCCGCCATCCCGTGGAATCAGCCTGCAGCATAGTGTGCTGTCCCAGCACGGCGGCGTTAGTCTCCGCGCCGCCCTTGAAAGGGACCTGCGTCAACTTGATGCCGGACATCGCGGCGATCTGCTCCATGCCGATATGCAGCGAGGTGCCGGCGCCGGGCGTGGCGTAGGTTACCTTGCCCGGATTCGCCTTTGCGAACTCCACCACGTCCTTCCAGCTCTTGAACTGCGATTCCGCGCTCGTGGTCACGCCGAAAGTGTAGCCGGTGAGATGGACGATATAGGTGAAATCCTTTGCCGGATCCCACGACACCTCCTGCATCAAGGGCAGGCGAAACACGGTGATCGGGATCTGTGAGATGGTATAGCCGTCCGGCTTCGCCGCCGCGGCCATCGTCGCCGGCCCGACCGTGCCGCTGCCGCCGGCCTTGTTGTCGATCACGATCGGCTGGCCCAGTACCTTCGAGGCGCTGTCGGCGATCGCGCGCATCGAGAGATCAGTCGATCCGCCGGCCGGCCAAGGCACGATCAACGTGATCGGCTTCGTTGGATAGTCCTGCGCATTGACCGCCGTGGAGAGCAATAAGCCCATGACGGCGTGCACCGCGGCAAATGCAATCGTCTTCAGCCCGTATCCCGACATCGAAAGCCTCCCTCGCGGCGGCCTCTCTGGGGGCGCCGTCTCTCGTTGCGAGGCGATTGTTCCTGAATTTGACGGAGAAGAAAAGCGTGTTGCGCGCATCGCTGTGCGGCCGTCGGTCAGCTAACGCCGACAGAGCCGACCTCTGCGACAATTCGTCGTTTGGCCGCGTGCCGAGAGGCGGAATTTGAGCGGCCGAAGCGGTCAGGCCACCCGCCGGACCGTGTTCAGCTTCTCGATGGTGCGACCGACTTCTGAGGCGAGACACGGCTTGCCGAAATAATAGCCTTGGACCGCGGTGCAGCCGCATTCGCGGACGAAGTCGAGCTGTTCCTCGGTTTCCACGCCCTCCGCCGTGGTCTCGACGCCGAGCACGGAGCCGAGGCTCGCGATCGTTCTGACGATGGCAACGCTCTCCGGGCTTTCGCCGAGCGTTCCGACGAAGGAGCGATCGATCTTGATGCGGTCGAACGGAAACTTGCGCAGATAGCTCAGGGAGGAATAGCCGACCCCGAAATCGTCGAGGCTGACGCGCACCCCGAGTGCGCGGAGCTGGTGCAGGATGTCGATGGTCGCCTTGCTGTCGTCGAGCAGCGCCGTCTCCGTGACCTCGAGCTCGAGCCGCTGCGGCGGCAGGCCGGCTTCCGCAAGCGCGCTCGTGACCATCGCCACCAGGCCGCGGGAGCGGAATTGCACCGGAGACAGGTTCACCGCGACGGTGACGCCGGGCCAGGACGCGGCGGTGGCGCAGGCCGTGCGCAGCACCCATTCGCCGATCGGAACGATCAGCCCGTTCTCCTCCGCAATCGGGATGAACTCGGCCGGAGAGACGAAACCGCGCGAGGGATGCTTCCAGCGCAGCAATGCCTCGAAGCCGGTGAGCTCGGAGGAATCGAGCCGCATCTGCGGTTGAAACACCAGGTGGAATTCACGCCCTTCCAGCGCGCCGACCAGGTCCTGCTCCAGCGCGTGCCGGCTGCGCGCCTGTTCCTCCATCTCGGGCTCGAACAACTGATAGGCTCCGCGCCCCTTGGCCTTGGCCTGGTAGAGCGCGAGGTCGGCGCATTTCATCAGCTCATCGGCATCGAGTCCGTGGTCGGGCGCGATCGCGATGCCGACGGAGACGCCGACATGGATCGACTGGCTTTCCAGCGGCGGCGGATGACCGATGATCTCGACCAGGCGGCGGGCGAGCGCCTCGGCCGATTGCGGCTGCGGCCCGCGCTGGAGCACGGCGAACTCGTCGCCGCCAAGCCGCGCGACGGTGTCGTGCTCGCCGACATTCTCCTTGAGGCGCGCCGCGACCCAGCGCAGCAGGCGGTCGCCGGCGGCGTGGCCGAGGCGGTCGTTGACGGTCTTGAAATTGTCGAGGTCGAAGCACAGCACGGCCATGGCGCCGCCGGCGATCGCGACCTGGTTCAGCCCCTCGCCCATCTTCTCGCGGAACAGCGTGCGGTTGGGCAGGTCGGTGAGCGAATCGTGCCGCGCCATGTGCGCCACCCGGGCCTGGGCCTTGTGGCGCTCGGTGACGTCCTCATAGGTCACGACCCAGCCACCATGCTCCATCCGCTTGTGGTTGAGCTTGATGATGCGGCCGTCGTTCAAATGGCGGTGCAGCGTGTGCTCGCCCTCGCGCAGCCTCTCGACGTAGTCGGCATAGAGCTTGGCGCCGGTCATGTTCGGATGGATGCCGAGCTCGCAGGCGTGCTCCATGATGTCGCGCATCGAGACGCCTGGCTTCACGGTCTCCGGCGACAATCCATACATCTCGATATAGCGGCGGTTGCAGACGATCACGCGCAGGCTGCCGTCGAGCATGCACAGGCCCTGGCTCATGTTGTTTAGGGCGGCGTCGAACCGGCGGTACTGCTCGCTCAGCTCCTCGATCGCACGCTCGCGCTCGGTAATGTCCTCATAGGTGGCGACGAAGCCGCCTTCGGCCAGCGCGCAATAGCGCACCGAGATCACCGTGTCGTTCGACATGCGCCGGCGCATCGGCGAGGAATCACGGCTTGCGATCCGCGCGCGGGCGGCTTTGAGGATCTGCTGCGGGCTGTATTCCGGGGAGAACGCGCCGTTCGCCATGGATCGCTCGATCAGCTCGGCGAGGTGTGTGCCGGGGCGGGTCTCCTCCGGCGACAACAGGTAGATCTTGAGGTAGGTGGAGTTGCAGACCCGAAGCCGCATGTCGCTGTCGAAGAAGGCGAGCCCGTGGGCCATGTTCTCCAGCGCCGCATCGAGGATGAAATTCTGCTGCCGCAGCGTTTCCTCGTATTGCAGCCGCTCCGTGACGTCCTCGTGCACCGTCACCCAGCCGCCGTCGGGAAGAAAGCGGGAGACCGCCTGCACCATCCGTCCGTCGTAGCGCATCACCAGCAGCGCCTTCGGCTTCCTAGTGCGCACGTCCTCCAGCCGGTTCTGGTAGAATTCGTCGCCCGACATGCCCGGCAGGTTGCCGCGCGACATCCAGTGCTCGATCACCGTGGAATGCGCGACGCCCGGCTTCACGATCTCGGGGTCGAGGTTGTAGAGCTTCAGGAACCGTTCGTTGCAAACGACGACACGGCTGTCGACGTCGTACATGATCAGTCCGTGCGACATGTTGGCGAGCGCGTGCTGGCTGCGCTCGGTCTGCACGCGCAGTTCCGCTTCGAGCCGGGCGAGGCGGGTGACGTCATCGCAGATCGTCATCCAGCCGCCGCCGGGGAGCGGCTTCAGCTCGAGCGACATAACGAGGCCGCTCGCCAGCATTTGCTCGGTGCGGAACGGCTTGCCCGCGGCGATCTGCGCCATCCGCCTCGAATACAACGCGTCGAGCTGGTCTTGCGGAAAGTTGCCGCGGCTTGCGCTGTGCGCGAGCACCTCGCGATAGCTGGTGCCGACCCGCACGATTTCGGCCGACATGTCGAACAGTCTGAGATAGCGCTGGTTCGTCACCACGATGCGGTTGTCGGCATCGTAGACGCAGACGCCCTGTTCCATGTGGTCGAGCGCAAGCTGGCTCAGCGCGACGAGGGCGCCTGGGCCCTGCTCACGGCCTGTACCAAGCTCGCTGTCGCGGGTCGACATCATGGGGTCGGCGGGGCCTCGGCCAGCAATAGACTGAATGCAGCCTAATTCAGCCGCCGAGGCTAGCGAACAGGCCGGAAAATTCCCTTAAGCGCCGTAGTTTACGGAGGATGACCGGCGATGGTGAGCGCACGCGTAAACGGCCCGCTGCCAAGGCGATAGGCCGTAGCTCCGGACGAGCGCGGCGATATTCCCGCTCCGCTCGTACAGATTTACAGCGCCGGGCGTTGCTCTACGGCCCGTACAGCACGAGCTCCGTATCGGTGAGGTCGCCGAGCTGTGGCTGGTGCGGGCCCCTGAAGTATTTCCGGCCGCGCCGCTCGGTGTAGATGCCGACGAGGCCGGGAACCGGACCGTTGGCATCGACGGCCACCGCGATCTTGCCGAGCCGCAGCAGCAGCCGTCCGATGCGGCCGGCGCATTCGGCAAATTCTGCGGTGCTCCGGCAATAGATCAGCTTCATGGCGGGCGGTGCGATGAAACCGCGGCGGATGCGCACCGGTTGCAGGATGAAGGGGAAGGTTCCCTTCGGCGTGCGGCACACCAGACTGAGGCAATTGTAACGCGCATGTCGCGTCAAAAGCTCGGTCTCCGCCTCGGAAAGCCCCTTGATCTCCTTGGCGTGCGGCGGAATGACCTCGATCTCGTTCCAGCGCGGGACGCGCGCTAGCGCAGGGACCGAGAAGAATATGCCGCGGCAATAGGCGCGAAAGCCCTGCGTCTCGATGATTGGCCAGGTCCACTGCGCCGGGCTGATGTTGAAATAAGTGACGTGCTTGTGCCGCTGGGCGATCTTGGTCAGCAGCGGCGCGTAGTTGCGGTAGGCCGGGTCGACATACCAGCTCGACAAATTGCACCGGATGGCGGTCTCTTCGCCCTCCTTGCGTGAGGTGTAGATCAAGAGCAGCACGCCGACCGGCCTGCCGTCGTCGTCGAGCATGTAGCCGAAGCGCGGATAGCCCTCCGGCACGGCCCGGAAGGCCTGCCGGCGCAGACCCTGGATCCAGTAGTCGCGTGAACGGCCGACGAAGCCGCGCGTCAGCAAGTCCGCGATCTTATCGACGTCGGACTCGGTGATCTCGCGGCATCGGACCTTGGTATGGATCACGCTCGTCTTGCCCGTGGAAATGGTCGGCCTCGTGAGTTGCTCTAGCGCCAACCTTCGCCATGGGCCTCGGCCGCGACAGGCGGCTGCAGGCTCAGGACGTCCCACACCTTGGCGGGCCAGGCGGAAAGATCGGTACCGTGAGTGTGGAACATGGCGACGGCCAGACGGTCCATGCCGAAGGCAACGCAGCCGGTGTGGGCCGGCTCGCCGTTGGCGTCCTGGATTCCCCAGGTCGTGCCGAAATGCTCGCGGTGATAGTTGAAGCTCATGCACGCCGTCGGCTGCTCTTCGGAGCGCAGCGGGATGAGCAGCTCGAACTTGAGCTGCTGCTGCTTCTGGCTCACCGCCTTCATTTGGCCGACCCGGCCGAAGAACGGATCGCTGGCATAGTCGACGCGGAAGTTGAGGCCGAGGTCGGTCGCGATCTTCTGCGCGCGCACCATCCAGCGCTCGCGGAAATCGGCGACATCGTCGGGGCTGCCGATGCAGACATATTCGCGCATGCGGAACGATTGCAGCCGGTCGAGATGCTTCGACGGCTCGCGGCGGAAGCAATCCGCGGCAACGTCGAAGCGCAGGCCGCCCTTCGGCAATTGGCCGCGGCTCGCCGCGATCGGATAGACCGGATAGCAGGCCGCCGGCGACAGCACGAGATCGGCCGGCGACAGCGAAGAGGTCCAGTCGCCGCCGGCATCGAAGCGGCTCACTGCGGCGTTGATCTCGCGTTCGGTGCCGTGCAGGCCGCAGACGCAGCCGAGCAGGTTCGGAAAGCTCTTGAGATAGCCGGACTTCTCCAGCTGGGAGCGGCTCATCACCGGCGGGAAGCGCATCACCTCGGTGCCGGCCTCGCGATAACCGGTGATCAGCGCGGCGAGCTTCTCGACGATGCCCTCATAGAGGGCGGTGCGGGCATAGACGCCATCGGCGCCCATGCGGTGGAACAGCTGGTCGGCGAGATGATCGAGCGGATCGATCATTTGCGGCGCGGTGGTGGGCGAGTCGGGGAGGACGGCAATATTCATGGTTCGATGTCCTGCTATCTCAAAATTGTTCTTGTTGAATCGGTCGCGGAGGTACGTCAGTCGCGAAGGCTCGCCGGCACCCCGCTCATCAATGTCGACGTCGCGGCATTGGCCAGGATCCGGTCGTTGTTGATCATGATCGGCGACGACAGCACGTCGCGGAGGTGGCGGCCCATCGTGAACTCGCCGTCGTTGCGATAGCCGGCAAGTCCCGCGGTGCGCATCGCATGCATCACGGTCTCGACCGCGAGCTCGGAGGCCTGCACCTTCAAGAGCGTGATCGAGGACTGGAAGTCGAGCGAGCTCAGAGCACGCTCGTCATGCTCGACGCGGGCGAAAGCGTCGATATTGGCTGATATCAGAGCGCGCAGCTTGGCCAGCGACATCTTGGCGGCGGTGAAGTGCGCCGCGGCCGGGGGCATCTGTCCGCCAGACGAGCGGGCCGCTTTGCGGATGAAGGCCTGCGCGCGCGTCACCGCCGCAGCGGCGATGCCGGCCCAGGCCGACGACCAGCACAGATGCGCGAATGGCGTCATGGTCTGGGCGTGGATCTTGTCATAGGATTCCGGGAAGATGCGGTCGGCGGGGCAGTCGACCTTCAGCTCGAACCCGGTCGAGCAGGTGCCGCGCATGCCGAGCGTTTCCCAGCCCAGCGTCCGCTTCAGCGAATAATCGTCCTTGGCGAGCGCCAGCAGCACCTGGTCGGAGGCGGCGGCTTCGGTGGCGCGGCGGGCGATGGTGACGAGGCCATCGGCTTCGGCGCCGTAGGAGATCACGGTGGCGTCGCGCACCAGCGAGACGGTATCGCCGGCATGGTCGACCGCGGCGGCGCTGGCGCGGATGTTGCCGCCATTCTGGCCTTCGGTGGTGGAGGAGGCGAGCAGCCACTGGTCGCGGGCGACCCGGCGCATCATGGTCTCCATCCAGGGGATGCCATGGCCGTGCCTGATGACGCAGGCGACCTTGGTCTGGTGCATCGCGTAGATCATCGCCGTGGACGCGCAGGCGCGTCCGAGCGTGTAGCAGATATCGGTGACGTCATGGATCGAGGCGCCGAAGCCGCCGAACTCGACCGGAATCATCACGCCGAGCAGCTTCTGCTCGCGTGCGACGTCGAAAGCCCGGTGCGGGAAGCGGGCGTCGCGATCGACCTCGTCGGCGTCGGCCGCGGCCGCTGCGGCGGTCCGGGCGGCGCGCTCGATCAGGGAGGGACCCTGCTCGAGAAAGCTCGCCTGCATTTCGTCGACAGTGAGGACTGCTTCACGCACGTTCATGCTCGTCCGCCTCCGGTTTGCCGTTCGAGATCGCCGGCATCATTCGCGATGCCGCTTGAGGCGATCCTCCAGCCATCTTTGCTTGTGAGACGAGGCTACGGATTTAATTCAAATTCGTCGATGAAATAGAGGGTAAACAAAACCCAATTCCGAACGAACAGTTAAGGTCCGGTTGTTCGCATCGCCGGATTTTCTGGTATCGCGTTAGGACTCTGGAAGAAGGTTGGATTTCCGACAATCTGAGTCATCGTTTACTAAGAAACGCGAAGTATTGGTGTCGCCCATTGCAGGACCGGCAGCCCGCACCCATCGTAGCCGGCAGTCCGGTCCGACCCCGATAGACAAATGGAAATTTGCCGATGCAGGCCTTCGATACCGTTTTGCGCAACCGCATCACCAAGCTGGTGAAGGGCATTCTCGAACAGAATTCGCTCGCCGCAGAGGTCACACCTTCGGCCAAGCTCGTCGATATCGGCCTGACCTCGATGGACATGGTCAATCTCATGCTCGGCGTCGAGGCCGAATTCGACTTCACCATTCCGCAGTCCGAGATCACGCCGGAGAATTTCCAGTCCGTCGAGACGCTGGAGCGGATGGTCGCGATGCAGCTCCAGCCGGCGACCGCGGCTTAACAGGGGCGCATCTCCCCCCGTTCCAAATCCGCCGCAAAACTGGCATAGCTTAACCATGTCACATTTGGCGGACAGGGTGGAGCAGGCATGACGCAGGCGGTATTGGGCATCATCGGCGGCTCGGGCATATATGACCTGCCCGGCTTAGAGGGTGCGCGCGAAGAGGTGATCGAGAGCCCCTGGGGCGAGCCGTCGGCTCCTTTAAGGCGTGGCTCCATCGCCGGCCTGCCGATCGTGTTCCTGCCCCGGCATGACAAGGGGCACCGGCTGTCCCCCTCCGACATCAATTATCGCGCCAACATCGACGTGCTGAAGCGCGCCGGCGTCACCGATTTGATCTCGCTCTCGGCCTGCGGTTCCTTCAGGGAGGAACTGCCCCCTGGGACCTTCGTTCTCGTCGATCAATTCGTCGATCGCACTCACAAGCGCGAGAGCTCGTTCTTCGGCCGCGGCTGCGTCGCGCATGTGTCGATGGCGCACCCGGTCTCGCCGCGGCTGCGCATCCATCTGGCGGCCGCCGCGGAAGCCGAAGGCATCGCGATCGCGCGCGGCGGCACTTATGTCTGCATGGAAGGGCCGCAATTCTCCACTTACGCCGAAAGCATGACCTACAAGACGCTGGGCTACTCGGTGATCGGCATGACCAATATGCCCGAAGCCAAGCTCGCCCGTGAGGCGGAGATCTGTTACGCCACCGTCGCAATGGTGACGGATTTCGACTGCTGGCATCCCGACCACGATGCGGTCACTGTGCAGGACATCATCCGCGTGCTGAATTCGAACGCCGACAAGGCGAAGGCGCTGGTGGCGCGGTTGGCCAAGGATTTTCCGCGTGAGCACGAGCCGTGCCCGATCGGTTCGGACCGTGCGCTCGACACCGCGCTGATCACGGCGCCCGAGGCGCGCGATCCCGAGCTCCTGAAGAAGCTCGATGCGGTGGCCGGGCGCATCCTGCGAGCGTGAGACGCAAGACAAACGAAAAGGCAGAATGCCATGAAGGTCGACGGCAAGCATTTCCGCAGCATCTGGCGCGAGCGCGACGGCTGGTCGGTCGGCGCGATCGATCAGCGCCGGCTGCCGCATGAATTCGTCATTGCGCGGCTGACTTCGTGTGAAGATGCGGCCGTTGCTATACGCGACATGCTTGTGCGCGGCGCGCCGCTGATCGGCGCCACCGCCGCCTACGGCATGGCGCTCGCGATGCGCGAGGACGCTTCCGACGCCGGGCTGCAACGCGCTTATGACACGCTGGTCGTGGCGCGGCCGACCGCGATCAACCTGAAGTGGGCGCTGGACGAGATGCGCGCGCCGCTCGCGCCGATCGATCCGGTGGAACGGGCGGAAGCGGCCTATGGGCGCGCCGACGAGATCGCCGAGCAGGACGTCGAGATCAACCGCGGCATTGCCGACAACGGCCTGAAGCTGATCGAGGCCACCGCGGCGAAGAAGCCGGGCGAGGTGGTCAACGTGCTGACCCATTGCAACGCCGGCTGGCTCGCCACCGTCGATTGGGGCACGGCGACGGCGCCGATCTATCTTGCGCATGAGCGCGGGATCAAGATCCATGTCTGGGTCGACGAGACCCGTCCGCGCAACCAGGGCGCCTCGCTCACGGCCTGGGAGCTCGGCCATCACGGCGTGCCGCACACGGTGATCCCGGACAATACCGGCGGACATCTGATGCAGCACGGCATGGTCGATCTCGCCATCGTCGGCACCGACCGCGTCGCCGCCAATGGCGACGTCTGCAACAAGATCGGTACTTACCTGAAGGCGCTTGCCGCGCATGACAACGGTGTGCCGTTCTACGTCGCGCTGCCGTCGCCGACGATCGATTTCGCCGTCCATGACGGCATCCGCGACATCCCGATTGAGCAGCGCAGCGGCGTGGAGGTCACCGACATGACCGGCCGCACCGCGGACGGCCGGCTTGAGACCGTGCGTATCGTGCCCGAAAACTCGCCGGTCGCGAACTACGCCTTCGACGTGACGCCGGCGCGGCTCGTCACCGGTCTCATCACCGAGCGCGGCGTGCTGAAGCCGGATCGCGCCGCGCTGGCGGCGGCATTTCCGGAGCGGATCGCTCGGCCGTAGCCCGGATGAAGCGAAGCGCAATCCGGGGCCGCCGATCCCGCATTGCGCTGCGCTCCATGCGGGCTACGTATGAGTCGTCGTTGAAGCCTACCCCAGCTTCAGCCCCGTCGCCGTCTCCAGCTCCGCGATCGCCTGCGCCCCGCTCGTCACCTTGATCGTGGTCATGCCCATCTGACGCGCCGGCTTCAGGTTGACGCCGAGATCGTCGAGATAAACGCAATTGTTCGGGTCGACCTTCAGCGTCTCGACCATCATCTGGTAGATGCGTGGATCCGGCTTGCGCAGACCGATCTTGGCGGATTCGATGACGTGATCGAACAGCACCATGACTTCGGCGATGTAGAGAGAACGTCCCGTCATGCTGCCGATCGCGTTGGCCGGCAGATTGTTGGTGATGCAGCCGGTCTTGAATTGCGCCTTGATGCGCTTCAGGGCCTCGACCATCTCCGGGCGCAGATCGCCCTGCAGCAGCGGCAGCACGTCTCGGCCGCGCACCTCCGCACCGAGCGCGAGCGATTCGGCGGCGAACAATGCGTCGAACGTCTCGATGTCGACCTCGGCCCGCTCGAATTTGGCCCAGGCGTTTTCCAGATGATTGGCGGCGTTGGTGCGCCGGATGATATCGGCGGGCAGGCCGCGCTCGGTCTCGAACCGCGTGAACGCCTCGAAGGGCGAGCTCGTCAGCACGCCGCCGAAATCAAAGATCACCGCCTCGATCGCCAATGTCCTGCCCTCGTCAATTGCTTTCCAAGAGGGCTAGCATGCGCTATCGGCAAGAGCCAGTCCGAAGCAATCGCCCGCCTTCATCGATGCCGATGCGTGTTCCCATGAAGAAGCTCGCCACCCTCATCGCAGCTACGCTGCTGCTCGCTGCGCCCGCTCACGCCATCGTCGGCGGCGGCACGCCGCAGGCAGATGGCGTCGCCCGCGCCGTCGTCACCATCGTCGGCTCGCGCGGCAATTTCTGCACCGGCAGTCTGATCGCCCCGAGGCTGGTGTTGACGGTCGCCCATTGCGTGCAGCCGGGCGCGGATTACAAGGTGGTCGATCGCGGCGGCGACGGCCAGCCGCAATTGCTGAACGTGCGCACCGTCGCGATCCATCCGAACTTCAACATGCAGGCGATGCAGGCGCATCGCGCCACCGCCGACGTGGCGCTGCTGCAGTTGGAAATTCCACTGAAGGGAAAATCCACGGTGACGGTCGGCATGCCCACGATTCCAATTCAGGTCGGCAGTCGCTTCGTCGTCGCCGGCATCGGCGTCACGGTTCTCGGTGATGGCAAGAGCGGCGGCACCACGCGCGTGGCCGGCCTCGTTGCAACCGGGCAGCCCGGCACGCTGCAGATTCGTCTGGTCGATCCCGTAACCAACGGTGTTCGCGGCGGAATTGGCGCCTGCACCGGCGATTCCGGCGGCCCCGTGTTCGAGGACAGGTCGAACGGTCCCGTGCTCGTCGGCCTCATCAGCTGGTCGACAGGACCGAACGGCGCCGCCGGTTGCGGCGGCTTGACCGGCGTGACGCCGCTGACGCTCTATCGCGACTGGATCGTGCAGACCGCGCGGAGCTGGGGTGCGGCACTGTGATTTGACCGCGACTTGATCTATGTCATTTTGAAGCGGAGGCGCGGCGGGTGATCATGCCCGTCGCGGAGGAAACGCGCCGTCCAATCAAGGACGGCCACAAAGACAAGCAAGGCATAGAAGCAACAATGAATGTCGCTGTTCGCAGTCACGCCACGGCCAAACAGGCTTCTGAACATTTCGACGTGCTGATCGTCGGCGCCGGCATCTCCGGCATCGGTAGCGCCTATCACATCCAGAAGCAGCTGCCGGGCACGAGCTACGTCATCCTGGAGACGCAGGAAACATTCGGCGGCACCTGGAGCACACATCGCTATCCCGGTATTCGCTCCGACAGCGATCTCCACACTTTCGGCTACAGCTTCAAGCCTTGGGTCGGCCCGCCGATTGCGACCGCCGAAGAGATCCTCTCCTATATGAAGGAGGTGATCGACGACAACGATATCGCGCGGCACATTCGCTACAAGCACAAGATCAATTCCGCGAGCTGGTCGAGCGAGCAGAATCTCTGGACCATCGACGCCGTGACGACCGACACCGGCGAGCCCAGGACCTTCACGGCGAACTTCCTCTGGATGTGCCAGGGCTATTATCGCCATTCCGAAGGCTACACGCCGGAATGGAAGGGCATGGACCGTTTCAAGGGCCGCATCGTCCATCCCCAGACCTGGCCCGACGATATCGACCTCACGAACAAGAAGGTCGTCGTGATCGGCTCGGGCGCGACCGCGGCAACGCTGGTGCCGAACATCACCGACAAGTGCGCCCATGTCACCATGCTGCAGCGCTCGCCGACCTATTTCCGCCTCGGCCGCAACGCCATCGAGATCGCGGAGGAGCTGCGCCGGCTGCAGGTCGACGAAGCCTGGATCCACGAGATCGTGCGGCGCAAGATCCTGTTCGAGCAGGATGCGTTCACCAAGCTCTGCGTGTCCAAGCCCGAGCAGGTGAAGAAGGAGCTGATCGGCCAGATCAGCGCCGTGCTCGGTCCCGACTACGACGTCGAGACCCATTTCACGCCAAAATACCGGCCCTGGCGGCAGCGCATTGCCTTCGTGCCGGATGCCGATTTGTTCAAGGGCATCGCCAGCGGCAAGGCCTCCGTCGTCACCGACGAGATCGAATGCTTCGTCGAGAATGGCATCCAGCTCAAGTCCGGCAAGCTGCTTGAGGCCGATGTCGTCGTCACAGCGACCGGCTTCAATCTTGCCGCGCTCGGCGATATCGCCTTCGAGATCGACGGCAAGCCGCTCGCCTTCGGCGACACAGTCACCTATCGCGGCATGATGTTCACGGGCGTGCCGAACATGGTCTGGGTGTTCGGCTATTTCCGCGCCAGCTGGACGCTGCGCGTCGATCTCGTTGCCGATTTTGTCTGCCGGCTGCTCGGCCACATGAAGGCGAAGGGTGCAAAGAAGGTCGAGGTCAAGCTGCGGCCTGAAGACCACAACATGCCGATCCTGCCCTGGATCGATCCGGAAAACTTCAACCCCGGCTACATGATGCGCAACATGAACCTGCTGCCCAAGCGCGGCGACAAGCCGGAATGGCAGCACAGCCAGGATTACTGGACCGAGAAGGACGAGATCCCGAAGACGGACCTGGACGACAAGGCGTTTGTGTATGGGTGATGAGCTCGTCTGGTTGAGGGCTCGTGTGTGAGGGGCGGCGGCGCCCGCCACACACTCCACCGTCGTCCCGGGGCGCGAAGCGAGCCCGGGACCCATACTCCCAGGCGGTGGTCATAGAGCGAGCTGGTCACTCCGAGCCTTCGCCAAACTACTCCCTGGGGTTATGGGTCCCGGATCGGCGCTCCGCTTCGCTGCGCTTGTCCGGGACGACACCATTTGCTCGGTTGGCAGCGCCTCAACTCATCTACACCACGCTCAAGAATTCCGCCGCGTCGCATTCGCGGCGATCGCGGCCGCGGCGGTCCGGTTCTCGACGCCGAGCTTGGCGTAGATCTGCTCCAGGTGCTTGTCGACGGTGCGCGGGCTGAGGCCCAGAATTTGCGCGATGTCGCGGTTGGTCTTGCCCTTGCTGAGCCAGGCCAGCACCTCGCCTTCGCGCGTGGTGAGGCCGAGCTCGCTGGTGAATTCGGGCGGCAGCGCGGTGCCGGCTTCCTTGGACAGCCGCAGCAGGAATTCGTTCGGCGCGGTCTCGCCCATGTAATAGAAGCGGAGCTGCGGATTGTCGGGCAGCGACGCTGCCTGGGATTTCGAGCCGCTCTTGGCCTTCGCCTGCTCGAGCCATTGCAGCAGCGTCGGCGGCAGCACGAAGTCGTCGGCCTGCGCGCCGTGATGATCGGATAGCAGCTTCTGCGCCTGCGGCGTCGCCCACAGCACGCTGCCCTGGCGATTGACCGCGAACAGGAAACGGCCGGAGACGTCGAGCGCGGCGCGCGCGCTCTGGGTCAGCCGGGCATTGCCGAGATGGACCCGGATGCGCGCCAGCATCTCCTCGATCACGATCGGCTTGGCCACGTAGTCGACGCCGCCGGCTTCCAATCCACGCACGATGTGCTCGGTTTCGGCCAGACCCGTCATGAAGATGACCGGGACATTGGCGAGACCCGCATCGCGCTTGAGCCGGCGGCAAGTCTCGAAGCCGTCGATGCCGGGCATCACGGCATCGAGCAGGATGATGTCGGGCGTGATCTGGTCGATGATGCGCATCGCCGCGGCGCCGTCGAGCGCCACCATCACCGTCATGCCGGCGCTGTCGAGCGCGTCGGTGAGCAGCCGGAGCGTCTCCGGGGAATCGTCGACGACGAGCGCGACGTCGCGCTTCTTCGATTCAATGCTCATAAGCATGCAACGTCTTCAATGTGTCCATGTACTGGTCGAGATCGAAGCGATCGACCAGCGACCGCATCTGCGCGACGAAGTCGGCATGCTCGGGGTGCTCGCTGCCGATCTCGTCCAGCTTCAACTGGATGCCCTTGACGTAGCCGATCTGGCCGAGCCCGATCAGCGCCTCGATGTGCCGCAGCGGCGGCTTCGATCCGGTCTCCGGATGCCAGAACGGCACCGCGACCTCATGCGAGCCGTATTGCCATTCGATCTTGAGAAGCTGGCGAATCGTCGCCAGCAGCCGCGGGATGTCGATCGGCTTCATCAGGTAGCCGTCGTGGAAGGGCTGCGCCAGCGGCGTGCCATGAGCCTCGAGCGCGCTTGCCGACACCATCAGGATGCGGGCCTGATGATGGCCGCTGGCGCGCAAGGCCTCGGCGACCGCCCAGCCGTCCATGGCAGGCATCGAGATGTCGAGCAGGAACAGATCGGGCCGGCAATGCTGCGCCAATGCGAGGCAGCCGGCGCCGTCGGGTGCGCTGAGCAGGATGAAGCCGAGCGGCGTCAGCACCTCGCGCAGGAGGTCGCGATGCACGGGATCGTCGTCGGTGACGAGGATGGTCTTGCGCGGGCCGTGATACCCTGAGACCGGCGCCTCCACCGGCGCGATCCGCTGGGGATTGGCGACCTCCGAGAGCAGGATCTTGACCCTGAAGGTCGAGCCGGTGCCGACCGTGCTCGTGACCTTGATGTCCCCGCCCATCACGCCGGCGAGCAGGCGGCTGATGGTGAGCCCGAGGCCGGTGCCGGTCTGCGGCTGCGACGCGCCGAGCGCACCCCGCTCGAATGGCGCGAAGATGCGTTCGAGGTCGTCGCCCTGGATACCCGGGCCGGTGTCGATCACCTCGAACTCGGCGACCGGGCTGCGGTAGTGCACCACGAACTGCACGCTGCCGGACTGGGTGAACTTGATGGCGTTCGAGAGCAGGTTGATCAGCACCTGACGCAGCCGCTTCTCGTCGGCATAGACCACCCGCGGCAGCGTCGGCGGCCGCCTGAACACGAAGTCGATGCCCTTGGCGGCGGCCTGGAGGCGGAACATGCCGACGAGCTGGTCGAGGAACTCGCTCAAGCGCACCTCGTCGCGCGACAGATACAGCCGCCCCGCCTCGATCTTGGAGATGTCCAGGATGCCGTCGATCAGGCCGGAGAGATGGTCGGCGCTGCGGCGGACGACGCGGACCTGGTCGCGCGGCTTGGCGCCGAGAGTCGTATCCTGCTCGAGCAGTTGCGCATAGCCGCTGATCGCATTGAGCGGCGAGCGCAGCTCGTGGCTCAGCCCGACCACATAGCGGCTCTTGGCGAGGTTGGCGGATTCGGCGACCTCCTTGGCACGCTGGAGCTCGGCATCGGTGCGCTTGTGCGCGTCGATCTCCTGGATCAGCAGCGCGGTCTGCCGCCGCGTCTCGGCCTCGGCGGCGCGGCGGCTCTGCTGCGCCAGCACGAACAGCCACGCCACCACGCCGATGATGATGCTGAGCGAGAAGAACACCTTCCAGAGCACGTCGGACACGAGCTCGTTGTCGCCGTGCACATTCGCCGACGTCTGTAGATAGATGAGTCCCAGCACCAGGGCGATCAGGCCGGCGGAGACCACGAACACGCCGATATAGTGGCCCACTTGCGAGTTGATCCGGGCGTAGATCGGCTGCGGCATCAGCCGGCCCAGCGTTTCCGACACCTGCGCCTGGAATCTCGCATGCGGCTTGCAGAGATCGTGGCAGCGCGCGTCCAGCGAACAGCACAGCGAGCAGATCGGGCCGGCGTAAGCGGGGCAGGAGGCCATGTCCTCCGGCTCGAACGAGTGCTCGCAGATGCAGCACTGGATCGCCTCGATGTTCTGCCAGCTCCGCTTCGGCTTGCGGGCGATGTAGTATTTGCCGTCCGTGGCCCAGGCGATCAACGGTGCCGTGAGGAAGGCCGCCGCGAGCGCGATGAAGGCCGACAGCGCCTTCGCGGTCGGCCCGAACAGGCCGTAGAAGGCGCTGATCGAGACGATGGTCGCGATCGTCATCGCTCCCACGCCGACTGGATTGACGTCGTAGAGATGCGCGCGCTTGAACTCGATCTGCTGCGGCCGCAGTCCGAGCGGCTTGTTGATGACGAGGTCGGCGACCAGCGCGCCGACCCAGGCGATCGCGACGTTGGAATAGAGCGCCAGCGTCTGCTCCAGGGCCTTGTAGACGCCGATCTCCATCAGCAGCAGGGCCACGACGACGTTGAAGACCAACCAGACCACGCGCCCGGGATGGCTGTGGGTCAAGCGCGAGAAGAAGTTCGACCAGGCGATCGAGCCGGCATAGGCGTTGGTGACGTTGATCTTGACCTGCGACAGGATCACGAAGGTGCCGGTCAAGGCCAAAGCGAGGTCGGGCTGCGACAGCACGTAGCGGAAGGCTTCGAGATACATGTGCGCCGGCTCGGCCGCTTCCTCGGGCGGCACGCCGTGGCTGAGCGCGAAGAAGGCGAGGAACGAGCCCGCCAGCAGCTTCAGCGCGCCCAGCACGATCCAGCCGGGCCCCGCGCTCATCAGCGCCATCCACCAGGAGACCCGGGAGGCGCGGCGGTCGCGCGGCAGGAACCGCAGGAAATCGACCTGTTCGCCGATCTGCGCCACCAGCGAGAACACGACCGAGGCCGCAACGCCGAACAGCAGGAGGTCGAAATGCCCGTTCAGATCGCCGTGCTCGCCGGAGAATTTGTGCCACTCCGCAAAGGAGTGCGGGTTGTGCCAGGCGATCGCGGCGAACGGAATGATGTGAAGGATCACCCACAGCGGCTGCGTCCACAATTGGAAGCGGCTGATCAGCGTGATGCCGTAGGCCACCAGCGGGATGATGACGACGGCGCTGATGAGATAGCCCACGGGGCGCGGAATCCCGAAGCACATCTCGAGCGCGGATGCGAGGATCACGGCCTCGATAGCGAAGAAGATGAAGGTGAAGGAGGCGTAGATCAGCGAGGTGACGGTCGAGCCGATGTAACCGAAGCCGGCACCCCGCGTCAGCAGGTCGATGTCGATGCCGCATTTGGCGGCATAATACGCGATCGGCACCCCGCAGCCGAAGATGATGATGGAGACCACGACGATGGCCGCCGTCGCGTTGGTGACGCCATAGTTCAGCGTGATGGTCCCGCCGATCGCCTCCATCGCCAGGAACGAGATCGCGCCCAGTGCCGTGTTGGCGACGCGGGCGGCGGACCAGCGCCGCGCGCTCTTGGCGGTGAAGCGCAGGGCGTAATCTTCCAGCGTCTGGTTGGCGACCCATTGATTGTACTGGCGCCTGACGCGGTCTATTCGCTGCCGCCCTGCCACTTAACCCCACTCCCGATACGGACCCGGACCCCTCGCAAATTCCGTACCAGAAGCCTACGTCGGCATTTTGCGGTGCAGTATACGCGATCTTGCGTATGCGCGCGCTGCATAGTTCCGAGCCATCCTCACGGGCGCCAATCGTGTTCTCGAACAAAAGTGGGGTGCTCATGTCAGACGAAGCAAACAAGGGCCTGTTGTCGCCGCTGCGGCGCAAATTATTGATGGGAATGGCTGCGGTGCCGGCCATCACCATGCTGCCGCGCGGGTCATTTGCGCAGGCCCCGGCAACCTCGGCGGTCAACACCACGGGACTGGCGGTCACCGACACCGAGGTCACGGTCGGCATCCTGCATTCGGCGACCGGCACGATGGCGATCTCCGAAACCGGGTCGATCCAGGCCGAAAAGCTCGCGATCGAGCAGATCAACGCGGCTGGCGGCGTGCTCGGCCGCAAGATCAAGTTCATCCAGGAGGACGGCGCGTCGGACTGGCCGACCTTCGCCGAGAAGGCGAAGAAGCTCCTCGTCAATGACAAGGTCGCGGCAATCATGGGCTGCTGGACCTCGGCCTCGCGCAAGGCGGTGCTGCCGGTCGTCGAGCAGTATAACGGTATGCTGTACTACCCGACCTTCTACGAAGGCCTCGAGCAGTCCAAGAACGTCATCTATACCGGCCAGGAAGCGACCCAGCAGATTCTCGCCGGCCTGAACTGGATCGCCAAGGAGAAGGGCGCCAAGTCCTTCTTCTTCATCGGCTCGGATTACATCTGGCCGCGCACCTCCAACAAGATCGCGCGCAAGCACGTCGAGAACGTGCTCAAGGGCAAAGTGGTCGGCGAGGAATATTATGCGCTCGGCTCGACGCAGTTCAATTCGGTCATCAACAAGATCAAGCTGACCAAGCCGGACGTGATCTTCACCGACGTCGTCGGCGGCTCCAACGTCGCCTTCTACAAGCAGCTCAAGGCGGCCGGCATCGATCTCTCCAAGCAGGCACTGCTGACGATCTCGGTGACCGAGGACGAGATCGACGGTATCGGCGGCGAGAACATCGCGGGCGCCTATGCCTGCATGAAGTACTTCCAGTCGCTCGACAATGCGAACAACAAGGCTTTCGTCTCGGCGTTCAAGAAGATGTGGGGCGAGAAGACCGTGATCGGAGACGTCACCCAGGCTGCCTATCTCGGCCCGTGGCTGTGGAAGCTGACGGTCGAAAAGGCCGGCTCTTTCGACGTCGACAAGATCGCCACGGCTTCTACGGGTGTCGAGTTCAAGGGCGCGCCGGAAGGCTATGTGCGCATCCACGAGAACCATCACCTCTGGTCGAAGACCCGGGTGGGGCGCGCCAAGCTCGATGGCCAGTTCGAGTTGATCTACGAGACCGCCGATCTCGTCGAGCCGGATCCGTTCCCGAAGGGTTACCAGTAAGAAGCGTTACCGGTAAGTCGCGGCGCCCGTCGCACCCCCTCAAGGCAAAACCGCTCCCTGGCGTGGATCGCAAGTCCATGCCTCAAGCCCCCGCGTCGCGAACCTGCTCGCGACGCGGGACCCTTTCCCGACGGAGGACATGGATGTTCGGCGACTATTCGATTGGCGACCTCGGCTCGATCTTCGTCATGCAGGGGTTCGCCGGACTGATCCTGTTCTCCGTCTATGTCCTGATGGCGCTCGGCCTTGCGATCATCTTCGGCCAGATGGGCGTCATCAACATGGCCCATGGCGAGTTCATGATCCTCGGGGCCTACGTCACCTGGATGACCTCCAATCTCTTCCAGGCCTATTTGCCGAGCCTGTTCAGCGGCTACTTCTTCCTCGCCATGATACTGGCCTTCCTCGCCTCGGGCGCGCTGGGCATGCTGGTGGAATGGGGGTTGATACGGCACCTCTACAAGCGCCCGCTCGATACGCTGCTCGCCACCTGGGGCCTCAGCCTGATGCTGCAGCAGGCCTATCGCTCGGTGTTTGGCGCGCGCGAGGTCGGCGTCGAGCTGCCGCAATGGATGCTGGGCTCGCTCCGCGTCACCGACAGCATCGAGGTGCCGATCAACGGCGTCTTCGTGATGTGCCTCACCGTGCTGATCACCATCGCCGTCGCCTACGTCCTCTACATGTCGCGCTGGGGCCGCCAGGTGCGCGCGGTCGTGCAGAACCGCATCATGGCCGGCGCGGTTGGCATCAACACCGAGAAGGTCGACCGCTACACCTTCGGCCTTGGCTGCGGCATCGCCGGTGTCGCCGGCAGCGCCTTCACCATGATCGGCTCGACCGGGCCGACGTCGGGCCAGCTCTACATCGTCGACACTTTCCTCGTCGTCGTGTTCGGCGGCGCCGCCAGCCTGCTCGGCACCATCGCCTCGGCCTTCTCGATCTCGCAGACGCAATCGACGCTCGAGTTCTTCATGTCGGGCTCGATGGCCAAGGTGCTCACGCTGCTCGCCGTCGTCGGCATCCTGATGCTGCGGCCGCAGGGTCTGTTCGCCCTCAAGGTCCGCAAATAACGAGAAGCAGGCAAGTCATGATCATCAACTCACGCTTCTTCAACCGATCCGAACTGATGGGCTTCATTGCGCTGGCCGCCGTGCTGTTCGTGATCCTGCCGCTGACGCTCGACGTGTTCCGCCTCAATCTGGTCGCGAAATATTTGACCTACGCCTTCGTCGCGATCGGCCTCGTGCTGTGCTGGGGCTACGGCGGCATCTTGAGCCTGGGGCAGGGCGTGTTCTTCGGCCTCGGCGGCTATTGCATGGCGATGTTCCTCAAGCTCGAGGCCTCAAGCGTCGAGAACACCAAGATCCAGTCGACGCCCGGCATCCCCGATTTCATGGACTGGAATCAGATCACGGCGCTGCCGTTCTTCTGGCAGCCGTTTCACAGCCTCACCTTCACCATCCTCGCCATCATCATGGTGCCCGGCCTTTTCGCTCTGATCATCGGCACCGCGATGTTCAAGCGCCGCGTCGGCGGCACCTATTTCGCGATCATCACCCAGGCCGTCGCCGCCATCCTGACCATCCTCATCGTCGGCCAGCAGGGCTATACCGGCGGCATCAACGGCATGACCGATCTGCGCACGCTGAAGGGTTGGGACATCCGGCCCGATCACGCCAAGATCATCCTGTACTTCGTCGAGGTGGTGCTGCTGTTCGCCTGCATCGGCATCGCGCAGTTCATCCGCCTGACCAAGCTCGGCCGCATCCTGGTGGCGATGCGCGAGCAGGAGGACCGCGTCCGCTTCTCCGGCTACAGCGTCGCCAATTTCAAGATCTTTGCCTTCTGCATGGCCGCGGTCTTCGCCGCGATCGGCGGCGCC
Source organism: Bradyrhizobium sp. IC3195 (assembly GCF_020193585.1). Lineage (NCBI taxonomy): Bacteria > Pseudomonadati > Pseudomonadota > Alphaproteobacteria > Hyphomicrobiales > Nitrobacteraceae > Bradyrhizobium > Bradyrhizobium sp. IC3195. The sequence continues at coordinate 43,819 of NZ_JADYVG010000027.1, read as the reverse complement.
ATGTTCGCGCTCAATGTCGGCTTCATGTCGCCGTCCTTCGTCGGCATCGTGCCGTCGATCGAGATGGTGATCTACACCGCGGTCGGCGGGCGGATGTCGATCTTCGGCGCGGTCTGGGGCGCGATCCTGGTGAACTTCGCCAAGACCAGCCTGTCGGAATCCTTCCCGCAACTCTGGCTGTTCGGCCTCGGCGCGCTGTTCATCGCGGTCGTGCTTGCTTTCCCGAACGGCTTGTCCGGGCTCTGGGCCGATTACGTGCAGCCGCGCATCGACCGGCTGTTCGCCTCGCGCAAGGCGAAGGAGAACTGGACCGACAATTCCGTCGCCGACGGCGCGCCGGCAGAGTGAGGAGGCGATCATGCTCATCGGTCATCAGCCCAAGGACTTCCTGCTCGCGGTCTCCGGCCTCACCGTCTCGTTCGACGGGTTCAAGGCGGTCAACGACCTCTCCTTCTATGTCGAGGAGAACGAGATCCGCGTCATCATCGGCCCCAACGGCGCCGGCAAGACCACGGTGCTCGATCTGATCTGCGGCAAGACCAAGGCGACCTCGGGCTCGATCCAGTTTCGTGGCAAGGAGCTCACGAAGATGAAGGAGAACGAGATCGTGCAGACCGGCGTCGGGCGCAAGTTCCAGACGCCGTCGGTGTTCGAGGATCTCACCGTATTCGAGAACCTCGAGATCTCGTTTCCGCGCGGCCGCACCGTGTTCGGCTCTCTGACCTTCCAGCGCGACCAGCTGGTGAAGGAGCGGGTCGAGGAGGTCGCGGAGATGATCTTCCTCAAGGACAAGCTCAACACCTATGCCGACGAGCTCAGCCACGGCCAGAAGCAGTGGCTCGAGATCGGCATGCTGCTGATCCAGGATCCCGACCTCTTGATGCTCGACGAGCCCGTCGCCGGCATGAGCGTGTCCGAGCGCGCCAAGACCGCCGAGCTGCTCAACCGCATCATCAAGAACCGTTCGGTGCTGGTGATCGAGCACGACATGAAGTTCGTCGAGGACATCGCGCACAAGGTCACCGTGCTGCACCAGGGCCAGATCCTCTCGGAGGGGACGATGGAGAAGGTGAAGAACGATCCCAAGGTCATCGAAGTGTACCTCGGTCACTAGCGCATGATCCCGGAAAGTGGCGTCCGGTTTCCGGACAAGATCATGCGCAAGAAGCAAGGAGCAGGCTGATGCTGGCTATTTCCGATCTCCACGTCGCCTACGGCCAGAGCGAGGTGCTGCACGGGCTCAACGTCAAGGTCGCGGCGAACGAGATCGTTGCGATCATGGGCCGCAACGGCATGGGCAAGACTACGCTGATGAAGTCGCTGATGGGCATCCTGCCGGCCAAGAGCGGCTCGGTGAACATGGATGGCGCCGAGCTCGGCAACCTCAAGAGCTTTGAGCGCGTCGCCAAGGGTCTCGCCTACGTGCCGCAGGGCCGCATGATCTTCTCCACCATGACGGTGAAGGAGAACATCGAGACCGGGCTCGTCGTCTCCGGCGGCTCCGAGGTGCCTGACGACATCTACGAACTGTTCCCGGTGCTGCTGGAGATGAAGGGCCGCCGTGGCGGCAATCTCTCCGGCGGGCAACAGCAACAATTGGCGATCGCGCGCGCGCTCGCCACCAAGCCGAAGGTGCTGCTGCTGGACGAGCCGACCGAAGGCATCCAGCCCTCGATCATCAAGGAGATGGCGCGCACGTTGAAGCGCATCCGCGACGAGAAGGGGCTGTCGATCGTCGTGTCCGAGCAGGTCCTCAGTTTCGCGCTCGACATCGCCGATCGCGTGCTGGTGATCGAGAACGGCGAGATCGTGCGCGATGATCCGCGCGATGCCGTCGATGCCGCGCAGGTCTCGAAATATCTGTCCGTCTAACCAACCGTGTAAAAGGGGAGCATCTCGATGCCAGAGACACTGATCAAGGTCGATCTCACCAAGTCGGCCTATGAAAACGACATGGTGCACAACCGCTGGCACCCCGACATCCCGATCGTGGCCTGGGTCAATCCCGGCGACGATTTCATCATCGAGACCTATGACTGGACCGGCGGCTTCATCAAGAACAACGATTCCGCCGACGACGTGCGCGACATCGACCTGTCGATCGTGCACTTCCTCTCCGGCCCGATCGGCGTCAAGGGCGCCGAGTCCGGCGACCTTCTCGTCGTCGACCTGCTCGACGTCGGTCCGCTCAAGGAGAGCCTGTGGGGCTTCAACGGCTTCTTCTCCAAGCAGAACGGCGGCGGCTTCCTCACCGACCATTTCCCGCTGGCGCAGAAGTCGATCTGGGACATCAAAGGTCTCTACACCTCGTCGCGTCACGTGCCCGGCGTCAACTTTGCCGGTCTGATCCATCCCGGCCTGATCGGCTGTCTGCCCGATCCGAAGATGCTGGACACCTGGAATAAGCGCGAGGCCGAGCTGATCTCGACCAACCCGACCCGCGTGCCCGGCCTTGCCAATCCGCCGTTCGCGCCGACCGCCCATGGCGGCCGCGCCAAGGGCGATGTGAAAGCCAAGATCGGCGCCGAGGGTGCGCGCACCGTGCCGCCGCGCGAGCATGGCGGCAATTGCGACATCAAGGATCTCTCGCGCGGCTCGAAGATCTACTTCCCGGTCTACGTCCCCGGCGCGGGTCTTTCGATGGGCGACCTGCACTTCAGCCAAGGCGACGGCGAGATCACCTTCTGCGGTGCGATCGAGATGGCCGGCTGGCTCCACCTGAAGGTGGAAGTGATCAAAGACGGCATGTCGAAGTACGGCATCAAGAATCCGATCTTCAAGCCGTCGCCGATCACGCCGAACTACAAGGACTATCTGATCTTCGAGGGCATCTCGGTGGACGAGGCCGGCAAGCAGCATTATCTCGACGTCCACGTCGCCTATCGCCAGGCCTGCTTGAATGCGATCGAGTATCTCAAGAAGTTCGGCTATTCCGGCGCCCAGGCCTATTCGATCCTCGGCACCGCGCCGTGTCAGGGCCACATCTCCGGCGTCGTCGACGTGCCCAACGCCTGCGCCACGCTATGGCTGCCGACCGAGATCTTCGACTTCGACGTGATGCCGTCGGCGGCCGGGCCCATCAAGCACATCACCGGCGACATTCAGATGCCGATCTCGCCGGACAAGTGACGCCGCGCCCCCTCTCCCCGTTCTCACGGGGAGAGGGTTCGGGGTGAGGGGCTGTCCCCGACGCGCGGTGGCAGCGAGTTGTGTGAACAGGCAAGAGCGTAGGTGATGCGATGCCGGTCTACGAATATCTCTGTGACGACTGCGGTCCCTTCAAGGACCTGCGCCCGATGGCGGAATGCGACGATCCGCAGAGCTGCCCACACTGCGAGACGATGGCGCCCCGCGTCATCCTGACGGCGCCGAACTTCTTCTGCATGCCGGCGGAGAAGCGCAAGGCGCACGCCGTCAACGAACGCAGCACGCACGCGCCGCAGACGCTGGCGCAATACAAGGCCTCGCACGGCCCGGGCTGCGGCTGCTGCTCCTCGGGCAAGACCGTGAAGGACAAGAGCGCGGCGGACAGGAAAAAGCCGGCGCGGCTGATGACCAAGACCAAAAGCGGCGCCAAGGGCTTTCCGACCGCACGCCCCTGGATGATCAGCCACTAACCCACGCCAGCATCAGACAACAGGAGCGCTCCACATGCTTCACGGTGACATCTCCAGCAGCAACGACACGGTCGGCGTCGCGGTGGTCAATTACAAGATGCCCCGCCTGCACACCAAGGCCGAGGTGCTCGACAACGCCCGCAAGATCGCCGACATGATCGTCGGCATGAAGGTCGGGCTGCCCGGCATGGATCTCGTGATCTTCCCGGAATATTCCACGCAAGGCATCATGTACGATGCCAAGGAGATGTACGAGACGGCCTCGATGGTGCCGGGCGAGGAGACCGCGATCTTCGCCGAGGCCTGCCGCAAGGCCAAAGTGTGGGGCGTTTTCTCGCTCACCGGCGAGCGTCACGAGGAGCATCCGCACAAGGCGCCCTACAACACCCTGATCCTGATGAACGATAAGGGCGAGATCGTGCAGAAGTATCGCAAGATCATGCCCTGGGTGCCGATCGAAGGCTGGTACCCCGGCAATTGCACCTATGTCTCCGAGGGGCCCAAGGGTCTGAAGGTCAGCCTGATCATCTGCGACGACGGCAATTATCCCGAGATCTGGCGCGACTGCGCCATGAAGGGCGCGGAGCTGATCGTGCGCTGCCAGGGCTACATGTATCCGGCCAAGGAGCAGCAGGTCATGATCTCCAAGGCGATGGCCTGGGCCAACAACGTCTATGTCGCGGTCGCCAATGCCGCCGGCTTCGACGGCGTCTACTCCTATTTCGGCCACTCCGCGATCATCGGTTTCGACGGCCGCACGCTCGGCGAATGCGGCGAGGAGGATTACGGCATCCAGTACGCCCAGCTGTCGAAACACCTGATCCGCGACGCGCGCCGCAACGGCCAGTCGCAGAACCATCTCTACAAGCTGGTTCACCGCGGCTATACCGGCATGATCAATTCCGGCGACAGCCCGCGCGGCCTCGCTGCGTGCCCGTATGATTTCTACAAGAACTGGATCAGGGATCCCGAAGGCACGCGCGACATGGTCGAGGCAATGACCCGCGCGACTCCAGGTACCGAGGAATGCCCGATCGACGGCATTCCGAACGGCGCGGCGGCCGGCAATTACTGAGCCGTCGCCGATTCCGCCTTACCCTCCCCTGGAGGGGGAGGGTTGATCGCGCGTAGCGCGAGCGGGGTGGGGTGATCCCTCCTCTCGGGCGCTGTTGGATGGGGAGAGACCGTCACCCCACCCCGTCTCACATTTCGCTACGCTCCATGTGAGCCGACCCTCCCCCTCCAGTGGAGGGTAAGAAAGAGGCGTTACCGCTTCTGCTCGGTGGGCCTGCGCGGGGGCCGCGGCGGCGCCGGCGTGCCGCTCATCTTGTTGGCGGCCTCGCTGACGTCGAGCAGCGAGCGGCGAATGTCGTCGAGGTAGGCCGCCGATTTCTTCTTCATGGTGCCGGCAAGCTCGTGCAGTCCCTGGATCTTCTCGAACAGCTCGTCGGCCTTGCCGTCGACGAAGCCCGGCACCGCGCCCTCGATCTTGGCGACCGCCTTGTCGAAGCCCGCAAAGGCGCTGTCGACCTTGGCCATGACCGAATCGATCTCGGCGCCCTTGCTCCTTAGGTCGGCGGTATAGGTCTCGAACGTGTGCAGGCCCTCCTTGATTGCGGGGGCGTTGTTCACGATGGTGCGGTCGACGCTGTGCAGAGTTTCGACGATGGTTTCGGCGTCGCTGAGATCGGCCGTCAGCACCGGGATGCCGTCCGCGTCCAGCGGCACCGGCGGTGCAGAGGGGGCGCCGCCGATGAGTGAGATCGCGGCAATGCCGGTGAGGCCCTGGAACTCGATTCCGGCCACGGTGTCCTTGCGGATCGGCGCGGTGTTGTCGAGCATGACGAGTGCCACGATCCTGCGCGGACTATCCAGCTTGATCGACAGGATCTGGCCGGCGGGCACGCCGTCGAAATTGACCGGCCCGCCGCGGCGCAGCCCGCTGGCGGAGCCGCCCTCGAACACCACGCGCAACTGGCTGCGGCTCTGGATGGTGCGCCATTTCTGCGCGCCGAGCAGGCCGCCGAACGCCACGGCGATCGCCGCCAGCGTTGCCGTTCCGATCACAAGATTGCTCGCGCGTGCCATGCAGGGGCGATTTTACGGCCAAAGCGGGGAAGTTGGAAGGAGCCCGCGATGTTACGTAGGGCGGGTTAGCGAAGCGTAACCCGCCACCATCTCTCGTACGCCTGGGGATGAATTGGTGGATTACGCTGCGCTAATCCACCCTACGGCACGGCGCGACGTCAATGCCCGGCCGCCCGCTTTGCCGCAGCATTGTTCAGCACGATCAGGGCATCGACGGCCACGCCCGTCCTGGTGTTGATCAGGAACGGGTTGATGTCGATCGAGGCGATGCGATCGCCCGCATCCGCGATCAGGTTGGACAGCCCGACCAGCGCCTTCACCGCCGAGGCCTCGTGCAAGTCCGGCCTGCCGCGATAGCCGCGCATCTTGACGCCGGCCTTGGTGCGGCCGATCAGGAGCCGTGCCTCGCTCTCATCCAGCGGCGCGCCGGCGAGCGCGACGTCCTTCATCAGCTCGATATCGATGCCGCCGGTGCCGAACAGCACGACCGGGCCCATCTCTGCATCGAGCGAGGCGCCGACGACGAGCTCGAGCTCGGCCTTGACTTGCTGTGCGATCAGGATGCCGTCGAGCTTCGGCTTGCCCTTGAGCTTCGCCACGCGCGCGGTGATGTCGGCGAACGCCTTCTTCACCTCGGCTGCGCTGTTGAGGTTCAGCACCACGCCGCCGATGTCGGACTTGTGCAGGATCTCCGCACTGACGAGTTTTGCCACGACCGGAAAACCGATCTGCTTCGCAATCTTCACGGCGTCCGCCGCGGTCTGTGCGATCGCCTCCTTCGAGATCGGGATGCCGTAGGCCTTGAGCAGCTTCTTCGAGGCGACCTCGTCGAGCGCAGCACCGGTCGCCGATTTCAACGTCTTCTCCAGCACGGCGCGGGCGGCGGGTTTCGAGCTCGAGACGATATCGGGCACCTCCTTGCGCAGCTTCGCATAGGCGAGCAGCGACTTGATCGCGGTCACCGCGCGGTCCATGCCCTGCATGACCGCGAGATGCGGCAGCGACTTCCGCAAGCCCTTGGTGTATTCGGTGAAGCCGATCGACATCGCACTGATGTAGATCACCGGCTTGCCCGCCTGGCTCGCCATCTCGTTGACGATGCGCAAATTGCGCTCGCGCAGCTCGTGCGGCGCCTTCGGCAGCTCGGCATCGACGATGACGATGTCGATATCGGGGTCGTCGATCATCAGCTTGATCGACTTCATGTAGACGGAGGGATCGACCACTGCGGCGAAGCCGGCATCGAGCGGATTGCCGACGATCGAGCCGGGGCCGAGCATCTTCGCCAGCTCCGCGCTGACATGCGGGCTCAGCGGCGTGAAATTCAGGCCTGCGGCATAGAATGCGTCGATCAGCATGCCGCGCTTGCCGCCGGACAGCGTCACAGCGGCGAGCCGGTCGCCTTTCGGAACGGCCGCGTGCACGAAGCACTCGGTGGTCTCGATCAGCTCGTCGAGGCCGCCGACCCGGATCACCCCTTCGCGCGTCGCGATCGCGTCGAACGTCTCGATCGAGCCGGCGAGTGCGCCGGTATGGGCCATCGCCGCGGCGCGGCCGCCTTCGGAGGCGCCGAGCTTGAGCGCGATCACGGGCTTGCTCGCCGCGCGTGCCGCCTTGCAGGCATCGCGGAACGCCTTGGTGTTGCGCACGCCTTCGAGGTAGACGACGATCACCTTGATGCTCGGATCCTCGGCGAAGTAGCGCATCAGATCCGGCGTCTCGAGCCCGGCCTCGTTGCCCGTGGTCACCATGTAGCCGACGCCGACACCCCGGTCTTCCAGCGTCTGGCGGATCGCCATGACGATCGCGCCGGATTGGCCGGCGATCGCCACCGCGCCCTGCTCCATGGTGACGATGCGATCGTCGATATTGGTGAAGAGCTTTTCGCCGGCGCTCAAATTGCCGAGGCAGTTCGGGCCCGTGACCGCGAGCCCCGTCTCGCGCACCGCAGCCTGCAATTCGGCAGCGAGCTTCTGGCTTTCGTCATCCTGCAGCTCGCTGAAGCCGGAGGTGACGATGGTGGCCGACCGCGCGCCGGCTGCGGCGGCGTCGCGGATCACCTGCACGGCAAAGCGCGCAGGCACCAGCACCAGGACGTGATCGGGCTTCTCCGGAAGACTCGCAAAATCCTTGTAGCAGGGAACGCCCCAGACGGTATCGCGCTTGGCGTTGACCGGATAGAGCCCGCCTTCGAAACCATATTTGATCAGATTGTTCCAGATGCGCTCGGCATAATTGCCGGGCTTGTCGGTCGCGCCCACCAGCACGATGTTGTGCGGGTGCAGCATTGCGTGGATGCCCTTGACGATGTCGCTGGCATCGGGCGGCGGAGACCATGGACGTGATGCGGGCGCAGCAGACACACGGGCTTCCATGGCGTGACCTCACCTGTTGTTCTTATTGGTGTCGCGTCACTCTGTTCTATGGCGAGTCCTTTGGCAACTGTGTGGCTGGTATGCCGTGTGGTGGAATGAAGCGCGCACCGGTGCGTGTCAGTCCGATCGGCGATCTATCCGTCGGCGCCAATCAATGTCGCATGCAGGATGTAGCGCTCGGGGCCGGATGTGACGGCATCGAATGGCCAGCAGGTCGCGAGAACAAGCTCGAAACCCTGTGCCATGGGATCGATGCCGGATGCATCGAAGCGAACCACGGCCGAGGAATCCGCGCGATAGCGAAAGTGTCGACCGTCACTGCGCGTGACATCGATGACGTCGCCCATGGCAACATCCTTCAGGAAGCGGAAATGAGTGTCGCGATGGGCGGCATAGACGGCAATCCCGCGTTCGCCCGCATCAGCCGTGTGCTGGATATGACCTGGCCCGAAAGCGAGTGCCTGTCCGCTCGCGCCTTCCAGCACGATGGCGCTGGCACCGATCCGCTTCACCTCGATCCGCGCGACCGGCCAGGTGTCGGCCCAGGACCAGGGCTTTACAGCCTGTCCCGTGGCAATGCTCCTGTCGAAGGCGCGCTCCAGCAGCACCTGCGCCAGCCACGCCTTGGCGTGGATATAGGCGCCGTCGCCGAACAGGATGAGGCCGACAAGCGCGAGGACCAGCGGAGAGATGAAGCGGGACATTGTGTTTCGTCTCCCGTCATTGCGAGCGAAGCGAAGCAATCCAGACTGTCTCCGCGGCGGCAGTCTGGATTGCTTCTTCGCTTCGCTCCTCGCAATAACAGTGAAAAAAGGCGCGCGCGGCCGTTTGGAGGGGACGGGCAGCCGCGCGCGCTAACAGAGGAGTTCGGGGAGCTCCTCTCTCAAGCGGCGTCGGTGAGCAAGGTCCGACGCCGCTTGAACACGAACAGGATCAGGGCGAGCACGATCAGGATAAAACCCGCGATCATCTTCAGCTCGGCCGAGGTCGCGGTCTTGGGTAGGCGGATCGCATCGGGCGTAGCAGGCGTCGGCCGTCGCGTTGCCGGCTGATTGCGCGCATCGGCATGGCGCTCGTGCAGCTGCGTCGGCGTCAGATGCGGCCGCTCGCCAAACACCTTCTCGAAGTCCCAGCCCGCGGGCAGGTTGATCGGCAGTTCGCTGAGCTTGAGCGGTTCGCCTTCGGGACGGCTTGGCGTCTTGTCGACCGCGACGAGGCTGGTCAGCCGCGTGACGATCTGATGGTCGAGCGCCAGCGCCAGGATCGCCTTGTCAGCTTCCTCCGGCGTCATCTCGCGCAGGGTGCGCGCGACCTCCGCATCGGCGATCTTCCGCCTGGCCCAGAGCTTCGACAGGCCCTTGCCTTCGGCTGCGTTTTGCAGCGGCAGCGTCACCGACCATGGGCGGCCGCCGACGCGGCCCTTGATCTCGAGCGAGCCTGCGAGCTTGTCGAGCCTCGCCGCCAGCACCAGGGGCTCGTCGCGATAGACGTCGGGAATGATCGCGGGGCTGACGTCGGCATTGGCCTCGGAAAACCTTGCGGTGAGGCCGGTCACGGCCGGATTCTCCAGCTTGGCGAACAGGCCGCGCATGCGCTCCTCCACCTGCTCGGTGGAGCCGATATGGGTGAAGGCGCCGCGGCCGAGCTCGGCGGCACGGGTCATCAGATAGGTGTTGGGCGCCGACCCGATGCCGACCATGAACACGCGCGAGCGGCCGCGCATCGTCGTGATCGCATCGAACAATTGCTGCTCGTTGCCGATCGCGCCGTCGGTCAGGAACACGACCTGGCGGACCATGCCGGTGTCGAGCCTGTCGGCCAGTGCCGCGCGCATCGCCGGCACCATCTCGGTGCCGCCGCGCGCCTGCAAGGCGCCGACGAAGGAGGTCGCCTCGCCGATATGGGCGGCATCGGCCGGCACGGCGGCCGGAAACAGCATGTCCATGGTGTCGTCGAAGCGGATCACGTTGAAGCGGTCATTCGGCTGCAGGCGTCCGAGGGCGTAAAGCAGGCTCGCCTTGGCCTGCACGATGGACGTGCCGCCCATCGAGCCGGAATTGTCGATCACGAACACGACCTCGCGGGGCAGCGGCTTCTGCGTCGCCTGCTCGGCGCTCGGCGGGGTGACGAAGGCGAGCAAATAATCGGCATCGCCGATGTGCTCGCGGAACAGTCCGACCGACGGCGCTGTCTCGGCAGCCGGCTTCCAGGTCAGCTCGAAATCACGGTCGGCGGGCACGGCACCGTCGGCGAGCGTCACCACGCGCGTCATGTTATCCGGGCTTTCCGTCTTGACGTTGTGATGGTGGCTCTTGACCTCGCCGAGCGCAAAGCCGGCCTGCAGGCGCACAATGATGCTGGTCGGATTGAGCGGCGCATGTTTGGCGGGATCCAGCACAGGGGGCGAGATGCGCTCGCGATCCGGCACCGGGTCCGACGTCGCCGCGCCCCAGCCCGAGCCGTCCTTGCGGAAGTCGACGCTCTGGATGATCGGCGCGGGATTGTAGCGCGGCCCGACCACGAGCGGCAGGCGCAACGAATATTCGTTGCCGACTTGATGCACCGGCTCCTGGTACTCGATCTGCACCAGCACGGTTTCGCCGGGACCGATATTGGCGACCGAGTTGGTGAAGATGTTCGGCCGCTCCTGCTCGGTGAGCGCGGCCTTCTGGCCGGCGCGGCGCGCCTCCTCGTAGATCACGCGCGCTTGCTGCCGTTCCTTGATGTCGCCGATGATGACGCGGTCGCCGACCACCATCTTCAGTGTGTCGACGGCGCCGCCGGCCGCGAGCGGATAGACGTAGGTGGCCTCGACCCAATCCTTGGTCGGGTTGCGGAATGCTTGCGTGACGCGGGCGCGCAAGGTCGGGCCCGACACGGTGATGTCGATATCGGTCCCGAGGCGAATCGCCTCCGTGGTAGTGCCGTCCTCTTTCAGTAGCAGGCTGCCCGACCGTGCTTCGCCGGGCTGGAGCAGGCTGGCCTGTTCGGTCGTCGCCGACCAGCTCGCCCCGAAACTCACCAGCAGGGCCAGGAAGGCGACCAGCATCACGGCGATGCCCTGCGCCAGAAGGAACAGTCCGACCTTGATGAGGCGGCTCAACAGCGGGTGGTCGTCGCTATCGGCCGTGTCGTAGGCGTTCATTTGGCTTGCTCCGAAGCATGTTTGCTGGTCCTCAGCATCCGCCGGCGGGGCGGGATTTCGCGAGCAGAATGATCGGCAATGTTCCGCCGCGGCCGGCCCGGACTCGTTTCGGCCGGGGTGGTCATGTGCGGTTTTGTGCTGGTTTGTCCGCCCTGCTAGAGTGACCGGCCTGGAGCGGGGCTGACGGTGCAGATGCAGGACAAACTCACGGACAAGCAGCTTTCGGACGAGCAGAGCCGCGAGATCGCCGAGACCATCCGCGAGGAGCTCGCCCGGCGCCGGATGTCGCGGCAGGCGCTGGCCGAGCAGGCCAAGCTGAGCCTGTCGACGCTGGAGAAAGTGCTCGGCGGCCGGCGGCCGTTCACGCTGGCGACGACAGTCCGGCTGGAGCAGGCGCTCGGCGTTTCCCTGCGCAAAAATGTCGTCGCGGCGGCGCCCCCCGCCGCAAACGACGTCGCGCCCGACAGCCTCGGCTCCTATGCCCACCGCGCGGTGACCTGGCTCGAGGACGTCTACATCACCCTGCGGCCGTCGTTCGGCGACAAGGACGCGATCTTCGCCTACCGCACCGAGATCGCCTGGGAGCCGAAGGTCTCGTCGCTGGTCTTCCGCGAAGGCGAGCGGACCGATGCCGCCTACGAGCATACCGGCGAGGTCGCCGTTCCGCATCAGTCCGGCTTCATCTACCTCGTCATCATCAAGCACGGCCAGCACCGCGTGATCACGGTGTCGCGGCCGACGGTATCAGGCGAGATGTACGGCATCATCTCGACGCTGCGCGCCGGGCCCGGCTCGCAGCTCACGCCGATCGCCGCGCCGATCGCCTATCTGCCGCTCAGGAATATCCCAAAACCTTCCTTGGGCCGGGTTGCGCCCGAGGATCCCAACCACGCCTTGTATCGAAAGCACTTGCGCCGCACGGTGGAAGAGCCGTTCGCGTTGTTTCTGACGCTGTGACAGCAATCCGCTGGGGGGTGCGTTGCTGGCTTGCTCGAAGGGTTCGCGCCGATCAGCCACTCCGCGCAAGTGAACGGCCGAGGTTCGAGCCATGGTGGCTGAGACGAAACCGTTCGAGGCAAGTCTCGCGATGATGAGCCCGTTCTATACCGCCGAGCACGACGCGTTCCGCGACGTGATGCGGCGCTTCGTCGAGAAGGAGATCGCGCCCTTTGCCCATGAATGGGACGAAGCCGGCGAATTCCCGCGCACGCTCTATCGCAAGGCGGCTGGAATCGGCCTGCTGGGACTTGGATTCCCGGAGGAATATGGTGGCATCGCCGCCGACCAGTTCATGAAGATCGTGGCGAGCCAGGAGCTTGCGCGCGCCGGCGCAGGCGGCGTCAGCGCCAGCCTGATGAGCCATACGATCGGCTCGCCGCCGATCGCGCGGGCCGCACGCGCCGAGGTGAAGGCGCGCGTGCTGCCGCAGGTGTTGGCAGGCGAGAAGATCTCCGCACTGGCGATCACCGAGCCGGGCGGCGGCTCGGACGTTGCGAACCTGCGCACCCGGGCGCGTCGCGACGGCGATGACTACGTCGTGAGCGGGGAGAAGACCTTCATCACCTCGGGGATGCGTGCCGATTACCTCACCGTTGCGGTGCGGACCGGCGGCGAGGGCGCCGGCGGCGTCAGCCTGCTCCTGATCGAAGGCGACACGCCCGGCCTGTCGCGCACCAAGCTGAAGAAGATGGGCTGGTGGGCCTCCGATACCGCGACGCTGCATTTCGACGCATGCCGCGTGCCCGCCGAGAACCTGATCGGCGAGGAGGGCCAAGGCTTCAGGATCATCATGCAGAACTTCAACAGCGAGCGCATGGGCATGGCCGCGAGCTGCACCGCCTTTGCCCGCGTCTGCCTCGACGAGGCGATCGCCTACGCCAGAGAACGCCAGACCTTCGGCAAGCCGCTCGCGCAGCACCAGGTCATCCGCCACAAGATCGTCGACATGGCGCAGAAGGTGGCGGCATCGCAAGCCATGCTGGAGATGCTGGCCTGGCGGCTCGAGCAGGGCGAGAGCCCGGTCGCCGAAATCTGCATGATGAAGAACCAGGCGACGCAGACCATGGCGTTCTGCGCCTCGGAGGCCGTGCAGATCTTCGGCGGCGCCGGCTTCATGCGCGGCATCAAGGCCGAGCGCATCTACCGCGAGGTCAAGGTCAACGCCATCGGCGGCGGCACCGAGGAGATCATGAAGGATCTGGCGTCGCGGCAAATGGGGCTTTGAACGCTCTCTCCTCGCGTCATTCCGGGGCGCGAGCGAAGCGGAGCGATCCCGGAATCCATACTCACGATCGTGGTTATGGATTCCGGGCCCGCGCCAAGGGGCGCGTCCCGGAATGACGAGGCTGAGAGAGAATGTTATTCACCGCCGACCACGACGACATCCGCCGCTCCCTGCAAAAGTTCATCGCCAACGAGATCAATCCGCACGTCGATGAGTGGGAGAAGGCCGACATCTTCCCGGCGCACGAGCTGTTCAAGAAGATGGGCAGCCTCGGCTTCCTCGGCCTGAACAAGCCGGTCGAATTCGGCGGCTCGGGCCTCGACTATTCCTACGCGCTGATGATGGCGGAGGAACTGGGCGCCATCACCTGCGGCGGCGTGCCGATGGCGATCGGAGTGCAGACCGATATGGCGACGCCGGCATTGGCGCGGTTCGGCTCGGATGAGGTGCGGCGCGAATTCCTGGCGCCCTCGATCTCGGGCGATTACGTCGCCTGCATCGGCGTCTCCGAGCCGGGCGCAGGCTCGGACGTCGCCTCGATCAAGACCCAGGCGCGCTCCGACGGCGACGATTACGTCATCAATGGCGGCAAGATGTGGATCACCAACGGCACCCAGGCCGACTGGATCTGCCTGCTCGCAAACACCGGCGACGGCCCCGTTCACCGCAACAAGTCACTGATCTGCGTGCCTATGAAGAGCAAGGGCGTCACCGTCGCGCGCAAACTCGACAAGATGGGCATGCGCTCGTCCGACACCGCGCAGATCTTCTTCGACAATGTCCGCGTGCCCAAGCGCAACCGGATCGGCGAGGAGGGCCAGGGTTTTACCTACCAGATGATCCAGTTCCAGGAGGAGCGCTTGTGGGGCGCGGCCGCCTGTCTGAAGGCGCACGAATACATCATCGACCAGACCATCGAATACACCCGCAACCGCAAAGCCTTCGGGAAGTCCATCCTCGACAACCAGGTCGTGCACTTCAAGCTCGCGGAGATGCAGACCGAGGTCGAGCTCCTGCGCGCGCTGATCTATCGCGCCGGCGAGCAGCTGGTCGCCGGCGAGGATGTGACGCGGCTTGCGACCATGGCCAAGCTGAAGGCCGGCCGGCTCGGCCGCGAGCTCACCGACGCCTGCTTGCAATACTGGGGCGGAATGGGCTTTACCAACGAGACACCGGTCAGCCGCGCCTATCGCGACAGCCGCTTGACCTCGATCGGCGGCGGCGCCGACGAGGTCATGCTGATGGTCCTGTGCAAGATGATGGGCACGCTGCCCGGCAGCAAAGGAAACGCCTGATGATCACGCTGTATCACTGCGACGCCGCACGCTCGTTCCGTCCGCTCTGGATGCTGGAGGAGATGGGGCTGCCCTATGAATTGAAGATGCTGCCGTTCCCGCCGCGCGTCTTCGCCAAGGACTATCTCGCGCTCAATCCGCTCGGCACCATCCCCTTCATGATCGACGGCGAGACCAGGATGACGGAATCCTCCGGCATCTGCCATTACCTCGGCATCACATACGGCCCGACGCCGTTGATGGTCGGCCCTGAAGATCCCGCCTACGGCACGTTCCTGAACTGGATGTACTTCAGCGACGCCACGTTAACCTTCCCGCAAACGCTGGTGCTGAGATACACCCAGCTCGAGCCGGAGGAGCGCCGCAACCCGCAGGTCGCCACCGATTACGCGAAATGGTTTCTGGGAAGACTGCGCGCCGTTGAGGCAGCGACGGCGAATGCCGAAACATTGTGCGCGGGCCGCTTCACCGCCGCTGACATTGTCATCGGTTACGCGCTCCGGCTCGCGAGCAATATCGGGCTTGCCAAGGATTTCGGGCCGAACGTCGCAGCCTATTGGGCGCGGCTGCAGCAGCGCGAGGGTTTCAAGCGCGCGGTTTCTGCGGAGCAAAAGGCCGGGCAAGAGCAGAATGTCGCGCCGAGGGTGAGGGCGTAAGGGAGGCTGTCATTCCGGGGCGCGGAAGCGCGATCCCGGAACCTCGAGATTCCCGGTTCGCGCTATTGCGCGTCCACGACGCGCCATGTCTTTTGACAGCGCTATCCTACCGTGACAGCGCCCAAATTTCCGCTAAGGTGACCTCCGTCCGCAGCGGCCAGAGAGCCGCGCGAGGAGGAACCCAATGGAATATAACGGTCGCGAATCCGACCACCTGATGCTGATCACGCCGGAGCGGGTGTTTTATGCGGGCCTGCTCGGCCGTCCGCGCAAACGGACACCCGGCTGCTGCCATGTCTATGTCGCGGTGAAGGGCAATCTGCACCTGACCATCGACGACGTTCTCGCCACCGGCGAGCTGTTCGTCACCCTGCCGAACCAGCGGCACTCCATCGCCAGCGACTATCGCACCGTCATCAGCGTGACGCTGGAGCCGGAAAGCATGGCGGATGGCGTGATTGAAGCCTTGGCCGCGCGCCTGACCGGACCCGATCAGGCCGCCTATGCCCGCAAGATCCTCGCCGCCTACGCCTTGCTGCGTCAGCGCCGCTATGGCGACATCACCACGGCCGAGTTCGACGAGATGTGCTTTGGCGAGGCGCTGCCGCGCCGCGTGCTGGATCCGCGCGTGATGCGTGCGGTGGCCCGCATCGAGCGCTTCTCCGGCGAGCCGGTGACGGCGGATACCTGCGCCGCTGAAGCCGGCCTCTCGGCCTCGCGCTTCCTGCACCTGTTCAAGGAGGAGACCGGCATCTCGTTCCGCTCCTTCCGCGCCTGGAAGCGCGCGCGGTATCTGCTGCACTTCGCCAACCAGGACCTCAACCTCGCCCATCTGGCGCAGGACATCGGCTATCCCGATTCCACGCATTTCAGCCACTCGATCCGCCGCTTCTACGGATTGAAGCCGCGGGCGATCTTCGTCGGCTCGCGCGATCTTGCGATCTACCGCAGCACCGAGACCGTGCGGATGGCGGAGGCTTCGTAGGGTGGGTTAGCCGATCAGATGCGCGAAGCGCAGCTGCTCGGCGTAACCCACCTCTTCAATGTCCACGGAGGCAGACAGTGGTGGGTTACGCCTTCGGCTAACCCACCCTACGAATTCGTCGTTTTTCCCAGCTTCTCCGCGCAAGAAGCCGCATGTCGCGCGTCACATGATCGCAAGCGTTGAATTCTCAACGTGCGAGACATCGAACGCATGAGCGACAAGGCCGTCATCACCTGCGCGCTGAATGGCGTGCTCACCGACCCCAAGCAGCACAACGTGCCCGTGACGCCCGAGCAGATGGCGCGCGAGGCCAGGGCTGCGTTCGAGGCCGGCGCGTCCATCATGCACATCCATTTGCGCCAGCAGGCGCCGGGCAAGGGACATCTGCCGTCCTGGGAGGTCGCGGTCAGCAAGGAGATCCAGCAGGCGATCCGCGAAGCCTGCCCGGGCGTGATCATCAACCACACCTCGGGCGTGTCGGGGCCGAATTACTCAGGCGCGCTCGACTGCATCCGCGAGACCCGGCCGGAGATCGCCGCCTGCAATGCCGGCTCGCTGAACTACCTGAAGGTGAAGGCCGACAACAGCTGGGCCTGGCCGCCGATGATGTTCGACAATGCGGTCGAGAAGGTGAAGGACTATCTCGACGTCATGAACGCGGCCGGCACCATCCCCGAGTTCGAATGCTTCGACGTCGGTATCGTCCGCTGCGTCGGCATGTACCACCAGGTCGGCATGTACAACGGCCCGCTCGAGTACAATTTCGTCATGGGCGTCGCCTCCGGCATGCCGGCCGATCCTGAATTGCTGCCGATCCTCTTGAAGCTGAAGCGCCCCGAGGCGCATTGGCAGGTCACCGCCATCGGCCGCGAGGAGATCTGGCCGCTGCACCAGCGCTGCGCCGAGCTCGGCGGTCATCTGCGCACCGGCCTCGAGGACACCTTCTATCTCGCCGACGGCAAGAAAGTGACGTCGAACGGCCAGCTGATCGAAGCCGTCGCCGCCTGCGCAAGGCGCGCCGGCCGCGAGATCGCGAGCCCCGCCGAGGCGCGGAAGATCTTTGGGACGAACAGGTAAGGTATCGCCCCGTCATTGCGAGCGAAGCGAAGCAATCCAGAATCTTTCCGCGGATGCAGTCTGGATTGCTTCGTCGCTTCGCTCCTCGCAATGACGAGCAGGATCAAGTCATGTCCACCATCGAAAACACCATCTCCCCCGGCAGCGCCGCCTACCAAGCCAACCGCGACGGCATGCTCGGCCTGATCGACCGCATGCGCGCGCTCGAGGAGCGCACGCGCGCCGCGTCCGCCGCGGCCAAGGACCGCTTCCACAAGCGCGGCCAGCTGCTGCCGCGCGAGCGCGTCGCGCTGGTGCTCGATCCCGGCGCGCCCTTCATCGAGCTCTCGACGCTGGCGGGCTACATGTTCGACGTGCCGGATGCGAGCAAGAGTGTGCCGGGCGGCGGCGTCATCGCCGGCATCGGCTTCGTCTCGGGCATCCGCTGCATGGTCAGCGCCAGCGATTCCGGCATCGACGCCGGTGCGCTGCAGCCTTACGGTCTCGACAAGACGCTGCGGGTGCAGGAGCTCGCGCTGGAGAACAAGCTGCCCTATGTGCAACTGGTCGAAAGCGCCGGCGCCAATCTGCTGCGCTACCGCGTCGAGGATTTCGTTCGCGGCGGCAACATCTTTCGCAACCTGGCGCGGCTGTCGGCGGCGGGCCTGCCGGTCGTCACCGTCACGCACGGCTCCTCCACCGCGGGCGGCGCCTATCAGACCGGCCTCTCCGACTACATCGTCATGGTCCGCGGCCGCACCCGCGCCTTCCTCGCCGGGCCCCCGCTGCTGAAAGCTGCGACCGGCGAGATCGCGACCGAGGAGGAGCTCGGCGGGGCCGAGATGCATACGCAGATCTCCGGCCTCGGCGATTACCTCGCCGAGGACGATCGTGACGCATTGCGCATCGCGCGCGAGATCATGGCGGCGCTGCATTGGGAGCGACCGGGCAAAGCGTCGTCGCAGTTCAAGCCGCCGCGCTATGACCAGGACGAGCTGCTGGGCATCATGCCGATGGACCACAAGCGTCCGGTCGACATGAAACAGGTGATCGCGCGCATTATCGACGATTCCGATTTCACCGAGCTGGCGCCGAGTTACGGCCCGGCCACCGTCTGCGGCCATGCCCGCATCGAGGGCCAGGCCATCGGCATCATCACCAACAACGGCCCGCTCGATCCCGCCGGCGCCAACAAGGCGACGCATTTCATCCAGGCCTGCTGCCAGACCCGCACGCCGATCCTCTATCTGAACAACACCACCGGCTACATGGTAGGCAAGGCCTATGAGGAGGCCGGCATGATCAAGCACGGCTCCAAGATGATCCAGGCGGTGACCTCGGCGACGGTGCCGCAGATCACCATCTATTGCGGCGCCTCGTTCGGTGCCGGCAATTACGGTATGTGCGGTCGCGGCTTCCATCCGCGCTTCTGCTTCTCCTGGCCCAATGCCAAGACCGCGGTGATGGGCGGCGAGCAGGCCGCCGAGACCATGGCGATCGTGACCGAGGCCGCTGCCGCGCGCCGCGGCAAGCCGATCGAAAAGGACAGGCTGGACGCCATGAAGGCTGAGATCATCGGTGTGTTCGACGGCCAGATGGATGTGTTCTCGACCAGCGCCCGCGTGCTCGACGACGGCGTGATCGATCCGCGCGACACCCGCGCCGTGCTGTCGGAGGTGCTCGCGATCTGCCGCGAGGGCGATGCGCGCACGCCCCAGCGCATGCAGTTTTCGGTGGCCCGCCCATGAGGAACGGATCAGTGCAGCACCGGCCGTTCTCAAGGGTTCTGGTTGCCAATCGCGGCGAGATCGCACTGCGCGTGATGCGCAGCGCGCGAAAACTCGGCCTCGGCGTCGTCGCGGTCTATTCCGATGCGGATCGCGATGCGCTCCATGTGACGCAGGCGGATCAGGCCGTGCGCATCGGCGAAGCCTTGCCGGCGCAATCCTATCTCAACATCCCCGCGATCATGGCCGCGGCCAGGGCCAGCGGCGCGGATGCCGTTCACCCCGGCTATGGCTTCCTCGCCGAGAACGAGGCGTTTGCGCGCGCCTGCAAGGATGCCGGCCTCGTCTTCATCGGCCCGTCGCCGCAGGCGATCGAGGCGATGGGCAACAAGGCAGGCGCCAAGGAGATCATGAAGAAGGCCGGCGTGCCCATCGTGCCCGGCTACCAGGGCGCTGAGCAAGGCGACGAGGTCATGCTCGCCGAAGCCGGGAAGATCGGCTTCCCCGTGATGATCAAGGCGGTCGCCGGCGGCGGCGGCCGCGGCATGCGGCTCGTCACTGACGCTGCGTCCTTCCCCGAAGCCCTGCGCAGCGCGCGGTCGGAAGCGAAAGCCGCGTTCGGCGATGCTGCCGTCATCCTCGAGCGTGCGATCCAGAATCCGCGCCACATCGAGATCCAGGTGTTCGGCGACAGCCACGGCAATGCCATCCATCTCGGCGAGCGCGATTGCTCGGTGCAGCGGCGGCACCAGAAGCTGATCGAGGAGGCGCCGTCGCCGGCGGTCACGCCGGAGCTGCGCGCGAAAATGGGCGAGGTCGCGGTGTCAGCGGTCAAGGCGCTGCGCTATGAAGGCGCCGGCACGCTGGAATTCCTGCTCGATGCCAGTGGCGCGTTCTACTTCATGGAGATGAACACGCGGCTGCAGGTCGAGCATCCCGTCACCGAGGCGATCACCGGGCTCGATCTCGTCGAGCTGCAATTGCGCATCGCGCGCGGCGAGCCGCTGCCGATCAAGCAGCAGGACATCAAGTTCTCCGGGCACGCCATCGAGGTGCGGCTCTGCTCGGAAGACGCCGCGCAGGATTTCATGCCCCAGTCCGGCCGCATGGCGCGCTGGCAGGTGCCTGAGGGCATCCGCGTCGAGCACGCGTTGCAACCGGGCTCGGAGATTCCGCCATTCTACGATTCCATGTTCGCCAAGGTGATCAGCCACGGCGCCAATCGCGAGGAGGCGAGGGGGCGGCTGATCGTCGGGTTGGAGCAGCTCACCGCGTTCGGCGTGACGACCAATCAGGCGTTCCTGTTGTCGTGCCTGCGTCATCCCGGCTTTGCCAAGGGGGAAGCGACGACGGCTTTCATCGGCGCCCATCGCAACGAGCTGCTTGCGCCGCGTGCGAACGCGGCATTCGAGATCGCGCTGGCAGGCCTGCTGCTCTACGTCACCAACCCGCGCGCGCCGTCGTGGCAGGGCGGGCGGAGCCTTGCCGCCACCTTTCCGCTGCCGGCGAAAATCGACATCGGCGGCGATGCGCACGAGCTCGACATCATGCGCGAGCGCGACGGCAGCTACACCGTCGCCGTCGAAGGCCGCCAGCATAAGTTCGAGATCGACCAGCTCGATCCCGACGCCGTCCGCTTCCGCCTCGCCGGCGTGATGGACAGCGCAAAATTCCTGCGGGATGGCGATCGGCTGTACGTCCAGCACCGCGGCATCCCGCTGGTGGCGAATGATCTCACCCTCGCCGCGCCGAAGGCGACTTCAACGAATGGCGGCGACGGCAAAGTCCGCGCCGCCATGAACGGTCGCGTCGTCGCTGTCCTCGTCAAGCCCGGCGACCGCGTCACCGCCGGCCAGCCGGTGCTGACGCTGGAAGCGATGAAGATGGAGCACGTCCACAAGGCCGGCATCGACGGCGTGGTCAGCGCGATCGACGTCGCCGAAGGCGAGCAGGTCACGACGGGCCGCATCGTCGCGGAGATCGGGGCGGGTTAGCGCCACAAACGCGGTCTCGTAGGGTGGGCAGGCACGCAGCGCCGTGCCCACAAATATCGATCGTAAGCGGAATGGTGGGCCCGCTTCGCTTTGCCCACCCTACGGCTGTGGCGGCCGCTCACGCTCCGAAACTAAAGCGATTTCAATATCTTGCTTGTTACGCAAATCCCACAGCATTTCACATTGAACATAGTTCATTTTGAGCTACCAATATTGAACAATGTTCAATATCTAGAGATGTTCATGCTGCGCGCGCGCGACCAAGCTCAACCGGCCAATGCACTGGTCCCGCCAGTCGTTCGCCGACTCTCGTACGCCCCCCTTCAAACCGGCGAGAAATATCTTATCGGTGCGCTCCTCGTCCTGACGCTCACCGCGCTTCTGGCGCCCGCGATACCCGCCGCCGCTTGGCACATCCCGCATTTCATCGACAGCCGCACCTGGCTCGGCGTGCCCAACGCCGGCGACGTGCTGAGCAATCTCGCCTTCCTCGCGATGGGCGTGTGGGGCTCGGAGCGGCTGCGCGCCCGAAATGATGCGCCGGTGGGTGCAAGCTGGTTCTTCGTCGGGCTGATCCTCACTTGCCTCGGCTCGGGCTTCTATCATCTCGACCCCGACGTGCCGCAACGGCTCATCGCCGATCGTCTCGGCATGGCGGTCGCGTTCGCAGGCTTTCTGGGCATCGCGGCCAGCGAACGCATCAGCGCGCGCGCAGGCGAAACGGTGCTGGTGCTGGCGATGGTTGCTGGCCTGCTCGCTGCCTGGGTGGCCCGCGAGAATCTCACGCCTTGGGTGGTGGTGCAGTTCGGCGGCATGGCGCTGGCCGTGGGCCTTGCGTTGACACGCCCGCGGCCCGGCGCACTTGGCGTGCCGCTCGGCGGCGTGATCGTCTTCTATGTGCTGGCCAAGCTGTTCGAACTCGGCGATGTGACCGTGTTCGAAGCGACCGGCCACATGATCTCAGGCCATACGCTCAAACATCTCGCCGCCGCGCTCGCGGCCTGGCCGGTGATCCGGGCACTGGGATCTAGGCCGTGTACGCATTAAGCGGCTGGCCGCCGGCTGATGTCCGCTTAAGCCCCAACACCAGCGGAGAAGCAGCAATCTTCCAATGCAGCTGAAGGGCCTCATGCGGACTCATGCAGGGCAGCATCATTCAATCACCTCGTCAGCCGTCGCGAGTAGCGCGGTTGGAATATTCAGACCGAGAGCGCGAGCAGTCTTAAGATTGATCACCAATCGGAAGCGTTCCGGCTGCTGGATCGGGAGTTCGGCCGCTTTCGCGCCCCGCAGCAGTTTTGCAACATAACCGGCGGAGCGGCGATTGAGGTCAATGATGTCAGGGCCATACGCGAGAAGGCCGCCTTCGACCGCTTCTTCACGCCAGTGATACACCGCCGGAATGCGGTTTTGCGCGGCGAGCTCGATGATCTTGCGCCGGTTGGCGAACCCGATGGGGTCCACAAGCACGAGCAGGCCCTGAATATCCTTCGAAGCTATGGTCTGGAAAGCAGGGCCTATGTCCTCCACCGAGCGTTTGATCACCGGAAGTATCTCGACCTGCCGGTCCGCGGCGGTTTTCTGGAAGTCGGCCATCAGCCGTGCATGATATTGGTTGTCGGGGTCGAGGAGCACCGCGAACCGCGACGCCCGTGGCAGTAACTCCAACAGAAGCCCGAAATTCTTGCCGCTGCTTGCGACCCCGGTCAGTCCCGTCACGTTTCCACCCGGCCGCGCAAGACTTGCCGCAAGGCCGACACCGACCGCGTCTGCGGTGGCAGTCACGATGGGGATCGTGCCGGTGACTGCCCTGGCGGCAATTGCCTCGGGCGTGCTGGACGCCACAATCACCTCGACTTCGAGAGCCACCAGCTCGGCGGCAAATCTCGCCAGTTGTTCCCGGTCATTCTTCCAGAACCGGCGCTCGATGATGATGTTCGCGCCCTCCACATATCCCATCTCGCGGAGTCCGCGATCGAAGGCTTCGATTCGTTGGTGCGGAACTGACGCCAGGAAACCGATGCGAGGCATCTTCTTCATGAGCTGATGGGCGGGCTGCGCGATCAAGCTGCGCGGCCAAACGGCACCGATGGCCCCGATCAGTGCAATGAACTCCCGCCGCTGCATGTACCCTCCAAGGACCACGCCTGGGGATGACTACATTAGCATTTTGCCATGGGACCGTGTGATCGACGGAGGTATGCGGGATTGAGATGGGCCGTTTGGTTGAATAAGTCGAAAATAACGTCACAGCAAGAACCTCGCTGAATTGGGTCAGAGCGAGTGATGAAGTTCTCGCCTTCAACCCAACTATGCTCTCGGAGCTTTCGCAGAAAAGCATCGAGCGTGCGTTGTACCAACTCCCGGCTCGGAGCACTTAGATAAACAATTCGATGGACACGTTCCTTTTGCCGGGCGCGCGCGGCAACTGGCCAAATTGCGGCCAGTCCGCCGAGAGTCGACATGAAATCGCGTCGCCTCATGACGAGCGCCTCCAAATAGCGGAGCATTATGGGGCGCAATCAGGACCGAGGATAGGGTAATGAGTCCGCAATGGGTCGAATGCAGACGGTCGCGGTCGCGCGGCAAGGTCGCTACGGGCCGACATCGGGCGTAGAGCCTTATTCGATCACCTCGTCCGCACGGGCGAGCAGTGATGGCGGGATTTCGATGCCTAAGGAGCGCGCGGTTGCTGAGTTGAGAACCAAACTGAACTCCGTGGGCTGCTGAATGGGCAAATCCTCCGGCCGAGCACCTCCCAAGATTCGTGCGGCGTAGATGCCGGCTTTTTCAAAGTTTGCGACAAGGCTCGGCCCGTAGCTCATCAGGCCACCGGCCGCCGGAAATTCGCGGAATTCATAGGACGCCGGAAGCGAATGACGATCGGCCAATGCGACAAGTTGCGCACGCAGGTTGAAAAATATCGCATCGTTGCTGACGAGGACCGCACCGACTTGGGCGCTAACAAGCTGCCTGAAAGCTGGCTCTAATTCATCCTGGTTGCGCGCCTTGGCTACTTTCAAGGTCCGCCCGGTCGAACGGGCAACTTCGTCAATTTCCTGAAGCAAGTCTTGATTGTCAGGGTTCACCAAAAATCCGACGGTAGCCTTTTGCTGGAGCAGCTCCTGGATCAGTTCGAGGCGCTTTAGGACAAGCCTCGCTGTCATCATAGATATGCCCGTGGCGTTGCCCCCGGGGTGAGCGAAGCTCTTTGCCAGTCCGAGCTTCACGGGGTCTGACGCGATTACGAATACGATCGGAATGGTTGAAGTCACTTTCCTTGCGGCGAGCGCAACCACATTGCCCCCTCCGATGATCAGCGCTGGATTGAAATGCAAGAGCTCCTGAGCGAGCTCCGGAAGCCTACTGTGGTTTCCTCGTGCCCACCTACGTTGTATCGTAACGTTTTTGCCAACTACGAAACCCCTCTCCGCGAGACCTCTTTCGAATGCTGCGTCATAGGGACTCGCAATGTCGGGGGAACCCACGGACAACACACCGATAACAGGTACCGCTGAACGTTGCGCGCTCGCCGTCAGCGGCCACAGAGGTGCCGCGCCGACAAGAAGCGTGATGAACTCCCGCCGTCTCATGTGCGCTCCTAAACTCTCTGGTGACGGCATCGTAGCCGTTCAGGCGAGCTCATTGAAAGTGGCCAAGGTCAAAAGCGTTGCATCCGCGAACCGCCGCAGACTTCTGTCTCCCCCAGCTCCACGAAGCGAGAAGCATTTGTTCCCGCACCTAGAATTGCAATATGGCAAGCCAATTTGCGACAGCATTACTGCTACACATCTCGCTGCGATTGCTGACCATGCCATTGTTTAAGGGGATCAGGGACCCTGACGATGCTCACGTTCCGGCGTCAGGCACGTGCAACCGCAAGAATGAGTTTCGACCCGGGCGGTTGAGGGGTTGGAGTGCAGGCTCAGACTTCTGCTATGGGTCGAAAGCGGTCCTCGGAGGGCGAGATCCCAATGGTCGGCTGAGGGCCACAAGCGGACATCAACGGGACGATGCAAGAGCACATGGCGGATTTTCGGTTGCCATGATCCGGCCCCGCGCTGGGGAGCACGGAGCGTACAGAACGCTGGCTTGAGGTTGAGGCAATTGGTCCAATCTTCTGATCCATCTTGAAACAAGATCAAGCCTCTCTAAGTCTCACGCCGGAGGGCTCCTCCGACCTCTTTTGGAAAGGATTGCTTGTAACCGTCGAGGACGACGATGATGACACTGGAAGAAAAGCTCGCCCGCTTGCGCACCCACCGCAATAGCATTCACCGCTACCACCGGCTGCTCAAGACCCGCCTTTCCGATCTGGAGCGCGAGTACATCGAAAGCCGTCTCTCCGAGGAACGGGCGGCGCCGGTAAGCCTCGCGCGCAGGCCGTTCCCCATTCCTTTTAAAATGCCGCCGCCAGAGCAGCAGCCGCAGACCTTCAAGCCTGAGGTGACCTGAGCTTGCCGTGGGCATCAGGAGGTCGCTCCCGTGCGACAGCGGCCCATCAACGGCGTCGAGCCGGAAAGAACCGAGGATGACATTACGCGTGAGCTGCTCGGCCCCAGGGGCGTTCCGGGCGGTCCCGATCCCGCCCGCATGGTCCCGCAGGTCGAGAAGAACACGCCAAAGCACATAAGGTGGAGAAACCCCGAGCTCCCGCGATGAACCGAGCGCCAGAAACCGGAACCTTGTTGATCTGGTCAAGGGCAGAGAGGCGGAACGGGTAGTGGCAAATCACCGTTGCTCCGAATTGCGGGGCGCCTTTGATTGCGGTGCAATGATGCAAGACGCTCAGAAGTACATCAACATTGCCGCTCTAGTCGCGCTCGCTGGTTGGCTTGGTCTCTGTTTCAAGATGGGCTGGTACTGATGGGGCGGCTTACGCCCGGAGTAGACCACATCGGCCCCAGCCTGGAGGTTTTTCCGGATCGAAAAACGAGCTGGGACCGAGAGGTCTGCCGTTGGATGGCAAACGCAGCTTGGTCCCAAAAATCATGCCCCGTGGCATTCAAATTTGGGAATCCGACGCAAACGGAATGCCCGATGAACCTAGCCCCGGAGCAAGGCCTTTCCATCGGCACTTTCGGAATTTGGCGCCGGGAGTAAGCCGTTAGCAAGGCTAGCTCGAGCTGCGGCACTTACGGCTGACCCAAGGCCGACTGCGCTGAGTAGCTGCCGGCCCCAGGTCCGCACCGAATTTCGTCCGCGTCGGCTGGACAGGTTTTTCCGATGACGGCGAAGCTATGCCACGAGCCAAACGATCCAGCTTCTCAGCTACCGGTGGTCAGCCGCGGCGGGTTGCGGGACATAATCCAGAGCTCGATCGCTGCCAAGATTGCGACCGCCGCGCCGATGATCACATGCACGGTCATCGCGGTGGTTCCCTGGAAGCCCAATACCCAGGGCGATACCAGTGCCCACAAGCCGACGACGAGGTTCAGCCACTCCTCCCACACCGCGAACGCCGCCAGCGCCGCGACCGCAAGGATCGCGATGGCGATACCGGTGATAACGGCGTTCTGAGAGACCGTCCCCGCATCGAAACCGAATATCCAGGGCGAAACGAACAGTATCGCGCCGAGGATCAGGTTCGCAACGTCACAAAACTTTGCGTTCGTCCAATTCCCTTCCCAATTCTGCATGGCACCCTCCATCGGAGGTTTCGATGCCAAATCAACCGCGTAATCGCCGAGCCGGTTTCCATCGCGGCCCGCGGCATAATGGCAACGGAGAGGCGGACCCGCCGCGCCGGTGCTGTCCTAGGCTGTGTGCTCATTAAGCAGCTGACCGCCTGCGGTCCCAACCTTAACAGCGGCGGGAAAGCGGACGGCTCCGGAGGTCGCTGAAGGGTCAAAATGCGAAGAACTCAGGTTGAGCAAATCTGGACCGCTCTGCCGCGATAAGCAGACCTCTGTGAGACGCAGCGCAACTTCGCAGATGGACCAAAGGCTGAATTTACGGACTTAGTCACTATTGGCACGCGCCAGCAGGGACGTTCGAAGCCCTTCTTCGATTGACACGATCTGACTGTTCTCTCCACTTGGCCAATTGTCGGTTAGAGGCTTGAAGTCGTCGCCGCCCATCCTAAGTTCAGACGCTGCCGGCTGTGTCCGGCAAAACGAAACTCATGCAAAGGATCGAGAAGCCCGCTTGCGCGGGCATAAGTCGAGGGAAGTCACATGAGAAAGCTTGCTCTTGCAATCGCCGCGGCAGCAACGCTCCTCATCGGAACGGTTGCGCCGGCCTCGGCCCATTGGCGGGGCCATCATCATCATTGGGGCGGTCCAGGCATTGGTCCGGCCATCGCGCTCGGCCTGTTCACCGGAGCACTTGCCGCCGCGGCTGCACCTCCGGTCTACTATGCGCCGGTCTATGGTCCGCCGCGATATTATTACGGCCCCCGATATTACCGGACCGTCCGGTATTATCCGGCGGCATACCCTTACTGGTATCCCTGGTGAACTGATGCAAAGGCCCGGCCTGCAACCGGGCCTTATCGCTGCCTGGCATCTCGATCGCCTGAGTACGGCGCTGCCGCGCCCGCGTTTGGGACGACTGGAACCGATGGCAGCAGGAGAAGTTCTGTCGCTAAGATGCAGGTCCGGACGCGCACCGGGCCCGAGCGCGCGCGCCAAGATGCGCCTCGACGTTAGCCCGGCCCGCGAAACACGATCGGATCTGGTCTTCGCATGAACAAGAATGCCCGTTTCAATCTCGGATATGCCATCGCCGCAATTTTCGCGGTCTTCCTAATCCAGTATCTGATCTCGGCGGCGAACCAGATCGCCGTGATCCCCTACAGCGAATATCAGCAATTGCTGCGGCAGGGGAAAGTCGAGGCGGTCGGCATCTCCGACCGCACCTTGCAGGGCACGCTGAAGGAGCCGCTGCCCGGCGGGCAGAAGCAGTTCGTCACCACGCGTGTCGACCAGGACGTCGCCCAGGAGCTAGAGAAGCACAGCGTCCGCTTCACCGGGCAGATCGAGAGCACGTTTCTGCGCGACCTGTTGTCCTGGGTCATGCCGGTTCTGCTGTTCTTCGGCGTCTGGTGGTACATCGGCCGCCGCATGGCCGAGGGCGGCGGGATCGGCGGCGGGCTGATGGCGATCGGCAAGAGCAAGGCCAAGGTCTACGTCGAATCCAACACCGGCGTCACCTTTGTCGACGTCGCCGGCGTGGACGAGGCCAAGGACGAACTGCGCGAGGTTGTCGATTTCCTGAAGAACCCGACCGACTATGGCCGGCTCGGCGGCCGCATGCCGAAGGGCGTGCTGCTGGTGGGGCCGCCGGGTACAGGCAAGACCTTGCTCGCCAAGGCCGTGGCCGGCGAGGCCAGGGTGCCGTTCTTCTCGATCTCCGGCTCGGAGTTCGTCGAGATGTTCGTCGGCGTCGGCGCGGCGCGGGTGCGGGACCTGTTCCAGCAGGCGCGCGAAAAGGCGCCGGCCATCATCTTCATCGACGAGCTCGACGCACTGGGCCGCGCCCGCGGCATCGGCCCGTTCGCCGGCGGCCATGACGAGAAGGAGCAGACGCTCAACCAGCTGCTCGTCGAGCTCGACGGCTTCGATTCGCGCTCCGGGCTCGTCATCCTCGCCGCCACCAACCGGCCCGAGATCCTCGACCCTGCCCTGCTCCGCGCCGGCCGCTTTGACCGCCAGGTGCTGGTCGACCGTCCAGACAAGCGGGGCCGGATCGAGATCCTCAAGGTGCACATGAAGAAGGTGCGCCTGGCCGAGAATGTCGATGCAGACGCCGTTGCCGCGCTGACACCAGGCTTCACGGGCGCGGATCTCGCCAATCTCGTCAACGAGGCCGCGCTGCTGGCGACGCGCCGCGCCGCCGAGGCGGTGACCATGAGCGATTTCAACAATGCGGTCGAGCGCATGATCGCAGGCCTGGAAAAGCGCAACCGCCTGCTCAACCCCAGGGAACGCGAGATCGTCGCCTATCACGAGATGGGGCACGCCCTCGTCGCGCTCTCACTGCCGGGGACCGATCCCGTGCACAAGGTCTCGATCATCCCGCGCGGCGTCGGCGCGCTCGGCTACACCATCCAGCGGCCGATCGAGGACCGTTTCCTGATGACCAAGGAGGAGCTGGAGAACAAGATGGCAGTGCTGCTCGGCGGCCGCGCCGCGGAGCTTATCGTGTTCGGGCACTTGTCGACCGGTGCGGCGGACGACCTGCGCCGCGTCACCGATATCGCCCGCAGCATGGTGACGCGCTACGGCATGTCGGAGCGTCTCGGCAGCGTCGCCTATGAGCGCGATCCCGGCAACTTCCTGGCCGGCCCTGACCGCCCCTATCCGACGCGCGAGCGCGACTATGCCGAGGAGACCGCGGCCGCGGTCGACCACGAGGTGAAAACCATCGTCGACCAGGTGTTCCAGCGCACCCAGGGCATCCTGACCACGCGGCGGCCGATCCTGGACCGCGCCGCAAGGAAGCTGCTCGAGAAGGAGACGCTGGAGCAGAGCGACATCGATGCGCTGATCCGGGAAATGCCCAAGGAAGGGCTGCGGGCGATCTAGGGCCACTCACGCGGCGCGCTTGCGCCTGATCTCGGCGGGAAGCTCGATCATCCACGTGTCCGGCGGCGAACCGTTCGAGATGAGCGGCGCGGGCGCGCCGTCGCGCTTCGGCGCCTCGATCCCGATGCCGGGATCGGTGCTTCTGGCGTGCCATTCGATCAGGAGATGGCCGGCCACCAACATCAAGCCGGCGCAGAACAGCGCAAGAGCCGCGCTCACGAGATCACGATAGTTATCCATCCCACGAACCAAACATGCGTGCAGCCTCATCGGCGCCTGCGTGGACCAGATTGGAATGAAGGCTTCGCGTTTCAAGAGCCTGTCTGCAGCGGCAAAGGCATACGGCAATCGCAATTTCCGTCACGACCGTTCACGCTGGAACATTCCGGCCATTTCCAAATTCTAGTGGCGCCCACCGGCCTGAGGCGTCTGGGTGCCATGATCGGGCTCAGCGATCAGGTTCGCGGTGGTCCAACCATCTTGCTCTAACGAGGATTTGGCCATGAAACCTGACTGCGCTCGGACCGCGCCGCTCTCGGCGCTTCACTCAGATTATCGCTTGGATCGGCAAGGCGCCCCTGATCGGGGCGAACGGTGCTCGTGAGGGAGGGCGCGATGTTGGTTGCCTCACTTCCTGCCCTTCACGGGGAAAGCGGGCTATCCCGCTATCTCAAGGAGATCCATCGTTTTCCGCTGCTCGAGGCATCGGAGGAAGCCGACTATGCGAGGCGATTGCGCGATAGCGGCGATCGTGACGCCGCCTATCGGCTGGTGACGAGCCATTTGCGGCTCGCGGCGAAGATCGCGCTGCAATATCGCCGCTATGGCCTCGCCATCGCCGACCTCATCTCGGAGGCCAATGTCGGGCTGATGCTGGCCGTCAAGCGGTTCGATCCCGAGAAAGGCTTCCGGCTTGCGACCTATGCCTCCTGGTGGATCAAGGCCTCGGTTCAGGAATACATCCTGCGATCATGGTCGCTCGTCAAGCTGGGCACCACTGCTGCGCAGAAGAAGCTGTTCTTCAACCTGCGCAAGCTGAAGAACAAGCTTGGCGTTGCGGAGGATGGCGAGCTCCGGACGGATCAGCTGACATCTATCGCGAGGCATCTCGACGTCAGGGAAGCCGACGTCGCCGAGATGAACGGCCGGCTGCGCGGCGACATCTCACTCAACGCGCCGATCAGCGTCGAGACAGAAGGCGACCAATGGCAGGACCGGCTGGTGGATCTCTCTCCCGATCCGGAGAGTCTGCTGCTGGACGCGGCCGACCGTGAACGCACCAAGGCTGCCCTCGCCGATGCACTCGCTGCGCTGACACCGCGGGAGCGCAGCATCGTCGAGGCGCGATATCTCGGCGAGCCTCAGCAGACGCTGGATGCGCTCGCCGGCAAGTTCGGCATCTCGCGCGAGCGCGTCCGGCAGATCGAGCAGCGCGCGTTGCAGCGGATCAAGGCGAAGATGTTCGCGCGCCTCGATGAGGCGCGCCTTGCGACGTCGCGTTAGGCGAGCGAAGAAGAATGCTGATCGGCCAAGGCCGATCAGCATCCTCTGCAGATATCGGGGACAAGACGTTCGGGCGAAAACTCCCGGCTCCTGCGCTCGGTCTGGCCGGACTTCTCAGGATTGCTCCGAGACGCTCCGACGGAACTGGTCGCAAGCTGCCGGGCGGGCTCGGCCGAGCTCCGCATCTCGGCGCGAGGCGTGTCGGCCTCCTTGGCCTGGAGCCCATTGGCCATGCCCAACAAAGCGACGGCGAGGACAATGCCTCTCATCTGATGATCCTCCTTTCGCGTGAGCGATGAGTGGCTGCAACGATGAGGAGCGGCCTCGCCGGCCGCTCCCCCGTATCAGCTGGTGGCAGGCTCCGGCCTGTCCCGATCAGGCGGCGTGAGGTCGAGCCGGATCCCGGATGGCCCGAGGACCGGCAGCAATGTGTCCACCTTCATGGTCGGGCTGCCCCGATCCCAGCTCGACCACGGCATCGTGTCCAGGTACGGGATCGGCGGCAAGGCGAGCCGCTCGAAACTGTCCGCAGTCTTGGCGGCAGGGCCGGGGCTTTCGGCGCCAAAGGCCGCAAAGGGCACCAGCGAGAGGCCAGCCCCAACGGCCAAGGCGGCGAGCCGCCGCAACGTTTTCCGAGTGGTTTCCCCGCGAGCGGAGAAAGCACGATCCTTGATCATTTCATCCTCCTTTCGTTCGAGAACACAGTCACAGATCCATGGCAAACGAGCCCGGCCGTTCGGCCGGGCTCGCCCGTCCTTAGAAGTCCATCGCGGGAGCGCTCGGCGCTTCCGTCTTCTTCGGCTTCTCGGCCACCAGCGCTTCGGTCGTGATGAGCAGCGAGGCCACCGAGGCCGCATCCTGCAAGGCGGTGCGGACGACCTTGGCAGGATCGATCACGCCGGCCTGCACCAGATCCTGGTACTCGCCAGTCGCGGCATTGAAGCCCCAGGTGTAGGTCTGGTTCTCGAGCAGCTTGCCGACGACGACGGAGCCGTCCTCACCCGCATTCTGCACGATCTGCCGCGCCGGGACCTGGATGGCGCGGCGCACGATGTCCACGCCCGCCTTCTGGTCGACATTGGCGGTCTTGACCCCGTCGAGCGCCTTGAGCGCGCGCAGCAGTGCCACGCCGCCGCCCGGCAGGATGCCTTCCTCGACCGCGGCCCGGGTCGCGTGCAGCGCATCGTCCACGCGGTCCTTGCGCTCCTTGACCTCGACCTCGGTCGCGCCGCCGACCCGGATCACCGCGACGCCGCCGGCGAGCTTGGCGAGACGCTCCTGCAGCTTCTCGCGGTCGTAGTCCGAGGTGGTTTCCTCGATCTGCGCCCTGATCTGCTGGCTGCGCGCCTCGATGTCCTTCTTGGCGCCGGCGCCGTCCACGATCGTCGTGTTCTCCTTCTCGATCACCACTTTCTTGGCACGGCCCAGCATCTTCACGGTGACGTTCTCGAGCTTGATGCCGAGATCTTCGGAGATCACGGTGCCGCCGGTAAGGATCGCGATATCCTCCAGCATCGCCTTGCGGCGGTCGCCGAAGCCCGGCGCCTTGACGGCGGCCACCTTCAGGCCGCCGCGCAGGCGGTTGACGACCAGCGTCGCCAGCGCCTCACCCTCGACCTCCTCCGCGATGATCAGGAGCGGCTTGCCGGATTGCACGACCTGCTCCAGCAGCGGCAGCACGGTCTGCAGGCCCGACAGCTTCTTCTCGTGGATCAGCACATAGGGATCTTCGAGCTCGGCCTTCATCTTCTCGGCGTTGGTGACGAAATAGGGCGAGATGTAGCCGCGGTCGAACTGCATGCCCTCGACCACTTCGAGCTCGGTGTGCAGGCTCTTCGCTTCCTCGACCGTGATCACGCCCTCATTGCCGACCTTCTGCATCGCATCCGCCAGGAAGCGGCCGATCTCGGTGTCGCCGTTGGCCGAGATGGTGCCGACCTGGGCGATCTCGTCGTTAGAGGTGATCTTCTTGGCGTGCGACTTGAGGTCGGCGACGATCGCATCCACGGCAAGGTCGACGCCGCGCTTGAGGTCCATCGGATTCATGCCGGCCGCGACGGCCTTGGCGCCCTCCTTGACGATGGCCTGCGCCAGCACCGTCGCCGTGGTGGTGCCGTCTCCGGCGAGATCACTGGTCTTCGAGGCGACCTCGCGCACCATCTGGGCGCCCATATTCTCGAACTTGTCCTCCAGCTCGATCTCCTTGGCGACGGTGACGCCGTCCTTGGTGATGCGGGGAGCGCCGAACGATTTCTCGAGGACGACGTTGCGCCCCTTTGGACCGAGCGTGACCTTCACCGCATTCGCCAGTGTGTCGACGCCCTGCAGCATGCGCTCGCGGGCCTCGGTCGCGAACTTCACGTCCTTGGCAGCCATGTTGTTAAACTCCTTTCCGTTCGATGACTGTCAGCGTTACGCCGCCTTCTTCAGCGTGCCGGCCTGCTCGGCCACGCCGAGAAGATCGCTTTCCTTCATGATCAACAGCTCCTCGCCGTCGATTTTGACCTCGGTGCCCGACCACTTGCCGAACAGCACCCGGTCGCCGACCTTGACGTCGAGCGGCACAAGCTGGCCCTGCTCGTTTCGCCCGCCCGGCCCCACGGCGATGACCTCGCCCTGCTGCGGCTTCTCCTTGGCGGTGTCGGGAATGATGATGCCGCCGGCGGTCTTCTCCTCGGCATCGATGCGGCGCACGAGCACACGGTCGTGCAACGGGCGGAAATGCATGCACATCCTCCTTGGGTAGGTTCAGCGATGTCCAAAATCCGGGTCCGGAACCGGCCCCCGGGCGGCAAACGACCTAGGAATACGCGGATTTCTAGTCAAGAGGACCTGCAAAAATTTTTGCGCTACTTCAAGATTCTTGTCCGGATCCTTTGGATGTGCCGCCGTCCCTGTCACGCCTGCTTGGCGGGCGAGGTGCATCGGCTTGGGCCCGCAAATCTCGAGAGCCGCCCTTACTGGTCATTTCCATGTGAGGATGATCCCATATAGCCCCTTGAGGTCCGCTTTGGGTCAAAAGCGGTAACGCTCTGCCGAGCAGAAGATTTCCGCTCCTCCCTCAGGAGCTGACATTTCTTCTATGAGTCCGCCTTAGCGGCCTCGCCCCGTCCCGTCATTGAGCAGACACGCCACCTGATGCCCGTCTCCGGCATCCACCAGCGCCGGCCGCTGCGTCTTGCACCGCTCCATCGCAAACCGGCAGCGGGTGTGAAATGCGCAGCCCGACGGCGGATTGACCGGGCTCGGCACGTCGCCGTCGACCAGCGGCGCGAGCTTCTTCGCCAGCGGGTTGGCGACCGGCACCGAGGCGAGCAGGGCCTGGGTGTAGGGATGCCGGGGATTGCGGAACAGCTCGTCCTTGTCGGCGATCTCGACGATGCGGCCGAGATACATCACGGCAACGCGGTGGCTGATATGGGCGACCACGGCAAGGTCGTGCGCGATGAAGAGATAGGAGAAGCCGTGCTGCCGCTGCAGGTCGATCAGAAGGTTGATCACCTGCGCCTGGATCGAGACGTCGAGCGCGGAGACCGGCTCGTCGCAGACGATCAGGCGTGGCCCCAGCGCCAGCGCGCGGGCAATGCAGATGCGCTGGCGCTGACCGCCGGAGAACTGATGCGGGAAATTGCGCATCTGGTCAGGCCGCAATCCCACCTGCTCGAACAGTGTTGCGACCCGGGCTTCCAGCTCCTTGCCTGTGGCAAGTCCGTGCACGGCGATCGGCTCGCCAACGATGTCGCCGGCGGTCATGCGCGGATTGAGCGAGGCGAACGGATCCTGGAACACGATCTGCATCGAGCGGCGATGCGGCCGCATCGCCGTTTTCGACAGATGCGTGATGTCCTCGCCGTCGAGACGGATCTGGCCCGAGGTCGGCTCGACCAGCCGCAGCACGCTGCGCGCCACCGTGGACTTGCCGCAGCCGGATTCGCCGACGAGGCCGAGCGTCTCGCCGGTGCCGAGCGCGAACGAGACGCCATCGACCGCGTGCACGGTGCCAACCTGCCGGCGCAACACGCCGGCGCGCACAGGGTAGTGCTTCTTGAGGTCGGTGACTTCGAGCAACGCCTCGGTCATGCCACCTCCGCGACTTCTTCGGCGCGCCAGCAGGCGGCCAGATGCCCGCCGCCCCAATCTGCCAGCGGCGGATATTCGGCCTCGCAGCGCTTGATGGCGAGCTTGCAGCGCGGCGCGAAGGCGCAGCCTTGCGGCAGCCGCACCAGCGACGGCACCGTGCCGGGGATTTCGTTCAGCCGCGCCTGCGCGGCGGCGCCGGAGGCCGGCACGGCCGGGATCGAGGCCATCAGCCCGCGCGTATAGGGATGCTTCGGCGCGGCGAACAGCGC
This sequence comes from Bradyrhizobium sp. IC3195, assembly GCF_020193585.1. NCBI lineage: Bacteria > Pseudomonadati > Pseudomonadota > Alphaproteobacteria > Hyphomicrobiales > Nitrobacteraceae > Bradyrhizobium > Bradyrhizobium sp. IC3195. The sequence goes on along the minus strand of NZ_JADYVG010000027.1, from coordinate 8,277 downwards.
CTCGACGCTGGCCTCCTCGACCTTTCGCCCCGCATACATCACGATCACGCGTTGCGCGGTCTGCGCGACCACGCCGAGATCGTGCGTGATCAGCACGAGCCCGGTGCCGAGCTCCTTCTGCAGGTCGAGGATCAGCGCCAGGATCTGCGCCTGGATGGTGACGTCGAGCGCGGTGGTCGGCTCATCCGCGATCAGGAGCGCCGGCCGGCAGGCCAGCGCCATTGCGATCATCGCACGCTGGCGCATGCCGCCGGAGAGCTGGTGCGGATACTCGCGCGCGCGCCGCGCCGGCTCGGGAATGCGCACCAGCCGCAGCATCTCGACGGCGATGCCTTGCGCCTCTTTCGCCGAGATATGCCGATGCAGCCGCACCGCCTCGACGATCTGGTCGCCGATCCGCATCACCGGATTGAGCGAGGTCATCGGCTCCTGGAAGATCATGGAGATGCGATTGCCCCTGACGGCGCGCATCTGCGCCTCATCCAGCGCCAGCAGGTCGGTGCCTTCCAGCGAGACGGAGCCGCCGACGATCCGGCCGGGCGGATCGGGCACGAGACGCATCAGCGACAGCGCGGTGACGCTCTTGCCGCAGCCGGATTCACCGACGATCGCCAGCGTCTCGCCGCGCCTCACGCTGAAGGAGAGGTCGTCGACCGCCTTGAACAGGCCGGAATTGGTGAAGAACACCGTCTTCAGGTTCTTCACGTCGAGCACCAGATCGGTCTTGTCCGCCATCAGCCGCGCTGCCTCGGATCCAGGATGTCGCGCAGGGCGTCGCCGAACAGGTTGGCGCCGAACACGGCGAGGCTGATCGCGACGCCCGGGAAGATCACCAGCCACGGCGCGGTGCGGACATATTCGGCGGCGGATTCGGACAACATGCGCCCCCACGACGGATAGGGTTCGGGAATGCCGAGGCCGAGGAAGGACAGCGAAGCCTCGGTCAGGATGGTCGAGCCGAGCTGGGCGGTGGCGAGCACGATCAGCGGCGCCAGCGTGTTCGGCAGCACGTGACGCAGCGCGATCCGCATCTCGCTCATGCCGATCGACTTGGCGGCCTCCACGAACGGCTGTTCGCGTAGCGCCAGCGTGTTGGCTCGGATGACGCGCGCCACCGTCGGGATCAGCGGAATGGCGATGGCGATGATCACGTTCGGCAGCGAGGGCCCGAGCGCGGCTGTCATCACTAGCGCCAGCACCAGGAGCGGCAGTGCCTGCAGCACGTCGGAGACGCGCTGGAACACCAGATCGAACCAGCCGGAGAGATAGCCCGAGGTAAGGCCGACGATCACACCGATGGTGCCGCCGAGCACGGTCGAGCCGATGCCGACCGCGAGCGAAATCCGCGCGCCGTGGATGATGCGGCTGAACACGTCGCGGCCGAAGGAATCGGTGCCCATCCAGTGCGCCCAGCTCGGCCGCGCCAGCGCGCGGGCGGAATCGACGGTCAGCGGATCATAGCGCGCGATGACATCGGCGAAGATCGCCGTCAGCACGAACAATGTCATGATGACGAGCCCGGCCGCGCCCAGCACGTGCCGCTGCGCCATGAACAGCACGCGCCGCCAGCCCCCGGTCGCATGCGCCCCGGCCCGCCTCAGCTCAACGTCGAAGTCGATCGCGGCCAAGCTGCTCTCCTAATCCGTGTACCTGATCCGCGGGTCGAACACCGCGTAGAGCATGTCGACGGTGAAATTGGCGAACACCACCACGACCGCGATGAACATCACGAGGTTCTGCACGATCGGATAGTCGCGCCAGCGGATCGCCTCCACCAGGAAGCGCGCGACGCCGGGGATGTTGAACACGGTCTCAGTGACGATCAGGCCGCCGATCAGGAACGCCGCCTCGATGCCGATCACCGTGATCACGGGCAGGATCGCGTTCTTCAGCGCGTGGTGATAGTTCACCGCCGCCTCGGATGCGCCCTTGGCGCGGGCGGTGCGGATGTAGTCCTGCCGCAGCACCTCCAGCATCGAGGAGCGTGTGATGCGCATGGTCAGCGCCGCGCTGCGGAAGCCGACGGCGGCAGCCGGCACGGCGTAGGTCGCGAACGCCTCGAGCCAGGTCTTCGGGTTGGGATTGAAGATCGGCATCTGCCCGAACATCGCCACCGACGCTGTGAGGATCAGAAGGCCGAGCCAGAACGAGGGCAGCGACAGCCCGCTGAGGCTGACGACGCGAAGCGCGTAGTCGAGCTTCGTGCCCTGCTTCACCGCGCTGATGACGCCGAGCGGAATGCCGATCGATGCCGAGAACAGCAGCGCGAGGCCGGCGAGCTTTGCCGTGATCGGAATCCGCGGCAGGATCTCCTGCAGCGCCGGCTTCTCCGAGACGTAGGAGAAGCCGAAATCGCCGCGCATGAAGCCGCTGATCCAGTGCCAATATTGCACGATCAGGGGACGGTCGATGCCGAGCTCCTTCTCCAGATTGGCCTTGTCGGCCGGGTCGACATAGCCGGCGGCGGCGAACAGGATGTCGACGATGTTGCCCGGCACGATGCGCAGCAGGAAGAAGATGACGATCGAGATCCCGAACAGGGTCACGAACATCAGGAACAGGCGCCGCACCAGATAGGCAAACATGCACCGCCCTCCGCGCCAGCCGTTAGCGTCGCGTCACTTGTCGAGCCACACGTCCTCGTAGCGGAAGCCGTTGTAGGAGCTGTTCGACATGATCGTGACGCCCTTGACGTGGGGGTGCCAGCAGGTGCCGGCGCGGGCATGGAAGATGATCGGGCGGGCGACGTCCTCCTGCAGCTTCTTGTCGATGTCCCACACCAGCGGCCTGCGCTTTCCGATGTCGGTCTCCTGCGACTGCACGTCGAACAGCTTCTCGATCTCCTTGTTGCAATAATTGGTGTAGTTCCGCTCCGAGCCGCAGGCATAGTTCTCGTAGAACGACTGGTCGGGATCGTCGACGGCATTGCCGGTCAGGTTGAGGCCGAGCATGTAATCCTTGCGCGCGACCTTCGGGAACCAGTTCGCGGTTTCCACGACGTCGAGCTCGCCGTCGATATAGATGGTCTTGAGCTGGTCGATCAGGATCACGGCGGGGTCGCGATATTCCGCGATGTTACGCGTCGAGACTTTCACGGCGAGGCGCTTGTCCGGACCGTAGCCCGCCTTCTGCATCAGCTTCTTGGCTTCCTCGCGGTTGGCGTTGATGTCGCGGCCATAGCCCGGAATGGTCTCCAGCCTGTCCTTCGGCATGCCCCAGAGGCCCTGCGGCGGCGGCAGCATGGTGCCGCCGATGTCGCCCTGGCCTTCGAACAGGATGTCGACGAACGCCTTGCGGTCGAGCGCGAGCGCCATGGCACGGCGGATGTCGATGTTGTCGAACGGCGCGGAGGTCGAATTGACGATGATGTTGGTCGAGACGTTGGTCGGCTCGACGACGCAGGTCGCATTCGGCGCCTGCGACTTGATGTCCTTCAAAAGCGGGATCGTGATGTGCGTCGGAAAGGTCATGTCGAACTTGCCGGCGACGAAGGCCAGGATCGCGGTCGAGCGGTTGGTGATGATGGTGTACTCGATGCCGTCGAGATGGGGCAGGCCCTTCTTCCAATAGTTGGGATTGCGCGTCAGCTTGATCGATTCGTTGGCCTTGAACTCGACGAACTTGAACGGTCCGGTCCCGATCGGATGAGTGCGCATGTCCGCCGGCGAGACATGACAGGGATAGACCGGCGTGTAGCCGGAGGCGAGCATCGCCAGCAGCGAGGGCTGCGGCCGCTTCAGGTCGAAGGTGACCTCGAATTCGCCGTTGGTCGTGACCTCGTTGACCTCGCTGTACCAGGCCTTGCGCGGATTCTGCCGCAGCTTCTGCTGCGACTTGCCCATCAACAGATCGAAGCTGCATTTGACGTCGGCCGAGGTGAACGGCTTGCCGTCGTGCCATTTCACGCCCTGGCGCAGCTTGAACGTCAGCTTCTTGTTGTCGCTGCTCCAGGACCAGCTTTCGGCGAGGTCCGGCCGCAGCGTATCGGGGCTGTTCTGCGCGATGTGCTGATCGTAGATGAGGAGATTGTTGAACACCCCCATGAAGGGAATGTTGATCGAATAGGTCGCGCCTTCGAGGATCGAGGCGTTGGCCGGACTGTCGCGGTGATACATCCGCAAAATGCCGCCCTGCTTGGGCTCGCCGGCGAGCGTGGCAGTTGAGGTCGTCAGCACAGATAACGCCGCCATTGCGGCGAGCGCCCACACGCTCCGCATGCTCATCCTCCCTGGACCTCGGCCTTTTGCGGCCTGTTTATCCCGACGATAGCGAGGCGCGTGCAGCGAGGCAACCCGCAAGGCTAGCTGCGCTCTCGACAATTCGGATGACGGAATATCTCAGGCGCTTCTCTCATCATGCGAGAGTGCAGGTGCGAAGACGCGATTCCCTGTGAGAGTTTGCGCGAGGTCGCCTCAACAACCTCCGCTGTCATCCTGGACAAGCGCGCCCTAAGCGCGCGCCGATCCGGGATCCATAGCCACAGGGAGGAGTTTGGCGAAGACTTGGAGTTGCCAGCTCATGCCGCAACTCCTCCCTGGGGTTATGGGTCCCGGGCTCGCGACTTCGTCGCGCCCCGGGACGACAGCAGAGTTTGTTGCGCTTGCCGGCGCGCGCAGCGAAGCAGCCCTCACACGATCCGCGAGACCTTGTTCCCCCAGTACCGGTCCCGCAGCAGCCGCTTGTACAGCTTGCCGGTCGGCAGCCGCGGCAATTCCTTTTCGAAATCGACCGAGCGCGGCACCTTCTGCCGCGACAGCGACTTTGCGCAGAACGCGATCAGCTCCTCGGCGAGCGCCGGCCCCGGCTCCACGCCGGGCATCGGCTGCACCACCGCCTTCACCTCCTCGCCGAGATCGGCATTGGGTACGCCGAACACCGCGGCGTCCGCCACCTTGGGGTGGATGATCAGGAGGTTCTCGCATTCCTGCGGATAGATGTTCACCCCGCCGGAGATGATCATGAAGGTGGCGCGGTCGGTCAGGTATAGGAAGCGGTCGGCATCGACATAGCCGACGTCGCCGACCGTGCTCATGCTCCCATCGGCAGAGCGCGCCTCCTTGGTTTTCTCGGGATCGTTGAAATATTCGAACGGCGTTGCCGTCTTGAACCAGACCTGGCCGGGCGTGCCGGTCGGGCATTCCCGCATGTTCTCGTCGAGAATGTGCAGGTCCCCGAGCAGCACCTTGCCGACGGTGCCGCGATGCGCCAGCCATTCCTCGCTGTTGCAGGCGGTGAAGCCGAGGCCTTCGGTGGCGCCGTAATATTCGTGGATGATCGGTCCCCACCATTTGATCATCTCGTCCTTGACCTGCGGCGGACAGGGCGCGGCGGCGTGGATGGCGATCTCCAGCGAGGACAGATCGTAGCGGGCGCGCACCTCCTCCGGCAACTTCAGCATGCGCGAGAACATCGTCGGCACCAATTGCGTGTGGGTGATGCCCCATTGCTCGACCAGCTGCAGGTAACGCTCGGGATCGAAGCTTTCCATGATGATCACGGTGCCGCCCATGCGGATCGTGAGGTTCACGGCCGCCTGCGGCGCCGAATGATAGAGCGGCGCCGGCGACAGGTAGACCATGCCCTCGCGGTAGTGCCAGAGCCTCAACAGGAAATCGAACAGCGGCAGATTGTGCTTCGGTTTCTCCTCCGGCAGCGGGCGCAGGATGCCCTTAGGTCGTCCCGTCGTGCCGGAGGAATAGAGCATGGCGGTGCCGAGCCACTCGTCGGGAATCGGCGTTGCCGGCAGGCCGGCGGTCACCTCCGATAGGCCAACGATGCGCTCGCTCTCGCCCGGGCCGTCGGCGACGATGCAGAGCTTGATGTCGGGACAAGCCTCGATCGCCTCGCGCGCGATGGCGAGCTTGGCCATCGACGTGATCAAAATCTTCGACTGGCTGTTGACGAGCAGATAGGCGAGCTCGCCCGGCGTCAGGAACGAGTTGATGCAGGTGTAGTAGAGCCCGGAGCGCTCGCCCGCGCCGCAGGCTTCGAGATAACGCGCATTGTTCTCCATGAAGATTGAATAATGGTCGAGCCGCCTCAAGCCGTGCTGGCGGAACAAGTGCGCCAGCCGGTTGCTGCGCGCCTCCAAGTCGCGATAGGTGACGGCCTCGCCGGTCGCCGCCATGATGAAGGCGGGCTGCAGCGGACGCAGGCGGGCGTGGTGACCTGTATACATCGATCCTCCGGATGTCGATCAGGCGGCAAGCAGCAGGATCTCGCGCACATCGGCGGAGCTAGCGATCTTGCGCGGGTTGCGCGGAATCCAGTTCGTGCGCATCGCGGCTTCCGCAATCGCATTGAAATGATCCGGCGCGATGCGCACGTCGGCGAGGCTGCGCGGCATGCCGAGCGAGCGGATGAAGGCATCGAGCACGTCGGCAGCATTGCGGCCGGGATAGCCCATGGCGGCCGCGACGATCATCTGCCGCTCGGCATTGTCGCGCGCGTTCCAGCGCATCACCGCCGGCAGCATGACGCAGGAGGTGTAGCCGTGCGGCACGTCGAAGGCCCCGCCCAGCACGTAGCCGATGCCGTGGCTCGCGCCCATGGGCACGCCGGCGGCGAGCGCACCCATCGACAGCCAGGTGCCGATCTGCGCATCCATCCGCGCATCGAGATCCAAAGGGTCGGCCTTCACCCGCGGCAGCGCGTCGGCGAGCATGGCGAGGCCCTTCACCGCCTGCGCATCGGCGTAAGGATGCGTCTCGCGCGAGCAGATCGCCTCGACGCAATGGTCGATGGCGCGGATGCCGGTCGACAGGAACAGCCATTCCGGCGTGTGCACGGTGATCGCAGGATCGAGGATGGTCGCGCGCGGCACCGCGAGCGGATGCCGCAGCATCTGCTTCACGTGGCTCGCGCGGTCGGTGACACCAGCGATCGATGAGAACTCGCCGCCGGCGATCGTGGTCGGCACGCTGACCTGCCGCACGTGAGGCGCCTTCATCTCGGGCGCAACGCCCTTGTGCACGCGGATGCGGTCGATACCGGCGATATCGTCGATCCCGTTGGCAAGGCAGAGCTGCACCGCCTTGGCGCCGTCGGTGATGGAACCGCCGCCGATGGTGACGATCAGATCCGCCTCCGCCGCGCGCGCCGCTTGTGTCGCCGCGATCACCGCCTCGCGCGGCGTATGCGCCGGCATGGCGTCGAACAGGCCGGCGCAGCGGGAGCCGAGCGCCTCCCTGATTTTCGTGATCTCATCGGTCTGCCGGTTCAGCGTCCCCGACACCATCAGGAAGGCGCGGCTTGTTCCCAGCCGGTCCATCTGCGCGACGATGGCTTCAGCCGCAGGATGGCCGAACACGACCTCCTCGATCGCACCGAACACGACACGCCCCTGGTGCACGCCTGTCCTCCCCGGACAATTCGTTTGTTGTTGTGGCCGCAATCTAGCCGACCCCGCCGGAGCCGTCATGCGCGAAGACGCTGACCGTTTGCAGCGCAAAGGCGGGCTGTTGCAGATTGTGTGAACAGTGCTTCGGCGTCGGGACCGAGCTCCCTCTCCCGCTTGCGGGAGAGGGTTGGGGAGAGGGCTCTCTCCGCGGCGGAGCCGTCGCGGGTATCCCGCAGAGATCTCTCGCCGCGCAGGGAGAGCCTCAGTCAATTCTCGACAACCCCAACGCAGAGACACCCTCTCCCCAACCCTCCCCCGCAGGCGGGGGAGGGAGCGCAGTGCCGATGCCGAAGCAGGGCAGGCTATCAGCGCCCCCTCAAAACACCACGCCCACGCGCGTGCCGCGCTTCCAGGCGATGCGGCAGCGCTTCTTGGTGTTGACGTGGAGCAGCTCGAAGCGATCGGGGATCGCCACCTGGCCGCCGAGATCGACGCAGGCTCCGCCGGGCGAATAGTCGATCAGCGTGCACGGGATCACCGGCGCGCGCGGGTCGGTGATGATCTTGGCCTGGCGTGACACCAGGCCCGCGGGCTTCACACGGACGAACTTTCGCGGATGCATTGGCACGTCTCCTCCAACTCCGCAGGTCGCGGCGGCTGATCTGTCCCAATCATGGAAAAGAGATGATGCGATCCGCCTAAGGCGCGCCTGAGAATTTTAACGAAAAGTGTCAGCGAAAGGCAAAAGCAGCGGTAGCGGAGTGCGCTTCCCCTCTCCCCTTGTGGGAGAGGGTGGCTTCGATGCGAAGCATCGAAGCCGGGTGAGGGGTTCTATCCTCGCGAACGGTCCCACGCGCGGCAACAACCCCTCATCCGGCGCTTCGCGCCACCTTCTCCCACAAGGGGAGAAGGGAAGTCACCCCGTCACCCCCTCCACC
>NZ_JADYVG010000026.1:0-101735 GCF_020193585.1 Bradyrhizobium sp. IC3195 | reverse complement strand
GCTCTGGAGGGCGCGCTTCGCGAGCGGCTTGCTCGGACCCGCGGGGTCCAATTCGCGCGACAGCTGGGGGCGCTCGGTAACATTGTCATCTGAGGCAATATGAGGGGGCAGTTTTCCATGGCGCGCGCGACAGCGAGCCGACTTTGTCTTATCAGTCTGGCTCTGGCCTTTGGCAGAGCCAGAAAGCCAAACAAGCTCGGCCGAAGCTGTCTCGATGGGAGAACTCCAGCCATCTTGGGACGTCAAACACCACGCACCATGTTCGATGCGGAGCGCGTTTTCGTGCGATCGCCGTCGCTACTGTCGATCAGGTTGGCAGCAGCCATGTGCACTCCACGACAACATACTCCGGAATGCTGTCCAGCGAGGACTTGCCGACGGCCCGAATTTGACGCGTTTGAATGCCAACGGGCGATCGAAGCGCTTACCCCTTCTGGGAGTAAAGAGTCGGAATTCGGTGGAGGAACTCGCCCGGACCTGAACAGCGAAAATCAATGGGGCCGCGAGACGATGCAGTCCCGCGGCCTCGCCACCGGAATTTAGTGAAAAGACAGTTTAAGTATAAAATCCCTCAGCCGGTGTTCTTTCAGTAGAACACCGTGTTCCCGTGTTCCCGTGTTCCAACACTTGCCAATCCGGGCGGCTACGGGGAAACGCGTGCAACCGCAGACCAATGCGGCCGCGAGATCGATGAAAGAAGCCGGTAAAATTGACGGTTCGCCTGTCCTATTCGCCTGTCATAACGGGTGCCAAGCGTCGAAAGAGTGTATCAGCGAGCAGAAGCAGCGCTCGATGCTATGCGCTGTTTGTAGTCGTCGGCGTCGCGCGTAATGGTGATCCTGCAGGTGCCGTTTGAGCGCATCATTGCTGTTGCGCTGATTGCGCGATGTTCGTGCATAACTGCCGGTTGCCGAGGCCCGCTTCAGCGTACGGCTTCCGTTCGCTTAAACCATTTCCTCGGTAAGCCAATGTAGTAGCCGCGCATGCGAAGCTCTGCCTCTCATCTATTGATGTGTTTCGCAAGCGGAACACACCACCGACACGATTGATTATTGCCTCACGCATCTCACGCGCATCGCGTGACGGAGACTTCGCGACGAACGACCTAGTGCTGACGCCAGAGGCCGCCACGCCAGCGGCCGGATCGGTACTCGCGGCTCGTTGCTGGGAAGTCCGGCCTTCAGACGGGCGTGTCGTAGGTGATGGGATAACGCTCTGGAAACGGCCCTCCTGCGTAGTCAATCTCCGCGGCGGGACGGACGCCCCGGATTTGCAGGATGCGGCGAACGATTTCCGGAACTTGGATGCGGCTGATCTGGTCGCCGAGGCAGGTGTGCATCCCGTAGCCCAGATGCATGTAGACCGACTCCGGCCGGTCGATCGCGAAGTTGGACGGCGCCGGCAGTTGCAAGCCATCGCGCATCGCCGACCGGGTCGAGATCAGCACCGTGCTGCCGGCCTTGATTGTCGTCGCGCGCAGCGAGCCCTTGGCTATCCGGTAATCGGTCCGGCAGTGGCGCACCACGAACGGATTGATCGGGTTGAAGCGCAGCGCTTCCCAGCAATAGCGATACATCAGATGGTCGTTGTTGCTGCTGGCGACGTCGATGGCCTCCTTCAGGATCCTCGGGCGCTTGAACAACTCGTCGAGCAGCTGCACGATGGCCGCCGATGTGGTCTCAATCCCGCCGACCAGTGTGCCCATCATATTGGTAATAATGCGTTCGTCGGCGAAGCCGATCGAATCGTCAAAATGGCTATTCAGCAGGCGGCTGAACACGTCCTCGAGCGGCGCCCCATTTTTCAGCTGCTCGCGCCGCTGCGGGAGCAGTTGTGTCAGATAGGCGCGCATCTCCTGCCCAGCGTCAATGTTGTCCTGGTGCACCTTCGGATCTTTGTCCAGGTTGTGAAACATGTCATATTGCGTCGCGCGCGACCAGCGGAACATCGAGGCCAGATCGGGGCCGGGAAAGCCGAAATATTCTCGGGTCAGCTGAATGGGCACCAGGCGCGACAACGTGCTGACCACGTCGATCTGGTTCTGGGTATAGATCTGCTTTTCGACAGACGCATTGGCGAGGCTGCGCACCTTCTGGCGAATTGCCGGCAGATCCTCCATGCGCATGAAGGCGCGCATGATACCCTTGTCGCGCTGGTTTATTTCGGTGCAGTCGCGGCCGAGCATGAAGGGGCCGACCGAAGGGTCCATCATCGGCGCATAGGTGACGTTGAAGATGTCGGGGCGGCTCAGCGCTTCCTGCACGTCGGGGAAGCGGGTGATGAACACCGGCCCCGCGGCGCCCAACGCCAGGTTGGGCCTGACGCGCCGGATGAATGCGAACAATGCATCCGGATGTTTGGCGATCATCCATTTCAGGAACTTCGCCGCCGGCCCCTGTTTCTGTTCCGCCATTGCTGCCGCACCCTAACTCAAGAAAAGCTTCGCCTGGTCGGTCGATCCGGGCTTTCGTCCACCTTTCCCCCTGCGGGAGCGAGATGGTCTTCGCTACTGCTCCAGTTGGAGCTGACCCAATCAATTTCAGATCGACTTGAGGAACTCGATGATTGCGTTGCGCTCCTCCGGAGACAGCGCAGGGCCAATGACGCCCTCATGCTTCTCGTTCGAGAATTCGTGGCCGGTATTGCGATTGGCGGGCCTCGACGTATCGATGATGAAGTAGCCCTTGCTGTCGTAGGTCCTGCCTTCAGGAGCGACCGTCCGTGTCACGATACCGACGCGGACAGGATCGAAGCTGGGCTCACCGAGCAGGAAGACTTGTGGGCGCTCCGCAACCGGGCTGAGCAGATCGTAGATCGTCGGCACCGAGCCATTGTGCAGGAACGGGGCAGTCGCCCATACGCCGTTCAGCGGACGCGCCTTATAGCCGAAACCTGCCGCGAGACAGTTCGGCCGATCGCCTTCGATCTCCGCTTGGACCGTCCCGGTCGACCGAAGCCATTCGTCGATGCCGGATTGGACCACGGCGCCGAGCGCAAGCGCGTAGAGTTGCATCGCATGGTCCGAGAGGTGGATCGTATCCAGCGTGTTGTCAGCCTTCCGTTGGCAGACATCGATGTCGAGGCCGAGTCCTGGGCTGCTCTGGCCCGCCCTGGCCAGTTCGCTGCCGGCGGTGTCCACGGTGCGATTGCGCAGCACGTCGCCCTGGGCCGGATCGGTGCCGATATGGCTTTGCTTGATGATCTTGACGTTGAGTACGGATTCCCTCGTCTGCTTCTCCTGCCCATCGCGACCGCGCCAGCGGATAGGGCCGAAGTTCTTCCAGAACTCCGCGTCCGGGGCCTTGCCGTGCACGATGTCCGGCGTCAGCGCTGGAAGATGGCAGCCGCTGCAATGTTTGTCGTAGAGTTGGGCTCCCACGGCGGCCTTGGCTTTGTCGATCGCAGGAAAGCTGTCGGGCCAGGCTGGCGCATTCAGTCCGGTGAAGGCTTTCGCCACCAGCGGCTGGTCCTTTCCAGCGAGCTGTTGTTCGATCCAGTGCAGATTATCGAAGGGGATGCTGCTGGCAAAACGTCCCCCCTTGGGCGGGGCGGTGAGGTTGAGCTCCGCCGAAACCCCCATCGCCTCGCCGGCATTGCGCACCAATGGCTGCATAATCGAGCCGTCGTACTGCACCCAATCGAACCATGACGATGTCCAGATGTGCGGGTAGCTGACAGGGGCGTTGAGGTTGACGTAGTTGCCGTAGCGCTTGGGGTCGAGTGCGAACACCTGGTTGCCGATGCGATTGAGCGCATCGAGGCGGGTAAACCCTTCCGTGACGTCGATCCCAGCGGGCTGATCGATCAGAGCACCAAGTATTCCATCGAGCTCCTTGGACAGTTGGACGCGTGTAAGATCGCTGTACTCGGTTCCTAAAACGCGCTTCGCGAACCGCCCGAAGCGACCGTCGAAGAAGGGTAGCTTTGCCGACAAAGCGGTCTGTGCGAGCGCAGCGCGGAGCGCATTTGTCAATTGACCGAGATCGGTCACGGCGGGGCCGCCTTCAATGACATAGCGCTTCTCTTTGAAGATCAGTTGGCCGGTATGGCACGCGGCACAGGTCAATCCAACGGCAGTCTCCTTACGCGAAAGCCCGCGGATCGACTGAAACGGCGAATATGCAAAGCCGATCGGCAAACCGTACTCATTGTTCTCGCTTTCGGCAGACTCTATGAATCCAAACCGCAGTAAATAGCGGTTGTCAGAAAACCGTTCTCGTTTGAAAAAGGGGATAGCGAAAGGCGAGTTCAGCGGCGCTTCCAGGGCGAGAAACCATGACAGCGGGATCGGTAAGGTCTGCGTGCCCTGGGCTTTATGATGGAATCGATCGGCGTCTTCGGCGTTCCAGCCCTGATCGAGCGAAACCTGCTCGCTCGCGGAAACCGGTTCAGGGAGACCAGGCGGCGTCAGAGCTTCGATTGTCGCGCCAAGCTGGGAGCTGGTCATGACTGCGATCAAAGCAATGATCACGATGATCGCCAGAAGAACAAGAAAGCGTCGCCACCAAAGGCGCCGAATTGCGCTGGCAACTGTCGACATGGCTCCCCCGTGTCAGCGAACGGCCTCCAGCAGAGAGCCGTGCAAACAGTAATACTACAACTACATGATCTTGTAGGCTTACCCCCGCTGTTGACGTCCTTGAGACGCGATCACTATTCTTTCTGACGTCACAATCGGTGGTCTGTGGAATGGGCGAACTTGACCGCATAACAAGAACATCTAGAGCGTTCGGACGAGCTCTTGTTCGAGCCGCCATCCCATCCTCGCGATCGAATTTGCAGTGACGTTGGGTCCGCTGTGGGAGATCGGGGGCTGTAATCCGCGGGAACGCGAGCGAACGGAATCGGCCGGGCGCCTGAGGGCAATAGGCTCGCACTCGGAGATCAGGCCTCCGTAGGGCGCAATGACCATGAGCATACATCCGGCCACGCCGATCACGATGATGCAGACGGCGAATTCGAGCCAAGCAACGCGGCTACCATTTAACGGCTTCGTTTTGCAAGCACGATGACGGCGTGGCTGACCTGAATTAGCAGCATCGGCGTCAGGCTGTAGCCCGCGACAATGCTCCACATCGTGAGCGTCGGTGGCAGACGTGGAAGACCTCTGTCATCGGCGGCCAGTAGAGAGGGACTGCGAGCAGAGGGCCGTACAGGCCGAGCGCAGCCAGACCCATGGATTGCGCGTGAACTCGTTGACAACGGTACCGGAGCGGCTGCTGCGCATGGCGACGACGCGCCAGAGTTGTGCGAATGCGACGGCGAGGAATGTGGTGGTGACTATGGCCTCGCCCGTCCAGCCGGGCCGAAACCGCCAGTGTCCCCGCAGTTCTCACGCTTACGAAGGAAGGCCTCATATCCCTCCGGGTCAACCTCCTTCAGGCGGTTCAGCGCGCGCTTAGCTTCCAGATCGGCGGACTTGCTATGACGCTGTTTGATCTTTTACTTTTGCTTCCATCTCTGCGAGCTGTCCCGTTGCTGTTGGTACACTCTCGGGTATTGTCTCGAGCTTCGCGCTTGGTCGCGTCTCTTCGAGGCCTTCGACGCACCGATTGGGATGACGAGATGCTGCGGCTCGAATTGAACGACCTTCTCGAAGGTGGGTTTGAGCCCCGCTCGGCGATCTGCACGAGGCCGTCCAGGCGCTGCTCGACCATCCGCGGCGGCGGCGGCGGCTCCGGCGGCCTGCTGCCCGCAGGGCTGATCCAAGCGACCAAGTTTGCATCGTCGCTGTTGAAATGGTTGAAGTCGAGTCGACGTCAGCATCGTCACCTCCGGAGACGTCGGCTTCGCGGCAACGGAAGCTCTGGCAGTATTCCGAGAACGGCACGATCCCCGGCACCGACGACACCTAGCAAGGGATCGACTGCATGGCCCATACTTCCGCGCAAACGCTCGGGTACCCACGCTAGTAGCCGTGTGCGAGCAGTAACGCCGTCGTGGTCTAGCTGCTGTTGTTAGTTGGTAAACTCACCGCCGTTTGTCGTGCTGGTGATTGCAACGCCGTTAACGCATGTTGTCAACAGCAGCGAACGTAAGCGGATCAACTTTCCGGACACGATGCAACCGCAGGCATAAATACACGTTCGTCTGCCTATTTTATAAGGCAGGCCGATCGTCGCAGCCAAAAACCTTTCCGAACATCGAATAGCGGCGAACAAGCGTAAACATCGACACGCACTGCTTTTGGCGACAATCAAAACGACCATCGACTCGTGCTCGTGACGATGACGAACGATGGTCAATCAAGCCACATCGGCATGGGATTCTGAGGACGTGTCGCTTCTGCAATGCATGTGGAGCGCGGGCCACTCGGTGTCTGCGAGGGGTGGCGATGCGTATCTCGCAACGCCATCATCGGCAAGGTCAAGCGCATGAGAGCTCGCCGAGGCCAAGCAACGCAACAGGGACAAACGACGGCAAAGTCAGCAGCAGTCGCTATCGACTTTGATCCGGCGCTCGTGCAGGAGATGATCTGCTCGAGCCTGGCCCGGAACAGATCACCTTCCTCCGTCGCCTTCGGCTTCTTCGGTCGCATCGGCTCCTCCCGATACGAGCGCCGAATCATGCCGTGCGATTCGAGGGAATCTCAAACTGCAAATTGCAGGTTCCGAGCTACCGCACTGTCAAAGCCTGCAACCACAAAGTCGACGCAGCCGGAAAAAAAGCGACTCCAGATCAGCCCCTTACCCGTTCTTCACGGACGACTAAGGAGGCACGGATGAATCGATCCATGAGTCAAAAACCAGGCGCACGCTTTACCGAGAAGCAGGGCCATTATCTGGCGTTCATCTATACCTATTCGCACATGTTCGGACGGCCACCCGCCGAATCCTGCATCCCCAGAAGCATCGAAATCCTCGTGCCGCCAGAAAACTTGCCGATCCTAAGCTGGCCGGTATCAAACCATCAAAATCACTGTGACGAGCCACTAGCTAGTTTCGCCCTCACCTCGTGGCAAGAGGTTAATCGGATGCGTGTGGCGAGAATAACATCAAGCCGAAAGAACACCGAATTCCAGAGTACGCCTAAAGGTTGCCTGGAAGATCGGCGCGAACGTTTGATCCGCGCCTTGGCGAGTCCGAGCCGTCACGGCGCAGGACAGCGCTTCTCTATCCGAGCGAACGGTCGCCCGCAGCGTCCGCGCCTTAATCAACTCAGGTGATATTTATTCAGTAGTTCGCCAAGCTCAGTCGCTTCAATCTTTTTTAGAATGAGCTCGCGCAGGAACGCAGGTCCCGGGACCTCAAT
Organism: Bradyrhizobium sp. IC3195; assembly: GCF_020193585.1. NCBI lineage: Bacteria > Pseudomonadati > Pseudomonadota > Alphaproteobacteria > Hyphomicrobiales > Nitrobacteraceae > Bradyrhizobium > Bradyrhizobium sp. IC3195. The sequence goes on along the minus strand of NZ_JADYVG010000026.1, from coordinate 94,484 downwards.
TTCATTGCCGTCGCGCAGTCTAGCCATTGCTGCAAGCAGCTTGCGAATATCATAGGTCGAGTTGAATACCTCGGGCACTCCACGTTCAATCTTGAGGAGGATATACACGGCTTCCATCGCGGTCCGAACGGAGTATTCCGTCGTGAAGATACAATCCCGTTCACCCGACTCCGCGAACTGGCCGATGAAGGCGAAATTGACCGCATCTTTCGGCACAACATCTGGCCGATCGCCCGCCTGCCGCGGCATGAAGAAGGAAGTGACGTAGGGCATCATCACCGGGACCGTCTTGGCGGCCCCAGCGGCGAGTTCCGGTATACTCGCAACCGGTACACCGAGGTGATAAAGCCATTCTTGCGTGATTTCCTCGCCCGTACAATCTTGCATCGGTTTCCTCACGTATTCGCCGGCTTTATCGACGAATAGCGAATAGACCCAGACGACGACTTGATCGCTGGGCTGGCGCTTGAAATGCGGCTGGCGATTTGTGGTCCAACTGAGCAACCAGCTCGAATCTTTCACCGTAACGATGCCTCCTGTGACAACCTTGCCGCTGAACGGATCGCGTTTGGCGATCTTGCGGATGTATGCTGGAATGCGTTTGTCCAGGGTCGTGAACGTCGCCGATTCCCATTTGCTTGCAGGAATATTGCCGCAAAAGACATTTGGGCGTCCAAAGGCCGCATCTTTGGCCGCAATACGCCGCCACAGATCCCAGGCGGGCGCCGGTCCTTCGTTGAGCCTGGCGGCCGTGTGATGGTCCCCCATGTCCGAGTTTTCGGTCAGCGACCCGATCGTCATGAAAACAAGATCGTCGGCGCCAATAATGAGACTGCCCTCAATGCCATTCTCCTGCCAGCGAATGGCTGTGGCTTGCTTGCGTCCACGCTTTATGTCGAAATCGATATCGGTGACTACGACCCCGTAGCGAAAATTGACGCCTTGCGCCAACAGCCATTTGGATAACGGCAGAACAAGCGATTCATATTGATTGTATTTGGTAAACTTCAGCGTACTGAAATCCGGCAGGCCGCCGATATGGTGGATGAATCGATGCAGATAAAGTTTCATCTCGAGGGCCGAATGCCATTCTTCAAAGGCGAACATGGTCCGCCAATAGAGCCAGAAATTGCTGTTGAAGAAATCTCTCCCGAACACTTCGTCGATGCGCTTGGTCTCCATCTGCTTACGGGTGGCAAGAAAAAGGGCAATCAGCTCTTTCTGGGCCTGTTCGCTCAGTGTGAAGAGGCCATCGGTATGGGCATCCTGCCCCTGTTTCACCGTCGCCCGCCGTAGTGTGTAGTTCGGATCATCCTTGTTCAGCCAGTAAAACTCATCGAGCACGCTGGCGCCTTCAAGTTCGAGCGATGGGATCGAACGAAACAGATCCCAGAGACACTCGAAATGATCCTCCATCTCTCTGCCACCTCGAATCACGAATCCGCTTTTCGGATCCTGACAACCGTCCAACGCGCCCCCCCGGAACCGTCTGTCGTTCGAGGATGGTAATACGGTCGCCACGCATCTGCCCGTCGCGGATCAAGAAGGCCGCGCCGGAGAGCGCAGCCAACCCCGAACCAACGAACCAAGCTGTCTTGCTGTCCGCGCCGGCGGGTTTGCGGGGCCGAGCAAAAGCTTCGTAATTTCCACTGGTGTAATACATCGCGACATTCCATCTCGTTTGATGTGACAATCCGTCCGCTGATAGTCAGAAGATGTTTTCGACCGCCTGACACTTCTGCGGGACGCCGATCGTCAGACCGCCATCGACGACGATTTCGGAGCCGGTAAGATAAGAGGACTCGTCGCTAAGCAGGAACAAGACTGCCTGTGACACTTCCTGCGGCTCGGCTGGCCGCCCGAGCGGAATTGGAAAACCGGAAAGATCGATGTTCTCTGTCATCCGAGTGTTGATGAAGCCCGGATGGATAGAGTTTATGCGAACGCCGGACGCGGCGGCCTCCAAGGCAGCGGACTTCGTTATGCCCCGCACGCCGAACTTGGAAGCAACATAGGCGTGAAGCCCAGCACTACCCCTCAGCCCCTCAACCGACGAGATGTTGACGATCGAGCCTCCGCCCGCGCGGCGCATGGCAGGTAGGGCAGTCTGCATTCCCAAGAATACACCGGTGAGATTGACAGCCAGGGTCTTCTCCCACTGCTCGAGCGGGAACCGCTCGATGGGAGCCATACTCGCGATGCCTGCATTGTTGACGAGGCCGTGCAGCGCGCCGAACTTGCCCTCCGCAGCTGCGATCGCCTGGGACCATTCCCCTGGCTGGGCGACGTCTTGACGCACATAGATCGCGGATGGGCCAAGTTCGGCCGCGAAAGTCGGTCCTTCATTGTCAAGAGTATCGGTGATCACGACTTTCGCGCCCTCGGCTACCAGCAGGCGCGCATGAGCGGCCCCCATTCCTCGAGCCCCGCCGGTTACCAAAATGACTTTTTCGCTCACACGTCCCATAACTCTTGGTTCCCTCGATCAGTGGCGGTGCAGGGTTTTTCAGCATCAAAAAGGATGACGGGCATGTTGATCAAAATGGTTGAGAACGAGCATTGAAAGTCGGGCAAGCCAAGAGTTGCGGTCTGCACCACGCCCCGGACTCTTGCCGATCTGCCCTCTGCTACGCATCATCTTTGATGCCCAAAGCCTGTGCGCAGTACCCGTGTAAATTGGCGCTAAAGCACTTCAATAACGATTTCACGTCGCGAACATGCTTCCGCCGCTCAGGCGTTAGCCATCCTTTGGATTGTTGCATTGGCTTTGCCGAACTACCCCACCTTCTAGACGCCGACAATTTGCGACCGAATTTCCTCCGGTTTCGGAGATAGGATCGGTACCCGCGAGCGGAGCGATACCGGTGCCGAACGGTGCTGAGCTCCTTGTGGATCGAAAAGTGGGGCGCAGAACGCATGAGGTTCTCCTAAGTCTTGCGAATTGGAGTATCCATTCCGTGCAATCGCCGCGCCGAGACTCTGATGGGAAGTCAGCCTCACGTGACTCTTGCACAGGCGCTGGAGGTCTTCCGACTCACCACCGAGACGGCGATGTCAGGGCCTGCGTTTTCGACCATGCGAGCGATAATGTTGCGCTGATCTGGTTTAATCGAGACACAATGGCGATAGCCATGCTGTTGCGAAAACTCGTGAGAGAGCCTCATCGACTTTCTGTCCGGATACTTGATTATGTCGGGCTTTCGACATCGCGTCGTCAATCGGACAAGCGAGGAAGGCAACAGAACAATAGTCGAAAGTTGTCGGGTCACTCGTACCCAATTTGATGTCAGCCAATGAGCCGTATAAACCGCACGAGGTGCCTGGCATCGACGTTGCATAACGACTGATAGACAAATAGGAATCACCCACTCGCCTTGACGTCATCATCGGTGAGCACGCTCCGCCGGAATGGATGCACAATCAGGCGCATCCGGCAGCACAGGACAGCTGCCGGCTTCTAGAATGGAGAAGGTCAAGCGTGTCGGATGTTTTCGGATCGTTTAATCCGGCGGATTGAGGTGCAAGGCGCAGAAACGGCACTGCGGCCTCGCGTAGCGAAGATCGCTATCACCGGATCGATGTGCCGTACGGACTACCGAACCCACATCGCTGCCAGCGCAGTACAGTCGCTTCAGGGGCGCTTCAACAACCGGAGAGGCGCGGTGAGATGAATAGCTCAATCTCCAACCGCGCGAATTATTCTGAGATCAAGGAGGATGCGATGCCCGACGTCAAAGGCATTCCGCTTGATGCGCCTCTTTACCATGGGGGCAAAAATCGTGGCACTGCGTTTCTCGGCTGCCAAGCCATAAACCTTATGTTCAGCGTGGGGCACGAGGCGAATTGTTTATTGCCGAAGGAGCTAGCACCTGCAGCAAACCCTGCAATCGCCATTGTGGGGGTCGCGAGCTATCGCTCAAGCACTGTCGGGCCATACTTGGAGTGCTATTCAGGAATTCAAGTTCGTGATCCCGACGGTGAGACTGGCTACTACATCCCTTACATTTACGTGACGGTAAATGATGCAGCTCTCGCCTCGGGACGAGAGGTTCTTGGTGCTCCAAAAAAGCTGGCGCACATTAGACTGATCAGAGAAGGCGGTCTAATTCAGGGTACGCTCGAGCGTCCGAAAGGCAAGCGCCTGCTGACCCTTACCGCTCAACCAGACGAGCGCATGAGCTCGGATTCGCGGCAGATGTATTCTGCGCGGACGAATTTCTACTCGGTTCGGCAGCTGCCGTCCATCATTGAGTCCGGGAAGGGAGAGGTCACGCAACTCGTCAAATGGTGTACGGACCGAACGTTGCGACGCGACGAGCGTGGCGAAGAAGTTCTATTTACTGGACCAACCTCCCTAACTTACGACTCCCCCTCGATTATCGATCCCGTGCACAACTTGACAGTTGGCCAAGCCCTGCTCGGCACATACGAGGAGTATGACGCAAGGCTCGAGGCCATTGATATCCTTTCGGAGGAATCAAACCCGGTAAACAGATGATCGACGAGCTTGAAGAATTCATCCAATCCTAAATTGCTGCCAGGGCTGTCGGTTTGCCAGCTGACGGGCGGTATGTGGGGTTCACCTCCTCCCGGCGACTCATTCTGGAAGATGGTCGACAAGGCCGGCTTCAAGACCCACGTCTACAACAAGAATAGCGGCAATAAGGAGAAGAAGGCCGACGTGGCGATCGCCACAGCCATGATGGATGGGCGTTCAACATCATCGACAAGGACAACGACGATATCCTGCTGGTTGCCTCGTCAGAAGCAGACGAAAGAGCTGCGCCGGACATGTCGGCTACGGGCCGATTTTGTTGCAGAACTACCTTGAGGAGCGGTGCGAACCGTGATTCCGTCGAAGTGAAGCGGCTATCGACGGAGAGAATCGATGATGGGGCGGCGCAAGGGCGAGCAGGGTCATCTGTTCTATGCGTTCGACCTCGAGGCCGTAGTGCCGGACGACCATCAGGTTCGGCAAATTGCGGCAGTTCTCAATCTGTCGTGGGTGCGCGTCGAGCTTGCGCCGCATTACTCCAACACTGGCCGACCATCGGTCGATCCGGAGCTGATGATCCGGATGCTCATCCTTGGCTACGTATTCGCGATCCGCTCGGAGCGCGCACTATGCCGCGAGGTTCAGCTCAATTTCGCCTATCGCTGGTTCTGCGGCCTTGGCATAGAAGACAGGATCCCGGATCACTCGGCATTCACGCGCGCCCGCAACGAGAGATTTCGCGATCATGATGTCTTTCGTCACGTCTTCGAGCGCGTCGTCGCTTCGTGCATCAAGGCTGGCCTTGTCGGCGGCAATGGTTTCGCCGTCGATGCCAGCTTGATCGCGGCGGACGCCAATAAGTGCCGCTCGACGCCGGGCGATAAATGGAGCCACGACATCGACCCGATGGGGGCTAGGCGCGCCGTTCAGGACTATCTCGCCAATCTCGACGATCCAGCATGGGGTCGTGCCACCGACGTCGTGCCGAAGTTTGTCGCGCCGTCCGACCCAGCCGCGCAGTGGACTGGCGCACTGCGCAACGCCGCGTTCTTCGCCTACGCCGACAATTACCTCATCGACATCAAGTTCGGTATTATCATGGATGTCGAAGCGTCCCGGGCGATCCGCCAATCCGAGGTTGGCGCATCCCAAACGATGATCGAAAGGACTGAGAAGACGTTCGGCATCAAACCCGACTGGCTCGTCGCGGATACGGCCTACGGCGCGGCCCAAAATCTCCACTTCCTGGTCGATGTGAAGGGGATCGCGCCCCACATCCCGGTGATCGACAAGTCACAGCGCGACGACGGCACGTTCAGCCGCGACGATTTCATCTATGACGAGGCGCGCGATCAATATGTCTGCCGCAGCGGCAAGATCCTGCCGCGCACGCGGACCACGCGGAGATGACGCTATCTCGTATTTCTCGCGCGTCGCCGATTGCCGCGACTGCCCGCTCCAAATCCAAGTGCTGTCCAAACTCGCCGAGCCGGAAGCCGCCACGTGCACGAGGCAGCGCGCGATGTCGCCCGGGCTATCGCCAAGACACCTGCCTACGATCAGACCCGACGAGATCGCAAGAAGGTTGAGATGCTGTTTGCGCACCTCAAGCGGATCCTGCGGTTCGACCGCCTAAGACTGCGTGGACCGGCCGGCGCGCGGTTCGAATTTACGCTTGCAGCAATAGCTCAGAACCTTCGTCGCTTTGCCAAGCTGGCGCTCCATCCACCCAACACGGCCGCACTATGCGTTGCGTAAGTGCGTCCGTCGCGTTGTTGCGTCAGGCATCAGTGCCCGGCCGTCTCCGCAGCCCATGCCGGGCAGGCGGCCAAGAGATCGCGAGCCCAAATTTTCAGATCTCAGCCCGGCTGAGAGCGTCGATCCTACCGACTTCTGCAACAAAATCGGCCCAAAAGCGCAAACCCGCATTTCTCTGCAGCTCGCTTCGCCCGCCGCAACGTGCTTTCAAGAAAAACGACATAGCAGTTGACTCTTTCTGAATACACTTTCCGATGGCGCGGACTTGATGATGCGCCTAAATGGTTTGCGATGCGCAATACAGCGCGACGCGATATAGCCGCGGGGAGGCAACATGGGGAACACCCTTGTTGTACACGCGAAACGTCTGCCTCAGTCTCAGAAAGCGCGACGGGCGGCGCAGTATGTCCGCATGTCGACGGATTACAAGCAATACTCGATTGAGAATCAGGCAGTGGTCATCGCGACCTACGCCGAACTTCACAAGCTAACCATGGTCCACACCTATCGTGACGAGGGAGAAAGCGGCCTCAGAATCGAAAACCGGGGGGCCTTACCGAACTGGTTGAAGACGTGCAATCGGGACGCGCTGACTTCGCTCATCTGCTTGTCTTCGACGTGAGCCGATGGGGACGCTTTCAGGACGTTGACGAGAGCGCGCACTACGAGTTCATCTGCCGCAAGGCGGGCGTCCAGGTTGCTTATTGCGCGGAGCAATTCGACAATGACGGAAGCCTTCTCGCTAGCATCATGAAGAATATTAAGAGAGTGATGGCAGCTGAGTTCAGTCGGGAACTCTCCGCCAAAGTTTTCGCAGGGGCAGTCCGACTGACGAATCGCGGCGATGATCAGGTCTCGCACGGATTATTACCACCTTTTAGGAGCGTGCCGGGGCCCTCAGATGCCGGCTTTTGCCGGCCGCGTTGCTCAAATGCATAGAGCGCTCCCTACGGGGCGCTCTAAGATCGTCAGTTACGCCTTCGGCAAACTGCCGGCGCGCAAGATGGCTTCGCATCTTGCTCGGACGCTTTGATGCTCGGTGCGCATGTGCATCGAGTAGATTTCCTCAAGCCCAAGGAAGACGTCTTCAACCGCTCCGGAGCCGCGTGCATTTTCGAGATCCTTTTCGACCCGTGCCAAAATCTTCAACTCTTTGGCGCAAGCTCTGTCTGCCTTTTGTTTTGTTACCGTTTTCACTGTCGTTTTCTCCGTCGATCTTTCTGAGATCGAGATAGTCGTCCGGAGCCAGAAATAAGCAACGACAGGCGCTCCCTCGCGCCTTTAGGCTTGCGCCACTGGACATACGCGCGAGGACGCAGGACTCTGAGGAAAACGATTACGCCTGCCGCACGAGGTTTTCTGGACCTCATCGCGACAATAGGAAATGCGATTCGGCCCTGTCAACGTTTAAGTTGTATTGTTTTTTATAACACGTATTGAACCATTAATTATATCGACACGCAAAGGTGCACCGTGTTTGAATCGCGCGATGAAGCGCAGCTCAAACCAAACTCGCAGATGTGGACGGAAAGCGAAGCTTTTCAACTGCTGCGTTGCTCGACGAGCCACGTGAGACATCTGCGGCTCACTCGTCAGCTCGGGTGTTATCCAGGCCGCCCCGGCCTCTCACAAGCCGATCTGGAAGTATACGTCGCGGCAGTGAAGATCATCAGAGTTCGAATGCCCGGAACAGCCAAGGGGTACGCCGTCGTACCGTCGCTTCGGCAAGGTGGCGGACCCACGCGATACGGTCGCCTTCCATTCGATCCGCCTGCCGACAGAGCCAAAGTCAGGCTTCAACATCGGCACCCACCGGAGGGCCGCTGCTTCCGGATCGGCGCTTGGACGTTCTGCGGTATGCTTCATGCGACGGTTAGCCGGGTGGGCACTTTAATCGGCGGCCGTCGCGCGACCGCCAGCTCCTCCCAGGCGGCCTGGACGCGGGCGCGGGCCGCGTCGAATATCTCGGCAGTGCCGCTCCGCGATCCTCCTCTGGCGAGCTGCTAGGCGACGATCGGTCGGGCCGAGGAATAGTGATTGTGGACCGCGGGCAAAGCCTGTAGCACCATGGTAGCGACGCGGCTACGTTGGGACGCATGACGGGCGGGCGCGTACAAGAGGAACTGATTGGCTGCTCCGACTGCGGCGGCAATGTCTCGTTTTCGGCCGTCGCCTGCCCGCACTGCGGCTCGCGTGAGCCAGCCGGTCATTATGTGCAAAGCTCCGAAGAGCAACGCCTACACCCGATCGAAGAGCTGAACGATCAGGCACTGATCGGCATGATTGTCTTGTGTACAGGTATCGGCTTCTTCTACGGCGCGGTGATGATCGGTCCCGGTGGCGCCGCCGGCTATGGCCTAGTCGGCGCTATCATCGGTGCATCGGCCGGTTTCATCATCAATGTCAGCCCCCGGCTGTTTGGATGATCCTGCACCGGTCACGCCGCCGACACAAACACCGGGAAATATCCCGGTGTCACAACCAATGATCGCGGGGAAGCCAATGCCGCCTCTCCTCAATCCAGTTCTCGCCAATCTAGCGCCCTCTGGGTCCGACCTTACCGTGTACGATGAAGAGCACATGACCACGTATTGGCGCCTGCTCGACGCCAATGCCGAGGGCGCTGACTGGCGCGAGGTATCGCGGATCGTCCTTGGTATCGACCCAGACCGCGAGCCCAAGCGGGCCCGGCAGGCATTTTGAAACCCATCTTGAGCGCGCGCTCTGGATGGCCAACAGCGGATACCGTCAACTGCGAGGCGGGCCTTCGAAGGCTCCGTAACGGCAGCGAGCGCGGACAGTCTCTCGAGCAAAACGGCCGGCGGAGGTCATCCACCGCCGGCCATCTTACGCTGCCTTGGGCTGGGGGGCTGATTAGGCAGCGATAACCGTGGCTGCAAGCCTGCCGAACGGCGGTTAATAACCCACTAACCGATTCGGGCGGGCTCCGGATCATTCGAAGGCCGGAAATGGGCGGACTTGCGTCTTCAGGCGAGCCCCCTTGTAATCGGCATTCAGCGCAGCATGGACCTGGGGCGGCCAAAATGTTCGGATGGGGACGATCAAAGAAGTCGGTTCTGGCCTCTGCCGAAAAGGCTATAGGCGATCTCTTCGAACCTCTGACGCTCCTGTCAGCCCTCGACAGGCTGCTTCCGCTGTACCTCAAGGAAACCGATGAAGGCCGGTTGGTTTACCCTGCCTGCAAGCGTGGACTGGGCGACACCGACGGAATGTGCGTGCCATCTGGGAGCACACGCGGCTCGAAGCCTGCCGCTACGTGATGATGGTGCCGCGGCGCGACGTAGATCTTTTGGTCAGCGCCGTCCGCCAGGCCGAAATGATGGATGCCTTTCTCAGGCAGGCTCCGCACGAAGAAACCGTCGCCGACTTCAAGGGCGTTCCTGTTGTCGATTATCCAGTTGCGATCATGGCGGGCCTGAATTGGCTCGATCATTGCTCCTTCATCGGCGGCGTCGACCCTGACAAGTTCAGCCGAACGAGACGAGACTTTCGACGGCTCGTGGTGCTCGCGCAGCAATGGTGGGCGATCGAAAACGCTGAACCGCGCTGCTATGAGATGCTTGCGAACTGTCAGGTCCCGCCGCTGATGTTCTATCTCATGTGGCAGAGCTTCACGCGCTTGGCCAAGGAGATCGCGATTGCGGCGATATACGGCTCCTCGCTCGATCGCGCCATCGAGCTTGACCGGCAGCATCTTCAAACGACACTCGGTTCGCAGCCCGACAAAATGCAAGCTGCGCTCTCTGCTCTGAGCGAAACCGCAGCCAGATTAAAAGACGCTTCTGATCCAGACGACTTGGGCCGTCGATAATAGCGCCGCGGCTCGCGCGCTTAGATCAAGGGCGAAACGAGCTCGACTGGGCAGTCAAATCTGAGGCGGTGCAGGCGTGATCGGCAAGCCCTTAGTCGCGCTTCAGCTACCAGATATGCCCCATCGCCAGACGAGGATGACGCGCGGCGCAGAAAGCTGGGCCTCAATCTACGTCGCCTTGGGCTTCACGCTTTCAATTGACGGGACGGCGATATCGATGATCCCTCTGTTTCCTTGGAAGCTTGCAGTTGACGTCGTGGTGCGTCGCTCACGGTTCTTCTTTTTCTCAATAGCGGACGGTTTCAGAACAAGCTCTTGGGCTGGAAGGCCAAGTAAGAACAGAAGGCTCGCTAAGTTTGCTCTGGGATTACTTGTGGCTTTGCCGCATATGTGGGCTCGGGCTTGGTGGGTGAGCCACTCCTTCGATCGGCTTCTCGCCTACGGCGGCCTTCGCCGCCGGTAATCTCCAATTTATCGAAACCACGAATTGCTTGGCAGGAGGACGGCTATTTTGAGATCCCGCACTCGTGCTTGGCGACCCAAGTCCTTGGTGTCGGCAGCGAGCTCATCAAGCTGCGCAAATGTTGGCTTAACGCTTGCTGCGGCCTTCTCCCAATGCGACTGGTCATCGGTTGCCAAGGCCGTCCATACATGCATCCGAGTTTCAAATACGCGCTATTCGATGCGCTCGTCTTCGACCACGTGATCTTTTTGGCGGACCACGGTCGCCAACGATCCGCTCGCGCTTCGGGAGGCATGGATCGTGTAGCCGCCAATTGCTGCGGTCATCAGAAGGAGAAATCCGAAACCAACCATCAGCCGACCGGCGATTTTGACATTTGCAAGCACTTGCTATGGCTCTCTGCTAGCGGAAGGTTGCCGTGCTTAGAATGCTCGCGTGCAGCGACCTGATCGCCCGGTGAAAACGTCAGCTATAGACAGGACGATTTCAGTTTGGCGAGTTCGAGGTTGCGCTCAATCAGATCGAGACTGGTTTCAAGGTTGGCCCTAGCTGAAGCGTCGCCAATCTTTTGTATGGCAGCTCGTATCTGACGATGAGTCTGCTCCAGCGTGGCGATGGCATGATCAATCGTGAGCTTGGCGTTCGCTTGAATGGATTTAAGCCGTGGATTTGGATTTGCACATCGACCGGAATCACACGCCATCGGGAACGGCACCACCGGCGTGTCACACTTGCCAAGGACGGTCGTTTCTGCTGCTTCACGAGTGGCCCGCACCGGCGCACTCGGTCGACGAAACTCCACAACATTGGGCATTTCGAACCTCGATCAAAGCGCATCCAAAATCACGCGCGCGCAGTCATGCTGATAGATCCGCGCGCGAATGGAATTACATGAGCAGCAACGCTTGTTGGTTCGGGTTGTAAGGCTGGCCCAGTTAATAAACTTCTTTAAATGCGGGTCGTCCGCTTTGCCCGCAACAAACGATCGACGGCATACATCCTGTAACATTTGCGGGATGCAACTTGAAGCACGAAGCTGAATTCCAGCGCCCGGCCATCGAGCCGTGCAGAAAATCCTCAAGGAAGGCGGCATAAACGCACCGAGAAAGGAATACATGATCTCGCGTACACACTACTTGGGTTCGAGCGTCTGATCCGGCCGCAAAACGATCGCACAAAAAAAGTTCGTTGCCGACAGGCCGTCGACGAAGGCTGTACGTCAACCGACAGATTCAGGTTCGAAGTCGGCGACCACTTTCGAAGCAGCCCGACGGCCTGGCAGTGGATGTTATCGCGTACGTGCTCATCCCTTTCACACTTTCGATAGAGCGGTGCAGACACTTGGAGAGAGCAAATCGCCCAATTGAAGTCGCAAACGGAGTCCGCGAAAGAAGTACCGTGTGCAAGCTTCGCACTGCGGCGGGTCCTCTTTCAGCCCGCGCGACTAAGGCGGGCCGTTGGCGATCGCCCGAGAGGATTTTATGCGCATGTAGCGCCTGCAAGAGCATGATCTTCTGCCGAGCCGGCTGATAGATTACATCACGTGATACAGAAAATGTCACGAGGCACAGCAGCCCAATCGGCCAAGAATGGTCAGTCCAGGTAACCCCAACCGAGGTTAGCCAATGCAGAAGCCAACACGCTGTCCCCACGTCGACGACGGTGCGCCGTCCGGTGCGCTGCTTACCCGTTACGATGAGGGACATCTCGCCACCTATTCGCGGATGCTGGATGCCGACAGGGAAGGGGCCGATTGGCGCAAGGTGTCACGGATCATCCTGCATATCGATCCCGAACGCGAGCCAGCGCGTGCTAGGCGCGCTTTCGACAGCCATTTGGCCCGCGCGAAGTGGATGACCGAGTATGGTTACAGACAGCTATTGCGTGGCGGTGTTACGGGCCATGAGCTGAGCGACGGCAAGCTGTCGTGCCACAGTTGGTCCGCTGACCACCAATGACGGCCGGGGGTCTTTCTCTATCCACCCGCCCTTCCATCTCCGTGAGGCTGAGCGAGCTGAACTCGGCATTCTCTTAGCCACGACCTGACAGGAAGCGACGGCGCCTATCGGCGGAAGGCGCCGATCGTGTTGCGCCGCGATCCCAAGCGTGAACCAAACGATGCCCACAGAATGCTTGAGCTCAATTCAATAAAACAAGGCAGCCGGACGGCCATTCAAAAATGCGGGGTTATCGCTGATGACTTAACGTGACACCGAGTTTCAACGCCCTTCTGCCGCAACGCGGCCGCGCTCCGCTTCAACAGCTTTGCGATTTCCGATACGGGTGTTCGCGCCCTTGAATTTGCTTGGGGAGTTTGACGTCGGTCGGCGCGTAAGCCTTGCGCTTTAGCCAATTACATCTCGAATAGCGTCAAATTGCGCAGCACGCGGTTTGGTTGATCAAGTGTGAGAGACCGGCAAACAGTGTAACCATTTATGAACGGAATGGACCGCGTCGCCAGCCTCGGCATTGGATTCAGTGAGGACGAGCTTGTCGGCTTAAACGACGAGGCTGCCGTGTTCGCCCTTGCGCACGTTGGCCTTATGGTCCAGCGCCTGTTTGAACGTCATCCAAATCGGCGATCGGTAGCCTTTGGTTACGGCTTCCGGTCACAGCATGTGAACATTGATACCTTGCTACGGGATGCCATTGGCGCCCAGGGGCCGCGCGATATGCCCGCTGTCATTACCGGCATTCCAAGGCTTGATCCAGGGTCGCACGCCGTCTTCGACCTCGCGGACGATTTGGTCGGATGCGTTGACAGATGTCTGCGTCCTTGTCGTTGCCTTTCATGGCTTGAGGGTTGCGGCATGCAACCGACTAGCCGCGCGGCGATGAGCGGGGGTAGCGGTCAGGGTAAAAAAGCAGGGGGGTTGCGACCCCGGATGCTTGGTCCGGGACTACACGGCCCGTGCTTTTTGGCCTTGACAGAGGGCCGCAGGCCCCTCGACCAGTTTCTCGGTTCGGAACATCGCACTTCTCCTTGTGCGGCGAGAACACGGACTTTCATCTAAATGGTAGGCTATAGCCAGTGTTTTAACCGATCGAGGAATGGCAAGCTTCGAGACATGAAGCCTCGTGCGCTACTGGCCTGGAACGTCCGTCGGATCCGCATCAAACGTGGTATGTCGCAGGAACGATTGGCTCGCACGGCGGGGATCGATCGTTCCTACTTGGCCGGTCTTGAGCGCCAATCGAAAAATCCGACGATTGATGTTCTCGATCGCATTTCCGAAGCGCTCGGCGTTCATCCGTCCGATCTCTTTGTTGAGCCGAGCTGTGCGAGCATTCTCAAGATTTCGCCCCGGCCTAAGCGGCCGCGTCTGCTTCGCAAGAACGGGTAGCCATTCATACGCGACGGGAGAGCAACACAAGCCATCTCGATAACGCGACGCCGGTCGGCAGGATTATGCAGCGCTCAGAATGTTTTCCCATGAGGCACGTCTCTTCGAAGGCATAGCGCGAAGCCATAATGACTGCACGATATGCTTTGGTATCTAATCCCGACAGGTTCTTTGGCCGAATCGACGCAAGCCGCTCGCTCGCTACCGCGCCCGGAGGCCGCGCCTTGCGCGCGGCCTGCTCAGACTCGCGGCCAGCTGATTCAGGAGACACTAGGGTGCGCTTCGGTAACATTGTCATCTGAGCCAATATGAGGGGGCAGTTTTCGTGGCGCGCGGCACAATTACGATAATACGCACGATTGTGGTCATACGATTTCTCGTTGAGTACGACAGATATCGGATGCATGCGTGCCTATTCCATCCTTCCTATCTGGCACATAGAAGCGCGCCACGGACTTTCTCCAATTTTGATTTACGGAATCACGACTACGGATGGATGAGATCTGCTGCCCTCTCTCCGATCATAATAGACGTTGCGTTGGTATTCCCAGCGATATGACGAGGAAAGATGGAGGCGTCCGCAACCCACAAATTCTCAGTACCTCTCACTCTGAGAGAAGGCGTGAGAACCGCACGATCGTCTGTTCCCATGCGGCAAGTTCCGACGGGATGAAAGAAGGGGACAGTCGCTTTCCGAATATACGCTTCATCTGCCTGCCGCCCGGCCCCTGGTACGGGTGCGTCCCTGAACTTGACGACATGAGAGCCGAACGGAGGCATAGAGCAGATCTTCCGGACCCAATCCAATCCCCGCATAACTCCCTCAAAATCATCAGGATGTTCAAGCAAGCGCGGAAAGATGGCGATTGGAGCGAGAGGATCGTTCGATGTCAGTTCGAGATGACCCGTGCTCTTCGGATAATTGACGTTCACCAGGATGGTCACCAGGTTAGCTCTCGGGGTTTTCAGCCTTCCATTCTCCTTGGTGAGGCCGAACGGGAAGAGGTGAAATTGCAGATCCGGCTCAGCAAGCTCAGGAGACGATCTGAGAAAGGCGAGGACTTGCGCCGTCGGCACGCTCATGAACCCCGACCGTTTGAAGACCCACTCCGCCAAGGCGAGTGCTCCCCTTACCGGATGCGACAGTGCATTCGCGGTCTCTACATCGAGTTCGGCAAGGACATACAGACCCGGGTGCTCCATCAAATTCCGTCCAACCTCAGGACTTTCCACACGGGGAACAATGCCATGTTTTGTGAGATGACGGGGATCACCGACACCGGAAAGCATCAACAAGTGCGGGGAATTGATGGAGCCGGCCGAAAGAATGACACCCTTTCTTGCGACGAAATCGACATTTTGTCCGTGATGCGTGGCGGCAACACCCCTCGCGCGCGTCTTGTCAAACAGAATGTGGCGAACGATGGTATCATCCAAGAACTTCAGATCAGTTGCTGACAGCTTTGGCCTTATGAAAGCCTCGAAGGCCGAAAGCCGACGCCCGTCGCGCGTCGATCCTTGGTTCCAGGCAACTCCCTCGTGCGAGGCACCATTCAAATCCTCATTGAAGGGAATGCCAGCGGCTTGAACGCTGTCGATAAACTTCTGTGAAATGGGGTGACGCCAACGTAAAGCTGAGACCCGTTGAGGTCCGAGCCCTCCGCGAAATTGATTGTCTCTGTCCTCATCCGCCGTCTCCATTTTTCGGAAGTACGGCAACACGTCCTTCCATCCCCATCCTCTGTTGCCCAGCGCCTCCCAAGCGTCATAGTCCCGCGCGGCCCCGCGGATGAAGATCATCCCATTTATGGCAGATGAACCTCCCGGCACCTTGCCACGAGGCCAGTCCTCGACCACGCCGCCCCTGCTCGGATCTGGCTCCGTCTTGTAAGCCCAGTCGTACCGTCTATTCCCGATCGTATAGACGAGGGCACCCGGAACATGAGACAGATTGAGACGCTCCTTCTTCCCGGCTTCCAGCAACAGGACCGATTGTTTTCGCTCAACCAATCGCGCCGCCAGAGGACATCCAGCACTTCCGGATCCTACGACAATGTAGTCAAACTCCATGCTGTTCACTCTCCGAATAGGAGCGCCATTGGATGGCCGCGCAATCCTGCAAAGTCATTGATGGTGCGGGTCTATTTCTGTCAGATGGCAAGCAGCCAATTCATCGCGTCCGCGTGCCGCGAGCGGCGGATCATCAATGGCGCACTTATCGAGCGCGAACGGGCAGCGTGGTCTAAAACTGCAGCCTGCTGGGATGTGGATTGGGTTGGGCGGCTCACCTTCCAGGAGGTAGGTCTCAGCCTTGAAAGGACGTTCCTCAACCGCCGGTACCGCGCTCAAGAGCGCACGGGTATAGGGGTGTCTCGGCTCGATGAAAGTGGTCCGATTGTCAGCCAGCTCCACCACGCGCCCCAGATACATCACGGCGATGCGATTGCAGGCTCGCCGCACCATCCCAAGATCGTGTGAGATGTAGATGTAGGTAATTACGCGTTGGTCCTGAAGCCGCTGAAAAAGGGCGAGCAGTTTGCGCTGCTCGACCTGGTCGAGCGCCGATAGCGTCTCATCAAGAATAAGCAACTCGGGATCGAGGACCAGGGCCCGGGCGATACTCACACGCTGACGCTGCCCGGCGCTCAATCCGACCGGAAGCTTGCCGAACAGGTCGAGAGACAGTCCGACTTCCTGCATGGTCGCCGCAACCCGATCGCGGAGCTCGGAACGCGACATCCCTCCATGGATGTACAGAGGTTCGGCGATGGTTCGCCCGATCGAAAAATGAGGCGGAATGGAGCTAAACGGATCTTGCAGGAGAAGCTGGAATTTCCTTCGGAGCGCCAATAGGCGCTCGGCCTTCATAGACGCGATATCTTCGCCCATGAACAAAATCTGCCCTGAATCCGGGACCTCCAGGCGGCTTAGGAGACGCGAAAGCGTTGACTTCCCGCACCCCGATTCGCCGACGATCGCCAAATTGTCACCTCGTCGAACATCGAACGAAGCGCCCCGCACCGCGTGCACGAACTGGTTTGCAAACAGCTTGTTTCTATCCCTCGTGGGATAAATCCGGCTGACGTTTCGCACCGACAGAATGACATCATTTGCGGCAGGTGACACCTCATCTGCAACGGCTTCAGTCGAGCTCTGCCATATGCGGGGGATGTCCGCTATCAACTGCTTTGTATAGGCATGTTGCGGAGCCGCGAGCAATTGCTGAACGCTTTGCGTCTCGACGACGCGGCCGCCTGCGAGAACAAGAACCCGGTGCGCGATTTCGTTGATGACCCCGAAAGAAGATGAAACGAACAGAATCGCCGTCTTGAAATCCCGCTGCAACTCGCGCAGGAGCCGAAGGATTTGAGCAGCGACGGTAACGTCAAGAGGTTGCGTAATGTTGTCGGCGACCAGAAGGTCCGGGTTCGTCACGAGCGCATCCACGATCAGGGCGCGTTGCATCATTCCGCCGCTGAACTGGAACGGAAACTCCTCAAATCGCTGTTTCGCGCCGGGCATCTTTACGGCATCGAGCAGGCGTATGACACGTCCCTCTGCCTCGCCGTTGGAGATATCAGGCTCGATGGATTTGAGTTTTTCGACGATTTGCCGGCCAACCGGAAGGGTTGGATCGAGAGCACTGGCGGGATCGGAGCCTATGTAGGCAATCTTGCGCCCACGGAGCGCCTGCATTTTTGCCCGGGGTAGTCTCAGAAGATCGTTGCCGCGATAACTGATAGCGCCCGATTCGATTTCGAGTGGGCTGGTGACCCACCTGACAAGCGCCCGCGACAGCACGGTCTTTCCCGAGCCGCTCTCGCCGATGACGCCGAGCACTTCGTTTTCATCGACACTCAGATTGACGTCGGTGAGCACGGCGCGCGTTCCGCGCGGCCCGAGTTCAAGGGTGACGGTCAGATTGCGGACATCAAGAATGTTGACCGGCGATATCATTCGAATCCCAGCAAGATCTTGTTGCGAGATCGCTCGAGAGCTCCTCCCATGATGTTGATGCAACAGAGTGTGATCGCGAGCAGGAGGCCTGGCACCGTGGTGATCCACCAGGCATTCAAAATGTACTTCGTGCCGTCAGCGATGATGGTGCCGAATGTCGGGGTGGGCGGCTGAATGCCGATCCCGATAAAGCCCAGCACAGCCTCGAAAATCATCATGCGGGCAATGTCCAGGATTGCGACAAAGGCGATCGGAGGCAAGATGTTGGGCGCGATATGAACGAGCAGGACCCGCGCGTCTGAGGCGCCGAGAATCTTTATCGCTCGAACATATTCTTTGCGGCGCTCGGACAGGGTCACACTGCGCGCTACGCGAGAATACGCCGGCCAGCCGGCAAGAATCAGAACAAGGATGATGGCCAGCGGAGTGGGACGTGAAACGCCGAGAACTGTGATCGCCAGAATGATCGCGGGAATCGACATCTGCGCGTCTGTGATCCGCATCAAGAGCAAGCCGGCCCATCCGCCGAAATAGCCTGAGATCATGCCAATGGCTGAGCCAAGGATGAACATTCCCGCAACGCTCGTGATGCCGATCAGCAGGGCATTCCGAAGACCGATGAGGGAGCGGGTAAACAGATCACGGCCGAGTTGATCGGTGCCAAACAGATAAGGCCAGCTCGAATGATCCAGCAGTGCCGGTGGCAGGAATTTCTTGCTGACATTGAATTGGGTCGGCGACAGATTGAGAATGTAGGGTCCCAGGACAGAAAGGATGATCAGCAGGCAAAACAGGGCAAATCCAATCCTGAACTCAGTTGTTCGCCATGCCTGCACGAAGATGCTGGCCGCGATGCCGCGACCTCGTGTTGCCGCAGGGCTGTCGGTCCTGGCCGAAAGTTCCGTCGATGCTAGTATTGGAGCCTCCTGTCGATCGCCATCGCTGCAAAGTCGACGAGAATATTGAGCATCACCAAGGTCGCACAGGCGAGGATCGCGATGGCCTGGATAACTGGGAAATCCCGTTGGAAGACCGCGTTGATAATCAAAAGGCCAACGCCGGGATAGTTGAAGACGTATTCGACGACGAACAGACCACCAAGCAAAACCCCAATGGCCTGTATCCCGAGTACATTGAGGACGGGGATGCTCGAATTGCGCAGCACGTGCGCGACAATCATTCGGCTGCGCGAGAGACCGCGAATCTCACCCTGCGACACGTATGGCTCGACAAGATTTCCGCTCACCGAGACCGAGACGGACCGAATGAGGGTCGGAGCAAGTTCGATCGCGAGAACAATGGCGGGCAAGATTGCGTAGCTCGGCCCCTGATAGCCGATCGCCGGCAGCCATCCGGCCTTGGCGGAGACGAGAAAGATGAGAACGAGGGCCAACCATACATTGGGGAGTGAGACCAGGACGGAAGCCAAATGCAGTGCAAGCCGATCCGGCCATCGTCCTGATCTCAAGCCCGCGGCTATGCCGATCGGGAGCGCGATTGCCAAGGCAAACAGGAATGCAAGGCCAGCAAGGAGCAGGCTGAAGGGTAGACTGGTTGTGATGAGGCCCAAAACGGATGCACGGTTGGCGGCATCGAAAGTCGAGCCGCCTCGCGAGCCGCCAGTGCTGCCGCCTTGTGCGCTTCTGACGAAAGAGCTCCCGAAATCCCCCGTCAGGATTTGCGCGACATAGCGGCCGAATTGAATCGGGATTGGATCCCTCAGGCCCATATCTTTGGCGGTCTGCTCTGCGACAGATACTGACGCCATTGGCCCCAGCATCATACGCACAGGGTCGCCGGGAACGACGCGCAGCAGCGTAAAGATGAGCATCGTCACGAGGACGACCAATACCAACCCTTGTGCAAGGCGCCGAGCGAAGAAGTCGAGCGCAAACAGCATGTCGGCTCCTGGCCTCCCAAAGACTTTTGCTGCGGCCCCTTTAGCTCAGGTCCGCCTTGCTCAGGTCAATCGGCCCGTTGGGGAAATAGTATGCCCCCGTCAGATTCCTGGCTGCGGCATGGAAGGTCACGGCGGAAAAGAGCGACAAGCTCGGAACCTTGTTTGCGAGAGTGGGAAACGTCTCATTCTTGAAAATGCTGCGGCGCTCTTCCGGGTTTGTAGCGGCGCGTTCCTTGTCTAGCACCGCGTCAATTTCCCGGTCGTTGATCCCGGTGATCAGCGCGGCGCTTGAATGCCAGTTCGGTCGAAGCACGAGATCCGGCTCCGGCGATCCGGTCATCCAGCCGACGTCGCACATGTGGCCCTGGCCCTGGCCGTCAGCGCGGCGATAGATCGCCTGCTCCCACGCGGCCGGTTCAAGAACAGTCAGGCGAACATCAAGCCCCTGTTCTGCGAGCATCGCTGTGATCAGCTCGCCATACTCTTTCGTCTTCGGATAGAACCCGATCGAGGTGATATATTCGAGTTGCGGCAGCCCCCTTCCTTTGGGAAACCCTGCCTCGGCGAGAAGCTTCTGGCAGGCATCCGGATCGAACTTGGGATAATCAGGAATGTCCGTGAAGCCGAACTTGGTCGGCGAAATATAGCAGTTAGACGGTGTGGCCGCCTCGCCCATCAGCGACAGGATTTGATCGCGGTCGATGGCGTGGCAAACTGCGCGGCGAATGCGTGCGTCGTTGAAGGGAGGCTTGTTGCACCGGAAGTGCAAATATTTGTTTTCGGTCGTCAGCGCCCTGTGGGTGGTGACTTTCGGGTTGCTTGACAACGAGGCGTATTGCTCGGGCTCCAGCCGTTCGGCAATGTGATATTCGCCGTTCAACAGGCCCAGCGCGCGCGTGTTGGCGTCCGGAACGTAGGCATAGACGATCCGATCGATCTTGGGACGTCCGCCGTAGAATTCATCATTCGCTTCGAGGCTGTTCCTGTCTCCCTGCGTGCCCGCATATTTGAAGGCGTTCGTGCCGTTCGGGCGCTTTTGGAGGAGCGCGGGATCGGCAATATCCTTTGCCGACAGGATTGGAAGGAAGCTCGAAATGAACCAGAAGGCAGACGCGGGGTAGCCGTGTTTTTCGGTCTTCAACCGGACCGTCAGTTTGTCGACGACCTCGACATCAACGCGGCCCGGATAGAGGGCGGATGCCGGGCGCGCCGGATTGGAGGCATACTCCATGGTCGCCTTAACATCTTCAGCACCGAACTCCTTGCCATCGTGGAATTTGACGCCGTCCCGAAGCTTGAACTCCAGGGTGTGCGCATCAATCAGCTTCCAACTGGTGGCGAGGTCTGGGGTCAGCTCTTCAGACTTACCCTCCCGCATTTCGCAGCGTGTCAGATGATTGAATACGAACTTTTCGAACTTCAACTGCCCCAGGGTCGTGTGAGAGGTCGGATCCCAATTGCCGGTGACCGGGCCCATCGACGCCAGCACGAGGGTTTTACTTTGCGCCGCCTTCGCTGGGAGCGGTTTGAGACCCGCTCCGCTAGCCACGGCAACTGCTCCGGCTCCTGCAAGCAACTCTCTCCGTGTTACCATTTCGAGTCCCCTCTTCTTGGGTTAGACGCGCAAACAGCGCGCTTGATGAGCGCTCTCTTCACATAAATTGGTCCAGGACCGCGCTTTCCAGCGCGATGCTGATCTGCTTCATCTCGCCCGCGAGCTGATCAGGCAGGCCTGCGCGAACCTTCGTGCCTTCACGAAGAGCGCAATTGCGCGCAGCAGCGCGGCTAGGTGATGGTCCGCCGACGACGCTGTTGAGACGAATGTAACTATGGCCCATGTCACAACGCCTCCGTCCTTCAGGCAACGCGGTAGCGGTTGATCACGCCTGGATCAGGGTCGAGGCCAAGCCCCGGCCCCGTCGGCACGGCAACCTTTCCATTGACCGGAAGCGTAGCACCGCCGTAGATCTCGGCCTCGAAGTCGCAATAGAGCCGCTCGAGCATCGGGACTGATCGCTGCGCCGCATTGAGGTGTATGGTCGCGACCTGGCCGGGGCCGAAGATTGCACAATGCGGCACGAATTCGATTGATTCAGCCTGACAAAGCGATGCGATCTTCACGAGCTCGGAAATACCGCCAGCTTTCGCGACATCAGGCTGCGCAATGTCGATGGCCCCTGCGGCGATCATCGCAACAAAATCATGCAGGCTGCCGGCATTTTCGCCGGCGGCGATGTGGTGCCGCCCGGTTGAACGAATGCGGGCCAGCCCAGCATAGTTCTCTGGTGGCCAGACCGGCTCCTCCAGCCAGTACAGATTGAGAGGCTCGAGAAGCCGATCGTATTTGAGCGCCTCCGCCACCGGCCATGGGCAATTGGTATCCAGCATGACGGCGGCCTGCGCCCCTGCGGCTTCGACGGCGGCGTGGATTTCGTCCTCGGTGATCTCGTGCAACTTGATGTAACGATATCCGCGCTCAATTGCCTGCCGGGTGGCCCTGACGACATCGGCGCAATTGCCGTAGCGCATCAGACTGGCATAGACCTCGACTTCGCTGGCGAATGCACCGCCTAGCAATGCGGTGAGCGGCAGTCCGGAGATCTTGCCGAGGATGTCCCACAGGGCGATGTCGACCGCCGAGACGCCATAGATGATAGGGCCCACGCGGCCAAAATTCTGGAGCCGGAATTCCACATCATACTTGATCTTGCCGATTTCCAGGGCGCTCCGGCCGATCACGAGCGGTAACACGCGCGTCTCGATCATCGCCTTGAGCGACTTGTCCTCGCACCGCGAGAAGGCTTCGCCCCACCCCACGATGCCCTGTTCGGTTTCCAGTCTCACCAACAGCGTGTCGAACTGCAGTTTCGGCGCTCCGCCGAAGCTCCAAGGCGGCACTCCGCCGGATTCGAACGGAATCGATACCAGGATCGCATCCGCCTTTACGATCTTGTGAGAGGCGGCTGACGACGAAAGGCGCTGCAGACCGGCGAAGCTAACGCCCTTGGTTTCGGAAATGCGCAAGCACGGCCCCGCTCAACTGCTGATTGTCGACAATTAACAAACAACACGAATTCTCTGGTGTCAATGGCGAATGTTCGCCAATATCCGCCGTGACTCAGAACGAACATTCCGCAAACGCGGTTGGAGGAAGAATGGCTGCTAAGATCATCTCGGGATTAGTCGAGAAGCGGAGTTTGGACCGTGCGGCTGCCGACGTTATCCGCCAGACGATCACCAGTGGCGGCCTCGCGCCGGGAAAGCGCCTGACAGAAACCGAACTGTCCACGGAGCTCAACGTGTCGCGGGGTACGATAAGGGCGGCGTTGCAGCGGCTGATGAGCGAGGGCCTGGTGAAGCAGAAGCCTTACTCGGGCTGGGAAGTCGCGAGCTTGACATCCAAGGATGCATGGGAGCTCTACACACTTCGATCCAGCCTCGAGGGCCTGGCCGCACAGCTCGCTGCCGCCAACCCGAATCGGAGGCAACCGATCGAGGCGGCTTACGACGACATGAAGGCCGCCGCAAAAAGCCGCAACCAGAAGCGGATTAACGATAGTGATCTCGCGCTTCACAAGACGATCGTTGTCCTTTCGGGACACAACCGCCTCGCCGATCATTACGGCTTAGTCGAACATCAGGTTTGCATGTACATGGCCTCTTCAAACGCAATCCTTGAACGGCCCGACATGGTCATCGCGAACCACGAGAAAATGGTCAACGCGCTGCTCAGGGGCGATGCGGCCGCCTCCGAACGTTACGCACGCGAGCACAACAAGACCTCAGGCGAGCTTCTGGTTCGGCACCTTCAGGAGACGGAAGCCAAACAGACTAACAAAGTGGCTTCGCGCAAGCTCTAGGGAGGGAAGGCATTGCAGTCAGCGACCGCAAAATTCGCGCAGCCGGCTGGGCCGGATCATTTGGCGACATTCGCCGCAGGATCGAGGCCCTCCGGTTAGTATCGCTTATCACCCAGTCCCCATGCCGAACGTTGCCGGAACGATCGACCGGGCGATAAACGGGCCCTTGCTGATCGGCCCAAGATCTGCCGAGGGTACGAATGAAAGCCGCGGATCGCGTCCTTCAGCCACCTGCTCACTGTGCTGGTTGATTGTCCTCTGACCCAACGACGCAAAAACGGAAGAGAGAGAGAGAACCGAATTCATCAGACGGTGAGTAGCCTGTAGTTGTCTTTTCCATCACACATCCTAACGTTTGAAATAACCTCGGTGTTGAAATACGTATTCCGGCCGAAGTCGTAGGAGCTGACGCAACACAATGGAGGGGCAAGAAAACACTTGGTCCCACAACTCACCATAGGGCTTCGAGCGTGGCTGTGGAATTTCGAGATCTACGCTGGGCGATCGCTGCGTCCCAGCATCGAAGCATCCGTCAAGCGGCAGAGACGCTTAGAATCAAGCAGTCGACGCTCAGTCGCTGCCTACGAAGTCTCGAACACACGTTGGGCAGCAAACTATTCGAGCGCACCAACGGAGGCACGCGACCAACGATGGAAGGTCGAGAATTTCTCGAGGATGCCCGGCGCATCGTAGGCGAATCTGAAGCAATGGCCGCTCGCCTCAAGACCCGCTCGCGTCGCGAGAGCGGTCGGTTGACCATCGGGATCCATACCTCCCTGTCAGCCGGCAATCTCCGAGCCACTCTCCTCGAGCACAGGCACCGCTTTCCCGATGTCGATAGACAGTTTGTCGACGGAGCGAGCGAGCATCTGATTTCGGACCTCGCCAGCTCAGCCATCGATGTCGCTGTCGTGGCGGATCCCAACCCGACTTGGAGCGGCAAGTCATTGGTGCTCTGGAGCGAACGTGTTGTTGCTGCCCTCCCTGCGAAACATCGTCTGGCAAGTCATGACGTAGTTCAATGGGGCGAACTGCGGCGCGAACCGCTTTTGATGTCACAGCGTGGCCCCGGACCGGAACTCCTCAAGCTTCTCATCAGCAAATTAGGATCTTCCGATCCTTGCAAGCTGCTTCGCCATGACGTGGGGCTCGACCGGCTTCTCTCCATGGTGGGCATGGACTTCGGTATTCTCCTCGCCCTGGAAAGTGCGACTGGCGCGACTTATCCCGGTGTCATCTTCCGGGAGGTGCATGATGCGGAGGGGCCGACGCGGCTGAGCTTCCGCGTCTATTGGCGGCAGTCCAACGGCAATCCATTAGTACGTCCGTTTCTGGACCTCCTTCGCGAGCGCTACCCGGATCTTTCCGCTGCTGTTGGTGCGGGCTGAGCAGAATTTCGCCGGGCCTTCGCAAAAGCGCGGTCGGTTGCCATGAAACGTTCGATCATCGGCGCGATCAATTTGGCAGGTTCGTTCGGCGTCGTAGTGCCTCCGCTACGTGTTAAAATCTCGGCGTAGCTTTTGAGATCCCTGAAAACCGCCGCCGGCAACTCGATCGTGAGCTTTACCGGCTTGTCGTCTTCAAGCGGTCCAAGCTTGAGCTTCGTCATGGCGCCCCTCCCTTTCCGTATGGAGCCAACACTAAATCCCGCGTAACGATGACCCGGACCGGGAAACCCGGCCTAATAGTCAGCGTCGGCTGGATGTTGAGCTGACGTTGCACGATCTGTTGTCCGGTCTGACTGATGCTGTTGGACGCGCCGCTACGGATTGCTTGAACGAGGTTGTTCTCATTCTGGCTCGTGCCCGCCTCGGCTCCGACGCTGAGCATGGTCGAGAGAACGGCGGCCTTGAACAGCATGCCCCAGTGGTTGTCGACCTCGTCCTCGAGACCGGCATAACCAGCGGTGTCGGCGCCGGGCTGGCGCTCCAGCACGATCGAGTTGCCGTCCGGCATGATGATGCGAGTCCAGACCAGGAGTATGCGGGACTGGCCGAACGCGACGGAACTATCGTACTGACCTATCAGTTTCGCGCCCTGAGGGATGAGAAGATATTTTCCGGACGGGCTATCCCAGACCGCCTCCGTGATTTGAGCCGTGACTTGGCCAGGCAGATCGGACCGAATGCCCGTGATGAGCGCAGCCGGGATCACAGTGCCGGCCTGCACGACATAAGGAGAGACTTTGGCCTCGAGCCGATCCGGACTGACCGTGCGCTTGTCCGTCGCCGCATTGAGGAAGGCCGTCTTGCGGTCTTGCATGTTCTGGGCGGAGCCGGCATCGACGGGCGGTGTCGCGGCCGGGGTCGTCACGGCGCCGGTGGCGGCGGTCGGGATGAGTTGGCCGGCGCTCTGCGGTTGCTGAGCAGTCTGGGCGAAGAGACGACTGACCCGTGCCGCCTCGATTTCCTGGCCCCTGCGCTGCGTCTCCGGATCAGACGTTGCTGCCATGGTGTTCGGAGCGGTGCCGGCGTTGAGGATCGGCTTGCCGAGATCGCCGGGCAGCGGCGGCCCGAGCGGCGGCGCTTGACGCGGCAGACCGGTGTAGTCCTTCGGCAAGGCAGCGAGGCTCTCGACCGAAGGCCTGTTCTGGGTGCTGAGCAGCTCTTGGCCGGTCTGCGGCTTGTTGCCGGTCTTGAGCGCGTAGCCGAGCGCGCCCGCGACGGCGAGGGCCGACACCGCGCCGAGGCCGACAAGCACCTTGCGCGAGAGCCGTGTGACACGCGGCCGCACGCCTCGGAGCCGAAGGTGCGGCGGCGCGACGGGCGGGATGTCGCTCTGATGTTCGTCTTCGCTGCCTATCGCCATGAGCGCGGCCTTCCGTCGGTGCGGACGATGCGCACGCGCCGCTCGCTGTCCTTGTCGCCAAGACGCAATTCGGCGGCAGCGAACAGGCGGTCCACGATGTAGTAGTTGCGGTTGACGCGGTAGTTCACCAGTTCGGACCCGCCGGCCGGACCGATGACGAACAGCGGCGGCATTTCGCCCTGGACGATCCCGCTGGGGAACTCGATGTAGACCTTATTCCCGTCGTCAAAGGCGCGCAGCGGACGCCAGGCCGGATCATCGCCCTCGATCGCGTAGCGGAAGTTGATCGCGGCGAGATCGACGCCAGCCGCGATGGGGGCTGCGGTTTCAGCGGCCGCATTCTGCCGCCGAAGCGCAATGAGTTGATCCTCGGGATACTGCCAGGAGACCGAAGCCATGTAGGTCTTCTCCGTCGAGCGCAGCTCGAGGAGATAGGTCCGCCGGTCGGTGTTGATGACGAGGTTGGTGACCAATTCCGGCCGCGTCGGCTTGACCAGGATGTGGATCTTCCTGGTCGCGCCCGCGCCGCTCTCGGTATCACCGATGATCCAGCGCACAGTGTCACCGGCGGCGACCGGACCGGAACCGACGAGTTGCTCGCCTTCCTGGAGGGCGACATCGGTGATCTGACCTGGCGCGGTATAGACCTGGTAGAGGGCTCCGCCCGAGAAAGGATAGACCTGTACCGCGTTGATGAATCCGTTGCGAACCGGCTGCACCCGTGCCGCGGCGTTGGCCTGTTTGACGCGAACCTTCGGATCGGCGGCTTCGGGGGTGCGCTTGCCGGCGGCGAGCGGTTTCAACTGCCCTGGCAGCGGCAGCGGTTTTGGCAACTCCACGATCTGGACGGGCCGCGGCGGATCAGCGGTGAGCGTCGCCGGCTCCGCGCTATCGTAGTTGATGTCGGGCGGGATGAAATTGTGCGCGCAGCCACCGAGCGTCGAGGCGGATATGAGTAAAGCCGCAAGTGCGGGTTTACTGAAGCATGTATCGCTGCCTTTCCGGCCTTGGTGAACGATGGAGAAACGTAAAGCCGGACCGCCGGCTCTTGAGAAAATCGGCGGGGTCATTGTCCCAGCTCCTTTGACCAGTTGATGGCGTTGACGTAGATCCCGAGTGGATTCTTGCGAAGCCGATCGGCGTCGGTAGGCGGCTGAATCGCGATGGTGAGGATCGCGGTCCAACGTGTGGTGCCAGCGAGCGCCCCGTCTTGATAGCGGTGCTCGACCCAGGCCACGCGAAAACTGTCGGGCGAGGCGCGGATGACGCTGGAGACGTCGATCGCGACCTGCTGCTTGCCGAGATTGGCGAAGGGGTCATTGGCGCGGGCGTAGTCGTTCAACGCCGCCGCGCCCGCCGTCGTCGTGAAATCATAAGCCTGCAGCCAGTTGTGCCGCACGATGATCGGGTCGGCCGGAAGCGAGCGGACGATCTGGATGAAATGGGCGAGATACCAGGCAATCTGCGGGTCGTTCGGCCTGTAGTCGGCGACGGCGGGCGCCACGGCTTGCGCCTCGCCGAGCTTGTCGACCTGCACCACCCAGGGCACGACGGTGCCATGCGTGGATTGCCAGACGAGCCCCCCGGCGAGGCCGGAAGCGAGGATCAACGAACCGAAAGCCATCAGCCGCCAGTTCCTGGCCTGCACGCGGGCGGAGCCGATGCGTTCGTCCCAAACTTGCGCAGCGCGCTGATAGGGCGTTTCGGGTTCGGGTGTACGGCCGTAGCGCACCGACGATCGCCGAAAGACTGACATCAATTATTCTCCTCCCGAGAGGTCGACGGAGTGACCGCCACCGTGGCTGTCGCCTGATTTGAGGGCTTGCGCGGCCGTCTGCGCGCCGTGAATGACGGCCTGATTGCGCTTGACGCGCCGGGCCCAGGCGGGCGGGCTCGCTGCTTGAGACGCGGCCCCATCATTTGCGGCCTCGCCACTCCCGATGGTTCCCATGGTCGAGGTGCCACCCGTGTTGACGACGCCGGCACGGGCACCGGAGGCGAAGCTCTCCCTCATTGCCCCCGCCGCTTGCGAAGCGGCGCGTCTGACGGGAACTGTCCCGTGACTAGCCGCCGCACGACCTGCGCCACTGAGACCGGCCGCGACGCCGCCGGCGCCAGACCTGCCGACCGATGCGATGCTGTAGGCCGTGGACATGCCGCCGGCCATCGCCGCACCACCACGTGCGGCGGCCGCAGCACCGGAGCTCGCTGCCATCGCTCCCCTTCCGGCCAAACCGAACGCCGCGCCGCCGACCATCGCCGTACCGGCGACGGCGAGACCGGTGCCGACGGCAGCGCCCGCGCCAAGCTGCGGCGCCCCCGAGACAAGACCGCTGGCGATGCCGGGACCGAAGATGCCGAGGCCGAGCATGGCGAGCGCTGCCAGCACGACTGAGAGCGCCTGCTCGATGGTCGGCTGGCCGCCGGCATAGGCTGTGGTGAATTGAGAGAAGAGCCCAGTGCCGATGCCGACGATCACGGCGAGCACCATGACCTTCACGCCGGAGGCAACGACGTTACCCAGCACCTTCTCCGCGAGAAAGGCGGTCTTGTTGAAGAGCGCAAAGGGAATGAGGATGAAGCCGGCAAGCGTCGTCAGCTTAAACTCGATCAGCGTGACGAACAGCTGCACAGCCAGAATGAAAAAGGCGATCAGCACCAAGAGCCAGGACACCATCAGCACGGCAATCTGGACGAAGTTCGCAAAGAAGCTGGTGAAGCCCATCATCTGGCTTGCTGCGTCCAGCAGGGGCTGCCCAGCGTCGAGCCCAACCTGTGCGAGCCTGCCGGGACGAAGGAAATCCGCGGTCGAGATCGACGAGCCGCCGGCCTTCAGGCCGAGGCCTGCGAAGCTATTGAAGATGATGGATGAGAGCTTGGTGAAGTTGGTGATGATGAAGGCGAAGAAGCCGATGTAGAGGGTCTTCTTCACCAGCCGTTGGAGGATGTCCTCATCTGCGCCCCAGGCCCAGAACAGGCCGGCGAGCGTGATGTCGATGACGATCAATGTCGACGACAGATACGTGACTTCGCCCTTGATCAGGCCGAAACCCGAATCAATGTAGGTCGTGAACGTATTGAGGAAGGTGTCGATAACGCCGACGTTGTTCATGACCTCCCTCCCTGCGGAGCGCTCGTCATCGGCAGTGTGGCCGGCGCGGCCTGCGGCAGAAGTGGCCGCGCCGGCCTGCCGAAGAAGCGCGCGCGGTTCTCCTTCCAAACCGCCTGGCAGTGCGGATCTTCGGCATCCTGGGGTCCAAGCTCAGCGCAGCGGAGCAGCTCGGCCGAAAGGTCATCGGGAGCGGAGACAGAGGGGACGTCGGATGCCGGGCGCTCGGCCGGACGCCGATGGATGACATGCAGCGCTGCGAGGAAAATCACGAACACGACGATCATCGCGCCTGCGCGAAGGATATCCGAGCGCTCCATGACCCAAGCCTCAGTTGCCGCTGAACATGGTGACGTTGCCGGGCTGATAGCCGCTACGCGTCGAGAAGATCTTGTATTGTTGCTGGCCTTGCGATTCGCTCGCCGCGACGCGCGCCTGCTCGAGCGCGTCTGCCCTCCCCTTTGCAGCGAGGACCGCGACAAGGTCGGAAAGCTGCTGGGATTGCAGGGCGAGAAGCTGATTGCCGGCTTGAGCGGCCTGCAGCGCGCCACTTGCCGACTGACTGGCGGTCACCAGCGAGCTCATTGCGCTGGAGTTGGTCGAGATATTGCCGACGACGCCGGCCTGCACCTTCAACGAATCCTCGAAAGCGCCGACCGAGTTCTGCCAACGACGTTGAGCCGCAGCAAACATTGTCGCATTGGAACCCGTTGCCGCCGCCGTGCCGTACGTGCTGGAATACGTCGTCTGGATCCGCTCGACGTTGAAGGCGATGTTCTGGGCCTGGCTCAGCAGCGACTGGGTCTGGGCAATCGACGCCTGAAGCTGAGTCAGCGTCGACATCGGCAGATTGGCGAGGTTCTTTCCTTGGTTCACCAGGCTCTGGGCCTGATTGGTCAGCATCTGGATCTGATTATTGATCTGCTGCAGCTCGCGCGCCGCAGTCAGCACGTTCTGGCTGAAGTTGCTGGGGTCGTAGACGATCCACTGCGCAGAGGCCGGCACCGTTAAAAGCGGCGAGATCCATAGGGCGAGCGAGAGAGTGGTCGCGGCGACCAAGCGTGCGCGCCGCGTCTTGCGGACGGTCATGATTGCACCTCCAGATTTGTCAGGTCAGGGATGAGGTCGGCGGCCCAGAGCAGCTCGTGATCCGCGAGCCAGGCGGCCGTGAAGTCGTCGCGGCCGTGCTCAGCGAGCAGCCGTTCAATGGCGGCATGGTCGGCCTTGGAGGACGCAGCGCAGAAGGCGAGCGCGACCGGCCCAAGGCCGAGCTCAAAGAGCCGGTTGCCGCGGCGGGATTGGCAGTAATAGTCCCGCTTCGGCGTCGCGCGCGCGATGATCTCGATCTGGCGATCGTTTAGGCCGAACCGCTGGTAGATGGAGGTGATCTGAGGTTCGATCGCGCGCTCGTTCGGCAAGAAGATCCGCGTCGGGCAGCTCTCGACGATTGCGGGTGCGATGTTGCTGCCGTCGATGTCGGAAAGCGATTGGGTTGCGAAGACGACGGAGGCGTTCTTCTTCCGGAGCGTCTTCAGCCATTCCCTGAGCTGTTGCGCGAAGGCCGGATCGTCGAGGACGAGCCACCCCTCGTCGATGATGAGGAGGGTCGGCCGGCCGTCGAGCCGTCCCTCGATGCGATGGAAGAGGTAGGTGAGGACGGCGGGCGCAGCACCAGCGCCGATCAAGCCCTCGGTCTCGAACGCCTGCACCGACGCAAGTCCGAGCTGCTCTGCCTCCGCGTCGAGCAGGCGGCCGGAGGAGCCGCCGACGCAATAAGGTTGCAGTGCCTGCTTGAGCGCGGTCGATTGCAACAGAACCGTCAGGCCAGTGATCGTGCGTTCCTCGACCGGCGAGGACGCCAGCGAGGTCAACGCCGACCAGACGTGCTCCTTCACGGTCGGATCGATGGTGACGCCTTCCTTGGCGAGGATCGCGGTCACCCATTCTGCCGCCCAGGCGCGCTCCGCCGCATCGCCGACACGCGCGAGCGGTTGAAGAGACACTGAGTCTTCAGCGCTGTTCGACAGACTGCCGCCGAGGTCGTGCCAGTCGCCGCCCATGGCAAGCGCCGCCGTGCGGATCGAGCCGCCGAAATCAAAGGCGAAGATCTGGCTCTTCCGGTAGCGGCGGAACTGGATCGCCATCAGCGCCAGCAGCACGGACTTGCCGGCGCCGGTGGGACCGACGATCAGGGTGTGCCCGACGTCGCCGACATGCAGCGAAAAGCGAAACGGCGTCGAGCCCTCCGTCTTGCCGAAGAAAAGTGGCGAGCTGCGGAAATGCTCATCGCGGTCCGGCCCGGCCCAGACCGCCGAAAGCGGGATCATGTGGGCGAGGTTCAATGTCGAGAGCGGAGGCTGACGGACGTTGGCGTAGGCGTGCCCCGGAAGAGAGCCGAGCCAGGCTTCGAGCGCGTTCACCCCTTCCGCCATGCAGGTGAAGTCGCGGCCCTGGATCACCTTATCGACCAGGCGAAGCTTCTCAGCAGCGAGGCCGGGGTCCTCGTCCCAGACGGTGACGGTCGCGGTAATATAGGCCTGGCCGACGTTGTCAGTGCCGAGTTCCTGCAAAGCGAGGTCGGCATCGGCGGCCTTGTTCGCCGCATCGCTATCGACCAGTGTCGAGGCCTCATTCGTCATCACCTCCTTGACGATGGCAGCGATTGACTTCCGCTTGGCGAACCACTGCCGGCGGATCCTGGTCAGCAGCTTCACCGCCTCGGTCTTGTCGAGGAGGATCGCGCGCGTCGACCAACGGTACGGGAAGGCAAGCCGGTTGAGCTCGTCCAGGATTCCGGGATGAGTCGCGGTCGGAAAGCCGACCACGGTGAGCGTGCGAAGGTGGTGGCTGCCGAGGCGCGGCTCGAGACCGCCGGCGAGCGGCTCGTCCGCGAGCAGCGCGTCGAGATGCATCGGCGACTCGGGAACGCGGACCCGCTGTTGCCGGGTGGAGATGGTCGAATGCAGGTAGGTCAGCGTCTCGCTGTCATCCAGCCATGCCACTTCGGGCATGAACCCTTCGACCAGTTGCAGGACGCGGTTGGTCCGATCGACGAAGCCGCGCAGCAGCTCATGAGGATCGACGCCGCCCTGCGCGCGGCCCTCATAGAGCCAGCCCTCGATGCGCGAGGCGTCCTCAGCCGGCGGGAGCCAGACGAAGGTCAGGAAATATCGGCTCTCGAAATGGGCTCCAGCCTCCTCGAAAGCGTCCCGCCGCTCCAGGTCAACCAACGCTGATGCGGCGTCGGGAAAGGTGTTGTGCGGATAAGTCTGGGCACTGATGCGCTGGGCCTCGACGAAGATCGCCCAGCCCGAGCCGAGACGACGCAGCGCGTTGTTGAGTCGGGCCGTCACGCCGACGAGTTCGGCAGGCGTCGCGCTGTCGAGATCCGGACCGCGGAAGCGGGCCGTGCGTTGGAACGCGCCGTCCTTGTTGAGGACGACGCCTTTCTCGACCAGAGCTGCCCAGGGCAAGAAGTCGGCGAGACTGTGAGGCCGGTTGCGATATTCGGCAAGATTCAGCATGGAGGCCTCACGCGCCGAGATAGGATGGATAGCGGAGGTGGCGTCGAACGACGTCCACGAACTGCGGGTCGCGCTTGGCCGCCCAGACGGCTGCGGCATGACCCGCAGCCCAAATCAGCGCTCCGGGAATCCAGAGGTGGAGGCCGAGCGCGATTGCGGCCGCCAACGTGCCGTTGGCGATCGCAACCGTCCGGGGCGCACCGCCCATCAGGATCGGGTCGGTGAGCGCGCGATGGACCGGCGCGAAGAAGCCTGGCACCTCCGGATCGACGATCGCGGCCATTACACCAAGGCTCCGCCGGAGAAGCTGAAAAAGGTCAGGAAAAAGCTCGACGCGGCGAAGGCGATCGATAGGCCGAAGACGATCTGGATCAGCCGGCGGAAGCCGCCGGAGGTATCGCCGAAGGCGAGCGTCAGGCCGGTCACGGTGATGATGATGACCGACATGATCTTGGCGACCGGACCTTGCACCGACTCCAGTATCTGATTGAGCGGCGTCTCCCACGGCATCGAGGAGCCGGAGGCGTAAGCCGCGGGGGCAAAAGCGATGGAGATGAAGGCAATTGCCGCGAGCTCGGTGAAGCGGCGGCGAACGTCACGGATCGCGGGAGGGAACTGAATCATGATGGGTCCTTGGGAAGCGAGGATTGGCCGCCCGCTCCGGCCGATTGGACGCGGTAATCGCCAGTGGCGGGATCAAGACCGGCGACGAGGGCGAGTTCGGCGAGGCGGCGTTCGCTGCCACGGCCGCGCAGCACCGCGACGAGATCGATCGTCTCGGCGATCAGCGCCTTGGGAACGGTAAGGACGGCTTCCTGGATGAGCTGCTCGAGGCGGCGAAGCGCGCCCAGCGCCGTGCCGGCGTGTATCGTTCCGACTCCACCGGGGTGACCCGTGCCCCAGGCTTTGAGGAGCTCCAGGGCCTCGCTGCCTCGGACCTCGCCGACCGGAATGCGGTCGGGGCGCAGACGCAAGGAGGAGCGAACGAGATCGGACAGCGACGCGACACCGTCCTTCGTGCGCAGCGCAACCAGATTTGGGGCGCGGCATTGCAGCTCACGCGTATCCTCGATCAGGACCACGCGATCGGTGGTCCCGGCGATCTCGGCCAGCAGCGCGTTCGTCAGCGTTGTCTTGCCGGTCGAGGTGCCGCCAGCGACCAGGATGTTCTTGCGGGCGGCGACGGCTTCGCGGAGCACGCCCGCTTGTCCCGCCGTCATGATGCCGGCAGCCGCATAGTCGTCCAACGTGAAGACAGCGACGGCGGGCTTGCGGATCGCAAAGGCCGGCGCCGCAACGACGGGCGGCAGGAGTCCCTCGAACCTCTCCCCCGTCTCGGGAAGCTCGGCCGACACGCGCGGCCTCTCGGCATGCACCTCAGCGCCGACATGGTGCGCGACCAAGCGCACGATCCGCTCGCCGTCGGCGGCGGACATCGTCCGGCCGCTATCCTCCAGCCCGCCGGACAGCCGGTCGATCCAAAGCCGTCCATCGGGGTTGAGCATTACCTCGACGATCGCCGGGTCTTCGAGGAATGTCGCGATCGCAGGGCCAAGCGCGGTGCGCAGCATGCGTGCGCCACGCGAGAACGCTGCCGAATTGATTGGTGTGCCCGCCACGACCGTCCCCCGAAAGCCAACCGCGGCAAGCGATCAGCAACGGGGATGGATAGAAAAGGCAGGAAATGGGTTAGTTCAACAAGTATTCAGCTGTCGTAGGGAGCAGGCGTGGAGCGGCGAAAAAATACTTGCTTTAGAGAGGGCTAGACCCGGTGGCAGGTCGCACTAACACCCTTGTTGGAATCGCAGCCGACGACGGACACCAAGCATCTGACCGAATTTCGGTGGTCGAGACCGCGAAAGGTCTAGCCCTATCGATAGGTAGGGATCCGCAACGGCCTTGGGCTGCGCCGTGGTCTCGACGACCGCTCGCTCCAGACCCTGAGGGCCGGTGATGCCAATCTCGTGCGACCTTCGATGCTGCGACGCGGCGAGCGTCCCCCGTAGATCCCGAAACACCGCAGGCGCGGCCGAAGCGTTGTCGCGAGTAACATTAGGTGACTGCTCCCGATGGAGCGCTAGGCCTAGCTAGGCCTAGGCATAGAGCTCATTCTGCCTACCTCGAATAGTCAATCTGAAACGGTTTCCCGGACTTCCTCGTCGTGGAAAATCCCGACGATAGCAGCTCCCCCGTCCTTCGCTTCACTGATTAGGTCCACCACAGTCGCGCTGTTCGCAGCGTCAAGGGATTCCGTAGGCTCGTCCAGCAGTAGAATCGGATACCCGAGAGAGCGGGTGGACTGCGCCGTTCCCATCGTTTCTCCGGGGCGAGAGCTGATAGCCTGCCTTGGCGTATTGGAGCCCGTGGCGCGAGTCAGCTCAGCTTAGCGGAGCTTGATCAACGCTCGACGAAACTTGAGGACAAAGACTCTAGGCGCCTCCTCATGACGTGACCGTTGTCCTCCGAAGGCTGACGTCAAGGGAATTCGGTTTGGAATGAGGTAGAAAAGGGCAATGAGTTTCCGTAGGTTGTGAGTCTGCCGGCAAGCTGCCCATTCTGGAAAATTCTTGTGCTGGAGGGTAGGCTGGCAAATTGTACAAACAAGGAACACAACTCCCACACGCCGAGGACCGAGACGAGCAAGCTGTCCCCAGCATGCCAATGAACATGTTCCCATCGGGACACCTCCCATTGACCGCGGCCGATTTCGCAAGGCCGGACCCAAAATTTCTGCCATGTATGCATCAACACAGGGTGAAAGTGCCGGTATGCCCGATGGGACTGCATCCATCACAATGCCCAGCCGCCGCAAGCCGAGAGTAAGTTGGTTCGGCTTCGATTATGAGCCTATGAACGTCGCTTCTCTCTTTTCAACAAACGCGCGTGCTCCTTCCGCTGCGTCAGCTGTCGTCATGAGGAAACGGTTGAACATTTGTTCTAACCTGAGTCCGGTTGCCAAATCGACATCCCGCCCCCTGAGTGACAACTCTTTAGATGCTTGCACTGCCAAGGGTGGGTTACGGGCCAAGCGTTCGGCTTGCTCCCAGGCTTTTTGAAACACCTGATCCGCAGGCACGACTAAATTCACCAAACCCCATCTTTCGGCGACCGCGGCACCAATCGAATCCCCGGCGAGTAACATCTGCATCGCTATCGGATAAGGAAGTTGTGCAAGCAAGCGTTGAGTTCCTCCATTACCCGCGATGATACCTCGCTTCACTTCGGGTACACCAAACTGCGCGTGTTCAGCAGCGACACGAATATCCGTTGCAAGCAGCAACGTCATTCCACCACCAAGACACCACCCATTAACTGCCGCGACAACTGGCTTCCAGATTTCAAGCCCGCGGTTGAGTAGTGGTTCGCGCTGCGTTCGCCACATCTCGGCGGGGCCTGGGGGGTTCGGGATTTCATCCTTCAGATCGGCACCAGCGCAAAATGCCTTGCAACCCGCTCCCGTGATGATGGCGGCCCGAATATTGCGATCGTCTCGAACTTGCGTCCAAGCCGATGATAGTTCGCTATAGTGCGAGCGATCGAGAGCATTCATGCGCGTCGGGCGATTAATGGTGATGATCGCAATGCTATTACGCAGCTCAAAATCAATGCTCATGATTCATTTCCTGGAGAGGCAGATCTTTCGGGACGCAGATTGAGACTCCACTCGCGTACGCTAGTACATCTCGACTCATCCGCCTGGCGGGCGCATCCGGATCACCACTTTCAACGTCTCGGACGATTTTTCGATGAATGCGAGAGACCGCGCTTCACTGCTCTATCGTATTGAAATTCGTGACATCTGTTGCCGCAAATTCGCGCTCACATGCAGACAACGCGATATGGGAGGGTAAGCAGAAGCAGGCCCCTGATCAGACCACACGTCGCCCCCTCCCAACCAAGGCATTGCGCGAGACGCGCGCTTCGAACTCACCGCGAGGGTTTCGTGTCACGACGAGCCCGAAACACTCATCAAGAAGCGCGAGTACGCGCTGCGTATGGGGTCGAAGCTTCTCTAGCCCGTACATCTTTACAACGTATTCGGCTAGCGACTGGAGAACGCTCTGCTCGTCCCTTCCGTGGAAGACGAACGGGTCCGTGATGCGCTGCACCGTTACCTCATCGAACTGCGCTACGGCGAACAAATCGAGCACCTCGCCCGCGGTAAAATGAGGATAGTCATGCGGTGTCACCGAATAACGAGACACCACGTCAGCGAACCAGCGGGCAGTGGGGGAGCCCTCCTCGAAGTCATGAAGAACAAGGATACCACCGGGCCGGAGAATTCGCGCGGCCGCCTGGACCGCGGTGGCGCGCTGAGCACGCGGGATGTGATGTGTGCCGTAAGCCATCAGCACACCATCCACCGATGCGTCTCTAATCCAGAACGGATCGGTCGCGCTTTGCCACGTCGCAAATAGGCCGTCGCGGATGCAACGGTCGACCATGAACTGAGATATATCAGAATTGATGAACGTCGGGCAGCGCGCCGTACCCAAGAGTTGTTGGGCTACCTTGTTCACGTATCCGTCGCCAGCGAGAAGATCGCAGATGATCAATGATGAACAAAGTCCGTCGCGACCATCGGGGTGCATCTTATCCAGAAGATCCATCACACCCTCCGATCGTGCCAGCAGCGACAGTTGGATGCTATCAAGGTAGTCCAACCCACGCCCTTCCGACGTAAACTCATTGCGCGAGAGATTGGCCAGGTTGGTAAAGGCGGATGATTCTCCAACTATTGTGGGCTCGATGGCCTTAAAGGCGATTGGGTTTAACTTTTTCAACTCGGCGAGGCGAAAATCTAGGCTATTTGAAAACATCGTAGTTCTCCATGGTGATCAACCGCCGGTGACTAGAGCGATAGAAGCGCCACAGTACTGGCTAAGCACGCAGCATTCCGGCGCGCCCTTCAATCTCATCCTTCGGGCAACTCGTCTAACCAACAGGCGCCTTCACGGTGCAGCCGAGAAAAGATCGTTCCGATCTTTTCTGGAGCCTTGCTTTGATGATAACGCATATACAATCGGCCATCGGCTCCAAGATCGAGGATCTCGATCTTTCCCGTGTAGTGCGACATGGCGTATTTGAATGTTTTTTGGATGCCGCTGAGACGTTGGTTGATCTTGCGTGCAATCTCGATTCCGCGGCGTAGCGAAACCTGAAAATGCGACGCGCCCCTCACCGGCCTGGCCTGAAAGAGATAATAGGGGCGAACACCCATTTGGTGGCACTTAGCGAAGGTGGCAGCCAAGATCTCAGGATCATCATTGACTTTTGCGAGAAGCACCGTTTGGTTCAGTAACTGCACACCCTGTGCACGCAAGGAGCGAATGTTCCGCTCCGCATCGACAGATATTTCGCCGATGTGATCGAAGTGCGTGACAATCACTGCGGCCTTACCCGCTTCATGGATCCGTTGGAACAATCTCGGTAGAGCAGGATCCTCGAATCGCTTGGGTTGATAGGCTAATGCTTTCGTGCCAAATCGAATCGAAGTCAGATGTGGAATTGGCAGCAGATGATCAAGTATTTTGTCCAGCTTGGCCGTGCCGAGCATGAATG
Source organism: Bradyrhizobium sp. IC3195 (assembly GCF_020193585.1). Lineage (NCBI taxonomy): Bacteria > Pseudomonadati > Pseudomonadota > Alphaproteobacteria > Hyphomicrobiales > Nitrobacteraceae > Bradyrhizobium > Bradyrhizobium sp. IC3195. Next base: position 55,872 of record NZ_JADYVG010000026.1, on the reverse strand, counting down.
CATCGCCTCCCGATAGCAGCACGTTCGTCATCTCGGGATGGCTGGCAATATATTGCGCAATTTGGTCGAAATCAGTCGCTATTTCATCGGAGTCCTTGCCGACGATGCGTTTGCGAAGGCAATATCGGCAATATGAAGCGCAACGATCCGTTACCAGCAACAACCCGGTTTGGGCATACTTATGCTGGAATCCGGGCACAATCGTGTTTTCATGCTCACCGCTGGTATCCAGATGGCCAGGACTGTCGAACTCCTTGAGTGAGGGCTCCACGATGTACTTCAGCTGGTCATAGTAGCCACTGTTGGTGATCTGCTCACGGTAGAACTTTGTCACCTGATAACGCGTTATGCTGTTGGCTTGCAGTTCGCTTTCGCTAACGACTCGCGTTTCCTCGATGAAATTCATCACCGCAGCGTGGGGGCGCGGATCCGAGTAGGTGGGTGGTGCAGGCAGATGAGCGGCTGCTGATTGTTCTCGTCTGCCAAGGGTTGGGATCGAGATAGGGTCGATACCGTGAAATTGCGACGGCGTACTCGCGGTTGTCCGCTTGTCATCTAAACGCGTGCCCCTTCCGACCTTGCATTTGATAGTATTCGACATAGCGCCCTCTTTTTCGTTCATAGAACCCGCCATCTGACCGAAGCAGCCTCGCGCACGAGCAACAGCTAGGCCCTGCTACCAGCTAAGCTCGGTCGTAAGGTGAAGAGGCCTCAAGATCCGCTGCTCAACGGCTCGAGCCCAGAAAACTCAGCCTTATGCTCCACCCGTCCGATTAGGTCGGAAGGGCTTGCCTTGAAGTACCGGTCGTTGCCTCAACGTTGTACGAAAGTTCACGAGTCCTGCATCAGCCAATTGCCAGTCCATGAACGAACACTCCGCTTCTACTGCTGTCTCAGCAATCGGCGTGCCAAAGACATCGCGCGAGCCTTGCCCTAGGAACCAGGGGCGTGTTTCGCTGCGCCAGCGAAGACTTGCACCTTTATGTCGGGTATGGAACATAAACGGCTTGAACGGATCGCGCCAAACACGTCTCGCGCAAAGCTCACCAAATTTTATGTGACGGCTCTAGCGTCGCTTGACCAATTCCGTCGTGAACGTGTGATGCGCGCGAAGGACCAGAGGGAGAATGCACGTTTCTTGCGCTGGCATAAGATCACAGACGAGTAGATCGGCCAGTTGGCTTCGCCCTCACAGATCCGGGCGGGCCGCTTTCCCGCACTCCGGATCTTCCCGCGGAGCCCGCGTCATATCCACACCTGCGCACATGTGCGATTAATGCGTGGAGTTGGCAGGCGAACGCGGTCCTCAAGGCGTCGAACTCCGGCCGGCCATGCGCCAGCTTTTCTGGCTGCGCCGTCTCACACCACGCAACCAGGTCCGACGCACTCCCCGGTAGAAGCCGCTGAGCGAAGGAGAGTTGTGCGGCCATAGTAGCCGTAGTGGCAACGGCGAGCGGCGACGAACCATTCGTGCTGTGTAACCGGTATGAGCTCCCACGTCCGCGATGATTAGCGGTCGCGGGCGTAGCGAATGGGCATCCAGTGCTGGCGCAGCGCCTCGACGACGGCTGGGATATCGAGGTAGGCGTTACGGAGGAAATCCTCGGTTTTGCGACCGCTTCGTGGCGGTCCGAGCAGCGGACGGGCCTGATCGTCGCGACAATGCAGCAGGATGGGGAGCAGCAGGCCGTGATTGACGTTGTTGACGTCGAGCAACGGCGCCCACGCCGACAGTCTGAGCCGCATCGCAGCATAGAAACCCTGGCACCAGGGATGCGCATCGATGTTGCCGCTGGGGTCGCGCCGGTGCATCGGCTCGAACCGATCGGGGGCAGTCGAGAGGGTGTTGCTGATGTCGTTGTGGGGCAGCGCGACGGCGGAGATCACTCCGGCGTGCCGCCATGGTTGAAAGCGTCGGCATCGATCGCGAGCAGCGGGCAGATCCAATCGAGCGGGCTCATCGACACCGGTCCGGCCACGATCGCGGCGGTATAGCCGTCGAGCATGGGAATGCTGGTGGCGGCAGGATGGCGATCGACGCGATCCTGGAGCCATCGCTCGAGCTCCGCAAGCGACATCGCGGCTGACGCCATCGACGATGCTGCCTTATGGCGACGTGGGCTCATGCCGCCGCCTGCGGTGTGTGCCGGCGCGCCGCCTTCCAGTTCCAGGCGAGCAGCTCGTGCAGCTGATGGCTCTTGGTTCGCCCAGACACGATGCGCTCCAGCACATCGGTCAGGTAGGCCTGCGGGTCGAGCTCATGGAGTTTTGCCGTGTTCACGAGCGACGCCAGGATCGCCCAGCTCTCGGCGCCGCCTTCGCTGCCGCTGAACAATGAGTTGCGTCTTCCCATCGCAATCGGGCGCATGGAACGCTCGACTGTGTTGCTGTCAACTTCGACACGGCCGTCGCGGAGAAACAGCGTCAACCCGTCCCAGTGATTGAGTGCGTAGTTGATTGCCTCCGCCAGCTTCGATTGGGAGAAGAGCTGGCCGACCATTGCGGTCAGGCGCGTCCTGAGCGCCTCCATCAATGGAGCGGACCTGGTGCCGCGGGTGGCCAGCCGCTGCTCGGCAGCTGCTGCCACGGATCTCTGCTTCGATGGCATAGACCGCCTGCAGGCGCTCGATCACTTCGCGCGCGAACGCCGACTGGGTCTTCTTATACACCTCGACGAATTTGCGGCGGGCGTGGGCGACACAAAAGGCGAGTTGGATCGCGCCGCCATGATCGCGGGCGAGCGCTTTGTAGGCGGCATAACCGTCGACCTGCAGAATGCCGGAAAAGCCCATCAACTGTCTGGCGATCTCCGCCGTGCCGCGGCCGTCGGCGAACACGTAGGCCACCGCCGGCGGCGAGGGACCGCCCCATGGCCGGTCATCCATGGCATGCGCCCAGAACTGGCAGATGCGCGGGCGATGTCGTCCGGGATCGAGCACCGGCATCGGCGTCTCGTCGCAGAACAGGCGCGGCGCGGTCTGGATCGTGCGCAGCTGAAGCGCATAGAGGCTCCTGAGCCACCAGGCCGCACGCTTCACCCAGCCGGCAAGCGTCGCCCGGTCGAGATGGACACCCTGGCCGGCCAGAATTTGCACCTGTCGGTACAGCGGCAGATACCAGGCGAACTTCGAGACTACCACGTGGCTCACGAGTGCGGTCGAAGCCATGCCGCTCTCGATCAGGCGCGGCAGCACCTTCGCCTGGATCACACCATCGGTGCAGCGGCGGCAGCCGTACTTGGGACGGACCGTCCGCAGCACCCGCAGGATCGCCGGGATGATGTCCAGCACCTCGCTGACGTCCTCGCCGATCTTGTGAAGCTGGCCCTTGCAACACGGGCATGCGGTCGCCTCCGGCTCCAGCACATGCTCACAGCGCGGCAGGTGCTTTGGAAGCGCGCCGATGTTGCGGCGCGCCTTCTTCCGCAGTGGCTTGCCGGGCGGCTTTGCCGCAGCTGCATCGTCGTTGGCAGCTGCAGGCGGCGTGACGTCGGTCTCAAGATCGCCAAGCTCAAGCGCGAGCTGCTCGGCCACGAGCGCGGCAAGCCGCTCCGAGCGCTTCCCGAAGATCATGTCCTTGAACGTTTGCATTGCTACGCGCAGCGTCTCGTTCTCAGCGTCAAGCGCGAGCACCATCTCGGTCAGAGCTGCCGGATCGGTCGGGAGAGTGTCGGGGCGAATCGCCATGACCAGACGATACATCCGTGCGACCCATGCTCCAGTGAAATCCTCACTTCTCAGCCGACAATGGCCGGCTGCTTCACAGGCTTGGGCGACACACGCGTCCACTCGAGCCCGTCGAGTAGCATCGCAAGCTGCGTCGCACTGAGATGCACAACGCCGTCGCGGATCGGCGGCCAGGTGAAACGCCCCTGGTGCAACCACTTCGTTACCAACACCATGCCGCTGCCGTCCCACGCCAGAAGCTTCACTCTGTCCATGCGCTTGCTGCGGAACACGAAGACGTCGCCGCAATATGGGTTCGCGCGCAGTGCTTCGCTCACCAGCGCCGACAGCGTATGCACCGACTTACGAAAGTCGACCGGCTGGGCCGCCAGCACCACCTTGAGGTCTGACCGTAGAGCAATCACCGGATCCCTCGAAGCGCCGATAGCACCACCGAAAGCGTCGCCAGTTCCACCCCCGGCTCGACCCGGATGCGCGCCCCGTTCACCTCGATCTCGACCACTCCACAGACCTTGGCCGGCGGCGTGGCAATCTCCACGGGCTTCGTCTGTACCGGCGAAATACACTCGGACTTGCCAACCCTCCCGCCATCGCTCTCGGCGCCAATTTGGATAGGCACGAAGTTCTGGGCTTTGCCGGCCAGCGCCGCCGCTACCTGGCGGCGCCACACCGTGAGCAGTCCGCGAGAAACGCCATTGCGCCGCGCCACCTCGGAGATGTTCGCCCCCTCCTCAAAGCTCTCTGCCGCGATCCGGGCCTTCTCCTCGCTCGTCCACCGTCGCCGCCGGCGCTCCCCAGTGATCACCTCAACGCGGCGATAAGAGTCACCTTCCTGCCTGGCATCAAGCATGGCATTTGCCATCGCGCCACCTCCACCGATCAGCTCTTGCCAGCCTGTATCGCAGACAAGCTTCGTCACTGCGAGGTGAGGCCCTCATGCCGGTTACCGTGCTGTGTGGCTAGTGGCGAGTGCATAAGCCGCCAAGCTCAAGCACAACGCCCTCAGCTTGCGCGTCAGGCGTTCCCCTTCCGTCTTGTGATTCACGATGAACGGGCCGTCCCAGGTCAGCCCGCAGTAATGGATGACGCCGAGAACGGCAAAGGTTTCGGGTCGCCGTTCGCCGCGCCGCTCACGCAAGAGGGCCGCGAACCGGCCACACTCGATCAGCCGCGTCTCGCCCTCATGGAGTGCCAGGCCGAAGCTGGCCAGCCCAAATAATCGGTGATCTCGGCAAGCGTGCCGGTTTCCTACTTTGCGCGAAGAATTTCTCGATCTCCAGCACGTTTGTGGCTTGGCGAACGATCATAGCGGCGCGGCGTCCTGATAGGGCTGACCGAGCATCTTCTTCGCGGCGCGAAGATGCGGCTTGTCGATCATCATGCCGTCGAGACGCAGCGTGCCGGAGTTCGGATTGCTTGCGAACGCCGCGATCACCTTCTGCGCCCAGGTACGTTCAGCCTCCGTCGGCTCGAACGCCGCATTGACGACGTCGACATGCTTGGGGTGGATCAGCGCCTTGGCCGAAAAGCCGTCCCGCCGCGCCGCGCGCGTCTCCTGCTCGAGCCCTGCAAGATTATCGATGTCAGTAAAGACGGTATCGATCGCGGCAACCTCGGCCGCGGCCGCCGCCATCAGGCAGAGATCGCGCGCCAGACGATAGGGGCTGTGGAACACGCCGCCGCTGGCCCTTTCGGTAGCGCCGAGCGAAGCTGACAGATCCTCCGCACCCCACTTCAGGCCGGTGAGGCGCGGAGAGCAGCCGTTGTAGCTGCCGAGACCGAAGATCGAGCCGGCGGTCTCGGTAGCCACGCAGACGATGCGGGTTGCGCCGACCGTGATGCCGGCCGCAGCCTCCAGCGCTTCGAGCCAAGAGGCAATCCGCCGGACGTCGTCGCCGCCCTGCGACTTCGGTAGCACGATGCCGTCGGGCTTGCCTGGCATGACAGCGGCGAGATCGGCAAGTGTCATCCCGGTGTCGAGCGCGTTGACCCGGACATAGAGTTGGTGCAGGCCGCGCCTACCCGTGACCATCGCCAACGTCAGCTTGCGCGCCTCTTTTTTCTTCTCGGTGACGACGGAATCCTCGAGATCGATGATCAGCGCGTCGGCCTTGCCTTCGCTCGCCTTCTCGAATTTTCGCGGAGAATCCCCCGGCACAAACAGCATCGAACGCATTAGACGGCTCTTACGCATCATCCTTAGACGTCATCGCGGTGAACCCCGAACAGGATCTAGCGATAACTTCTTCTTTCCGAGTACCGCGGCGACAAGCCCATTCCCGCTCCCACGGCGCGAGTTCTGCTGCGCGGCGTGATTGTCAATGTCTCAGCCGCTAATCGCCCGCCAACGCCGAAACAGAAACAATATCAATACGCCCATCACTGGGACGATCAACACCACAGTCGAGATTGCCGGGAGTATGGGTGTGACTTCGAACAAGATGCCGTCCCAGAGCCGCACCGGCAGCGTCTTGTTGCGCGCACCACTTAGGAAGAACGACAAGATCACTTCATCAAAAGACACATGGAAGGCCAGTAACGCGCTACCAACCAGAGCGGTACTGATTTGCGGCAGCGTTACACGCCAGAACGTCTGCCAAGGCTGCGCTCCCAAATTGGCGGATGCCTGCGCCAGGTCGGGGCTCAGCGTTTGTAAGCGGCTTCCCATCATGACAACGACAAACGGCAAGGCGACTACAGTGTGCATCACCGCTATGCCTGTAACGGTGCCAACCATCCCGAGTTCAACAAATATGAAATACGCAGACGCCGCGATCACCACCGAAGGAACAATCTGAGGCGACATGAACACGGCCTCAGCAATCCCGCGCAGGCGTGCGGGCAAACGCCTAATCCCCATCGCCGCCAACGTCCCGAGCACGGTCGCGTTGATCATGACTATCGAGGCAACCTTTACCGAGAGCCAGAACGATTCCATCCATCTCGCGTCGGAAAAGAACAGACGGTACTGAGTCAGCGATGGATGGGAAGGAACGATCTCAAAACGAGTCGAGTCGTTGAACGACATTGGAATCACAGCGAATACCGGAAGGAGAAGGAACAGAATTGTGCCAACTCCAGCGAGCGCAAGGAGGATCCGCATTCCAGTGCTTTGGGGGCGATATTGAGACATGCCGGAAATGGTCTCGAAACCGTGGTATTCAGACTGCCTTCAACACTGTCGCTTCGGGTAAGAGCGCGCGATAGATCATGTATAGAATCAGCGTCGAGGCGAGTAGGCTCGTCGACAATGCAAATGCAAGCGACCAATTCAGCACTTCCTTGACGTTGAATGCGATGAGGTTTGCTACCATCATCTCCCGTGTCCCACCGAGCATTGCAGGCGTGATGTAGAAACCTAGGCCCATGATGAACGTCAGAAGCACGGCCACCGCGGCGCCCGGAACAGTGAGCGGCAGCGTCACGCGAATGAAGGTCCGCATTTCGCTCGCGCCCAGGCTAGAAGAAGCTGTTTTCAGTTCCCGCGGTATTGCCAAGAGCGAGCTCAAGATAGGCAATATGGCATACGGCAAGAGCATGTTCACCATCGCGACAACCACCGCAAAGCGGTTGTACATGAGCTCAAGTGGTTGAAAAATCAAACCGCTATCTACCAGGAGCCGGTTGATCAATCCTGTATCCTGCAGGATGAGCATCCACACATAGTTCCTCACCAAGACAGACAACATGAACGGAAATGAGATCAGGCCGATCGCAATCGTGCGCCACTTCGAGTCCAGTGAGGCGATGAAGTACGCACACAGGTATCCGACGATCAGACAAATCGCACAAACGATGAGCGCCACCTCGAATGTTCTCAGAAATACCGAACGGTATAGAGGAACTTCCACTAGACGACGGTAATGCGAAAAATCGAGAGCCGTCGATCCGACACTTTGGGCGATACTTCCAGCAATCGGGAGCAGGAAGAACACGCCAAGGAATGCTGCTGGAAGAGCCATCAGCGCGGCAGTGGCACCGTAGCTGCCGAGATAGCGGCTCATGCAGTCACCATACGCGCGTCGACGATGTGTGCCCCCTCCGAATTCACGATGACAGGGTTGAGGTCGAGCTCAATCAGATCATTTCTTCGATCCCAGCAGAATCGAGACACCTTCTCAATTAGCTCCACGAGCGCTTGTTGCGCCACTTTGTCGCCACCTCGGAAGCCGGACAAGAGGGGCGAGATGCGGGACGCGTTTACGATTGCGGCCGATTCCACGGCGGTCATAGGCGCTAGCCTGCAATTCACATCCTTCATGATTTCGATCCACACGCCGCCCGCACCGAAGAAGATTGCGGGCCCGAACTGCGGGTCGATCTTCGCCCCGATAAAGCATTCGATCCCCTTCCCTATCATAGGAGTGACTAAGGCCTTGGGATTCTCCTCCCCCAGCCGGGCCGCGATACCTTCGAGTTTCGTATACGCTACCGCTGCGTCTTCATCGGTAGCTATACTAAGCAATACTCCACCAACATCCGACTTATGAATTGCTCGCGACGACACTAATTTCATTGCCACTGGCACACCAGCCTTTGACATCACTTGGCGTGCTTCTGCAGAGCTGCGTACAACCCACGAGGGCGGCATTGCTATGCCTGCTTCGCTCAGGATCCGACGGCATTCATCTTCAAGCAGCACCGCGTCCACGACGTCTTCATGGGCATCAGCATGCGCTTGCACCTCAACAAGAGCCGACAAGGTTTTGCGCTGCATCAATGCAGCCATGCCTTTTGCCGAAGACTCAAGCTTTCCATAGACAGGTACGCCTGCAAGATGCAGGGGGCGCAAAGTACTCGGATGGCTGTCTGCATGATCGCTGTGGATCAATACGGGTTTACCCGAGGCAGTGGCAAGCTGACCAATGCGCTCAGCTGCAGCCGATTCAGCAGACTTCACTCCACTCAACAATTCGCCACCAGGCGCCATCAAGTGGTAGCCGCCGAAGTGACCGGCAAAGATGACACCACTCACAGCCGGATCTTCGAGACATGCTTGCAGCACCCCTGGGATGCTTTCGGGGTTCGATTCAGCCACGCCAGCGAAGTCGACTGGATTTCCGATGCCGCTGCGCACCGGCAACAGAGTCTTCAGCTTTTCATGGGTGCTAGGCGAAAAGCTAGCAAGCGTAAGCCCTAGGCGCCCAGCAGTATCGGCCACCATGGTCGCATGGCCGCCGCCATCAGACAGGATCGCAACCGCGTTGCTTCGAAGCCTCTTCCCAATTGAGAAAGCCAGGGCGACATCAAACGCCTCATCGATTTCTTGGGCTCGATACACCCCGGCCGCGCGGAGGGCGGAGTCAGCAATGATGTCATCACCGGCCAGCGATCCGGTGTGAGACTGGACTGCCCGGCGCCCCTCTTCCGATCCGCCAGGTTTGAGAATAACAACCGGCTTTCGGATTGCCGAACGCGACAGAACGTCTATCAACCTGCGCCCGTCATTGGGCGCGAAGCCTTCACAATAGATCAAGATGACATTCGTCTCGTCGTCCAACAACAGAACCTCAACCAGCTCTGAGATGGTGAGATCAGCGCTATTCCCCACGGCAAGAATGCTGGAGAAGCCGACCTGACGCGCGTGCGCATAGCGCGTAAAGCTGAGCGCAATATTCCCGCTTTGGGTAATCAGACCGATATGACCGCTTGGAATCTCCCAACCGAGCGTGTTCACCCCGCCAGCAGCGCTAAAAACGCCAGCACTGTTGGGTCCCAGCATGCGGATACCGCGATCGCGCAGGGTGGCTACCATCTCACGCTCTGCGACGCGCCCCGCCTCACCGGTCTCGCCGAAACCAGCCGAGACAACGATGACGGCCTTCGCATTCGCGGCCGCACATTCGCCGACGACGTTGGCCACGAATTCAGACGGCACCATCACGACCGCCAGATCTACCGCATCCGGCAGTTCCTTTAGAGTTCGGTAAGCGCGCTTTCCATCGAGTTGATCGGCGGAGGGATGAATCGGGTAGATAGCTCGGTCGCCGCGTGCAGTCAGGGCACTCCGCCAGCGCCGTCCGCCAGCTTTGTGTACGGCCGCAGTAGCGCCAATCATCGCGATGGAGCGCGGCCGCAGAAAACTGTCGGCCAACGATTCAACCGGAGCGCTCATGTGTCAGCGCCCCTTCCAAACGGGCTGACGCTTTTCGGCAAAGGCGAGAGGGCCCTCCTTGGCGTCTTCACTCGCATGCATCAATGCCAATCCGGCGGCAACAAAGCGCATAAATTCTTGCGGATGTTCGTGCAAACCTCGCCAGCCAAGTTCCTTGGTGATCTTGACCGCCATCGGAGCATTCTCGGCGATAGACCCGGCGAGCTGCAAAGCTGTCGGCAATAGCTCGTCAGGCGCAACAACTTGGCTAATGAGCCCGGTTTCATATGCGCGCTGCGCATTAATGTGCTTGCCTGTGAGCAACATTTCCATCGCGACGGCGAACGGAATCGTCTGCACGAGTCTCATTGCCCCATACCCATGCAGGACAGCTCGCTTCACTTCGGGACACCCGAATGACGCCTGTGTCGAGGCAATGCGTAGATCGCACGCCAATGCGAGCTCGAGGCCGCCAGCCAGACAATACCCGTTAATGGCAGCAATTACCGGCTTGCGAACTTGGATGGCCTGTCCGAGCCGATACGATCGATCATCGTCCCAAAGTTCCGCGACGCCACCGCCAAAATTTGCCCCGTGCAGGCTTTTCAGATCAGCGCCAGCACAAAAGGACTTTTCTCCGGCACCGGTGAGGATACACACTTTCAGTTCTGGGTCTCGATCGAATTCACCAAAGTATTCGCCCATGGAGGCGACCACCTCTGCATCATAGGCATTCATTGCAGCCGGGCGGTTGATGGTTAGGATGGCCACTTGACCACGACGTTCGAAGACGACCTTTTCCATAGAATCACTCATTGCCTTTAAGGTTTCGCGGCCCCTAAGTCGATTAGCTCAGTCGCCATTCGTTAAACTGCTCCGTGACACGAGCCAGGTTCGGCCCCCACCACTCACCGTTAAAGAGGAATCCCGCTTCAAAGTTTTTCGGTGCGGACGGCAGCAAATCGAGGATCGAAGGCGCTACTAGTGGAAGCGCCTTACGATTTGTTGGTCCGTATGCGATGTACTTTGTGAGCTCAGCCTGACGGTCGGGGCGAATCGCGAACTCGATAAAGCGCATCGCCTGGTCGTAGTTCTTCGATCCTTTTGGAATGACCCAGCCCTCGTATGAGATTGCGGCCCCTTCGTACGAAACGCGAATAGGCTTGCCCGCGAGTTGGGATGTGACACCTCGGGTCCATGGCGTCATTACAATCTCGCGCGAAAGAAGCATCTGCTCGACCTGTGGGAACTGGGTCCACCAGACGGCGGTTCGCTTAAATTTTTCCAAGCTTTTGAGAGCTCTTTCGACGTCGAGCGGATAGAGCTTTTCTTTCGGAACGCCGTCCGCCAGGAGTGCGAACTCCAGTAAATAAGTGACCGAAGAGAGCATGCCGCGGCGCCCCTTGAACTTGTCCGTGTCCCACACGTCACTCCACGTAGTAGGGACGGACTGAGCGCTGAATACCTCACTATTGTAGGCAAGTTGCGCAGCGAACGTGACGCAGCCACAGCAGTAGTCGGTCACCGTCTGGGGAAGCAGATCCGCGGCTGAAAATCTGCTGTAGTCCAACTTCTCAAGAAGCCCATCGAGCAGAGCCGTGTAGCGCAGGCGATCTGGCAGCGAGATCAGATCCCATTCGACATTGCGGGAGCCCACCTGCGCTTTCAGGCGCGCTAGTTCAACGCCTGTTGTCGCAACGATACGGATGCCGGTCTCCTTCTCAAATGGCTCGAACAGCGCCTTGACTTGCCCTTCTTGATAAGCGCCACCGAAGCCTGCAAAGACAAGCTCCTTGCTGCTCTGCGCGCGCGCCCGTATCGCAGGAAGAGCTAGCGCGGCGGAAGCGGTCGCCATCGTGGCAACGAAGCGACGGCGCGTGGTCATGCGGCTTTCGATTGTCATGGGTGGCTTCCTTTCGGCACTGGGGAGATGAGCACTAACTCGGAGGGATGCCAGGAAACTCGAGCGTCTTCGCCCGGCTCGGGCAGCCATCGAGAATTGCCGCCGATCGGCTTCGATAAAAGACGGGTGCCGTCCGACAATTGCAGAGTCACTCGGAACGTGTCGCCGCAGAAGATGCGCTGAAGGACTCGGCCTCGCAGTTCACGAGATGCATCTGCTGTAGGCGGGAATAGGTCGATGGCCTCAGGGCGAACGAGGCAGGTGACAGATGCACCCGAGCTAACTGAGGAGGGCTCATCCATCTGGACTCGCAGTCCTGAGCCCAACACCAGCTCAGCTCGGCCCGCATCCACTTCGACGCGCCCTTTGAGGACGTTGGATTCACCGAGGAAGCCCGCAACAAATTCATTTTGGGGTCGGTAGTAGAGGTCCGCGGGATTGCCAGTCTGTTGAACTACCCCATCGTTAATAACGACGATCACGTCCGACATCACGAGTGCTTCGGTTTGGTCGTGAGTGACAGCGATCGTGGTAATCTTCAGCTCGCGTTGAAGATTGCGGATCTCAAGCTGCATTTCCTCACGTAGCCGCTTATCAAGCGCCGCAAGCGACTCGTCCATCAGCAGCACCGGCGGACGGAATATCACGGCCCGAGCAAGCGCGACGCGCTGTTGTTGACCACCGGAGAGATCCGAAGGTCGTCGAGTTGCCAAGTGCGAGAGCCGCACCATCTCAAGCGCTTCTTTAACCGCGACTTCAATCTCGCGCTTTCGCATCCCGCGCATTTGAAGTGGGTAGGCCAGATTGCCAGCGACTGTAAGGTGCGGGAACAGCGCGTATTGCTGGAATACGAAACCGACGTTGCGCTTTTGCGGGGCTAGACCTGTGACCTCGCGGTTACCTATCAGTATTGCCCCTGTAGAGGGTTGTTCGAATCCCGCAATCATTTTGAGCAGGGTAGTTTTTCCTGAGCCGCTCGGTCCAAGCAAAGTCACGAACTGCCCCGGCTCAATCGAGAGTGACGTCGAACGCACGACTTCTAGATTACCGAAGCGCTTGCTCACGTCGCGAATCTCAAGCCTGCCGCGATCGTTCGTCCCTGATCGTTCTGCGTACATCGTCATCGAACTCGGCGATTCAGGTGATGCCAATAAACCAATCGAATTTCTCTGGCCTAAATGTAGGACCTATGGTAACGGTCCGTCAAGCAAATTGTTGGACCAATTGTTCGACGCGAGGTAAGACCGCAATGAAGCCAGATAAGCCCACCCTGGACATCGATGTCATTCAGACGCCGAAGAAGTCCGGCGTCCTCGCAGCCATGTTGCGCGAGAAAATCTTGAATGACGAACTGCGAGAGGGTGACCCTCTTCCTTCCGAGCGCGAGCTTGTAGAAAAGACTGGGATTAGTCGCACCTCGGTTCGCGAGGCGCTTAGCCTGCTAGAAGCAGACGATCTCATCACGACGCGACCCGGGCGAAACGGCGGGGCCGTTGTGCAGAAGCCTGGGCCGGCGATCATGACCCGCCCGATTCAACTCCTGATTCGCGGCCGCCGGCTCCCCTTTCAAGCGATTATTGAAACTCGAGAAGCGCTCGAACCAAACGGCGCGAGCCTAGCAGCGATCCACCGTACCGATGACGACCTTGAGCGTATGGAGCGCGCATGCCTGGAATTGGAGTCATCCTTGGATGATGTAAGCCGGTATCTCAAGGCCAACACAAAGTGGCACTTAGCTGTAATGCAGGCGAGCCACAACGACCTGTTGATCGGATTCATGCTCGCGATTTCAGACGTCATGCACGCAGCAACCGACATCGATGAATTCAATACGGCTGAATCGCGGGTCGCGGTGGCCAAAGCGCATCGGCGCGTAATGGATGCAATCTTGCGCCAAGACGCAGCGGCCGCACGCAGGCGTATGGAACGACATGTGGTCGCCTATTCGAAGCAGATCGCGCCTCATGCGCCAGCCAACATCTCACTCGAAGACTAGACAGAAGGCTAGACATGAGCATTGATCTTACCATCGACGATGGGATAGCGACGGTAACCATCAACCGTCCCGATCGCCTCAACGCGCTGAATCAAGAGCATTATCAATCGCTTTCCGCGGCGTGGATAGAGGTGCGGGACAACGCAAATATTCGTGCGGCCATCGTCACTGGTGCAGGCACAAAATCATTCTGCGCAGGCGCAGATCTGAAGGAGTTCATACCGAACCCGCCAAGCGCAAGCGAAATGTGGCTGACACAAACGGAGCAGCTTCTCAATCGAGGGTTGGAGGTTTGGAAACCGATCATCGCAGCCGTGAATGGGTGGTGCTTGGGAGGTGGAATGACGCTCCTTTTTGCAACCGACATTCGCATTGCCGCCTCTCACGCACGCTTCGGCTTACCAGAGATCAAGAGAGGGATCATCGCAGGCAATGGCGGCACACAACGGACGTTGATGAATTTGCCGTATCCGCTCGCGATGGAACTACTCCTGACCGGCGACGATGTTGATGCAGAGACGGCGAGAGGTTGGGGAATCATCAACAAGGTTGTTGCGCCCGATGAATTGATGCCTGCAGCGCTGGAATATGCACATCGGATTGCTCGCAACGCGCCGCTCGCTGTGCAGGCGTCAAAGGAACTTGCCCTTCGGAGCAGGGACGTCGACTTGGCAACGGGGCTCCGGATAGAGCAGATGTTCAATCGGTTCCTTATGAGCACACAAGATGCGTCTGAAGGGGCCCAGGCGTTCACAGTAAGCCGGCCGCCGAAATTTGTCGGAAATTGAATGGTGATTCGCTGCGCCGGCTCGACTGCGAGCCCAGCACATCGTGCTGGGCTCGCAATGGTCGTGCCTGCGATGTGCTTCGCGTTAATTGCGGAGGCAAGACGCGCACAATTCGTAAAATGTATCGATCTGTACGCAGACAGCCATAACGGTTCGACCGAATTTCGAGACCTGCGCTGGGCGACCGCCGCATTCCAGGATCGGAGCCTTCGTCAGGCGGCAGAGACGCTCAGAATTAGGCAATCAACGCTCAGTCGCTGCCTGCGAAGTCTCGAACACACGTTAGGCAGCAAGCTCTTCGAGAGCATTAGCGGTGGCACGCGACCAACCATGGACGGTCAAGAATTCCTCGATGCTGCCCGGCGCATCGTGGGCGATACGGAAGCACTGACGGCTCAACTCAAGATCCAATCGCGCGGCGAATGCGGTCGATTGATCATTGGCATCCACGCTTCTATCTCCGCCGGCAATTAGCGGGCTACTCTCCTCGACCATCGACGCCGCTTCCCGATGTCGATACGCATCTCGTCGATGGAGCGAGAGACCAACTGATCTCCGATCTCATCAGTTCGACCATTGATATCGCTTCGTAGCGGAACCGAATCCAAAGTGGAACGACAAGTCCTTATTGGTCTGGAGCGTCGTCCTCGCTCTCCCCGAAGACCAGCCGCTGACGGCCCGCAAAGTAGTTCATTGGAGCGAGTTGAGGGGCGAGACGCTCTTGTTGTCACAGCATGGCCCGGGACCGGAATTCCACAAGCTGCTTGTCAGCAAAATGGGAGGCTCCGATCCATGTCCAGTGCTTCGCCATGATGTGGCGCTCGAGCGACTGCTCACCTTGGTCGGCGCAGGCTGGGGTGTCTTGCTGGCCCTTGAAGGTGCGACCGGCGCTGCTTATCCAGGTGCTTCCTTCCGAGAGGTTCGCGATGCCGACGGTCCGACACGAATGAGCTTCCGCGCGTACTGGCGGCATGCCAACAGCGATCCATCGCTGCGGCCATTTCTTGATCTGCTTCGTGAACGCTATCCGGATCTTTCCGCTGCTACTGGGATAGGCTGATCAGCATCCGCCGAGCCTTACCAGACGAGCTATTAGCCGGATGGAAAAGTGCGCGCCCTGTTTCCTTTCCGCTGCAGGGTAGATGAGGCCGACCCAGAGAAGGGGTCAATTGCTCGGCAGGTTTTCGGGTGCGACGGCAAGAGTTTCAGTTAATCCGGTTTACCGTTGTCCAACAGAAGATGCAGGAGCTGTAAATCGGCTACTTGGCATACACGAGCCGCTCATCAGTCAAACACGGCAGGCCTATGCGCATCGGCCGAGAACGCAAATGCAGCTTCGATATCGCTTTCTAGCACCCTTGCATGTGATAGGGGTGGCAGTTCATTGCGCCGGAAGAACCCCACTTCGCTCGTCTCTCCACCAGAGGCAGGTTCGCCGCAGCCGACGCGATCGCAAAGGAGAACATCTTGTAGAAATCCCGGACATCTGCCGAATAAGAACCGCTCGCCCTTGTATCGAACGGCGTAAAGACGCCGTGCAGTAAATCGCAAGCCAGCTTCTTCGAGCATCTCTTTCTCGATGTTCTGCGCAACAGATCGTCCGACGTCGGCGAAGCCGCCTGGGAGCGTCCAGCGGCTGTCGCTTCGCTCACGCACAAGCAAGATCGCATCATCCTCAATGATTGCTCCTCGCACGTCGACCCTGGGTGTGGCGTAACCGCGAGCGAAGTCGGAAACGAGAGCTTCGATCCTTTCGATCGGAACATGACCAAGAGTCGCCAGCATCTCATTGGCGATGGTGGCGATTTCGTCGAACCGTTCCCGATCGTATGGGTCCTTTGAGAAATGCAGACCAGTCGAAGCAATCGCCTGGAGACGTTTTGCGTAGGTAAGCCATTGGGGTTCCATTTCAGACCTCTGCTGAGTGACTATCTGTGCGACGGTCCCCAAGTCCATAATCTAGTATGGCCCAGGACGTGGATCAGTACGAGCAAGCACTCAACAATCCGCGAGCGAATGGATTAGAGCATAGCTGGCGCTACTTGAATTCTTATTTGCCGTCTGACTCTGCTCGTTCATGACGAGCAGAGGGCTGAATGCCATCCATGTCATCCGGGATCTCCTGCCGCAGCTTCGGCCCTTGACTGAGCCGGCGGCCGAGCACCGCAACGAAATTGTCCCACCGCGCGCCCCCCTGCGCCTTGGCCGCTTTTGCAGCCGGTTCGGGGAGTGGCGGTGTTGTCGCAAGCCAAAAGCGGATGAAGAGAGCGACGGTCTCGACCGAAATCCCGACATCCCGCTCAAGACGCGCGACCCGGCGATCGATTTGGTCGAGGCGCTTGGTAACTGCGGCCTCCCGCCGCTCGTCAGCATCTGGCGACAGGAAGGACGCAATGGCGGCTTCGGCGATGAGCGAGAGCGATTGCTCGCGCCGGGCGGCATAGGCCGACAGCGCCTTCATGACATCAGGATCGAGATAGACCGACATCTGCGCCTTCTTCTTCGCTGCGGTCATGCTTGCCTCACAATCCGAGATCATCGCCAGGATCGAGCGAGGCTTGGCGCGCGACGCCCCGCATCATGTCGTTCATGCGCCTGATCCGCGGGGGATCTTCATCGAACTCGTCGGCCACGTCAGACGCGAACTCGTTGTCGAGCGGTTCCTTCTTTTCCGCGGTATCGCAATCCAATTCCGGATGCCGCCGCCGATCCGCGGTCTTGGGGTCTTCGTCATCCGTCGGGTCGTCGGTCGATGCCTGCAATGCCATTGGGCGCGGCGGCAGAGGCCGCGAGCTCCAATCGTCTGGCCGCCTGTTCTTGGCCTTGGTCAGCGCCGGCGGCGCCAGGATGCGCTCCTGCAAGCGCCCGTCCTCGTAATAGCGCGCCTTCCTGGCGCGGATCGGATGGAGGCCCGACATCATCACGATCTCATCGGATGGTGGCAACTGCATCATCTCGCCGGGCGTCAGCAGCGGACGGGCGGTCTCTGACCGCGACACCATCAGATGACCGAGCCAGGGCGCCAGCCGGCTGCCGGCATAGTTCTTCATCGCTTTCATCTCGGTCGCCATGCCGAGGGCGTCGCTCACCCGCTTCGCAGTCCGTTCGTCGTTGGTCGCGAAGCTGACCCGGACGTGACAGTTGTCGAGAATGGAGTTGTTGGGCCCATAGGCTTTCTCGATCTGGTTCAGGGACTGGGCGATCAAGAAGCTCTTGATGCCGTAACCCGCCATGAAGGCCAACGCTGACTCGAAGAAGTCGAGCCGGCCGAGCGCCGGAAACTCGTCGAGCATCAAGAGGAGCCGGCGCCGGCCCCCCTTAGCCTGCAGATCCTCGGTCAAGCGACGGCCGATCTGATTGAGGATCAGGCGGATCAGCGGCTTGGTGCGGTTGATATCCGATGGCGGCACGACAAGGTAAAGTGTGGTCGCTCGCTCTCCGCCGACGATGTCGGTGATCCGCCAGTCGCAACGTCGCGTCACCTCCGCCACCACCGGATCGCGGTAGAGGCCCAGAAACGACATCGCGGTGCTCAAGACACCGGAGCGTTCGTTGCCGGACTTATTCAGCAGCTCGCGCGCGGCGGACGCGACAACGGGATGGACACCGGCCTCACCGAGATGCGCGGTCCGCATCATTGCGGCAAGCGTCGTCTCGATCGGCCGCTTTGGATCGGACAGGAACGCAGCAACACCGGCAAGCGTCTTGTCTTCCTCCGCGTAGAGCACGTGGAGAATGGCACCGACGAGCAGGGCGTGACTTGTCTTCTCCCAATGGTTCCGCTTCTCGAGACTACCCTCGGGGTCGACCAGGATGTCGGCGATATTCTGGACGTCGCGCACCTCCCACTCGCCGCGGCGGACCTCGAGCAACGGGTTATAGGCCGACGACTTTGCATTGGTCGGATCGAACAGAAGGACGCGACCGTGCTGGCCGCGGAAGCCGGCAGTGAGCTGCCAGTTCTCGCCTTTGATGTCGTGAACGATCGCCGAGCCCGGCCAAGTCAGGAGGGACGGGATGACCAGGCCGACGCCCTTGCCCGATCTTGTGGGAGCAAAGCACAGGACATGCTCCGGCCCATCATGGCGAAGATAGGTGCGCTCAAATAGGCCGAGCACGACGCCGTCGGGGCCGAGCAGGCCAGCCTGCTCGATCTCCTTTGCCTCAGCCCAGCGCGCAGACCCGTAGGTCTCAGCATTCTTCGCTTCACGAGCGCGCCAGACCGACATGCCGATCGCAACGGCTGCGGCGATGATGCCGCCGGATGCCGCGATGTAGGCGCCCTCGGTGAAGATTGAGGGCGCATAGGCATCGTAAGCGTACCACCACCAGAAGAAGGCCGGCGGGAGATAGAACGGAAAATGGAGCAGTTCGAACCAGGGCTGCCCGAGCTGGGGCTGGAAGCCAAGCCGCCAGGCCGTCCACTCCGTCGCGGCCCAGATCATCAGCACGACGATTGCGAAGACCGTGATGACCTGCCCCCAGAGAATCTTGGTCGCGGACATGGCGGCGGCCCTCTCCTGACGTCGGTGACTGGAAGGATCGCTCACAAGCCGAGCCCCCGGTTGCGCGCAAAACCCCAATCGATGCCGCCATCCGCGCGAGCGACGCCGGAGACATGCCGGCCGAGCTGCTTTTCGAGCGAGGGCGTCCAGGGCACGAGTTGGAAGCCGAGACCATCGTCGATCATGGCGAAGCGGCCGGAAGCGAGCGCGAAGCGCCGCCGATAGGTGCCCGCCACATACTCGCCACCAGCCGACGGGTTGAGTGGCTGGCCGGTCTCGGCGGCGAGCTGCTTGCCGAGATCCTCCAATTCTCGGCGCCGCAGCGTGCCGATGAGATTCTTCTCGAACACCAGCCCATGCGCCTGGCGCTCAGCGAGCCCCTGTTCGATGAGCTGCTCGGCCCGCTGCTGCATGGCGCTGCGGACCTCGGCGCCGAAGCCGACCTGGCCAAGCGGCACCGGATCGCGGGCGACCGCCTGCCGGTCGAGCCACGTCGCGCCGCTCGCCCTCACCTGCGCTTCGATCGAGAGATCGGAGCGCACCGCCAATGCCACGCGCCGTTGCCTTCTCGCGTCATCGAATTTGCGGAGCTCGACGATCGAGCCCGGTGCGCTGTCACCGGCGGCGTCGAGATCGGGCAGCCTGATGTGGTGGGTGCGGCCATCGACGCCGTCGACCACGGCATAGGCGGTTCCCTTGAGCTCGTCGTCAAGGCCGCGATCGACGAGGCGGCCGATGACAGGAACGTCGAGGCTTTCGCCTGCCAGCACATAGTTGGCGCTCCCACGCTCAATGCCGCGTTCGCTCAAGCTGCGGTGGATGCGCTTGATGATGTCGCCGCGCTCGCCGAGCTCGCGCAACGTCGTCTCGGCGGCTTCGTCCATGGACCATTGGCCGGGCCCGAGTTGATGAGCTAGGCCAAGGCTCTCCAAGCGCCGCAGCCGGCCCACCTTCAACGCATGGAACTGATCGGGCTGCCGCCCCGGCTCGGGAGCAAGCTCGATGACACCATGCCGGTCTGCATCCCGGACAAGCTGGCGGTCGAGCTGGGTCCAGTGCTCGGCTTCGACCTGGCGCTCGAGCGAGCGGTGGATGTCGAGATCGGAGCGTAGTCCAAGCTCCTGTGTGACCAGGTCCTGGGCACGGGCTCGCATACCCTCCTTGATGTAGTCGCGAGAAATGACGAGGTCCTGACCATCATCGGCGACCCCCCGCACGATGATGTGGACGTGGGGGTGCTGGGTGTTCCAGTGGTCGACACCCACCCAGTCGAGCTTGGTGCCGAGGTCCGTCTCCATCCGGCCAATCAAATCGCGGGCGAAACCTTTGAGGTTGGCCATATCGGCTGCGTCTTCGGGCGAGACGATGAAGCGGAAATGGTGGCGGTCATTCTGACAGCGTTCGGCAAAGGCCTTGGGATCGGCATCCTCGGTGTCGGGGCCGAACAGGTGGGCCTTCTCCCCGTCCCGGGTCACGCCCTCACGCCGGAGGTAGCTGAGATGGGCGGCGAGCGGCGCCGATCTCGCTCTATGCCGGACAACGCGGGTCTTGATCGTCACCAGCCGCGAACGGCCGGTGAGCAGCCGGTTTGCCCGTTCGCTGGCGACCCGGCCGCGGCCGAAGCGCGAATGACGGTGGCTGACGAGATGGCCAGTTCGCGAAATGCCGCCGCCGGCGCGCTGAGCGGCAGCGAGCGCCTGGGCGATGAAAGGTTTTGCCCGCTGGGCCCGCGAGGAGCGGATGCGGCCGGGCCGAGGCTGAAATTCGTTCTCTTCAGCCATGGCCAGCCTCGGCAATGTGCGAAATCGAGAATCCGTACAATGAGTTGATGGTGGGTCGCACATTGCGCGCCGAAGCCGCACATTGCCGGATCAGCAAAAAAAGAAAGCAACAACAACCAACCAACCGAGCCGCACATTGCGGCCTTTTATCTCGCCATCGTCCGGTCGGTACTTGCGGCGATTTGCGACAGGTTCGGGTCATTGCGGTAGATCCTTCAATAGCGCCCGCCCGAACACGTTGGCTGGTGGCCGATTCATTGGAAAAGATCCGCCGCGACTTGGCAGTTGACCGAGCGTTTGCGATAGCGATCGTTACCCGAAGGGCCGAGACACCCGTAGGGTGGCTCGGTGAGGAGCGAAGCGACGAGTAGAGCGCGGGCCGAAGGCATCGCCCGTATGACTGTGTTGCAGCGTTTCGAAAGCAAACCGAATGTCCGTCACGGGGCGCCAGCGAACCTGGAAACTGACGGCTGATATCACGAGCTGCCCGATGTGCAGCCGCCGCGACAAGGGTGCGTGCAGACGTACCGCGATCCGCGCATTGACGTTGAAGATGCCGTGCAGTCATTGCGATCGCCCCGTGGCCGAAAGCGCGACGAACAGGCCCTCCGACTGCGGCGCTATCGCAGAGAGATCGTGCACGGGAACGGCAGCCGATCTGTCGAGCGCTGGCCGATCGAATGCTGCCGGGGCGGCAGACGACGGACCGTCAACGTGGTCGAAAAACAGCGGCGCCCGCGTCCAGGATGAACGAGAAGAGGCCGCGAGGAGAAGAGGCCCTGGCGCCCCCTCCGCATCGACAAAAGGGACGATGGCTGCGACATAGGCTGTCGTCTCCGCGGGCAGTGGACGGCGTTTATCGCGAAACTCCTCATAGCGGCCGGGACCTGCATTATAGGCCGCGAGAAAGCCCGGCGAGCCGTAGCGGTCGTGCAGTTCGCGAAGGAAGGCGGCGCCGGCGAGGATATTGTCACGGGGATCGAAGGGATCGCGTCCGAGACCGTAGCGGACTCGCATGTCCGTCCAGGTCTTGGGCATGAGTTGCATCAGGCCGAGTGCACCTTTCGGTGAGACGGCACGCCGATCGCCGTTGCTCTCGACCCGCATGACGGCGCGTATCCATGCTGCCGGAATGCCAAAGCGCTGCGCGGCCTCCGCCACATGAGCTGCGTAGTGATCGCTCGCCGGTTGACTTTGCGCCGGCGCTCTCTGCCCGGAGACTGCTGCCGTTGTCCCGCTAATCACCAGCAGGCCGGTAAGGAGTAGAACGGCAAAGCCCGCCGTGGCTCCGCCATCATGGCGAGGCGTCGTGCTGCCTACCGGCGGTGCGCACGGACCGCCGGTTTGACCGCCGCTGTGCGCGGCAGCCGCCCGACCGTTGCGCGAACCCGAGGGATGAGACGGCTTTCCCCCGAACAAGGAGGTGGACCGTTGATGCGCCTGGTTGCCGGCACGCGTGACGGGACCCTGCATGCAATCAGTCCCGCTCGGCGCGCTGGGGCAGACGATTCCAGTTCAGCGTCCAAGCCGACTTGTCGTCGGTCGATTGAAAGAGATTTGCTCGGATCGGCCGCGGAAGCGTCGGATCGTCGATGACGAGCGAAACGTATTCGCCGGCCTTCTCGCCGGTACGCTTCCAGCCTGCCCCGATCTCCGGGCCGTCGGCATCGCCGAGGCGGACACGGTAGTCCGGCGCGTTCTCGGCATCGGAGGATTCGGCCGGGACGAGGGTGAGAATCCGCTCGAAGAACAGCGTTTCAACGCGTCCGGTGAAGCCGGACTTGTCGCGGGTGAACTGGCCGATTTGTGCCATGGGAAAGCTCCTGGGTTGCTCGGTTGGAAACGGGTCAATGGGTGGCTGCACGCCAGACGAAGCGGCCGTCGGCGGCTTCGTCGGTCCAAAGCGGGACCGCACGAGCGACAATCGAGGTGACGGGGAGCGCGCCGAAATAGCGGCCGTCCAGGCTGTCGGGGACGGTCGGGTTCATGAGGAAGACCTCGCCCGGCTCGAGGGTATGGCAACCGCTCCAACGCGGCAGCGGACGGCCGCGATGATCGCGATCGTGCGCGGTACCGGCATCGACATGATCGACGGAAACGGTGTCGCCTGACCGGCAAACAGTCTGCCCGGGCAGCGCCATCACCCGCTTCAGCAGCGGCAGACCTTTTGGAAGAAAGCCGCCATCGGCAAGGAAGCTCGCGATCGGCTCCGGTAGTCGTACCGCGACCAGTTCCAAGTCGTGCAGCTCTCCAAGCGGATGTAACACGTAGAGCCCTATTGGCGTGCTCGCGGTGGCGTTCCAGATCAGCCGCGGCGCAGGATGAACGAGCACCAGGGCGCCAGCGACCAGGGCCGCAATGTAGGTCAACATGAGATAGCCGAAGCGGGTCATGGCGTGACGCTCCGACGCTTGAGCCAGGCGACATGCTGCTCGCGCGTGTAGGCGCGCGGCACATGGTCGGCAGCGAGACGGTTGTGGAGATGCCGCCAATATTCCGGCGCAGCGTCAGCCGGATCGATGGAGAGCGCCTCAATGGCGTCGACGGCCTGCAACACGCGCTCGACCTTCGGCCAGCTATCGACACGCAGCAGGATTTCGCCGCCGGGGCGGACGAACGGCAGCGTCTGATAGCGCTGGCCCGCTTCCACGGCGCGCACGATGTCCATGCGCGACACCACGGTGCCATAGTCGTTCGAGGCCCAGCGGACGAAGCCGAAGATGCTGCCCGGCGTAAAGCTCGACAGGCTGCGGCGGCGGTCAAGGATCCTCTCTTCAGTGCGACGGCCAAAGCGCAGCCAGTGCTCGATCCGCTTCTCGATCCAGGTTAGCTCGACATGGGTCAGCGCGACACCCTGTCGATGCGACGACGGCACGGCGCGCGGCGACAGGGCCTCATTGTCATTCATGACGGCTCTCCGGCGTCAGTGGGGAACTCTCGCGCGAGCAATTCGCGGAGCATGTCGGCGACGGTCACGCCGCGCTGGAACGCGGCGACCTTGATGCGGCCGCGAAGCGCCGGCGTGACGTCGATGGTCAGGCGCGCGGTGAATGCGGCCGCGTCGTCCACGCGGCGTGGCGGTGCGTCGCTGGACTTGATCCAACTCTCGGCATCGCCTGGACGCGAGGCAAAGCCGCGCTTGGTGGAACGCTCGCTCATGGCGCGAACCTCGCGACTTCGGCAGCGAGAGCTGTGATCTCGCGGGCAGCAGCGCTCTGCTCGACAAACTCGAAGACGAGCCGACCGGACTGCGCGGCGTCAGCGAAGACGACGCGTTGGCCGACCGTGCTGGCGAGCACCGGCGGATCGTGATCGGCGAGCGTTTCAGCCGTCTCGCGGGCGATGATCGTGCGCGCACCGCAGCGGTTGAGCACAAAGCGAGCGGCGAGCTGTGGCCGGTAGATGCGGGCCTCTCGCAGCAGAGCGAGCATCTCGGCCGACGCCCAGCCGTCGAATGGCGACGGCTGCACGGGGATCAGGACCAGATCCGCCGCCAGCAGCGCCGAACGCATCAATCCAGCGACGCGCGGCGGCCCGTCAATGACGACATGATCGGCGGTGCGTGCGATCTCCGGCGCCTCGCGGTGGAGCGTATCGCGTGCGAGACCAACGACGCCGAACAACCGTGCGACGTTCTCCCTCGCGCGCTGCTGCGACCAGTCCAATGCCGAACCCTGGGGGTCAGCATCGATCAGCGTCACCCGTTTTCCGCGCAGCGCCCATTCACCGGCGAGGTGCAGGGCGAGCGTGGTCTTGCCGACACCGCCTTTCTGGTTGAGTACGGCGACGATCATCGCTTGCCTCCCGTCTTGCGACCTGGAAGCGGCAGAGATGATTGGCTTGGGTGCTTGGTTGGTGGCTCAGCACGAGCGTCGTCTTTATCCGCAAGACGCGCGGGCCCACTACAACAGTTAGATTCTAAGTTAGACTCTAAGTTAAGACCGGGAATCGCGGTTTCCGGCCAAAGCGTTAGTTGCGGTTCACGCGTGCGAAGTCCCGATAGGGCTGCGTGCGGAATCCCGATATGGTTTGCGTGCGAAGTCCCGAGCGCTTCCACAGCGCCGTCCACAGGGGCAGTGGATAGTTTGGCCGGAACAATGCGCAGCAATTCGCGACGCGCTTCACGCTCGATGCGCAAGCGGTAGCCGGGAAGCGGCTGACGCGCGGCGATGCGCCGGATCTGCAGCGCAAAATCAGAGACACGCGCCAGACTGCCCGACTTTGCATGGAGGTGTGCGACCTCGAACAGCCATCCTCTTGGCTGGCGGCCGGCGTGCTTGCGCGCGACGCGGGAGAGCCAGCGCTCGATCCCGCCGGTCAGGCTGAAGTAGGCCGGATCGATCGTGAGAACGAGCGAGCGATCGATGACGCCGCGATAGAACCAGTCGGGGAGGACAAATTCCATGCCTTCGACGCGGCCGTCACGCCGCGTGCATTCCTCCCATTCGTTGATCCAGGAGAACTGGTGGCGCCGCCAATGCTCGCCCTGGCGGATGCTGGTGCGGATCACGGTCGCCTGCAGGCGTGTCAGTGCTCCCTTCAAGAGCTTGTAGTCGCGGGCTCCGGTCTGTCGGCCGACGGCGGTTAGAAGCTGGTACGGTGTGAAGCGCAGGAAACGTGAAGTCTTCAGGCCAACGTTCTCAGCCTCGACAATCTGGCTGGCCGCCCAAATCAGCACGTCGGCATCCCAAATGGTCGCCATCCCGTGCTCGGGAACCGCATAAACCTCGACGCAGATGTCGCCGGCCTGGTAAAGGATCGGCGTCGTCCGCTTGGCCTTGGCGAGCGAAAAGAACGGGCGCTCCATCAGGTCGCGCTGATCGCGCGGGCTGGCATCGCCGGTGGCGACAACGAATGGGTCGAGCTTGCTTCGCTCGCTTGATGTGATGAGGCGACGCGACATGGCAGGCGTTGCCTTAGCGATGCGCGTTGCCGGCGGCGCGGGCCTCGAGATAGCGAGGATCCGACGTTGAGCTGCAGGCGGCCTGATCGGCCCAGGCTTCGAGATCGCCGACGGCGTAGACGACGCGGCCGCCGAGCTTACGAAAAGTCGGGCCATTGCCATGGCAGCGATATTTTTCCAGCGTGCGCGGCGAGATGCCGAGCAGGCGCGCGGCCTCGGGGGTGCGCACGTAGCGGGTGGCGAGTTGCGCGAGCCTATCGAGCATGGGAGATCTCCGTCTTGCCTCGAAGCGCCGCGGCCAAGTCGCGGCGTGTCCGGGCCAGAGTGGCGGAGAGTTCAGGCGTTGGGGGTGGACGAAAATTGACGTACGTTTGTGTCCCCCCATCGTCGCAACCGGGCGAAGCCAGGCATTGCCACGAGGCGCGGATTAACTCAGGGATGGATGGCTTTGAGGGATCGGGCCGATCAGAGGCCGCGCAGGAGTCTCAGATAGTCGCGCTCGACCAGGGCGATCGAATCGTGAATGAGCCGGTTCGCCTTGCGGCGGGCATGCGAATCCTTCCACTCGACCGAACGACGCTGGGCGTGATCGGAGGCCAGCACCTTCGCCGCCACGTCTCGCGGACCGCCGCCCAGGTCGTGGACGTCGAAGGCGTGAAGAAGCTGTGTCAGTCGCCGTTTCTGAAACGACGTCAGCCGCAGCGCCGCCGGCAGAAGACCTGTGCGCTGGCCGGCAAGGCGGCGGGCGAAGTGTAGCGCCACGTCGGCGCGCAGTTCGCCCATACTGTCGAGCGGCACAAGCACCGCAGGGCGGCGCGCGGCCTGCTCGTCGCGCAAATGGACATGGAGTTCACCCGACGCGTCCGCAATCACCAGCTCGCGACCGTCAGCATCTGTCCGCTCGACGAGCGGCAGTCCGAAAGCATTGCGATCAATCGAATGGACGGTCTCGAAGTCCGGCGGCGCAGGCGTCAGGATTAATGTTCCCGGTGATGCCTCGGGCAGCCAAATGGCTGTCTCGGGCCCAACCGGAGAAGCGGGATCATGGGCGACACCGCAACCTCCATCGATGTGCGAAACTGGTTCGGACAGCTTCGGGATCAGCGCCGTCGCGCGCGATCTGGCGCTCAGTACGGGCGAAGTCGCGGCGGTAGTCAGCGTTGCGGCGAAGGAATTCAAGGGCAAAACCCGGGCGCTCAAGGCGATTGAGGCGTTCGATGGTCTCCGGCGAGCGCCAGTACTGGGTCGGCATGGTCTGTCTTCTCGTCTCTGTGCCCCATGCTACGATCCGAAAAGACGGCACGAGAGACTAGACCCTTAGGTTGCATCACGCGAGATCGCAATTTGCGTTACGTGGGCGCAGTTCACTGCATCCGCGGCTCCAAAAGGTCCTGATAACCGGCTTTCGACATCCATCGCGCACGGGCGAGGTGGCTGTTATGGACGAGTCTGGCACGATCCGGTTCGCGCGCGGGATCGAGGCCGAAGATCACACTGACCACCTCACGCCAGTCAGCGCCCTCCTCTTCGGCCATCAACAACCGAACGTAGATGGCAAGATGTTTCTCGTCGTAGGCGTTGACGCGATCAGTTATTGGCGGCTGGTCCTGAAATGGCGCGTCGTTCATTGCAATTGCCCCTCAGCATCGATGCAGCGGTTAGAATTCATCTAAAGCTCCAGAACTTTGCAAGCTGGGAAATCGTCGCACGCGATTTGTGCCGTGATGCGCAAATCGCATCGCGGCGCTCCCCGCAAGCGGCAAACTCGGCCCAAGCCAGACGATATGAATAGCACGGCTCGGTACGAATCGGAACGATCGTTCCTGGAACGATCGTTCCGATGTGAGTTCCCTTGTCGCCATGGATCTCAAGGAGGTCATGGCGATCAATTTGCGTCGGATACGCCATAAGAAGGAGATGACGCAGGAAGAGTTGGCCGATGGCGCCGGACTAAGTGTCCGTTACGTCGGCGCAATTGAACGCGCCGATGTGTCGGCCAGCGTAACCGTGCTCGGCCGAATCGCGGAGGCGCTAGGGGTCGAAGCAACCGATCTGATCAAACGAACGGCGGTTCATCCTCATCGCGCTCGATGAGGCAACAAACTTGTGCTCCATCGCAGCCTTGTCACGTTATGTATCAACTGGGCATTACCTCACGCACAAGTTGATAGGCAACTTTGCGTAAATCTGGTCTGTCTCAAAAACGCGCATACCAGTCCAGGGGCGGAAGGGCGTGCTGAGCGAGATAGAGTGAGCCTTATGACCACCCTGTACGAGCACTTGCCAGCCGACATCCGCAAAGTCGTGGACGCTTACGTCGCGGACCTCAGGCCCCAAACTTGGCGAATTCGCTTCCTCTTGCTGATTGATCTCCTTCAAGAAAGGTTGGAGAGCGGACCCGCGGCTGAGCACTGGCGCCTACTTCAACAATGGACCGGCATAGTGACGGCAATCTTGGAACACTTGCCGCCTGACAGTACGGTTGTCGAATGTGTGGGGTTGATGAGCATCAGCTTCAACGACCAATGGCGTGCTCAGGCGCTCGGGCAGATCGAGCGCGATCCTACGGTTCTGGATCGTCTCATCGCAATCTGCCCCGACTGGGGAGACATCGTCGAAACGATATCGGAGGCCGATCAGAGACGGCCAATCAAGGCCCGTCAGGTTCGCCGTCGCTGATCGGAATCGATCCGCCACCTGTGCCTGACTGCGGAACTCTGCACGGCTTCTTGAGCTTAGCGATGCCCCGCCCGGGCCAAGCCGGGCGAGGCATTGCGGATCGGATCAGTCGCCGTTCCGACGGTTGGGACGAGACCAGATCAGGCTGAAGCCCTCGCCCTCTTCATCGGCGAAGAGGTTGGCGAAGATCGGTGCGGTGAAGCTCGGGTCGTCGAGCTTGAGGCCGAGATAGTCGCGGCCCTCGTTGGAGCGCTTGGACCAGGCGGCCCCGATCTCAACCCGGCCGACATAGATCCGGTGGCTGGGGGCGTTGTCGCCCGAGCGGCTGCTTTCGGGGACGATGCGGACGTTCCTCGCCTGCAGCGAGAGGGTAACGATTTCGCCGTTGAACTCGTTGTTGCCGGTCTTCTTGAAGGTGCCGATGGTCGCCATGGTAGTTCTCCTTGATCTCTGTTCTCCGAGCCCGCACCTTGCGGCCTCGATGGTGATCGACAGGCCGGAGGCGATCGACGGCGCACCCCGAAGGGGCCGAAGCGTCAGCGGAGGATGGCAGCCAGGCGACTTTCTTGTTTCGCGAGGAATGACGGCGCAGCCGGCAGGGGAAGAAAGTCGATCGGCGCCATTGCGCCATAGGCGGTCGAGGCGTCAGCCGTCCTTCGGCCAGATCCACCCATCGAAGAGGCCGTTCGGTGCGCTCGGTCCGAACAGAGCTGACATCAAGGAGAGCGTGACGATCTGCGAGTCTACTGAAAGACTGGCGCAACCGAATCCAATGGTGATGAGCTCTCTTTATTGCAGGTAGGCGGATCTCCGCTTGCGCGATCGCGGGTCGGCTGGACGCCCCGTTGACGAGAGCGGCTGGCCGTATCTGTGATCCGTCGCCGTTTGGTCGATGCCGCATACGACCGCCACGAAACTGCCACTCTGCGATGATCGGTCGAGCCTCGACGCTTGGGCCCGCTCTGAGTGTAGCTCAAAGACAAGAATCGCGAGCACGCTGGATGCCTGATCCGCCCTTTCAATGTGACGCTATCGGCCGTCGCCAGGCCCTTCGTCGGACGGCGCAGAGGTCACGACATGTGAGCCGCGCAGCCCACGGAGGATCTCGTGCAGGACGATGCCCGTTAACAGCTCAAGGAAGAAGAGAATCGGATGAGCGACAATAGCAACCTCGAAGACAGAACCATCGAAGCGATACGGTACTATCGCGAGACCCTCGCCGTGGTCGACGGCCTGGAGCGAAAAGAACGTTCCGCGCATCGAGCGCTGACCAGGATACTGCCTGAATTGGGGCGCGCCTTACGCAGCCAAGACCCGCGGTGTCTTAAGAATAGCATCAAGATCGGCTTGGCAGCTGTCTCGCGGCAGGACGAAGCGTGGGCCAACCTAACCGAGGCGACCGCACGTTTGGATTCAGCCCGCTCGACTTTGGCCGCCCTTGAGCGCCAACTGGGATATGTTCCAAATGTCTCAAGAGCGCGAGATTCGGACTAGCTCAAAGAACGCCAGGACGTCGAGCCTCGCCTCATCCTAGGCGGAGATTTTCTGCGGCTTGTTTGCCGCTGCGGTTCGTCACCAGCTCGTAGCTGACCTTCGCGCCTTCAACGAGCGAGGTATAGCCCGCCTTCTCCACAGCCGAGATGTGCACGAAAACATCTTTGCCACCATCATCCGGCGCAATGAATCCATAGCCTTTCGTCGGGTTGAACCACTTAACAGTCCCTAACGCCACGTCATTTGCTCCAAAAAGGAAAAACACGTTCATATCTAAATCAATCAACGATCCGGTCGCAAGTCTCCGCGCGAATCGTAGCTTGAAGGGATCCGTTGTCTCGCGCGGTCGCAGGTCTTGGACAGAGGAAATAAAATGCCCGACGTGCTGGTCGTACAAGCACCTTGAAATGGGCCGACGTTCAAGAACGCGGACGCGAAGGTCACATTTTCTTCGAAAACCGCGTGCTAACTGTTGCCTGGTTGTCGCGGCCGGATGTACGCCGTGGCATCACGGGAGCCCCGGCCTTCATGCCGGGGTTTTTCGTTTTTGGCGCGAGAAGCCCGCCGATTCAAGATGCCTTTTGTGCAGCTGATTTGAGTAGGATCATGACGCGTCGTAGACTGCGACAATTCTGCTTGGATCTGCAGGAACTGTCCGGGGCAGAGCGAAAAGCCGAACAGCAGGCAGACATGGCGCAGAATATTTACGACAATCCCGATTTCTTCGCTGGCTACAGCCAGTTGCCCCGACAGGTACATGGGCTGGACGGCGCCCCTGAATGGCCCGCGATCCGAGCTATGCTGCCCGATCTAGGCGGGAAACGTGTCGTCGATCTGGGATGTGGCTTCGGCTGGGCCTCGCGCTGGATGCGCGAGCAGGGCGCGGCCTCGGTCCTGGGTCTGGATCTGTCGCAGAACATGATCGAGCGTGCCAGGAGAGACACAGCGGATACGGCCATCGAGTATCGCATCGCCGATCTGGACACACTGGACCTACCTGAGACGGCTTTCGAACTCGCCTACAGCGCACTGACCTTTCACTATGTTCAGGATTTTGGCCGCCTCGTGCAGGTGATCCGCAAGGCACTGGTTCCTGATGGGCATTTCGTCTTTACGATTGAGCATCCGATCTTCATGGCAGCGGCACATGCGCACTGGATTTCCGATGAGGAGGGCCGCAAAACCTGGCCGGTCAATCGATATTCCGTCGAGGGTGAACGTCGGACGGACTGGTTCGCCAAGGGCGTTCTGAAATACCACAGGACGCTTGGCACTACCCTGAACGCGCTGATCGGCGCGGGCTTTCAAATTCGACGGGTCGAGGAGTTTACCCCGACACGCGACCAGATCCAGCAGATGCCGCAATTGGCCGAAGAATTGGAGCGCCCCATGATGCTGATTGTGTCTGCGTCCACATCGATGGCCGGTAGAGCTTTGAAGCCGTCGTGAGATCCGGCCTGACTGGGTTCCTGCCGGGCCCGCCCCCAGTGCTGACGTCAGCTCCGCGCCACGCGTTGTCTCGCTGGTTCGTCTGCGGCCATCCCGGTGAAGCGAACCAAGGCCGTCATGCTAACGGCAACAGCCCCGACGACTGCGAAAACCATCTGCCACGCGGGTGAAGATATCCCCATCTGGACGATTCCGTGCGTCGCGCTGTAACCGGCGAAGGTAGCAGGCGCGACATAGATGAGGATGATCAAGAGTCGAAGCCAAGTCCATGGCACGAAGGCGAGCGCGAGTTGGCCAATGCAAATCGTTGCACCGCCCGCCACGAGCCCTGCTGCGATGCCGCCGAACACCCCGGCGCCGGTGTGGAAGGCCCAGATGCCGATCGTCAGGCCGACGAAGAAGGGCAGTGCGAAGACAGCGAGCGTGAACAGCAGCCAGCAGAAAAAGCCGATGCCAACTAGGATAAGCAGTGGTCCAAAGATGATCATGGTGGTGGTCTCCGTGAGATAAAGGTCTGACGGTCGCGCCTTCCACCACCACCACGGCGCGAACGCTGTATAGCAGCAAACGCCAGGAATCGGAATCATCACAAATCCGGTTGCGCGCGACCGACAAAGTCACCATATTGAGCGTCAGGAGCCGATCGCCTGGGCTGCAAGCGACCCAAAAGGCGGCATCTCGATTTCCCAATCGAACACCCGAACGGCAACCATTCTGCCGGCGCGCGGTGGTCATGAAGCGCTTGTGACTGCCACTAAGACGCCGGTGTGAATAGGATTTGCCATGTCTACCATCCAAAAGGACTGCGCAGACTTTCTGCGTATGACGTTCAACAATCCGACCGGCGGCAAGCTCGGGTCAGGTCACGCCCACGAGATCGTGGCTGCGTATTTTGGCTATTGCACCGCAGCGGCTTTAAGGGCCGAACCCAAATACCAGCTTTCTGCTTTGGACGAAGCCGCGATCCTAATACCTGATCTTCGCTTGATGGACCACCGGATGCAGCAGCTCAACGGTCTCCCCGTGGGCCTACCCAATGTTGACGAACTGGCGTCGCAGCTCTCCGGCTTTCTCAGTAAAAACGGCTACCTTTCAGGTGAGGTTTGGTACACCCGAGATCTCGAAGAGTATATCGAGGTGTCCTTCATTCAAGAAGATCCCATGATGATTGAGGACGCTCTCTCGGGTGAGATGGCAACGACGAATGCTTTTTTTGACGAGCTTTACATCGACAAAGTAAGCCTGAACGTCGGAGACGATGTGCTTGTGGCAAATGTCTCAGGTGCTCTCAATGGAGAGAACGATCCGGATAAGCCGTTCCACGGGGATTCGATCGCTTTTACGACAATGATGACATTTGAGCGCGTGGCCGGTCGAATCGGCTATAGGCGGCCGGAGCTGGAGACATCGGGCGCCGTTGATGACTCGTACTATTATGATGAGGACGCCTGAAGGCCGTTAGCTATTTCATGGCGCGATTGGACCCTGAGCTCACGCGTAATTCTGCACGACAACGTACGGCGGCGCTCACGCGCCGCCGAATTTCCAGACCGGGATGCCTAGCTTCTTGGCCTTGTCGGCGAGATTGTCCTGGATCCCGGTGCCGGGAAAGTGCATCACGCCGATCGGCAGCTCGTTGAGCATCGCATCGTTGCGCTTGAACGGAGCGGCTTTGGCGTGCTTGGCCCAGTCGGGCTTGAAGGCGATCTGCGGGACCTTGCGGCTATCGGCCCATTTGGCGGCGATCAACTCGGCGCCCTTGGGGGATCCGCCGTGCAGCAGCACCATGTCCGGGTGCTTGGCGTGCACCTGGTCGAGCTTAGCCCAGATTAGCCGGTGGTTGCTGAAGTCGAGACCGCCTGTCAGCGCGACCTTCGGGCCGGGCGGCACGAGCACCTGGTTGTCGGCGCGCTTCTTCGCGGCCAGGAAATCGCGGCTATCGATCATCGCGGCGGTCAGATTGCGGTGGTTGACCTTCGACCCGTTGCGCGGCCACCAACTCGAGTGGGTGTGGCGTTCGAACTCATCGGCGGCGTGGTCGCGCATCAGCTCGAAGGCGCCTCGTCGCTCGATCAGCGTCTGCCCTTCTGCCGTCAGTCGCTCCAGCTCGACGGATTTGATCTCGCTGCCGTCCTGCTCCCGCTGCGAGCGCTGCTGCGCCAGCTCGTTGACGTCGAGCTCGCGCTCGACCCTGTCGATGGCACGGTGGAAGACGTTCACTGTCGACCAGAGCAGGTCTTCGAGGTCTGGCTCGAGACGGGTATCGGACAGCGCCGCCACCAAGGCCTCGAAGATGTCCGCGACGCTGCCAGCGAGGATGTGACCTTCGGGGAGCGGCCTCGGATCAGGCTCGTCCTGGAAGGCACGGTAGCCATAGAGCTGGAGTTCCTGGAGAACCTGGTCGGTCGGGGATGAGCTGTGGTGCGGCTCGAAGTCGTTGTCGCGGTCGGTGGTCATTGCGGCTTCCCTCGTCGGATCGACCGCGCCCATCGCGGCCTTCATGGCGACGAAGGCGGCAGGCGGAACGGACTTGCACCCGCAGCGAAGCGAAAGGCCGAAGCGGAGCGGAGGACCGAAGGGGGCCGACTATTTTGCCTCGCGATGTAAAGGCGGCTCTGCCGCCGACGGAAAATAGTCGGCCCACGAGGTTGCCGGTCCGGGCCGCTTGCCGCCCGATCGCCCTCTCAGAAGGCCGTGGGTGCGGTTCTCTCCGGCCGCCGAGTAGAAGCATGACCACCGACCTCGCTGAGACGAAGCGGCCGCATCGCCCCTCCTCCCGCTTCGGCTATGTCGCCAGCTCCATAAAGCGCGCGAGGTCCTGCGCCGCGATCTGCATGCGGCTCGCGGCCCGAAGGGCGTCAAATCCGAGCAGGCGAAGATCCTCGTTGAAGTCGCCAAGCCGTGGCGAGATCACGATTGCCTCGATCCCGGCCTCCTGCGCCCGATCGATCAAGGTCGCCATGGCGCCGTCACCGGCAGGATCGTCATCGCGGGCGATGTAGAGCCGGCGAAGCGTGTCCGGGAGAAGGATGGCGGAGAGATGCGCCGCCGAGAGGGCCGCGACCATCGGCATGGTCGGCAGGACGCTGCGGAGCGAGAGCATCGTCTCGATTCCCTCGCCGGCTGCCATGACTTCACCAGCGACGCCAAATCGAACAGCGTGACCAAGCAGGTCGCCCATCGCCCGCTTCGGCGTGTCGATCCGCGCCTTGCCGAGCGTCGTCTCGCTGAAGCCTTCGGGGTCAAGCCAGGTGCGATGCGCGCCGGTCAGGCGGCCGGAGAGATCGGTGACGGCGGCGATCATCGCCGGCCAGGTCTCGGTCGGGCTGTGGTCGTCGGGCCGGTAGTAGCAACGTGGGTGAAAGCGCAGACTTCCAGTTTCGTGCAAAGCCGCAATGCCGCGATTGCGGAGATACGTTTCTGCGAGTGTCCCTGTGATCGACCGCGACATGCCGAAGAGCCGCCGCGCCGCCTCTGGCGATCCGAGGGGTACAGGCGATTTTCGCGACCGGCGGTGATTTGGCTCGGGCTCCTGTTCTGAACGCGGCAGACTCAGAAAGCGTCGCGCCTCATTGGCGACATCACGAAAACTGGTGAAACCGCAGCTCTCGCGGATCACGTCGAGGAGATCGCCATGTTCGGCCGAGGCGGCATCGGTCCATTTGCCCGCGGGTCCCTTCACCGATTCCTTGAGTCGCACGAACATTGAGCGACCAGGCGTATTACGGACGTCACCTACCATCCAGTAACGACCCTGGCGGCGCCCGTTGGACAAATAATGGCGGCACACCGCCTCCGCCTCACGCGCGAGACGGTGAGCCAGTTCGGAGGCGTTGTCGCGAGCCATCAGGCGGCTTCCCGCTCACTGACGCGCGCGACCGGATAATGGTCGAGCACCTTTGCCAGCACCACGGCACCGGTCTCGTTAGTCGGCACGAACATGCGCAGCTTCCACGAGATGATCTCGCTGAAGAGGCCGTACGCGCGCAGCCGCTCACGCATCGCATCGGTGAAGCCGGACAGCTCGATACGATGGGCGCCCATCACGCGGACGCGACGGAGTTGCAGGTCCTCGGCGAGGTTAAGGACGGTGCGTCCCTCCATCAGCGCCGAGAACGCCTCGTGTGGGGTCAAACTGCAGGTCGCGGTCGCGCAAGCATTCGCCGCCCAGACCGGCGAGACCCTGCGACCGATGATGCGTTCGCCCTCGTCGGTCTGAAGCCGATAAACCCGGGTCGATTCGTTCGGAAGGCGCTTCCAGATCGGTAGCAGCAAGCCAGCGACGATGTGGAGGGTGCTCTCAGCGAACTCGGGGACGTCGACGACTTCAGCGTTCCAGCTTGCGGCGAATGTCTCGCGATCCGCGGGTTGCCAGTGGCTCTCGTCCATCATCTTCATCGAAGCATGATGGTGCTCCATGGGGCGGATCAGCCGGACACGGCGTTCGATCTCGCCGTCATCGAGCATGAAGCTCGGCGCCGGAATCTGCACGGCGGCACGCCCCGAGCGCTCGTTGACCAGCGGCACCGCGCGAGCATCGGCGAGATGATCGAGCGCTTGATCCAGCGTCATGGGGCGATTGCGCCGGCGTTCCGTGATCGTGAGCAGCCGGGTTTCTGCCCCGGTCGCGGGATGCGTGTAGATCGGGTGCCGATCGGCGACGACGAAGCTGTCGGCCTGCAGTGTCTCCAGGCCGACGTCGTAGACGCCGCTGGCGATGGCGCCCTCGACCTTGGCGTTCAGCAACTGCTCGAAGGCCGTGAACAGCAGACCTTGCAGGTCGATGGTGAGCGCGAGCAGGCGGTTGAGGAACGTCGTGATCGGCGGCAGCTCGTCCTTGATGCCGTTGTCGTCCACTAGCTTTAAGCCCGTGGCGTCCTCGAAGGTCTGGAGCGAGCAGTCTTCTAGCTTGCCGCGCGCGAGCAGCAGGTAGAGCTGGCGCAGCGCATCGCGGGCGTAGTGGCTCTCAAGATTGTCTTCGGGCCGGAACAGACCTTGGCCGCCGGTCTGGCGCTGGCCGCGCGTGATGGCACCGAGCGTGTCGAGCCGGCGGGCAATGGTCGAGAGGAACCGCTTCTCCGCCTTCACGTTGGTCGCGATGGGGCGGAATAGAGGCGGCTGCGCCTGGTTGGTGCGGTTGGTTCGACCGAGCCCCTGGATCGCGGCATCGGCCTTCCAGCCCGGCTCGAGCAAATAATGGACGCGAAGCCGGCGATTACGCGCCGAGAGTTCGGCGTGGTAGCTGCGACCCGTACCGCCAGCCTCCGAGAAGACAAGCACGCGCTTCACGTCATCCATGAAGGCAGCGGTCTCGGCGAGATTGGCGGAGGCTGAACGGTTCTCGACGGCAAGGCGGTCACCCCTGCGCACCACGCGCCGCGAGCGTCCGGTCACCTCCGCCACGATGTCCGTGCCGAAACGCTGCACGATCTGGTCGAGCGCGCCGGGAACGGGCGGAAGCGAAGCGAGGTGCTCGATCAGCTCATTGCGGCGGGCGACGGCCTCGCGGCTCTCGACGGGTTGGCCGGCGCGGAAGACAGGCCGGGATGAGAGATTGCCCTCGCTGTCGGTGAAGGGCTCATAGAGCTGAACCGGGAAGGAATGGGCGAGGTAATCCAGCACGTACTCGCGCGGGGTGATGTCCACGCGCACGTCATTCCACTCATCGGTCGGGATCTCGGCAAGCCGCCGCTCCATCAGCGCCTCGCCGGTCGAGACAATCTGGATGACCGCGGCATGGCCCTGGGCCAAGTCCCGCTCGATAGAGCGGACCAGGGTCGGCGTCTTCATGCTGGTGAGCAGATGGCCGAAGAAGCGCTGCTTGGCCGATTCGAAGGCCGAGCGCGCGGCGGACTTCGCCTGACGATTGAGCGTGCCGGTCTCGCCGGTGATGTTGGCGGCCTGCATTGCCGCGTCGAGGTGATTGTGGATGACGCTGAAGGCTCCGGCATAGGCGTCGTAGATGCGCCGCTGCTCGTCGGTGAGCTGGTGCTCGACGAGCTCGTACTCGACGCCGTCGTAGGAAAGCGAGCGAGCAGTGTAGAGGCCGAGCGAGCGAAGGTCGCGCGAGAGCACCTCCATCGCCGCGACGCCGCCCTCCTCGATCGCCTCGACGAATTCCGCACGCGTGGCGAACGGAAAATCCTCGCCGCCCCAGAGGCCAAGGCGCTGGGCGTAGGCGAGATTGTGGACCGTGGTGGCGCCGGTCGCCGAGACATAGACGACGCGGGCATTGGGCAGCGCATGCTGCAGGCGCAAGCCCGCACGCCCCTGCTGCGAGGGTGCGACGTCGCCCCGCTCGCCCTTGCCGCCGCCGG
Organism: Bradyrhizobium sp. IC3195; assembly: GCF_020193585.1. Classification (NCBI taxonomy): domain Bacteria; kingdom Pseudomonadati; phylum Pseudomonadota; class Alphaproteobacteria; order Hyphomicrobiales; family Nitrobacteraceae; genus Bradyrhizobium; species Bradyrhizobium sp. IC3195. The sequence goes on along the minus strand of NZ_JADYVG010000026.1, from coordinate 18,277 downwards.
CATTCTGCATGGCATGGCTCTCGTCGAAAATGATGACGCCGTCGAAGTCGGAGCCCAACCATTGAACAATCTGCCGGACGCGCGAAAGCTTCTCGCCGCGGTCGTCGGACCGCAGCGTAGCGTAGGTTAAAAATAGGATACCTTCGGCCAAGGGGATGTCGCGCCCTTGAGGGAAGCGCGAGAGCGGCGTGACCAGCAGACGCTCCATGCCGAGCGCGGACCAGTCGCGCTGCGCGTCCTCGAGCAGCTTGTCGGACTTCGAGATCCAGACCGCCTTGCGCCGACCCTGCAGCCAGTTGTCCAGGATAATGCCGCCGGACTGGCGACCCTTGCCGGCACCGGTCCCGTCGCCGAGCATGAAACCTCGACGGAAGCGAACGGCGTTCGGCGCATCATCGCGGGCGGCCGTGACAAGGTCGAAGGTCTCGTCAACCGTCCAGGCGCCGGCGAGATAGTCACCATGCGCCTCGCCGGCATAGATGACCGTCTCAAGCTGGGCGTCGGAGAGAATGCTGTCGCTGACGAGGTTGGCCGGCAGCTGGGGCCTGTAGCTCGGCCTCGGCGGTGCGACCGAGGCCATCGCGGCCGACTGCACCAGCTTGGTCGGGTGCGCCTGCGCGCCGGGGATCCGGATGGATTGGAGACGGTATTCCTCGTAGATAGCGTCGCTGAGGCGCGCGCCCTCGGGCGGCGCCCAATCTGTCGTCTCATAGACGAGGTCAACCGCTTCGGGGTCGGCGACCGACGGCTTGGCCGTCTGCCCGGCCGCCCGTGCCAGATAGCCGCGCACGGTGCGAGGCGCTGACGCGGTTGATACGGGGAGCAGACCGGTTGATGCGACGCTCAGGCGAGGTGGAACGTGTTCGCCGATCCAACGGAGCAGCGTCGCGACGTCGGGCGCGATTCCCGGCGACTCCGGGAAACCGTTCGGGTCATCGGCAGGCACCTTGTCGATGACGGTGAGGCGCGTCTCGATCGTGGTGCCGTGCCTGGCATAGACCGCGCCGGCGATCGCGGCGGTGAACACCACCCGGCCACGTTCCTGCAATCGGGCGAAGGCGTCGCGCCAGGCTGAGGCTTCGGGTGAGAAGTTTGCGCCAGTGATCGTGACCAGCCGGCCGCCTTCGGCGAGACGCGCCAGGGCCGAGGCGATGTGACGGTACGCCGTGTCGGCCATGCGGCCGGAGACGTTTGCCATCGCCGAGAAGGGCGGGTTCATCAGCACGACACTCGGGACCACCGTGGGATCGAGGTGATCGTCGATTTGAGCCGCGTCGAAGCGCGTGACGGAAATGGCCGGAAAGAGGGAGGAGAGCAACATGGCGCGGGTCTCGGCCAGTTCGTTCAGCACGAGCTTGCTGCCGGCGATCTCGACTAGGATGGCGAGCAGCCCTGTGCCTGCGGACGGCTCCAGCACGCGATCCGCCGGCGTAATGGCGGCCGCGGTCAGCGCAGCCAGGCCGAGCGGAATCGGAGTCGAGAATTGCTGGAAAGTCTCGCTCTCGGCAGAGCGGCGCGTGTGGGTCGGCAGAAGCTCCGCGATCTTGCCCAAGGCGGAAAGTCGTGAAGCCGGAGAAGCGGCTTTGCGGAAGAGCGCCTTTCCGTATTTGCGCAGGAACAGGACGGTGGCGACCTCACAAACGTCATAGGCCGTCTTCCAATCCCACGCGCCCGTCGCATCGGATGCGCCGAAGGCCGCTTCCATGACGGCGCGCAGGATTGCGGCGTCGATGCGTCGACCATGCTCAAGATGAGGGAGAAGCTGCTCAGCCGCAGCGATGATGACGCTGACGCCCTCGGGCGCGCGCGCAGGCGAGATCGGGGCGGCCTCGTCGGCCGCGATCGAGAAAAGGTGGTTCATGAGGGGAAGCCTTAAGGAGAGCGAGAGGGAGCGAGCCGGCGGCGCTCTCCTCTCGGACCGGACCGGCTCAAATCCTTCCCGGCCCCTCTCTCACTCTCTGCCCGATGCCTTGAAACGTTGCGGCCAGGAACTTATCTCTGCTGCGTCAGGGTCGCTGCGCGTTCGCGCAGCAAGAACCGCTTGTGGTGCGAGCCTCAAGAGCTGAACGGCCTGGTCAACAGGCTGCCGCTGACCTGCCCCCGCGCGTTTGCGCAGGGCGCGGGTCTCGGCATGCGGTTCACGGGCCCCGACAAGACCATCGAACCGCTTCACACAACGAAGGAGGATTTGATGGCTCTAATCTTGAGGTTTCCCACCAAGAAGATCGAACCGGTCACCGTTCGCAGCGGGAGCAAGCACCGCATCAGCGTCGAAGTGCTCGATGATGTTCGGCCGCGACGCACGCGCTGGAGGGTTCAGTTCGAGATTCAGGAAGCGGCAGGGTTTGCTGCTTTGAAAGGCTTTACCGATCGCGCCGTAACCCAAGGCTATCGACATCGCTTCGAAGTCAGCAGCACGCGGGCGGTACGGCGCTTCGTGGCGGAAACCTCCGGCCTCGTGGCCGTCGGCCGGATCGCGATCTGGATCGACGGCTTGCGGGTGCAGCCACGGGTGGCTCGCAGCGCATAAAAATAGGCTGGGGCGAACCTCGTCGCCCCAGCCAGTGCTTCTACTCGGCGGCGAGCATGCGCGACTCGTCCGCTTGATCGGCCGGAGTTTCCTCGTCGTCCCCGGCGAGGAATTCCGGAAGCGCTTCGTCATCGCCCTCGGACTCCGCGGCGTCGCCGGGCGCCGCCTGGTCGGCATCGGCCATTCGCAGGGGCTCGGGCAGCCAGCCGGTCTCGGCCAGGAGGCGTTCGGCCTCCTTGGCCATGTCGCCCTTCTTCAGATGGTCGATGAGCTGGGCGGCCCGCTCGCCGGCACCCTCGCGCACCGCCTCGAGGATGCGGCGTTTCGGCACCCGGCCGAGATAGTTTTCGACGGTCGGTCGCCAACCGGACGCCACCATGTCGAGGTCGACGGCGAGGGCGATGCGATCGGCATCCGCGATCCGCTGCTCGACGGCGTGCGGGGTGGCGCCGCCGCCGTAGCGGTCGCCCTTCTCGTAGAGCGCGTTGACGCCGAATGAGGCGCAGTGCGCAAAGAGCGCCGCCTGCTCGTCGCCCGTCAGCCTGGTGAGCCAGTCCCAAAGACCGGCTTTGTCCTTGGGCAGGCGCTCCTCCCACGTCTTGTGGCGCGCGTCGATGGCCTTGGCCGCCGGTGTGTCCTTCAGGCCCTGCGCTTGCACGGGGAAGCTGACGCTGCGCACGGAGACCTCCATCGCCGTCCCAAAGGAGGAATAGCGGGAGAACACGTCCAGGCAGAATTTGTGCAGCACCGCCTGGAAAGCGACCGAAGGCGTGATCGCCAGCTTGTCGCGTAGCGCCAGCGTCCGCTCTGCCGTGAGCTCGGTCAGCAGGCGGTCCGGCAGCGGCTTCACCGCATCGTCGTCCTCGTCCTCGGGATCCGCGACCTGCCCGCCGATGGTGATGACGGCGCGCTGGACAACGGGCGCTGATGGTTCGTCGCCGTCCAGGGCCGCGGCATCGGGTTCGCTGCCCCTGCCCTGCTCTGGTTCGGACACGGGCACTTCATCCTCGGGTCGGACGTAGCCGCGATCAACCAAGAGCTTGCCTTCGGCGTCGATGCCGACGAACACGCCCGCGCGGGCGATGTCGGCGGGCTGATAGATGACGGGTCGATCGTTCAAAACAGCGAGAGCCGTCTCAATTTCGCCAAGTCGCTGGTCAACCTCGTCGGGAAGCTCATCCGCGCCGTCATGCTCGGCTTCGAGCTTGGCATATTCGGCTTTGAGCGCCTCGATGGCCGCCTGCTCTTCGGCGGTGAGATCGGCGGGTACGCCGTCCAGCTCGCGCAAGCCCCGAGTATGGCCGTAGGGGAAGTCGATCGCGAGCTGGATCCACTTCCAACCTTCGGCGGCGATTGTTTGCGCCTCTGCCTGCAGCTTCTCAGCGACCAGGCGGTCGAGCAGAGCGACGTCCTCGAGCCAGCCGCCGTCGTCGGACTGGAACAGGTCGCGCAGCACCACGCCACCGGCCGCCTCGTAGGCGTCGAGGCCAACAAACATGGCGCGACGATCAAAGGCGCGCACCGTCTTCTCCGTCAGCATGCGGCGGATCTGATAGGGCTCCTTCTGCCAAGCGCCGGAGATGGCCTGCCAGACCTGCTCCTGGCGTCCATGATCTGCGCTGACGGTGAAAGCCATCAACTGCTCGAGCGACATGCCGTCCTCGGCATAGGCGTCGAGCAGCGCGGGTGAGACCGAGGCCAGGCGCAAGCGCTGCTTCACGACGTTGACGGAGGTGAAGAAGGCAGCGGCGATGTCCTCCTCGGACTGCCCCTTCTCGCGCAAAGCCAGGAATGCCCGGAACTGGTCGAGCGGATGGAGTGGCGCGCGCTGAATATTCTCCGCAAGCGAGTCGTCTTCGGCGAGAATGGTGGTTGCCGGGTCGCGTACGACACAAGGCACCGGCGCGGTCTTGGCCAGGCGCTTCTGCTTTACCAGCAGCTCCAGCGCACGGTAGCGCCGTCCGCCGGCCGGGATCTCGAACATCCCGGTCTCGGTGCCCTCGGGGTTTAGGACCGGCCGGACATTGAGGCTTTGGAGCAGGGTACGCCGGGCGATGTCCTCGGCCAGCTCCTCGATGGAGATGCCGGCCTTCACGCGCCGGACGTTCGATTGGCTGAGTACCAGCTTATTGAAGGGAATGTCGCGCGAGGACGACAGGGTGATCTTCTGAACGACGTTAGCCATAGGTGATACTCCGCGACGGGCGGCCCAAAGACTCTCTTTGGTCCTCCAACCCGTCACGAAGCGCAGCGCGGCCCTCTTCCTCTCAAGGGCCGCGCCGCAAATGGACGATCAGTACGAACGGAAAGGCACGAAGCTGCCAGACACGCCGTTCCGTATCTCCGGCTTTCCGGGTATCAGCCTGCGCGATCGAGCAACTTCTTCGCGCGCGTCTCGAGATCGAGTCGTGCGTCCTGATGGGTCTTGCCGCGCGCAACCGCTGTGATGCCCTGCACGAAATCGAACACGCTTTCGGGCTTGCGCCCTTCCTCAGACAACACCCGTTCGATGATCCTCGCTGTCTCGGCCTTAGAGAACCCGCGCTTGCGCAGGAACTCGCTGCGGTCGTCGTCGGTGCGGGCGACGACCTTCTCCCGGGCCGCCTTGATGCCGTTGATGAAGGGCATCGGTGAGGAATTGGCAAAGCTGGCCAGCGCCGGCGCTGCCTCCTGGGCAAAGCGTGAGGCCGCGTATTTGGAGTGGCGGATGGTGATCTCCTCGAAATCTTCCACGCCCCATAAATTGCGGTTCTGGCAGACGGCGCGGAGATAGAAGCTCGCCATGCCGAGCGTCTTCGCGCCCACCTCGGAATTCCAGCAGTAGAATCCACGGAAGTAGAGATCGGGCGAACCGTCGGGAAGCCGCCCGGCCTCGATTGGGTTGAGGTCGTCGACCAGGAAGAGGAAAACGTCTCGATCGGAAGCGTAGAGGGTCGTTGTGTCCTGGGTGATGTCGACGCGCGGGTTATAGACGCCGGTTGTCCAGTTGAGGACACCCGGCACCTTCCAGCGCGTGTCGCCTGTGCCGTTGCCCGCGATGCGCTGAACGGCCGCCACAAGTTCGTCGTCAAAGATTCGCCCGTATTCGGGGCCCGTAACGGCGCGAAGCTCAACGCGACCGTCTTCGATCTCGAGCGTCTTCACCTGCTCGGCGGAATGGGAGGTCAGCCCGTACTGCAGATTGATGCCGGCCAGCGGTGCCGGAAGCTGCCGGAGGTAGGCCGCTGGCGCTCCGACCAGGCTGGCGAGTTGGCCGAAACTCCAGTGGGTCGGTGCAATCGGCGTGTCAGAGCCGGGCAAGATAAGAGACAACCGCTCCGGGTCGGTCCGGCTCGCCTCGACATGGATGAGCGCGGTTTCCACCACGCGCGTCCGGCTGCGCTCCGACCGACCGCGTACCGAGTCCGCCAGTTCGGAGAGCGAGAGGTAACGCTCGTCGGCCGGACGCGAAAACCACTCGGAGGAAACGCGGCCGATCCGGTCGCCGCGGCTGACATCCACCTTGTATCCGCCGCTCATGTCACGGCGGGCATCGAGAACCTTCATGTTCATGGGGTTAGACTCCATGACGGGCGCCGTGAGCCTCTCTCTCGGCACTCAACCCGTCACGGAAATCCCTTCCAAACTCTCACTCTGCGGGGGCGTTGCGGGGTCTCCCCGCAGAAGGGGTCGGCCGAGACCTCGGCTCGGCCGCAGGGGAAAGCTTTCCCCATAAAGGCACGTAGTTTCAAGGGAAGCGTCATTCACCTTTGGTTAGTCGCGGTGTATTGTCAGAAGCAAACAACTGGGGGCTACATGCGTGGAAGGTGAAGCAGAGCCGGCGGATTCGCCGGAGGCATTTCTTACGACATTGGGAGAAAGCCTGAAGCAAAGAGAAGGTGTCGATGCCGGCCTAGCGGAGATCCTGAAGACGTACATCCTGAAGGCGGCGCCCGCTCAGAACGCCGTCGCTCAGGCCAAGGATGCCATCCTGAAACTCGCAGGCGAACGTGCCAATCCTCCAAAACCGGAGGTGGCCAATGGCTGACCCTTACTTCCTCCAGTCCCTGGGACTTTCTGGATTCCGCGCGTATCTCCAACCAAAGACATTCGATTTCAGCAAGAAGCGTTGCCTAGCGATCTTCGCGCCGAATGGCAGCGGCAAGTCCAGTGTCATCGATGCGCTGGAATTCATGTTCTCCAAGGATGGCACACTCGAAAGGCTCGGGCAGCGCACTATCAACAACCAGGCCGGCCCCGTCGCAATGGCGCACAATCTGTCGGAGGAAGCGAAGATCGCTCCGGCGGTCACGATTGGCGTCGTTTCGGGCAAGGATGCCACCAACGGTAGCCGAGCGGCGGCGGGGGCGAAGCGACCGATACCGGCGGTGGCCGCGACTTTGAACGCCTGCTTCGCGGTGCCGCCGATCATCCGCGGGCATGCGCTGCGCACGTTCGTCGAAATCCATACGCCCGAACAGCGCTACACGGATGTCGCCAATTGGCTGCAGCTTGGCCCGCTGGTCGAGGTGCAGAAGAATATTCGCGCGCTGCGCACGCAGGTGAAGGCTGCCTCAGAGGACGGCACGGCACTACAGCGTGCAGACACCCAGCTTGCTCGGGAGACGGCCCAGGTGGTGAAAGCTTGGGATTCGGTGGAGATCCTCGCTTACGCCAACACGTCGGTCCTGGCCCCGCTCGACGCGGCGCTAGTGCTGGTGGCGCTGACGGCTGGTGATCCGGCCTATATCGAGCTGAAAGTGCGAGCCAAGGCCGAAGAGAACAAGATAGGGCTTGCAGGCCTGCGTCAGATCAGCAATGCGGCGGCCGCTTTGTGGTCGGAGGTAACGGACGCGGAGAGCGGCAAGACCGTCGTCAGCGGCGCGATTCCGACCTTTGATGCGGCCTTGGGGGCGCTGTCGGCCGCCGTCGCGGAGGAAGCGGAGGAGCGCGGCAAGGCGGCGAGCACCATGTTTCAGGCTTTGTGGAAAGCCGCAGAGCCGCTTTTCGCCGAAGGTGTACCGGCGCCTGCTGTATGCCCAGTCTGTGAAACGCCCGTAGCCGACACGGCGGCGGGCAGTGCCGGGGCCATCCGAGGACATATCGCCAAGCATCTGGAAGAGCTGGCCGATTATGCCGCCGCCAAGAAGGTGCTCGACACAGCCAAGACCGCGGCGACCAAAGCTCATACCCAATTGGTGGCGGCGTTACCGGGGCTTATTGGCCTCCTTGGCGACGATGAAGCGAAACTGAAAGCCAATCTCATCGCATATCAAACTGGCATCGCCGGCTGGCCTCAGGCTGCCGTGCCGGCCTCGGCCGATATCGTTACCTCGATCGCCAAGCTGCTCGCTATGCTCGATCAGGCCATCGTCGACATCGAGTCGAAGCAAGGCGACCACACCTATATCAAAGCCAAGACGAAGATCGATCGGCTGCTGGAGCTACAGAGCGAGCGGGACCTCGCCCTGCGGACGCGAACTCAGCTGGGGAAACTCTCTGACGCGTTGACGGCGCAGGCGACGATAATCTCGGCCGAGATCCGCAAGAAGGTGCAAGCTCTGCTCGACAAGCTTCAGAGGCCGATGAACGACATCTACAAGCGGATCCAGGGCGCGAGCGCCGCGTCAATCCGGTTGGAGCTGCCGGCGGAAGATGACACGAACCAACAGCGGCTCAACCTGCTGATCGATTTCGCCAAGAACCGCACGGGCGTGCAGCCGGGTGGCTATTTGAGCGACTCCCAGATCCATTCGGTGGCGCTGGCGTTGCGCATGGCGGCAATCAAGCAATTTAATGCAGGCGCGCCCATCATCGCGCTCGACGACATCGTTACCTCCTACGATGCGGATCATAGGCGCACCATTGCCGGACTCATCGCCACCATGTTCGGAGACTGCCAGATCCTGATCACCACGCACGACGAGCGGTTCTTCAATTATTTGAAGGATCAGCTCGAGGCGAAAGCGTGGCACTTCACCCGGATCATTGGCCTCGATCCGGCCTACGGGCCGCGTTTCGCTGATCACAAGGTCAGCGATGAGATGATCGAGGCGCGTTGGGCAGCGGGCCAGTCGGCGGCCAACGAGATGCGCCAGGCGGAGGAGGAGTGGCTTCTCGGCATCTGTCGGGATTTCGGGGTCAGCGTCCGCATCCGACCGCTGGAGAGGGCCTATTCCTACGAACGCAGCGAATTGGCCTCTGCGCTCGCCGGCCTGCTTAAGGATGCCAAGCTGGTGCCAGCGCTGGTGCCGGGCGTCAACAATCGCTTCCTCGACAGTTTGGTGAAGGGCGAGATCGAAAATTTCGGCAGCCACTTCCAGGACGGGCCCTATGGCGACGGTTCGATTGGTGACGAGAAAGCGCGCTGGGAGGAGTTTAAGACTTTCCGCAGCCAGTTTGCCTGCAAGAAGTGCAGTCGAACGAAATTCCAGCGACCCTTTACTCTCAAAAAGCCGGTATGTGCGCATAATGGCTGCGAGGCGCAGTTCGAGTTTGCGGCAGCACCAGCAGGGGCGGCTTGAATGGCGGGGCGTTCGAAACCCGTCGAGCTGGCGACACGCAGCTTCGAGAAGCAAGGCGACGCAACGGCGTTCTTCAAGGCCATGCTGAACCGCTACCAGCCCGGTGAGCGAGTGAGCGATGAGGATGGCCTCGACGTTGCCGCTCTTCTCGAACGCCACACCGAATATGTTGCCAAGGTGGGCTGTGGCGTCAGCCATTTTCAGGTCATGATGACCGAGCATGGGACGCAATGCTTCCGGATCATCCGCACCGACGGCAGCGGCACGGATTTCTCCTATCCGCACTGCATCTCCCAGCGACCACCCAGCCATAAGCAGGAGGTCGCCCAAGCCTTTCGACGTGCGGTGCGCTTCAATCTCTACAAGGCCCGCGATAACTTCTTCGCCATCCACAGCGGTTCTGACGGTCTGGTTTCTTGCGCCGTGACAGGCGAACGCATCGCGCGGGACGAGGCGCATATGGATCACCGTCCACCGATGACCTTCGAGGTCATCGTGAGGACGTTTCTTTGCGGGCGCGGGCTATCACTCGACGATGTGCCGCTCACGACAGGCAAGGATGATCAAGTCTCGCCTGAGGTGACGGATAATGCCCTGAGCGAGGCGTTTCGAGCCTACCACGCTGGGATTGCGCGGCTCGAATTCGTGCGGAATACGGTCAATCTGGCACAAGCCAGTCGGCATCGGCTGAAGGATGGCCGGATTACCCTGACAGGATAGCGACTGCCGGTCATGAGAGCTTCGCCGCGCGTTCCCGTCTCATCGGGCACTAAGAAAATATTAGGTCGGCGACCATGTCGTCGTCCGACACCTCTCGGTCAAGCTTCGAATAAGGACGGGGATGGCCGAGGATTCGGGCATTCCCAAGCCAACCACCTTGTGATAAAACCTCTGCTATATATTTCCAGATCAGAGGAAACGTCACACTCCATGCCGTCCACCAGCGCCCAGCGACTTCGTGCGCTCGACCTCCTGAAGACCCGAGGAATGCTCCGGCTGAAGGATTTCGTCGCCGAAGGCATCGGCCCGGAGACGCTTGCCCGTCTTGTTCGGGAGGAGGCAGTCGTCCGCCCAGCGCGTGGCCTCTATCAACTCCCCGACGCCCACCTCGAGGCTGCCCATACCCTCGCTGAGGCAGCAGTCCTGGTTCCAAAGGGTGTGGTCTGCCTTACCTCGGCCCTCCAATACCACGAACTGACGCTGCAGATGCCGTCGGCTGTATGGATGGCGATCGATCGCGCCGCCTGGCGACCCAAGATCGATTATCCACCTATCCGGTTCGTGCGATTCACCGGATCGGCGCTTACCGAAGGGGTCGAGCGTCACCGCATTGAGAATGTCGACGTTCCTATCACGGATCCGGCGAGGACAATTGTCGATTGCTTTCGCTACCGGACCAAGATCGGCCTTGACGTCGCGATGGAGGGTCTGCGCGAAGGCCTCCGCCGTCGCCGATGCAAGCCGGATCAACTCTGGCATTACGCACGCAAGGTGCGGGTCTGGTCGGTCATGAGTCCCTACGTCGAAGCAATGGTGTCCGATGGCGCGTGAGCCTCGCAACATCGGCGCATCAGTGCGAGCGCGGCTCCTCGATCGGGCACGTGCCGAGCGATCGGATTTCCAGATCCTCCTGACGCGATATGCGCTCGAGCGTCTGCTCTACCGGCTAAGCGCGTCGACGCACCGCGACCGCTTCATCCTCAAAGGTGCGATGCTCTTCGTGACCTGGATAGCCGATCCGTTTCGGCCTACGCGCGATCTGGATCTGCTTGGCCACGGCGACCGCGACTCCGAAGCCATTGCCGAAACCTTCCGGGCCATTTGTGCGCAGCCGGTTGTCGATGACGGTGTGACGTTTGATGTCGCAGCGCTGATGGCGACCCCGATTCGTGAGGAGCTGGAATATGGTGGCGTGCGGGTCCGCACAACGGCAACTATCGCCGGGGCGCGAATTCCGATCCAGGTCGACATCGGTTTCGGCGACGCCATTACACCCGCGGCCGTCGAGATCGACTATCCCACCCTGCTGGACGCCCCAACGCCGCACCTTCGCGCATATCCGGTCGAAACAGTGGTGGCTGAGAAATTCGAAGCGCTCGTGACGCTCGGCGTCGCCAACAGTCGGCTCAAGGACTTCTATGATCTCTGGGTAATCTCCCGAACATTCGAACTTCGCCGGGCCGCTGTTGCCGAGGCAATTCAGCGGACCTTCGAGCGTCGCGGAACGGTCCTCCCATCCGTTGTCCCGATCGGTCTGACCGATGAATTTGCGGAAGCATGGGCTGCTCAGTGGCACGCCTTCCTCGGGCGCGATCGGATGGCAGCCGCACCGAATGCTTTTGCCGTTACCGTCGCCGATCTCCGCCTCTTCTTGATGCCGCTGGTTGTCGGATCGAAAGAAGAACGAATTTGGCCGCCGAGCGGGCCATGGTCGCCGGGAGCAGCAATCGATGAGGCATAGCGGGATGATAATTTACTTCGTTCCGCATGGCGCGATTGATGGAGAAAAGAGCCGCGATCGCGGTTGGGGGAAGTATGGATAAGAAGCACTTTTATCGCGTAGGCAGTCACTCAGGCGCCTGGCACGATCTGCCCACTGACCCAGATGAACTAGACACCCTGACCAATAGTGCTCGAAAGCATATCGAGCCGTGGCTCTCTGCTGTCTTCCAAGCAGAGCACCTCAACCTGCTGCTCGGCAGCGGGTTCACCACAGCGGTTGGTTACCTGGCGGGCGTAGGGACCACAGGCATGGCCAAGGTTACATTTGGCACGTCATATGACGCCGCGATCGATGCGCACGCCCAGGCCGGAGCAACGGCGATGAAAAGAGGTGCGGCAAACATCGAAGATCAGTTTCGAAGTGCGCTTGCTCTGCTTGAGGGGCTGGGAGTCATCGACAAGGGAGCAGAACAAACCCTCAAGAAGGGCATCGACGCCCAGATGTCTGGCTTTCTCACTTCATTATTGAAGACGGAAAGCGGGATTGTTGCTGGAAAGGATCCCGCATCGAAAGATGCTGCCCAAGGTGCTCTGCAATCATTCCTGCTGAGTTTTGCGAGCCGCGCTGCATCTCGTGAACGTTTGCACATCTTCACAACAAACTACGACCGCCTGATCGAACATGGTTGCGATTTTGCAGGTCTTCGGATCATAGATAGATTCGTCGGTGCCCTGAACCCGGTCTTCCGAGCATCGCGCGTTGAAGTTGATGTCCACTACAATCCACCCGGCATTCGGGGAGAGCCGCGGTTCATGGAGGGCGTCATTCGCCTGACTAAGCTCCATGGTTCACTGGACTGGTTTTTTGATAAGGACGAACGGCGAATCTATCGCAAGGGCATCCCATTCGGAGCGCCTGCGGATCATACCGACATTCCCAAAGAACCCGTCGATACGGTCATGATCTACCCCAATCCTGCGAAGGACGTCGAAACAACGCAATATCCATATGCGGAGCTCTTTCGCGATTTTGCGGCCGCAGCTTGCCGACCTAACGTCGTTGTCGTGACCTACGGCTATGGGTTCGGCGACGATCATGTCAATCGAGTGCTGCTCGATATGCTCACGATCCCGTCGACCCATTTGGTGATTATGGCCTATTCGGCCGACGATCGCCTCAAAGCATTCGTAGAAAAGACGCGCAATGCGCAGGTCTCGTTGATGATCGGGCCTCATTTCTCTGACCTTCAAACACTAGTCGCAAACTATCTGCCAAAACCGGCGCTCGACTACATATCCGGCCGCATGACCGAACTGTTGAAGCATCGTCCGGGCGATCCGAAAGCCAGCGATCCGCCAGCGGTACCGCCTCCGGCGTCCTCAATTGGCGTGGCGTGAGGCGATCATGACGACTCCAATCGAACGTTTGTCAGGTCTTGTGGTAGGTGTGGTCGAGTCGGTCGCGCCTGATGAGGTTCGGGCGCTTCTCGAGCTGGATGCTCCGCACTCCACGGCATTGAATACCGGCGTACCGGCCGGGTTTCCACGTCTGAACGGATACGTACTTATCCCTAACGAAGCTGGAGCGACGGTTGCCTACATCACTTGGATTGGCATCGAGCGCTCTCCCTATCCGAAGCGCGCTGGGCTCAAAGATTTCGGCCTGATCGATCTGCCGTTTCCGCTTCGGAAAATGTCGCTATCCCCGGTCGGAACCCTCACCTTCCGGCGCGAACGCAGCTCGGGAACGACCAAATACGAACTCACCCGCGGCGTCGTCGCATTTCCATCGGTCGGGGATCAGGTCTTAATACCGACGTCGGCACAGATCGAAGCCATTGTCGGAGCGCGAGCCGACGACAAGAGAGTTAGAATTGGCTCGTCGCCAATGGCAGCAAATGCGGCGATCATGGTGGACCCAGATAAGTTGTTTGGGCGCCACCTCGCCGTCTTGGGCAACACCGGCAGTGGAAAGTCCTGCACGGTTGCCGGACTCATTCGGTGGTCGATGGAAGCAGCTAGCAAGGCAATTGGTGATTCGACCAAAATGCCGAACATGCGTTTCATCGTGTTAGATCCCAATGGTGAATATGCTCGGGCGTTTACCGATCTGCCCGATAGGGTGCGTGTCTTCAAGCCTGGAGACCAGCACAACCCACTAACACTGCCGGCGTGGATGTGGAACAGCCATGAATGGGGCGCAGTCACCCAAGCCCAGCCGGGAGCGCAGCGACCGCTGCTTATGCAAGCTCTGAGAAATTTGCGTGCAGGGCGAACACTCCGGGAGCCCATCCACGTTGGTATAGTAAGGCAAGTTCGTCTCTATCGGTCTCGCATTCTCGCATATATCGCCGATGGTACGGGCGCATCTTACACAGATTATGTTGGGCTGCTCGGCTGCTGCCAAGCGTACAAGAACCTATCGGAAGTGATGCGGGACTTTCATGGGCGTATCCCGGCCGCAGATTTGGCAAGCGCACATCTTGATACCTTGGCGACCGCCGCAAAGGCCTTCTTCGACGCACACGCGGTTTGGAATAATCAAAACCAACGCTTCTATTACAACGCGCCAAATGCCGCGGAATTTGGCGCTTTTCTTCCGTTATTTGATCTTATCGAGCAGGCTCTGCCACCGGTAGCGGCTGAAGAAGAAATCAGCGAAGACGCTCCCTCGCCATTTGATGTTCGGAAAATTGCCGACCATGTCGAAGCCCTTTCGGCAGACACTTCAGCAAACCCGAACGTCGCGAACTTTATTGCTACACTAACATTGCGAATACGCTCAATGCTGGCCGATCGGCAGCTCGCGCAAGTGATAGCGCCCGAGAACCCGCCGACTCTCGAGAATTGGCTCTCGGGCTTGCTCGGAATGTCTAACGCTGAAAACGGTCAAGTTGCGATTGTGGATCTGTCGCTGGTACCCTCGGAAACCACTCACATCGTAATTGCCGTCCTCGCGAGACTGGTTTTTGAGGCATCTCAGAGATATCGAAAGCAACATGCTCAGGGCAAGGCACTTCCAACGGTTTTAGTGCTTGAAGAGGCGCACACGTTCGTGCGCGGCGGGGGTGGTGGGGATGACGCAAATATTGTTTCAGCATCCCGGCTCTGCCGCGAAGCGTTCGAGCGGATCGCTCGCGAAGGTCGAAAATTTGGATTGGGCTTAGTCCTGTCGTCGCAGCGACCGTCGGAGCTTTCTCCAACGGTTCTCGCGCAGTGCAACACATTTCTGTTGCATCGAATCGTCAACGATTCCGACCAGAACCTCGTAGCCCGTCTTGTCCCAGACAACGTCGGGGGACTGCTGCGCGAACTGCCGAGTCTTCCGTCCCGCCAGGCGGTTCTCTTGGGCTGGGCAGCGCCGATCCCGGTGCTAGTTGAGGTCGATGAATTGCCCGATGCGCAGCGACCGCAGTCGGCGGACCCGGATTTCTGGAAGGTGTGGACGCTGACCGAGGAGCGTGGCGTCGGTTGGGGCGCAATCTCTGAAGAATGGTCGGGCGCTCCTCCGGTGCAAGATCCGGCGGAATAAAGACAATGATCCGTATCCTTCACACGGCTGATTGGCATATCGGTCAAACTCTACGCGGGTTCTCTCGGGAGCACGAGCACCGCAGGGTGTTCGAGCGGCTCGAAGAGATCGTTGTGGAGCGGGATGTCGATGCCCTCGTCATCGCCGGCGACGTGTTTGACAGCCAAAACCCCTCCGGGGAAGCGCAACAGCTCTTCTACAATACGCTCGTGCGGCTCAGCCGCGCGCATCCGCGCATGGCTATGGTGATCGCTGCTGGCAACCATGATGCAGCTGGTCGGTTGGAAGCGCCGCGGCCTCTGTTGGAGACATTCAACATCCGTGTCGTGGGCAATGTGCGGCGGCGCGAAGGGCGAGTCGAGGCGGCCCGTCATCTCGTTCCCATCGCTGATGCAAGCGGTTCGGTAGCTGCTCATGTGCTTGCAGTCTCCTACCCAACCGCAGCCTGCCTTCCGAATTTGACGCGGCTCGATGGTGAAGTAGGCTCGCCCGTCATCGCTGGCGTGCGGAGCCTCTATGCCGAATTGGTCGACACGTTACGGGGACCTATGGATGGTCTACCGTTCGTCCTGACGGGACACCTCCATGTTGCGGGCGGCATTGAGTCGGAAGGCGCGGAGCGCAGAATTCTAGTTGGTGGCCAGCATGCTGTGCCGCACGACGTGTTCCCGGCGGAAGCGAGCTACGTGGCGCTTGGCCACTTGCATAAGGCTCAGGCCATCGGTCGTGATACCGTCCGCTATTCTGGTTCACTGATCCCCTTGTCGGCGACGGAGATGCCTTACGCGCACGGGGTCACTCTTGTGAGCCTCGACGGAACAACGGTTCTATCCGAACATATCCCGATCGACCGGCCAGTTGCCTTCGTCCGCCTTCCTGAGGCGGAAGATATGCGCTTGAGCGAACTTGGTGATCATCTGACGGCAATGAACCTCTCATCGGACCTGCCGCTTCATGAACAGCCATTCGTCCAGATCAGGCTTGCCAGAGAAGGGTTATCGCCCGGGTTCAGAGAGGAGGTCGACCGCATTGCGGAGAGCTTTCCGGCGCGCATCGTCGACACCCGTGTCGCGGCAATACCCGAGGCGTCAAACGACGTGACTTCCGCCGATCCTATGATCCGCCTTGCGGAAAGAGATCCGGAGGATCTGTTCAAGCTCGCATTTGAGCGCACCTTCGGCGTAGCCCCGGATGCCACGCATCTCGATGTCTTCCACCGCGCACAGGCGGAGACATAGCCATGCGGATCTTGGTTATCCGCGGCGAGAATCTGGCAAGTCTTGGTGCTCCTTTCGAGATCGATCTTGCCGCAGAACCTCTTGCAGGTTCCGGCCTCTTTGCCATCACTGGCGAGACCGGCGCCGGAAAATCGACCATCCTCGACGCGCTCTGCCTCGCGCTCTATGGCGAGTATCCACGAGTCTCCGTCGGTCGACGGGAGAATGCGCCCGATCCCAGTGGGGAGGCGATTTCAATTCATGATGGCCGGGCGATCCTGCGCCGAGACGCCGGCAGCGGATATGCCGAGGTGGATTTCGTTGGGCAGGACGGCGAGCGCTATCGCGTCCGCTGGGAGGCCAATCGGGCTCGAGGGCGTGCAAATGGGCGGCTGCAGAATGAGCAGCGTTCGTTGTATCGACTCGACGACGGCAGCGCGGTGGCGACTGGTAAGACTCAGGTCCGTGAGGCGGTGGAGAGGAGAACCGACCTCACATTCGACCAGTTCCGGCGAACGGTGCTCCTCGCACAGGGCGAGTTCGACGCTTTCCTGCTCGCCGCCGAGAGCGAGCGCGCAGAATTGCTGGAGAAGATCACCGGTACTGAAATCTACGCAGCGATCTCGGTCCGCGTTCACGATGGAACGGACGCACGACGAAGAATTGTCGAGCAATTGGAGCGGCGTCGAGACGACATCGGGCTTCTTGATGACGAAGCCAGGCAGGCGCTGCTGGACGAGCAGAGGCAGCTTGCTTCAACCATTGCACAGAAAGGCGCGGAGCGCGATCAACACAGCGGGCGGTTAGATCATTTCAAGCGCGTCGCCGCCGCCCGCAGCGACCTCGCACGGGCTGAGGCTCAAGCGGTCGCAGCGCACGCGGCGCGCGAGGCAGCCGCTGATGAGTATCAATCTCTTGCCGAACTCGATCTTGTCGAGCCGCTTCGTTCCCTAGCAGGCGACTTGCAAAATGCACGGCGGACGGCAGCGGAGGCCCAAACCCGCCTCGACGGTTTGCTTGTTGCACGCGAGGAAGCGCAGAAACTACACTCGGACTCTACAACGCAACTGGCGGACGCGATAACCGCCAACGCAGCGGCAGAACAGGTCCTCAAGAATTTTGGTCCCCTTTGGAGCGAAGCCGAAAGGCTCGACACTGAGCTGGCGGCAGCTCGGACTGAGTTTATTGATACGCTGGAAAAATCACAGCAGGCGGAAGCGACACTGCGCGAGAAGGCCGATGCGCTGGCAACGATTGATGAGACTCTCGGTCGAACATCAGAATCGTACCGCACCACTGCGGCGCAATTAAACAGCCGATCGGATCGCGTTCTTCTTGCTGATCGTCTTGGCGATGCGATGGACTTGTTAGCGAAGCGAGGAGCGCTCCAACAGGAGCACGCTGCAGCCAGGCAGGCGGCCGCTGCAACGGAAGAAACAGCTACGCTGTCGCAAAATGAAATAACTGCGCTGCTGGAGAAGCTCACCCAGGATCGCGAGCGAAAGGATGGCTTAAGTCGTGAAATCGGTGATCGTAGAGCCAGTCTCGCCGGCATCGATGAGGCGACGCTCCACGAACGAGACATCGACCTGCAACGCGCGCTCGAGGCTCTGCGCGAGGCTAGTACCGTCTCCGACCAGTATACTCGGGCATCGGCAGATCTAGCACGACGAGCATCGGAACACACGCTGGCGGCGCAGGCGGTAAGTACAGCAAAAGGGCAGATCGTTGAAGCTGAAGCGGACCAGCTCCGCGATCGGACCGCGCGTACGGAAATTGTTCCGATCGCAGAGCTCGCCGACGAGGCGGTCTCATCTGAGGCCATTCATCTGCGCAGCCTGCTGGCTCCAAATTTGGCCTGCCCGGTGTGCGGCAGCACCGACCATCCCCATCTTGCGCATCCAAGCGCGCTGAACGAAATAGCTGCTAGCATTACAGTTGCATCTTCCTGAAGGTTCTGAATCCATGGGCGACCATGATTCGGGATCTGATGATTGGTGGCGCGTCAGTTGAAGATACGCTGACGCTGTGGGCTTCGGCGTTGCGAGATATC
>NZ_JADYVG010000025.1:0-106819 GCF_020193585.1 Bradyrhizobium sp. IC3195 | reverse complement strand
CAGCCGCTGTCCAGGATGCCATCGGCACCGGCGTAGCCGGCGCGAAGCGTCCTGGACAGCGGTGAGCACTGCGCTACTCTGTTGCATTAAGGCATGAAACCTCTTGACCAAGGCTAGGAGGTCCTACGGCGCCGGTGATCGTATCTAGCGCCAGTGCAACAGCCGCATCTCCAGCCAGCCGATCACCTTCCCGACCGCCAGCCCAAACACCGACAGGATCACGACGCCCGCGAGCAGCTGATCGGTCTGCATCAGGTTGCCGGCCTGCAGCACGAAGGCGCCGATGCCGTATTGGGCGCCAATCATCTCGGCGCTGACGACCAGCAGCAGCGCGACGGAGGCGGTGATGCGGAAGCCGGCAAGGATCGCCGGCAGCGCGCCCGGCCAGATCACCTTGCGCACGATGGTGGCGAACGGAACGTTGAAGCTCTGCGCCATGCGGATCAGGTTGCGCGGCACGGCATCGACGCCGCTATAGACCGAGATCGCGGTCGAGAAGAATACCCCGAGCGCAATGGTCGCGATCTTCGGCTCTTCGCCGATGCCGAGCCAGAGAATGAGCAGCGGCAGCAACGCGATCTTCGGAATCGGAAACAGCGCCGAGATGAAGGTGATGCCGACGCTGCGCGCAAGGCGCGACAGGCCGATGGCGAAGCCGACGGCGATGCCAGCCGCCGTTCCCAACAGCCAGCCGACGCCGATCCGCAGCAGCGAGGCCGAAACATGCTGCCAGAGTGCGCCGGAAACGGCGAGCTGATAGATCGCGCGAACAATTGCGGAAGGAGTCGGCAGAAACAGCGCATTGACGAGGCCGGCGCTGCCGGCGGCCTGCCAGATCGCGATAAGCAGGCCGAGCGCGATCCAGCCGCCGTACCGGCTCGAGGCAGGCACGAAACCGGCGCCGCGGAAGCGGACGGGCCGCGTCGCTTCGTTCTTGGCCGTGTCCGTTGCCGCGCGATCAAGCATGCTGGACCTCGCGCTCGGCATCGATCGCCTCGTTGCGGATCAGCGACCAGATCTGGTTCTGCAGCACCAGGAGCTTTTCGCGCGCCGCCGCTTCGCCGCGCGTCGCCCGCGCCATCGGCACGGTGACGACCTCGCGGGTGCGGCCAGGACGGCGCGACAGCACCACGATGCGGTCGGCGAGCCGCGCGGCCTCTTCGAGATTGTGGGTGACGTAGACCGCGCCCATGCCGCCATCGGCAAGCAGGCGGATGAAATCCTCCAGCAGCAGCTCGCGAGTCTGCGAATCCAGCGCCGACAGCGGCTCGTCCATCAAGAGGATCGCGGGCCTCACCGCAAGCGCGCGCGAGATGCCGACGCGCTGGCGCATGCCGCCGGAGAGCTGCTTTGGATAGGTCTGGCGAAAATCGGTGAGGCCGGTGCGGCGCAGCGCATCCTCGACCAGCGCGCGGCGCTGCGCGGCCGAGAGCTGGGTGTGCAGCAGCGGGAATTCGACGTTTTCCTCCACCGTCGCCCAGGGCAGCAGCGCGAACTCCTGGAACACGAAGGTCAGCGGATTGAGACTGTCCGCCGGCGGCGCGCCGCGCAGCTCGGGCGCGCCGGAGGTCGGCTGCAGCAACCCGCCGAGGATCGACAGCAGCGTGCTTTTGCCGCAGCCGGAGGGCCCGACGATCGCTACCACCTCGCCGGCCCCGACGGTGAACGAGACGTCGTCGAGCACAGCGAGATCGCCGAAGCGATGGGAGATGTGGCTGGCGATCAGGTCCATGAGGCGCACCGTTTCTGCTCGGGCTGGTGTGCGCGCTCTTCATCCTTCTCTGGAGGGGGAGGGCATAGGCCGCCTATGGCGGCCGTCCCTGAGAACGCCGAAGCCAAGCTTCGGCTATGTCGTATTGAGCGAAGCGAAATGCGAACCGGGGTGGGGTGACAGTCTATCGGCGCGGATGCTGGCAATTCCTGCCCCCGAACTTCCCGCGAATGGTCGGAGCAAGCGACAGATAGACCACCGCCGTGGCTCACCCCGCCCCGCTCGCTCCGGACGATGCTGCGCATCGCCGGTGCGATCGACCCTCCCCCTCCAGGGGAGGGTGGCAGATCGCCTGCCGCGGGAGTTTGCACAATCAGCATCAATCCACCTTCACGAATTCCTTCGCGATGATCGGTTCCGCATCAAAGCCCTTGTCGACGAAGCCCTGCTCCTGCAGCCATTTGATCTGGTTGTCGACGTTCTTCACGTCGAGCTTGCCGTCGGGATCGATATAGGCGCAGTTGCCGACCACCTGCTCGACCGGCAGGTTGGTGTACTTTGCGATGATCTCCAGCAGCGGCCTGGTCTTGTCGTTGATCGGGGCGACACCGTCCTTCATCGCGGCAAGGATGACGTCGTGATATTCGCGGTCGGCTTTCGCGAGCACGCCGAGGAATTTCGTCACCAGCGCCTTGTTGGCCAACGTCTTCGGCGCGGCGAATACCGCGCCCAGCTGCCACGGCGTCTCGTCACCGACCCAGCCTAGGAATTTCGCGCCGCCCTCGTCCATCAGCTTTCGCGCGGTCGAGATCGGCAGCAAGGCGGCATCCACGGTCTCGCCCTTGAGCGCGGCGGCGGCATTCGACAGCGATTGCAGCGGCACGATCTTCACGTCCGCGAGCTTGAAGCCGTATTTGTCGGCGAGCAGGCCGAGCGAATAATGGAAGCTCGATCCGACCTGCGTCATCGCCACACGCTTGCCGGCGAGGTCCTTCGGCGTCTTCAGGCCGCTCGCATAGGCATTGTTGCTGGCGAAATAGCCGATCAGGGGGTAGCCGGGCTTCTCGCGGCTCATGCCGCCGATCACCTTCAGCGTGCCCTTGCCGCCGAGATTGTAGAGCCCGGCGGTGAAGGCAGTGACGCCGAAATCGACGTCGCCCGAGGTGGTGGCGACCGCAATCGGCTGCGCCGCGTCGAAGAACTTCAGCTCGACCTCCAGGCCGGCCTCACGGAAATAGCCCTTCTCCAGCGCGATGAAGACCGGCGCCGACGAAGACAGGCGGAGCACGCCGATCCTGGCTTTCAGCGGATCCTCGGCCCATGCCGTGCCCATAGCCATGATCGCCATCAGGCCCCCTACCGCGAGCCGCGCAATCCCGATCATCCCGTTTCCTCCGCTTTGTCTTGCAGTGCGTTACAGGCCTTCGGGCACCGCCTGGTCCCGTCCGATGAAGGCGCCCTGTTGTTTCAACGTTTCCTGCAACTTTTCAATGGGGATTTCGCGTGGAATCCGGTTTCCGGACAGCGCCAGCGCGGCGGCGGAACCGGCGGCCTCACCCATCGCGAAGCAGGCACCGGAGACCCGCGCCGCCGACTGGCCCTCGTGGGTCATCGAGGCGCAGCGGCCGGCGACCAGGAGATTGTCGACGCCTTCAGGGACCAGCATCCGGTAAGGCAGCTCGTTGTAGCCGCGCGATTCCGGGATGGGCGGGAAGGTGAAGACGACGTCGCCGGGCACATGGGCCTCGATCGGCCAGCCGTTGACGCCGATGGAGTCCGCGAACGAGGCACAGCCGAGCACGTCCTCGCCGCTGAGCTGGTAGCCGCCCTCGATGCGGCGGGTCTCGCGGATGCCGAGCTGTGGCGGCAGATCGACGATGTAGGACTTCTCAAACCCGGGCACCGCGCTGCGCAGGAATTCGTAGGCGGCGAGCGCCTGCTTGCGGCCCTCGATCTCGCCGCGGGTGAGATCGTCGGGCTCGATGCCGTTGATGGCATGACCGTCCTCGCGCGCCACCTGGGTGAAGTTCACCCGCCATTCGATCCCGGATTTCTGCGGCCGTACAATGGCGCTCTTGCGCGGGAATGTGTGGGTGCCGGCCGCGACGGCCTTTTCCATCAATTGCGGAATGGTGCGCCAGGCCTCGCCGGCCCTGGCGGGATCGATGCCGTTGAGACGGAGCATCATCGAGGGGTAGAGCGGATGGCCGTGCTCGTCGCCGATCTCGAACGGCGCGCCGGCCCACACGGCGAGATCGCCGTCACCGGAGCAGTCGATGAAGATTTCCGCGCGCACCGCCTGCCGGCCGGCCGGCCTTGGTCTCGATCAGCATCGCGTCGATGCGGCGCTCATCGGCCATCACGACGCTGGCGCCGAGGGCGTGGAAGAGCATATTCACCTTATGGCTGGCGAGCAGCTGGTCGGCCGCGATCTTGTAGGCGGCGGTGTCATAGGCCTGGGCAAAAACCTTGCCGAGGATCAGATGCGGCGCGTTGAGGCCGTTCAAGCGATCGATCCGCGCCAGCAGCTCCGAGGCCAGCCCCTGCACCAGCCGCCGGTGCTCGCCATGGACATTGCCGTGCAGGCCGCAGAAATTGGTGACGCCGGCCGCTGTGCCCATGCCGCCGAGAAAGCCGTAACGTTCGATCAGCAGCGTCTTCCGCCCCGCGCGCGCCGCTGCGGCTGCCGCCACGATGCCGGCCGGCCCGCCGCCGAGCACGACGACTTCATATTCGCCATAGAGCGGTACTTTGCGCGCTGGTTCGTCGATCGTCGTGGCCCACATGGCGCGTTCCTTCCCGGAATCTGGTTCGAACTGGATCACGGCTTAGCCGGCGGTCCTCATGCCCGCAAGATCGCGGTTGCTCGCTAACGGTGGACCTGAGACAAGTGCAGGCATGGATTCGATCATCGTCAGATACTGCTTCGCCGCTTCTATCGCCCTCGCGATCTCGGCCGTTCCCGCCTCGGCCGTGGAGCAAAACTGCCGCTTCATCCCCGCCAAGCCCGATCGCGAGGCCTGCTACAAGCGGCAGGAGGAAGACCTGTCGGCTAAGCGCAAGCCGGCCACGCCGGCGGCTGAGAGCACGACGCTCGACACGCTGCGCCAGTTGCGGCAGGACGACGACGCGGTCTATCGCAGCATCAACAACATCTGCCGCGGCTGCTGACGCCTAACCTTTGCCACTGCCCCAATTCGCCGCCCGCTTCTCGGCGAAGGAAGCCAGTCCCTCCGCCGCCTCCGCGCTCTGGCGCTTGAGCGAATGCAGCTCCACGAGCCGTGTGTAGGCAGCATCGTCCACGGCCATGCCGCCGAACGAGCTCTCCAGCGCGAGCCGCTTGGTTTCGGCCATGGCCTCCGGTCCGTTGGCGAGCAGCTGCTCGACCACCTTGGCGCCTGCGGCCTCGAGATCGGCGAGCGGCACCACCTCGTGGACGAGGCCGATGCGGCGGGCGTCCTCGGCGCCGAAGCGCTCGCCGGTCAGCGCGTAGCGGCGGACTTGCCGTACACTAATGGCATCGCAGAGCTGCGGGACGATGATCGCGGCGGTCAGGCCCCAGCGCACCTCGGTGATCGAGAACAGGGCGTTGTCGGCGGCAATCACGACATCGCAAGCCGCGATGACGCCGGTACCGCCCCCGAAACAGCCGCCCTGCACCAGCGCGACGGTGGGGATCGGCAACGTGTTGAGCCGCTGCACGGCTTCGAACGTCGCCCGCGAGGCCGCCTCGTTCGCCTCAGCCGATTGCGGACGCACACTGTTGATCCATTTGAGGTCGGCGCCGGCCTGGAAGTGCTTGCCGTTGCCCCGGAGCACGACGACGCGCAAATTGAGCTTGCTGCCGAGGTCGTCCATGGCCGCAAGCACGCCTGAGATCAGCGCGCCGTCATAGGCGTTGTTGACCTCCGGCCGGTTCAACGTGACGGTCGCAACCCCGCGTTCATCGAGGCTCCACAGGACGGGGCTGGTACTCATCGGCGGTCCTCCGGTTGTTTGCCGCACACTATGGCTGAGCGCGCCTGCCCTGATCCATATCTTTCCGGCGTAGGGTGGCCGCGTCCATCGCATGGCGGCTTGTGTCATGCTGGCGCCGGGCGACACCACGGGATGGACACGGGATATCAACATGCGCATCTGCATTTTCGGCGCAGGCGCCGTCGGCAGCCACATTGCGGTACGGCTGGCGCGCGCCGGCCATGAGGTCAGTTGCGTGATGCGGGGGGCGCATCTGGAGGCGGCCCGCGCCAACGGCCTCAAGCTGCGCGTCGGCGATTCCGAGGTCGGCGCCAAGGTGAACGCGTCAGGCGATCCGGCTCAGCTCGGCCCGCAGGACGTCGTGATCTCGACCTTGAAGGCGACGGCGCTTCAGGGGCTGGTTTCCAGCATCAAGCCGCTGCTCCAGGACGACACCGCGATCGTGTTCGCGCAGAACGGCATTCCCTGGTGGTACGGTATCGGCCTGCCGCCGCGGCACCCGACACCGCCCGACATTTCATTCCTCGATCCCGGCGGGCGCCTGCGCGCCTGCATCCCGAAGGAGCGGATCATCGGCGGTGTGATCTTCTCCTCCAACGAGGTGATCGCGCCCGGCGTGGTGCAGAACCTGACGCCGGACCGCAACCGCCTCCTTATCGGCGAATGCGACGACCGCAATTGCGAGCGGATCACGAAACTGCGCGGCGTCTTCAACGATGCGCGGCTGGAATCGCCGCCGGTCGCCGAGATCCGCGAGGCGATCTGGTCAAAGCTGCTGACCAACATGTCGCTGTCGGTGCTGTGCCTGCTCACCGGCCAGACCGCGCGCGGCGTGCGCGACGACCCCGCCTTCACGGAGGTGATTCCGCGCATGCTGAACGAGGCCAACGAAATCGCCCAATACTTCATTCCCGAGGTCAAGCGTGCCAGCCGCAGCGGCCCCGCCCCCAATCACAAGCCGTCGCTGCTGCAGGATTACGAGCTCGGCCGCGCCATGGAAATCGACGTGCTGGTGAAGGCGCCCCAGGCCTTCGCGCGCACCGCCGGCCTGTCCACGCCGACGCTCGACCTGATCGCCGCGCTCGCGATCCAGAAGGCGCGCGACAAGGGGCTTTATTCCGCGTGAGCCTCAGGCGAGCGCATCGATCCAGGCCGCGAGCGTGTCCAGCACCTCGTTGAGCGCCTCGTCATTGCTACGGCCGGATTTCTTGAGCACCGCAAAGGAATGGTCGCCGCCTGCAACCTCATGCAGCGTCGCCTTACGCCCGAGCCGCTCGATGACGGGCTCGAGATGGGCAAGATCGGCAAGCTCATCGCGTGTGCCTTGCAGGAACAGCATGGGAATCGCGATTGCAGCGAGGTGCTCGGCGCGCTCGCTCGACGGCTTCTTGGCAGCATGGAGGGGAAAGCCGAGGAAGGCCAGCCCTTTGACATCGGGGAGCGGCGACTTCGACTGCGCCTGCGAGGTCATGCGGCCGCCGAATGATTTTCCACCGGCAACGAGCTTCAGCCCGGGGCAGAGCCGCCCCGCCTCCGCGACCGCGGCGCGCACGCACGCGTGTGCGATTGCGGGCGGGTCAGGACGTCCCTTCTTCGCTTCCATGTAGGGAAAATTGAAGCGGAACGTCGCAATGCCGCGTTCGGCAAGGCCGGCTGCAACCTTCTCCATGAAGGAATGCCGCATGTCTGCGCCGGCGCCGTGCGCCAGGACGTAGCAGGCGCGCGCGTGGGTCGGCTGCGTCAGGATCGCCGAGACCGTGTCGATGCGCTCGATGTCGAACTTGAGCTCTGTCGTCTTGCCCGTCATGACCGCCTCGATTTGCATCTAAAGCGCGATGAGATCTGGATGAACGTCATCGCGCTTCAGGTTGTTGTTCGCGCATGATCTTTCCGGAAAACCGCTTCGCACTTTTCCGGATCATGCTCTATTGGCGCGTGCCGCTCGCGGGCCAGAGATAGTTCAGGACCTGATCGAGCGTCATCATGATCTCGCGGCGTCCGGCCTCATTGTTCACAGAGCCAAATTTCTCCTCGAGCGCAAGCTTGGCAAAGCCGTGAACGGTGGACCAGGCCGCCGCAGCCGCCGTCTTCGCCTCCTTCGCGGTGCCGCCGGTCAGCTCGGCGACGACGACCTCGAACGCATGGCCGGCGGCCCTGCTCGCCTGCTTCAGGCGCGCATCGTCGGCAACCAGCCGCTTGTTGGCAAACATCATCTGGAAACGGCCGGGATGCCTCAACGCATAATCGACATAAGCAAGTCCCTGGGCGTGGAGCTTGTCGCGGACGCCCTGCTTGCCGGAGGCCGCCTCGCGCAAGGCGCCGGCAAGCGCGTCGTAGCCGCGGATCGCCACTTCGGTGAGAAGGCCCTGGGCGTTGCCGAAATGATGCGATGGCGCGGCCGGCGAAACGCCGGCGCGGCGTGCGGCTTCGCGCAGCGTGAAGGCTTCCGCGCCCTGCTCGGCGAGAATGGCTTCGCTCGCGGCGATCAGCGCCTCTTGCAATTCGCCGTGATGGTATCCGACCTCCGGCCTTGGCCGGGTCGGGGCGGTGCTGCGCTTGGCGGCGGGGGCCCGTTTCTTCATGTAACTTGACACTGTTCAGATTGCAGCATATCTATCTTAACACTGTTCAGATTGAGCGGATCGGAGTTCGAAATGACCGAAATGCAGAATATCACCGCGAGCAATTCCGTAAAGCGGCGTCATCTGGTTGGGGGCGCGGCCCTCGGCATGCTCGCAGGTGCCGTCGGCGGCCTTGCCGGCGGCGTGGCGCTCGGCCAGGGTGCAGCGCTGCCGCAGCAGAAGCCGAGCGGCAAGCAAAGATTCGCGGGCAAGGTCGTCATCGTCACGGGCGGCACCTCCGGAATCGGGCGGGCCGCAACGCTGATGTTCGCCGCCGAGGGCGGCCGCGTCGCCTTTTGCGGGCGCAACACCGACCGTGGCAGGCAAGTGGAGACCGAGGTGCGCGAGTCCGGCGGCGAGGCCGTCTTCATTCGCGCCGACCTGCGCCATGAATCCGAGGTGAAGGCGCTGGTCGACGCGACCATCGCGCGCTACGGACGGCTCGACGTCGCCTTCAACAATGCCGGCATCTCCATCGAGAAGCCGCTGCATGAATTCAGCGCGGCCGAATTCGACGACGTGATCGGCACGGATCTGCGCGGCGTGTTCCTGTCGATGAAATACCAAATCCCGCACATGCTGGAGAAGGGCGGCTCGATCGTCGTCACCTCCTCGTCGAACGCCATTGCGACCTCGGCCAAGCGCTCGGCCTATTCGGCGGCCAAGCGCGGACTGGTCGGCCTGGTGCAGGCCGCGGCACTCGACTACGCAAAGCACGGCATCCGCATCAACACCTTGATCCCCGGCACCACGGACACCCCGATGATCCGCCGGCTCGCCGGCATGGAGGGCCTGCCCGATGCGGCCTGGCATATCGGCATCGCGCAATGGGCCAAATCCAACGTCCCGGGGTTACAGCGCGTGGCAGCGCCTGAGGAGATCGCGGCTTTTGCGCTGGTGCTGGCCTCCGACGATCATCCCTACACGACCGGCGGCCAGTTCGTGATCGACGGAGGCAAGACGGCTCATGGCTAGATCGGACGCAGCCTGAAAACACAGTTCATGGCGATCCCGGTGGGCGTATCCGCGCGACCACGATCTGGAAAACATCGATCTTCGCGCGTCCTCGGCGCGCAGGCCGTAACGCGCGGAATCCGTCAGCTGACCCGCCGCTCCCGCCCCTCCCAGAACGGCCTGCGCAGCTCGCGCTTCAGCACCTTGCCGGCGCCGGACAGCGGCAACGGCGTCTCGGTGATCTCGATGCTGCGCGGACATTTGTAGCCGGCAATCAACGTCTTCGTGAACTCGATCAGCTCGCCGGTCGAAACCTCTACGCCGCTGCGTTTGACCACGACGGCATGGACCTGCTCTCCCCATTGCTCATTGGGAATTCCGATCACGGCGCATTGCAGCACCGACGGATGCTGGGCCAGCGCGTTCTCGACCTCGACCGAGTACACATTCTCCCCGCCCGAGATGATCATGTCTTTCACCCGGTCGACGACATAGATGAACCCATCTTTGTCCATGTAGCCGCCATCGCCCGTGTGCATCCAGCCGTCGACGACGGCGCGCGCGGTCTCCTCCGGCCGCTCCCAATAGCCCATCATCACTGTGTCCCCGCGCACCACGATCTCGCCGACAGCGCCCGTCGGCACGGGTTGGTCGTTCTCGTCGACGATCTGCACCTCGCAGCCGAGCGTGGCGCGGCCCGCACCGCGATGACGTCCCTTTCTGCGCCCCTCCCCGACATGCTCGTTCGCATGTAGCAGCGTCGCGATCGGCGACAATTCGGTCATGCCATAGGCCTGGGTGAAGCGCACATGCGGCAGTGCGCGCGCGGCACGGTCGAGCACCGCCTCGCTGATCGGCGAGGCCCCGTAGATGATGTTCTTCAGGGACGACAGGTCGTATTTGCCGATCGCGGGGTGATCGACGAACATCTGGATCATCGTGGGCACCAGCAGCACGTCTGTGACGCGCTCGTTCTGCATCGCAGCCATCACGCCTTCGGGCGTGAAGCCCTGAACGATCACGTTCGAGCCGCCGGAGAGCAGCAGCGAATACATCGCCGCCCCGTTGGCAAGGTGAAACATCGGAGCCGCATGCAGATAGATCGCGCTTGCCGGAAACAGGCCTTCGCCGAGTGCGTTGAGCGCATTGGCCATCAGATTCTGGTGACTGAGCATCACGCCTTTGGAACGGCCGGTGGTGCCGCCGGTGTAAAAGATGCCGGCGAGATCGTCGCTTTTGCGCATGGCGTCGGGCACCCGAGCGCTGCCCGCAACCAAAGCCTCATAGCTCTCCATCCCCGCCGGCGCCTCGCCATCGTCGGCATAGATCAGCTTCAGCCCCGGAATGGCGCCGGCGAGCTGCGCGCCGACCTGCGCAAAGGCCTTGTCGACCAGCAGAACGGACGCGCGGCAGTCGCGCAGCGCATCCTCGTTTTCCAGCGCGCTCCAGCGGATGTTGAGCGGCACGATCACGCCTCCCGCCCAGCCGGTCGCCAGATAGAGCTCGAGATAGCGGTCCGAGTTGAAGGACAGCACCGCAACACGGTCGCCGTCCCTGACGCCGCGCGTGCGCAGGCCGCCGGCCAGCCTTGTAACGCGCTCGCCGAGCTCGCCCCAGCTGCGCCGCCGCTGGCCATAAACGGTCGCCAGCCCATTCGGATTGATCTGCAGCGCCCTGCGCAGGCCGTGCGTGATGTTCATCCCGTCTCTCCTCCCGTGCGTTTCTTCCCTGTTGTCTTGCGTCCTGAGTTGCGCCCTTGCGGCGCCCTCGGCGTCTTGTTTGTCGTCTGCAGCCGAACCTCGGACGCCAGGCCGTCCGTCAGCCGCACCGTGAACTCGTCGGCGATCGCGGTCGGCGACAGCTTGCCCTCCCGTCGATACCAATGGCCGATCCAATTGAGCGAACCCGCGATCGCGAAGGCTGCAAGCTTTGGATCGCAAGGCCTGATCGAACCGTCAGCAATGCCTGCAGTAATGTATCGCCGGAAGGTGGCGTCGATCCGCCTCTTGGCGGCGCGTGCGACACCGGCGTTCCGCTCGGCCAGATCGCGCAAATCGAAACGCACCAGGCTCGCGCCGAAATCGGTCGCCATCAGTTCGGCATAGGCGTGCACCAGCTTGCGCAGCTTGGCGAGACCCGAACCGCCGCCGGCGTTGATCTCCGTGATCACGCCGTCGACGAGTTCGGCGCCCATCGACCAGCATTCGAACAGGATCTCGTCCTTGCCCCGGAAGTAATTGTACAGCGCGGGCTTGGTGATGTTCAGCCGGTCCGCAACCTCGTTCAGCGTTGCGCGATGATAGCCCTGCTCGAGGAACAGCTGCACCGCGGCGCGCAGCACCGCCTCGCGCTTCTCGTCGCGGGCGCGGCGCCGGCTCTCGAACGGCAGCCAGGGCGAAGGCGATGACGGCGGAGCGGGCGGCGCTGAATCCATGGTCGGTCGGTTGACTCTGGTGGCGATCGGACGATATGTTACCCATGGGTAAGAAAAAGTCCAATGGGTAATTTATTGGGAGGAAGCGATGTCTGACGTGGTCGTCGCCGGGGTCGGCATGATTCCGTTCGCCAAGCCGGGCGCCAGCGCCCCCTATCACGAGATGGGAACGGAAGCCGTCAAGCTCGCGCTCGCCGATGCCGGCCTCGGCTACGAGAAGATCGAGCAGGCCTATGTCGGATACGTCTATGGCGATTCCACCTGCGGGCAGCGCGCGCTCTACCCCGTCGGGATGACCGGCATCCCCATCGTCAACGTCAACAACAATTGCTCGACCGGATCGACCGCGCTGTTCATGGCGCGGCAAATGATCGCAAGCGGGGCGCTGGATTGCGTGCTGGCGGTCGGCTTCGAGCAGATGAAGCCCGGCGCGCTCGGCAGCGTCTACACCGATCGTCCGAGCGCGTTCGAGGAGTTCGACGCGGCTGCGGACCAGCTGATCGACGCTCCCGGCATTCCGCTGGCGTTGCGCTATTTCGGCGGCGCCGGGCTCAGCCACATGAAGAAATACGGCACGCCGCTCGACGCCTTCGCCAAGGTGCGCGCCAAGGCGAGCCGACATGCGAAGAACAATCCGCTCGCGCTTTTCCGCAAGGAAGTCACGGCGGACGACGTGATGAACGACCAGGTGATCTGGCCCGGCGTCATGACGCGCCTGATGGCGTGCCCGCCGACCTGCGGCGGCGCCGCCGCCGTGCTGGTCTCCGAGCGGTTTGCGGACAAGCATGGCATCGGCAAAGAAGTACGCATCGCGGCGCAGGCCATGACCACCGATAGGCCCTCGACCTTCAAGGCCGGCGACATGATGCAGCTGGTCGGCTACGACATGGCAAAAGAGGCGGCCAGCCGGGTTTATGAGAGCGCCGGCATCGGCCCCGGTGATCTCGACGTGGTGGAGCTGCACGACTGCTTTGCCCATAACGAGCTCATCACCTACGAGGCGCTCGGCCTCTGCGGCGAGGGTGAAGCCGGCAAGTTCATCAATGACGGCGACAATACCTATGGCGGCCGGATCGTGACCAATCCGTCCGGCGGATTGCTGTCCAAGGGACATCCGCTCGGCGCCACCGGGCTTGCGCAGTGCTACGAGCTGACGCGGCAGCTGCGCGGCACCGCAGGCTCGACGCAGGTCGAGGGTGCCAAGGTCGCGCTCCAGCACAATCTGGGCCTCGGCGGCGCCTGCGTCGTCACGCTCTACAAGCGGCACTGATATCGGCCATGGTCGACCAGTCCGCCGTAGGGCGCAGCTTCACGCCGGTCACCGCGCGCGTGGAGCCCGGCCGTCTCCGCTACTTCCTCAACACGCTGGGTGAACAGAATCCGGTCTACCGCAATGCGGATGCTGCCCGGGCGGCCGGGTTCACCGCCATGCCGGTGCCGCCGACCTATCTGTTCTGCCTCGAGATGATGGACGTCGACGACCCCTTCGAAATGTTCGCCGCGCTCGGCATCAATCTGTCCCGCGTGCTGCATGGTGAGCAAAGCTTCGCCTATCACGCCCCGGTTCTGGTCGGCGACACCCTGACGTTTCGACCGCAGGTGACCAGCGTCGTGGACAAGAAAGGCGGCGCGATGACGCTGATCGGCATCCGATGCGAGGTGACCAACCAGGACGGCGTTCACGTCGCCGATACCACGCGCACCATCGTCGTCCGCAACGAGGCGGCGTCATGACGGCATCCGGAGACATAAGGGCCGGCGACCGCATCGTCCACAAGGTCTTTCCGCCGATCACCCGCCACACGCTCGCGCTCTATTGCGGTGCATCGGGCGATCATAATCCGATCCACGTCGACATCGACTTCGCCAAGGCGGCCGGATTTCCCGATGTGTTCGCTCACGGCATGCTGGTGATGGCCTGTCTTGGGCAGGCGCTGACGGATGTGGTGCCGCCGTCGAAGCTCCGCAGCTTTGCGACCCGGTTCGTCTCGATCACTCAGCTCGGCGCCAAGCTCACTTGCGAAGGCACCGTGACCGAGCTCTTCGTCGAGGACGGCGAGCGTCGCGCAAGGCTCGCGCTCACCACCAAGGACGATCGCGGCGAGGTCAAGCTCGAAGGCAGCGCCGTCGTCGCGCTGTGACAGCAAGAGGACTCATTCAAATGACAAAACTGCAGGGAAAGGTCGCGCTCGTCACCGGCTCGGGCCGCGGCATCGGACGCGCGATCGCGCTCAAGCTGGCGCGCGAAGGCGCTAGGGTGGTCGTCAACGACCTCGATGCCGAGCCCGGCAACGCCGTGGTCGCGGAGATCGAGGCACTCGGCGGCAATGCCACTGCCGTGAACGGCAGCGTCGCCGAGGCGGGCTTCGCCGATCGCTTCGTCGGCGCCGCGCTGGACAAGTTCGGCGGGCTCGACATCATCGTCAACAATGCCGGCTATACCTGGGACTCCACCATCCAGAAGATGACCGACGAGCAGTTCCAGGCCATGCTCGACGTCCACCTCGTCGCGCCGTTCCGGATCCTGCGCGCGGCCGCCGAGCCGATCCGCGTCTTCTCCAAGAAGGAGGCCGAAGAGGGACGGGAGGTGTTCCGCAAGATCGTGAACATCTCCTCCATCGCAGGTCTCTACGGCAATGCCGGGCAGGCCAGCTATTCCTCGGCCAAGGCTTCGCTGATCGGATTGACCCGAACCATGTGCAAGGAATGGGGCCGCTACAAGGTCAACGTCAATTGCGTCGCCTTCGGCCTCATCAACACCCGCCTGACCCAGCCGATCGAGGCGCAGCAGAAGACCATCGACGTCGCCGGCCGGGACATCAAGGTCGGCGTGCAGCCGCACATGCTGGAAGCCATGTCGCGCATGATCCCGCTCGGCCGCGGCGGTACGCCGGAAGAGGCGGCCGACGCTGTCTATCTGTTCTGCAGTCCGGAATCCAATTATATCAGTGGTCAGGTGGTCGTCGCCGGCGGCGGCCTGATTGTCTGAGAGCGAGGCGCTGATGCATTATCGATCGTCCTGGATGACCGAAGAGCTCGACGTCTTCCGCGACCAGTTCCGCAAATATCTCGCCAAGGACCTGGCGCCGCATGCCGAGAAATGGCGCGAGCAGAAGATGGTCGACCGCTTCGCCTGGCGCGGGCTCGGCGAGATGGGCGCGCTGCTGGCGAGCGTGCCGGAGGAATATGGCGGCCTGGGCGCGACCTTCGCCTATGACGCCGCCGTGCTCGACGATCTCGAAAGTACGGTGCCGGAGCTGACCACCGGCGTCTCCGTGCACAGCGCCATCGTCGCGCATTACATCCTCAATTACGGTTCGGAGGAGCAGAAGAAACGCTGGCTGCCGAAGATGGCGTCCGGCGAGATGGTCGGCGCCATCGCCATGACCGAGCCCGGCACCGGCTCGGACTTGCAAGCTGTCAAGACCACGGCGAAGAAGCAGGGCAATTCCTACGTCATCAACGGCCAGAAGACCTTCATCACCAACGGCCAGGCCGCCGATCTCGTCATCGTGGTCGCGCGCACCGGCGAGCTAGGTGCCAAAGGCATTTCGCTGATCGTGGTCGAGACCGCGGGCGCGGACGGCTACAAGCGTGGGCGCAACCTCGACAAGATCGGCCTGCACGCCTCCGACACCTCGGAGCTGTTTTTCGACAACGTGACCGTGCCGCCGGAAAACCTGCTCGGCAAGGAGGAGGGCCAGGGTTTTGTCCAGTTGATGCAGCAATTGCCGCAGGAACGCCTTGCGCTCGCGGTCGGCGCCGTCGCCTCGATGGAGCGCGCGGTCAAGCTCACCACCGACTACACCAAGGAGCGCAAGGCGTTCGGCAAGCCGCTGATGGATTTCCAGAACACCGCCTTTACGCTGGCCGAGCGCAAGACCGAGGCGATGATCGCGCGCGTCTTCGTCGATTGGTGCATCGAGCGCCTGATCGCCAAGGACCTCGACACCGTGACGGCCTCGATGGCGAAATATTGGTGCTCGGAGAAGCAGGTCGAGACCGCCGACGAATGCCTGCAGCTATTCGGCGGCTACGGCTACATGCAGGAATACCCGATCTCGCGCATCTTCATCGATTCCCGCATCCAGAAGATCTATGGCGGCACCAACGAGATCATGAAGCTGTTGATCGCCAGATCCTTATAGATCAGGTCGCTGTCGATCACCCCGCGCGCCAGTCGCGCGGTCGGCAGCCGAAGCGCTGCTTGAAGCGGCGGGTGAAGTGGGACAGGTCCGAGAAGCCCCAATCAAAGGCGATCAAGCCGATCGCGCGCTCCGCCATCGCGGGATTTCTGAGATCCCTGGCCGCGCCGTCGAGGCGTTGGTCGATGACGTAGTCGGTGAAGCTGGAGCCCGATCGCGCCAGCAGCTTGTGCACGTAGCGCTCGCTGATTCCGACGGCGGCGGCGACATTGGCAACTGAAAGACCTGGCTCACGAAGCCGCCGGTGAATGGCGCGCTTCAACGCCAGCGTGGTTGCATCGACGAGACTTTCCGATTCCGCAGTACCTGCCCGGCTCTGCCGCGACAGGCTGACGGCAACGAGCTCGATCAGCACCCGGAACAGGCGCTCGCCCGCGTCCTCGGTCATGCGCAGCGCCCCATCGGTCAGCGTGCGCGCCGTCTCCGCGATGAGGTGGCCGACGAAAGGATCGTCCGAGACGCGGCCGGCGGTGACGTCGAGCGAGGCCGGCAACCGCTCCCGCAACGCCTCTGACGGTACCCAGAACGAGGCGACCTGCAACTGCGGACCACGATCATGCAGGAGGGCGAACTGGCGGTCGCTGGCGAAGATTCCGACCTGCCCGGGCGAGAGGCTGATCTCCCGGCCGTCCTGTTGAATCCGACAGCGGCCGCCCAGCTTCAGGTTGAGGTAGAAGCAGCTGCGGTCGGAGGCGGCGATGTCGGCCGCGGAGCGCCGCACCACGTGCTCCGGAAAGCTGACGCGGTTGATCGCGGCACCGCCGAGACGCACGTGTTCGACGCTGGCAGGAAAGCCGAGTGCCGCCGCCGGCTCGGGCGTCAGATTCATGAAGGCCTGGCAGATCGCCTCACGATAATACGCAAATTGCTCCGCCGACCGGACGCCCGCCGTATCCCAGGTCGATTGGCGCGACGGCATGGCGTGTTCGATCTGCTGCATCGGTTCACTCCGAGACCAATACGGTTCACTTCCAGCCAAGCGGCAAATCGGTCGCCGGTCCACACTTGCCGTGCGGCGACGCTGCGCCGATCTAACCACACCCTCGGGAGGAGCCACAATATGTCGACCTACGTTCTCGTCCATGGCGCCTGGCATACAGGCGCCGAGCTCGAGCCGGTCGCCGCGCCGATCCGCGCCGCCGGCCATCAGGTCCATACCCCCACCATCAAGGGCAACCGTCCGGGCGATGCCAAGACGACCGGGTTGAAGGAAGCGATCCAATCGATCGCGGACTACCTGGCCGAGAATAATCTGAAGGACGTCATCCTGCTCGGCCATTCCTATGGCGGCATGGTCATCACTGGCGTTGCCGACCTCGCGCCGGAGCGCATCCGCCGCCTGGTCTACTGGAATGCCTTCGTGCCCAATGACGGCGAATGCCTCAACGACATGGTGCCGCCGCATTATGTCGGACTATTCGACGCCATCGCGGCCGAGCGCGGCGACGGCTCGGTGGTGCTGCCCTTCCCGATCTGGCGCGAGGCCTTCATCAACGATGCCGATCTGGAGACGGCGCAGCGCGCTTATGACGTGCTCAATCCGCATCCGCTGGCGACCTTCAGCGACAAGATCGCGCTCAAGAGCAATCCGGCCGAGATGCCGCTGGCCAAATCCTACATCAACTGCACCGAGGATACCGCGATGCCGCACAGCCATGGCTGGCATCCGCGCCTGTCGGAGAAGCTCGGCCTGTTCCGCCTGGTGCAGGTGCCGGGAAGCCACGAGCTGTGCTTCTCCGATCCGGCGCGGCTCGCCAAGGCGATCATGGAGGCGGGGCGCGACTGATCAGTGCGTCATGCGAGCACGTGGTCACGATCCGCGCGCGCCGCTCAATTCGGATGCCACCAGCGGCCGCCGATGACGACGCCTTCGGACACGATCTTGCGATCGCCGATCAGGTGCTCGCCGACGACGTCTTCATAGTCGAACTGGCCCTGCCGCACCGAGATCAACGTGGCGTCGCCGACGCTGCCCGGCTTGAGGCTGCCGAGCTCAGGACGCCGCAGCGCCATCGCCGCATTCACCGTCGATGCCGCGATCACATCCGGCAGCTCCATGCCCATACACAGGAACTTCGACATGGTCGTCACCTGGTCATAGGCCGGTCCGTCGATGCAGAGCTGATGGATGTCCGAGGAAATCGTGTCCGGATGGAAACCATTGGCCAGCATGGCGCGCGCGGTCTTGAACGCGAACGAACCCTTGCCGTGGCCGATATCGAACAGCACGCCGCGCTCGCGCGCTTCCAGCACCGCCTTCTTCACGGTGCCTTGCGCCGTCGCCGGCGTGTTCGGGAAGGGGCGGAACGCGTGGGTCAGCACGTCGCCGGGACGCAGCCGCGCCAACACGTCCTCATAGCTCGGGGGCGGATGATCGATGTGCGCCATCAGCGGCATGCCGACCTCGTTCGCGACCTCGAGCGCGATGTCGAGCGGCACCGCGCCCGACGTGCCCGACGAATGCAGGCCCACGCGCACCTTGATGCCGACGATGAGATCGCGGTTGGCATCGGCCACTTCGGCCGCCTCGATCGGATTCATCAGGCGCAGCTCCTCGCTCTCGCCGACCATAATCCGGTGCGAGAAGCCGAAGATGCCGGCATGCGAGACGTGCAAATAGGCGAGGATGCGGACTTGGCTCGGCTCGATCACATGCTTGCGGAAGCCGGCGAAATTGCCGGGGCCAGCGCTGCCGGTATCCACCGCCGTGGTGACGCCGGAGAGGCGGCAGAACTCCTCGGCATCAATGCCGAGCGAGGTGCCGCCCCAGTAGACATGGGTGTGGAGATCGATGAGTCCCGGCGTCACGATGAACCGGGAGACGTCACGCACCTCCGTGCCCGGATCCGCCTTGAGCCCTGTGCCAACAGCGGCAACCTTGCCGTTCGAAAATGCGACATCCGTCACGGCATCGAGCTTCTGCGAGGGGTCAATGACCCTTCCGCCGCGAAGGATCAAGTCAAAAGGCATCATGGTCTCCGGGTATGGCAACGGACAGGCATGGACCGGGCTGGAAGGTGCCCCTTCCGGCCCGGCCGCTTCTGTTAGCAATTTTTGCACCAGCCGAGCAAATCAGCGGGCATCCTGTCCGCTCGGCTTGCGGGCCGCCAGATGCATGACGGCTTACTCCGTGAACGTATTCGCGACTCTACGGGAGCGAAGGACATAGGTTATCCAAATCGCGGCACTGATCGCACCGACGACCATTCGTGCGACTTGAAGAGGTTCGATAGTGAAAAAATCACCGAACGGACGGTTCAAGCCGATGGAAAAGATCGATGCAACCCAAACCAGATCGATCAACGGGATCAGTACCGCACAGATCATCTGCACAATGAAGAACGCTGGAAATCTACGGGAATGCATGAACAGGAGCACCGCCGTCCAGATTGCGAGACCGATCAGCGCGACGTTCATCGCAATCTCGCCCCAAAATACGATTGAGAATTGCACCCAGGTCTCGCTGGAGATCGACTGCACATATTGCGCGGTATTGACGACTAGGCGCACGATGCCGATCATTTGGCCGAACGCCAGAAGCCCGAGCCAGCCGCTGATGCCGGTCATCTCTGGCTGGACGTCCTTGAATGAAGCGCCGTCTTCTGCGGGAGCGGCCGCCTCGCGAATAACCTCAACCGGCGGCGATGCTGGGCTTGGCGGCGGCGATTGAAGGAGCTGCTGCGTGATCTCGTGCACCTCCCCGGCCGGCTTCCAATTCTCGAAGCCGTGCCGCCAGACCAGCACGCGCCGAGGATCGGCGATACCCGCGAGAAGCGTGAGGAGTTCAGAAATCGAGAACGGGCCGCGCCGCTGCCCGCCCTCAGCGTAGTACCATGAGTCCGCCATGCAAGGCCCCCTGCACCCGCCGTATTTTAGCCGGCTGTTGGCACACGTCACGATGGAATAACGCTTGGGGGGAATACCGGCGTTGCGTGCCCTAGGCGCGGCGTAAACGCGCGGAAAAGTGGCGATCCCGGGAAGACTCGAACTTCCGACCTACGGTTTAGGAAACCGCCGCTCTATCCGGCTGAGCTACGGGACCGCGGAACCCGTGGGTGCGGGCTCGGCCCCCTCATAGCAGAGCAAAATGCGGTTCGCCAGCCGTCAGGCGGGCGAGATCGATCGTCAGCCTGAACGGGGCGGCTATACTTCCAGGCCCCTCCCAACGGAGCAGCTCACATGATCGAAAGCATCAGCGCCATCACGCTCGGCACGCATGACATGGGGCGCGCCGTGCACTTCTACCGGTCGCTGGGGTTCGAGCTCTTGTATGGTGGCGAAGCCGCCGCATTCACGAGCTTTCGCGTCGGCCCCGGTTATCTCAACCTGACGGCACAGCCGGACGACAAGCGCTGGTCCTGGTGGGGCCGCGTCATCTTCCATGTCGCCGATGTCGACGCAACCTATGAGCAGGCGCGCGCCGCCGGGTGGCAGCCGTCAACCACGCCGCGCGACGCCGAATGGGGCGAGCGCTACTTCCATCTCACCGACCCCGATGGCCATGAGCTCAGTTTCGCACGTCCCCTTCGTCGGGCATGACGGGGCCTCACGCCTTGATATTGTTGTCCTTCACGACCTTGCCCCAGGTGGCGACCTGCTTGTCGAAGAAGGTCTTGAAGGCGGCGCCGTCCTGGAGCAGCAGCGTCATGTGTTGCGTCTCCTTCAGCTGGGCGGCGGTCGCGGGCTCGCTCAGGATCTCCTTGGACGCCGCCGCGAAGGCCGCGACGACGTCCGGCGGCGTGCCCGTGGGCGCGAAGATGCCCCACCAGGCCAGCGTCTCGAAGTCCGGGAAGCCGGCCTCGATCGCGGTCTGAGTATCAGGCAGGGCCGGCAGCCGCTCGCGGCCGAGCTGCAGGATCGGACGCAGCATATTGGTGCCGAGCTGGGCGGCGACCAGCGCCGCCGATCCCGCGATGAGATCGACGTGGCCGCCGAGCACGTCGTTCATGGCCGGCCCGCCGCCGCGATAGGGCACGTGCATGATCTCGACGCCGGCCTTGCTGCCGAGCACGGTCATGGCGAGATGGCCGAGCGTGCCGATGCCGACCGAGGCGTATTTCACCGCGCCGGGGCTTGCCTTGCAGGCGGCGACCACGTCGGCGAAGCTCTTGTAGGGGCGGCCGGCGCCGGCCGCGATCACGTAAGGCGCGGTGCCGATCAGCAGCACCGGCATCAGCTCGCGCTCGACATCGACCGGCGGCTTGTCGAGGATCGACGGGATCACGGCGTGGGAATCGAACGTCACCAGGAAGGTCGAGCCGTCGGCCGGGCTCTTGGCGACCTGCGCCGCGCCGAGCGCACCGGCCGCGCCCGATTTGTTCTCGACCACCACGATGCGACCAAGCTTGGTCTGCAGGTTCGTCTGCAGCAGCCGCGCCATGGCGTCGGTCGATCCGCCCGGCGGGAACGGCACCACCAGCGTGATTTTGCCGGCCTGCGCCATCGCCGGCGTCAATGCGAGAATAGCCGGCGCGGCCAGCAGCGCCCGTCGTGTGATCGTCATGGTCCCCTCCCTTTATGTGTAGCGCTTTGCTTTTTTGCTTTTGAGCGCTAGGTCGTGCCGAAGCCTGATCCTGCTTTTCTGTATTCTGGCCGAGGCGGACTGAAGATGTCCAGCACGCGGGCGCCGTCCGGGCCGGCGCGCATGGTGTGCGGCACGTTCCCGGGCGTGCGCCAGAAATCGCCTTTCTTCACCGGGATTTCCTCCTCGCCCTGGACGCGGATGGCGGAGCCGTCGAGCAGCACGCCCCACTGCTCCTCGGGGTGATGATGCAGCGTGCCTTGCGCATGCGGGGCCAGCGTCACCACCGACAGCATCGCCTGCTCGCCGGAGAAGATGCGCGTGGTCACGCCGGCGGCAAGCTCGCGGAAGAGTCCGTCGCTGGCATCATCGAGATTGTGAAATTCTTCCTTCTGGCTCACGCCATCCTCCCTTCACGCTCCTCTGATCAGGACTTGCCGTAAGCGCCCTGGTAACGGCCCTCGCGGATCGCCTTCAGCGTCTCCTCCTCGCGCGCGACCTGGACACGCACCGCTTCCAACAGGGCGGCCGCGCCGGCAGCGGGAAACGACACCACGCCGTCCTCGTCGCCGACGACGATGTCGCCGGGCGCAATCACGCTGCCGCCGATCGTCACCGGCACGTTGATCTCGCCGGGGCCGTTCTTGTAGGGACCGCGATGGATCACTGCGCGGGCGTAGCAGGGGAAGTCGTCGGCCGCGAATGCTGCGACGTCGCGGATCGCGCCGTCGATGACGTAGCCTTCGGCTTTGCGCCATTGCGCGATGTTCTTCATGATCTCGCCGATCAGCGCGCGCGTCTCGTCGCCGCCGCCGTCGACCACGATGACGTCGCCGGGCCCGACCAGATCCAGCGCGCGGTGGATCGCGAGATTGTCGCCGGGACGGGTGCGCACGGTGAAGGCCGTGCCCACCAGCTTGCCGCCGCGGTGATAGGGCCTCAGCCCCACTGCGCCGGGCAGCCGGGCGAGATTGTCCGAGATCACCGAGGTCGGCGCGTCCCTGAAACCTTCGATGATATTTGCCGGCGGCTTCGGCACGCTGCTCGCTACGATGGTGATCGTCATGTCAGTCCTTCCTTGCTTGTCTCATTCGGCATGCGCCCGCGCCTTCGAAGGCAAGATCCGGAACGCGCGCCCCTCCTTCATCCACGTCGCACGCTCATCGCGCAACAGGGTGCGCCGAACTTTTCCGGAATCGTCGCGCGGCGGGGCGCTGACGAATTCGAAGCTTTCGGGATGCTTATAGCGGCTGAGCCGGTCCTTGAGAAAATCCGCCATGCCGTCGGCAATGGCCTGCCCGTCCGCATCGGGCTCCGGCTCGATGATGGCATGCACACGCTGGCCCAATTCCGGATCGGGCAGGCCCACCACGACGCAGGAGCGCACACCGGGAGCCTCGGACACCGCGGCCTCGACCTCGGCCGGATAGATGTTGGCGCCGCCGCGCAGCACCATGTCGGCGAGGCGGTCGCCGAGATAGAGATAACCTTCGGCGTCCAGCCGGCCGATATCGCCGAGCGATTCCCAGCCGTCGGCGCGGCGCTTCGGCTCGGCGCCGAGATAATGGTAGGTGGCGTCCTTGCCGTCATTGTTGAGGAAATAGATCTCGCCGGTCTCGCCGGGCGCAACGTCCTTGCCGTCCTCGCCGACGATGCGAAGCTTCGCCATGTCGCCGATCTTGCCAACCGAGCCCTTGTGCGTCAGCCATTCAGTGCCGGAGATGATGCAGGCGCCCTGCCGCTCGGTGCCACCATAGAGCTCCCAAATCCGCTCGGGTCCGAGCCAGCCGATCCAGTTCTCCTTTAGCCACGGCGGCATCGGCGCAGCCATGTGGAAGACCGTCTGCAGGCTCGACAGATCGTAAGAGTTGCGCACGCTCGCAGGCAGCGCCCAGATCCGGTGCATCATGGTCGGCACGAAATTGACCCATTGCACGCGCTCGCGTTCGATCTGCCGCAGCGTCTCCTCGGCGTCGAACTTGGTCAGCCCCGTGAGCTTGCCGCCGACGAACAGCGCGTAATGCGACACGATGAACGGCGCGTTGTGGTAAAGCGGACCGGGATTGAGCAGCGATACGCCGAAGGGAATATTGAGCGGCGGCGCAGCCGCGGTATCGGTCACCGCCGGCTGATGATCGAGAATCACCTTGGGACGGCCGGTCGAGCCGCCTGAGGTCATCGCCTTCCAGTATCGCGCCACCGGCGGCGCCAGCGGCCCATCCGAGAATCCTTCCGGCACGAAGTCGGCGGCCAACCGGTTGGGCGCATTCCAGTCGGCCTCGCCGCCGACCACCAGCGCAGGCTTGAGAATGTCGAGCACGGCGGCGGCTTCGCCGCGCGGCAGCCGCCACGACAGCGAGGTCGGCGTCGCGCCGCATTTCCACACCGCAAAGGAGGTCTCGAAGAACGCGTTGCCGTTCGGCAATCCGATCGCGACGAAATCCCCGGGCTTGACGCCCTTGGCCATGAATGCCCGCGCGCGGCGGTTGGCGCCGCGCTCGAGCTCGTCCCAGGTCAGCGTGTCCTGCCCGTGACGGATCGCAATCGTGCCGTGTGGTTTGCGTTCCGCGTACCAGCGCGGCACATCTGAGAGCGGCAGCAACATCAGGCGTTTCCATTTCGTCTTCTTGGCGTCGCCGCAGGAGTGAGGCGCTCGCGGCACGAGTGTACCAGCCTGCGGTCAGGGCGCTGTGACTCTCGCGCCACGTCAAGCACAAAATGTCAGCATCGCAGCCCTGAATTTCCTGGGTTCCATGGGTGACAAGCCGGCAAGAAAGGGGCAAAAATCCGGCTCGACTCAGTTCGGGTTGAGTTGCGCAAGGAATGCTCTCGTAGAATGTCGTCGGTCGTTACATCGCGTCGTGCGGCGCTGCTCGCCGTAGGTACAGCAGGTTTGTTCCTGCTGACGCACGGGCATGCCGAGGCGCAATGGTGGAAGCGCGCTCCGGTTGATTTCGAGGAATGCGCCGACGCCGCCGAGAAGGCCGCAACCAAAGCGGAGAAGACGGCCGCCCTTGCCGATTGCAACGCCAAGTTCGCCGGCCGCCGCAAGCCGGGCGGCGGCTATTCCTATTACGATTTCCTCCAGGATCGCACCTTCGATATCGCCGGTCCCAATCCGACGCCGGAGGAGCAGAAGAAGATCGACGAAGCCTATACGGCCTATCTCGCCAACCAGCGCCGCAGCAACGAAGCGGCCCAGGCTATCGCCCGGCAGCAGCGCGAACAGCAGGAGCAGCAGTTGCAGCAGCTGCAGCAGGTCGCGCTGCGGACCGAAGTCGCGCGCGTGCCGGTGCCGGTCGAGCGGCCGAAGGTGCAGCAAGCCGCGGGCGCGAAGCCGAAGGCTGCA
This sequence comes from Bradyrhizobium sp. IC3195, assembly GCF_020193585.1. Taxonomy (NCBI): domain Bacteria; kingdom Pseudomonadati; phylum Pseudomonadota; class Alphaproteobacteria; order Hyphomicrobiales; family Nitrobacteraceae; genus Bradyrhizobium; species Bradyrhizobium sp. IC3195. The sequence goes on along the minus strand of NZ_JADYVG010000025.1, from coordinate 82,046 downwards.
CCTTGCGCCAAGGGCTCGTTCTCCTGCGAATGGCCGCGGCTGTCGGAGAGCTTGAACGACCTGAAGAAGCTGTTCAACCCGACCCCGAGCAAGCCCGCGAAGAAGGGGTGAGTTGCATCCATAACCGTCATTGCGAGGAGCCCTTGCGACGAAGCAATCCAGGGTCTTTCCGCGGCGGGATTCTGGATTGCTTCGCGGAGCCTGTCATCGGGCGGCGCTTTGCGCCGACCCGGTGGCTCGCAATGACGAGTTGGATGGAGATCAGCTCCCACCCTCAGTTCGTGCGCTTCTTCTTGCCCTGCTTCGGTTTCGCCAACGGCGCAGTCGCCGGCTCCGTCACCATCGGCGAAGCACCCAACTGCGACCGGCTCTCCTGCAATCGCCTGTCATATCCAGGTGAGTTCATCACCGTCGGCGGCCTCGCATAGGCGAGCGTCGATGTGCCGCAGAAGGCGGTCAGCGCGAGCCCGATCACAAGACCACGTTTCATCGCGCTCCTCCTTTCGGGCGCTACCCCCGAATCTGCTGCGGCGTCATACGGAGCGGACCGTTGCCGGCCGCCTCGGCTTCCTTGATCAGCGCAACAATGCGGCGCATCAGCGGCACGGCGACATGGTTCCGCTCGGCGAGCGCGATCACCGCGCCCTGCAGATAGTCGATCTCGGTCTTGCGGCCCTGCTTCAGATCCTGCCACATCGAGGAGCGCGCCTCGGGATCGATCTTCATGGTCCGGCCCAGGATTGCACCGAAGATCGCATCCGGCAGCCGCAGCAGGGTTGGAGACCAGCTCATCGGGATCGGCGTCGACGACACCGGCACGATGTGGGCGGCCTTCAGCACGGCCAGCCCTTCGGCCATCTGGTCGGCGAACAGCCTGCGCCAGTCGCGGCTGGCCAGTTGCGCGGCAAGCGGCATGTCCGACAGCGCGCTGAGCGCGTTGTTCAGGTTGATGATCAGCTTGCCCCATTGCACGCCGGTGATCTCGCCGCTCGCGCGCATCGTGAGGCCGGCGACCGAGAGCTTCCCGGCCGTGTTCTCCGCATCCTCGCCAACATGAATGTCGCCGGAGGTCGAGCGGTGGAAGCGGCCCTCGCCCATCGCGATCACGTTGAACGGCACCATGCCGGCCAGCACGCGGCGGCCGCCCAGCCGCTCGCGCAGCGCAGCGACATTGCCGACGCCGTTCTGAAGCGAGACGATGACGGCATCCTCAGGCGCATGCTGCGCGATCTGCTCGGCGACAGCAGCGGTATCGGCGCTTTTCACCGTCACCAGCACGATGCCGGCGCTGTGGAAGATCGAGGGATCCTCCGACAGCGCCAGTTGACCCGCGCCGAGCTTGTTCTCGGAGCCGTCGAAATCAGTCAGAAGCAAGCCGAACCGCTCGATCTCGGTCTTTACCCGCGGCCGCACCAGGAGCGCGACGCGGCGGCCGCTGGCGGCCAGCATGCCGCCGACGAAACAGCCGATGGCGCCGGCGCCGGCCACAACGATCGGTCGATCCGCAATCACCGAGCTCACTCCCTGAATGACCGGCCTTCGATAGCAGAGCCGAGCCCGACAACCAATCGCGGCGCATCCGACTTGTAACGGTCATGAGTGCCCCATATCTTCTCGCCCCGGGGGCAGTCAGCGGCGAGCGCTCGCCGAACGAGACGCCAAAGGAGAGCACCATGGGTCTACTCGACGTCCTCAACGGCATGCAGAACGGCCCGCGCGGCCAGAGCACACCGAGCTCCGAGAAATCCTCCGGCGGCATGTCGCCGATGACCATGGCGCTGCTCGGCCTGCTCGCCTGGAAGGCATTCAAGCATTTCACCGGCAACCAGTCCGGCTCAGCGCCCCAACCGTTGCCGACACCCGCGCCTCCGCCGGTGAACGTAGGTCGGGGCGGCGGTCTGAACGACATGCTCAAGGGCGGCCTCGGCGGCCTGCTCGCCGGCGGTGCGGCCGGCAGCATTCTGAGCGGCGGGCTTGGCGATCTCCTCAACCAGCTCCAGCAGAGCGGACACGGTGATGCCGCCAATTCCTGGGTCGGCAAGGGCGAGAACAAGCCAATCGCGCCGGGCGATCTCGCCAGCGCGCTCGGCGCCGACCAGATCGAGAGTTTGTCCGCCCAGAGCGGCCTGTCACGCGAAGAGCTGCTCTCCGGCCTCAGCCAGTATCTGCCGCAGGTGGTCGACCATTTGACGCCGGACGGACGGCTGCCGACCGAGAATGAACTCTCGGATCGGGTCTGATCGGTTCAAAAAGAGGGGAGCACTGTCATGAGCATGGGCGGCCTGTTTTGGATCATCTTGGTCGGCTTCATTGCCGGCCTCATCGCGCGCTGGCTGTCGCCGGGGCCGAACAATCCGAGCGGCTTCATCCTCACCACCATCCTCGGCATTGCCGGCGCGTTTCTGGCCACCTGGATCGGCCAGGCCATCGGCCATTACAGCCCCGACCAGGGCGCCGGCTTCATCACCGCGACCATCGGCGCGGTGGTGGTGCTGTTCATCTGGAATCGGCTGGTAGCGAGCGGCGTGATCAAGGGGTAGCGCTTAGAAGCGGTAACGACGAGAGCACGCCACCTCCTCATCGTCATGCCCGGGCTTGACCCGGGCATCCACGTCCTTCGACCCGAGCGGCCTCACGTGGATGGCCGGGTCAAGCCCGGCCATGACGCGGAGAGGGCGTATCGGGTCTCACGTAATCAAATGCATCCCCGCATCCATGCGCACGACCTCGCCGGTCATGTTGCTGGAGGCCGGCGTCGCCAGGAAGCAGACGAGCTGGGCGATGTCCTCCGCGGATGATGCGACCTTCAGCGGCACTTTCGCCACGACGCTGTCGCGCACCTGCTTGGCCTGCGCCTCGCCGCGGCCCTTGGTGAACCAGGGCGTGTCGATATAGCCAGGGCAGACCGTGTTGACGCGGATCAGCGGCGCCAGCGCGCGCGACAGCGACAGCGTCATGGTGTTGAGCGCACCCTTGCTCGCGGCGTACGCAATCGACGAGCCGACGCCGCTGATGCCGGCGACCGAGGACACGTTCACGACCGCAGATGGCCGCCCCGAAGCCTTGGCGGCGGCTTCGAGCAGGCTGCGCGCCGCGCGCACCATCTGGAACGGGCCGATGGTGTTGACGCCATAGACCCGCTGGAAATCTTCCGCCGACAGACCGTCGAGATCGGCGTGAGCCACATGCTTGGTGGTGCCGGCATTGTTGACGAGGATGTCGAGCCGGCCCCAGCCGCTGGCCGCCGCGACGATCTTGCGACAATCCTCATCCTTGGAGACGTCGCCCTGTGCGACCAAAACCTCCGCGGCGCCGGCCTTGCGGCAGGTCTCGGCCGTCGCCTCGGCTTCCTTCTGGCTCGACGAATAGTTGATGACGAGCCGCGCCCCGCTGCGGGCGAGAATCTCCGCAGTCGCTGCACCCAGCCCGGATGCGGACCCCGTCACGATTGCGCACAAGCCGTCTTTTGCCATCCGGATTTCCTTCCCCTGTCTCTGGTGTGGCGTCCTGTTTAGCGAGTTTGCCGCGCCCTGCAAATCGAGCAAACTCCGCTAAGCGGAATTAGCATTTCCTGAAGCCTGGCCCCATGCCCACGCCGCAGATGGACCTGCGATCAACGCTTGTCAGGGCCATGGCTTTTTCCGATCATCGGGCGCAAGAAGAGACGGCGCACTGGCCGATCAGACCGGACGCGCCAATGGCAAGATACGGGGAACGCTGTGGCGGAGAGTGACAATATCGTCGTCGAGACCGCGGAGAAGATCTTCGCAGATCTCGCCGATCCGCAAACCATCAACAACGACAAGAACAATTCCTGGCAGGCGCCGCTGTGGCAGGCGTTGAGCGAAGCCGGCCTGCCGCTGTCCTGGGTGCCGGATGATCTCGGCGGCTCGGGTGCGAGCCTCGCCGACGGCTTTGCGCTGATGAACGCCGCCGGCCGTTTCGCAGTCGCGGTGCCGCTGGCCGAGACCATGCTGGCGGGATGGCTGCTGGCACAGGCCAAGATCACATCACCCGATGGCGAGATGACGGTCGTGCCGGCGTCCCCGAAGGACCGCATCACCCTCGATGCCGACGGTGCGCTCTCCGGCCGCGCGCGCGGCGTGCCCTTTGCCAAGACGGCGAAGCATTTTGCCGTGCTGGCGCACGGCAAGGATGGTGCTTCCATCGCGCTGATCGACGCGGCCAAGGCGCGGATCGAGGCCGGGCTCAATGTCGGCTACGACCACAGCGATACCGTCACGCTCGACAAGGTCCAGCCCGTCGCCATCAAGCCCGCGCCGAAGGGCTTTGAGCAGACCCATCTGATGCTGATGGGCGGCGTCGCGCGCAGCCTCCAGATCGCCGGCGCGCTGGAATCCATGCTCGACATCTCCGTGCGCTATTCCAACGAGCGTGTCGCCTTCGAGAAGAAGATCTCGAAATTCCAGGCCGTGCAGCACAATCTCGCGCGCCTCGCCGGCGAATCCGCCGCGGCGCTTGCGGCGGCGACGTCCGCCGCCGACGCCATCGCCAATGCAAGATCGTTCAACGACGAGATCTATCTCGAAGCCGCCTCCGCAAAGATCCGCTGCGCGGAAGCTGCCGAGAAGGGCAGCGGCATCGCGCATCAGGTCCATGGCGCGATCGGCTTCACCATGGAGCACATCCTGCACCGCTATTCGCTGCGCGCGCTGGCCTGGCGCGACGATTTTGGCTCGGAAAGCTACTGGGCCGTCGAGCTCGGCAAGCTCGTGGCAAACCGCGGCGCCGATGAATTGTGGCCGCTCGTGGCGTCGCGCTGATCAGGGGACGAGACAAAAATGACCGCTGCCCTCCGTTTCGATCCGATCCGCCTGCCGGAGAAATGCGAGCAATTGCGCAAGGAAGTGCGCGCCTTCCTCGCCGAGGAAATCGCCGCCGGCACTTTCGATCCGCACAAGCCCAATCGCGAGGACACCGACGCGCCGGAATTTTCCCGCCGGGTCGGCGCCAAGGGCTGGCTCGGCATGACCTGGCCGAAAAAGTATGGCGGCCAGGAACGCTCCTTCCTCGAGCGCTACGTGGTGACCGAGGAGATGCGCGTCGCCAATGCGCCGACGCGGCGCTTCTTCGTCGCCGACCGCCAGAGCGGGCCGGTGCTTTTGAAATACGCGCCCGAGCACATCAAGATGGAGATCCTGCCGAGGATCTGCCGCGGCGAGATCTGCTTTGCCATCGGCATGAGCGAGCCGAACTCGGGCTCCGATCTGTTCGCGGCGAAGACGCGCGCGACCAAGACCGACGGCGGCTATCTCATTAACGGCACCAAGATCTGGACCTCGTCGGCGCATATCGCCGACTACATGATCGCGATCTTCCGGACCTCGCCGCCGACCAAGGAGAACCGCCGCCACGGCCTGACCCAGTTCCTGGTCAAGATGAAGCAGCCGGGCATCAAGGTGAATCCGATCGGCCAGATCACTGGGCAATACGAGTTCAACGAGGTGGTCTTCACCGATCACTTCATTCCCGATGACCATGTGCTCGGCGAGGTCGACGGCGCCTGGAAACAGGCGACGAGCGAGCTCGCCTATGAACGCTCGGGCCCTGAGCGTTTCCTCGAGACGTATTACGTCCTCACCGAGCTGGTCCGCGCTGTCGGTCCCAATCCCGATACGCGCAGCGCCGAGGGCATCGGCCGCCTGGTCGCGCAGCTCCACACCATGCGGCGGATGTCGGTCTCGGTGGCCGGCATGCTCGAAGCCGGCAAGGAGCCGGTGGTCGAAGCGTCCATTGTCAAGGACATCGGCACGGTCTGGGAGCAGCAGCTGCCGCATCGCGTGCGCGATCTCGCCGCCTTCGTCGAGGAGACCGCGAGCAACCGCGAGACCTTGGAGCGGCAGCTCGACTTCGCGATCAAGACCGCGCCGAAACTCACCATCCAGGGCGGCACCACCGAGGTGCTGCGCGGTATCATCGCCCGCGGATTGGGTCTGCGTTAAGTCAATCGAGGATCATCATGAGCACCTATCAAGATATCGGCGTCGAGAAGGTCGGGCATGTCGGCACCATCGAGATTCGCCGTCCGCCGCTCAACTTCTTCGATATCTCGCTGATCAACCAGATCGCGGACGCGCTCGACGAGTTCGACCGCGACATCGAAATCCGTGCCTCCGTGCTCTCCGCGCAGGGCAAGGCGTTCTGCGCCGGCGCCAATTTCGGCGATCCGGCGCGGCAGGCCCAGGAGGCGCGCGAGGCCGAGAAAAAGGGCGATCCGGCCGACAGTCTCGGCCCGATCAACCATCTCTACATCCAGGCCGTGCGCATCTTCCGCGCCAAGAAGCCGATCGTTGCCGCCGTGCAGGGCGCGGCCATCGGTGGCGGTCTCGGGCTTGCAGTGTCGGCCGATTTCCGCGTCACCTGTCCCGAAGCGCGCTTCTCCGCAAACTTCACCAAGCTCGGCTTCCATCCCGGCTTCGGCCTGACCGTGACGCTGCCGGAGCTGATCGGCAAGAACAACGCCGAGCTGATGTTCTATACCAGCCGCCGCGTCACGGGCGAGGAAGCCTACAAATGGGGCCTCGCCAACGAGCTGGTGCCGCAGGACCAGGTGAAGGTGGCCGCGATGAAGCTCGCCGGCGAGATCGCCGAATGCTCCCCGCTCGGCCTGCTCTCCACCCGCGCCACGATGCGCAATGGCCTCGCCGACCGCGTGATGGCCGCGACCAATCACGAGCTCGCCGAGCAGACGCGGCTGCGCGCGACGGACGATTTCAAGGAAGGCGTGAAGGCCACGGAAGAGCGGCGGGTGGCGAATTTCAAGGGAAGGTAAGCCGGGGCAGTAGGGTGGGCAAAGGCGGCGCATAGCGCCGTGCCCACCATCGCTTCATTTGTGTGGCGGAATTGGTGGGCACGCTTCGCTTTGCCCACCCTACGCATGAGTCGATCAACTCACGCGGAACGTCACTCCGCCCAGCAGAAACTCGTTGCCCTCAACCGCGAGCCCTTTTGCCTTGGCGGTATGCAGCACCTGCGCCACGTCAGTCACCCGAAACTCCAGCGCACTCATGATCTCGCTGGCGCCCTTGACGAAGCGGAAGGTCGCGTTGGGTAGCTTCAGTTCGGCGCCTTCAGGCGCAATTCCGATGATCCTGCCCCAATGCTCGGCGAGCCCCGCGGGATCCGGGCTCTGCATCTCCACCGCCGTCAGCGCCTCGGTCACATCCTTGCGGATGAATTTCTGCCAGTCCGGTCCCGCCGGAGGATACGGCCCGAGGATGTCGTCGCTGCCTTCGGTGTGATTGAACTCGATGAAGGCGGCGCGGCAGTCGCGGGGGTGGAGCTGGACGCCGTGATACGGCGCGTGGTCGATGACATTGGCGGTGCGCACGCCGAGCGCATTGGCGTTGCGGCCGCGCTCGTCCGGGTCGTCGCAGCAGAAGATCGCCATGTAACCGCCGCGGCCGCCGGTCTTCTCGATGAAGCGACCGGCCGTGGTGCCGTCCTTGAACGGCGCGACCACCTCCAGCAGGATCGTGTCGACCGGGAGCAGCGCGTTCTCGAGGCCGTATTGGGCGACATTGCCGTCGCGATAGCAGACGGCGAGGCCCATGATCCGACCGATATCCGTGATGACGGGCTCGAGCTGCGGCGCGACCAGGCAGATCTGACGCAGCCGGATATAGGGCGCCATGGTCATGCGCCCCTAAAGGTCGGCTTGCGCTTCTCGACGAAGGCCTTGGCCGCCTCCTTGTGATCCTCGGTGTCGCCGCAACGGGTGTGATGGATCGCCTCGCCGTCGAAGCAATCCTCCAGCGCCAGGTGCTCGGCGTTGTTGATGTTGCGCTTGATGAAGCCGAGCGCGATCGACGGCCCTTGCGCCAGCGACAGCGCGAGCTCGTGCGCGGCCGCGTCGATCTCGGCGTCGGGCACGACCTTCGTCACCATGCCGATCGCATGTGCCTCCTTCGCGGTGAGCACCGGCGACATCAGATAGAGCTCGCGCGCCCGCGCACTGCCGAGCAGCTGGGTCAGGAAATAGGTGCCGCCGTAATCACCGGAGAACCCGACCTTGGCAAAGGCAGTGGTGATCTTGCAGGATTCGGAGGCGATCCGCAGGTCGCAGGACAGCGCCATGGACAGGCCGGCGCCAGCCGCCGCGCCATCGAGCTGGGCCACCACGGGCTTTGGCATCTGATGCAGGATGCGCGAGACCTCCATGCCGCGGCGCAGATTTGCGAGCTTCCGCTCGAACGGCAGCGGCGCGCGCGCCTGCGCCATCGACTTGACGTCGCCGCCGACGGAGAACGAGCCGCCGGCGCCCTTGAACAGCACCGCCCGCACCTCGGGATCATCAGCCGCGCGCCGCGCCGCCTCGACCAGCCCGGCGACCATCTCGGGATTGAGCGCGTTCTTCCGCTCCGGCCGGTTCATCGTGATGGTGAGCAGCCCGCCTTCGAGCTTTTGCAAGACCATGTCGTTCATGGATGTTGGCCTCATTCTGTGGTGCCACTCTCTCACTTTGTCATTCCGGGGCGCGACGAAGTCGCGAACCCGGAATCCATCTCTCAACCGTCAATGCCGCCCAATGGATCCCGGGCTCTCGCTTTCGCGAGCCCCGGGATGACGACCTATTGTTTGGCGCGCCCCGGGATGACGGCGTGCCTTACGTCACGCCGTCACTTCTTCACCAGCGGGCAGCGCGACAGCTCCAATGACTGGAACGCCTCGTTGCCGGGGACGGTGGCGAGCAGCTTGTAATCGTCCCAGCGCCCCTTGGACTCCGACGGCTTCTTCACCTCGAACAGGTACATGTCGTGGATCATGCGGCCGTCCTCGCGGATCTTGCCGTTCTTGGCGAAGAAGTCGTTGATCGGCGTCTCCTTCATCAGCTTGATCACCGCCGCCGCGTCGGTCGTGCCGGCTGCCTTCACAGCTTTCAGATAATGGGTGACGGAGGAATAGACGCCGGCTTGTGCCGAGGTCGGCACGCGCTTGGTGCGCTCCATGAAGCGCTTCGAGAAGGCACGCGTGTCGTCGTTGAGGTCCCAGTAGAACGCTTCCGCGAGCAGCAGCCCCTGCGCGGTCTCGAGCCCGATCGAGTCGATATCGGTAACGAACGCCAGCAGCGGCGAGACCTTCTGGCCGCCCTTGGTGATGCCGAACTCCGCCGCCTGCTTGATGGCGTTGATGGTGTCGCCGCCGGCATTCGCGAGCCCGATCACCTTGGCCTTGGTGGCCTGAGCCTGAAGCAGGAAGGACGAGAAATCCGACGTGTTGAGCGGGTGGCGGACGGCGCCGAGCACCTTGCCGCCGGTCTTGGTCACGACCGCGCTGGTGTCCTTCTCCAGATCCTGGCCGAAGGCGTAGTCGGCAGTGAGGAAGAACCAGCTGTCGAGACCCGACTTCACCGCCGCAAGACCGGTCACGTTGGCCTGGCCGTAGGTGTCGAACACGTAGTGGATGGTGTAGGGGCCGCAGGCCTCGTTGCTGAGACGGATCGAGCCCGGCCCGTTGAACATGATGATCTTGTTGCGCGCTTTCGCGATCTCGCCGGCGGCAAGCGCGGTCGCGGAGGCCGCGACGTCGTAGATCATCTCGACGCCCTGATTATCGAGCATGTCGCGGGCAATGTTGGCGGAGAGATCGGCCTTGTTGAGATGGTCGGCCGCCAGCACCTGGATCTTGCGTCCCAGCACCTCGCCGCCGAAATCCTCGACCGCCATCTTCGCCGCAGTCTCGCTGCCGGAGCCGGTGATATCTGCATAAAGGCTCGACATGTCGAGGATGCCGCCGATCTTCAGCGGCGGCTTGTCCTGAGCCTGTGCGGCGCTCGCATTGAGGGCAAACGCGGCGGCAAAAATGCCGGACAAAATAGTCTTCATCGAAAACGACCTCCCTTATCGCGCCGTGCTCTGATGGCGGCTTGGTTATTGCTCTTGGGTTATTGCTCTTGGCTATTCGCTGTTGCCGCAATCATGCCGCATGCGCAAGAGCGCAGCAAGCGCAGGTGCGATGCAGATGAATAATCAATGCGCGCTTTCCGCAAAGCGGAATGCCGCGAGGACGGAAGCTGTCCCCGCATTGTCATTGCGAGCCAACGGGTCCGCGCGAAGCGCGGCCCGATGACAGGCCCCGCGAAGCAATCCAGAAATGCGTCCGCGGAAACAGTCTGGATTGCTTCGTCGCGAAGAGCTCCTCGCAATGAAGGGTGTGAGAAAGCCCCTTCGCGTCTCACCACGCATGAGTTAAAGTCCGGCCGCAATGCAACCTCTCCGGATCACGTGACGCAACGGCTTCGCTTCATCGTCGCATGTCTTCTCGTCGCAAGTAGCTCGGCATTCGCGGGCCCCTGCCAGTTCGAGTCCCAAGGCGAAGGCCGCGTCGCTGCCATCGTCGATGCGCGCAGCGTGCGGCTCGATGACGGGCGCGAGATCCGCCTCAGCGGCATCGCGCCGACCGCGACCACGAAGCAGGCGCTGACCTCGCTGCTCGCCGGCCACGACGTGATGCTGCGGAGCGCTGACGACACGCCTGATCGCTACGGCCGCCAGAGTGCGCTTGTCTTCATCGGCGAAGGCGACATCTCGGTGCAGGCCATGCTGCTCGCTCGGGGCGATGCCATCGCCTCCGCCGAGATCCTGGACAAGGACTGCGCGGCCGCCCTGATGGCGTCCGAAGCTGCGGCGCGGCGCCAAAAAATGGGCAGCTGGGCTGACCCGTCGGCCATAAAAAACGCGGAAAGTCCGGACGATATTTTGGCGGAGATCGGGCGCTTTACGGTGGTCGAAGGCAAAGTCCTGTCGGTCCGGCAAGCTGGGGCAACGACCTACCTCAACTTCGGACGAAACTGGACACGCGGCTTTGCCGTGACTATTTCAAAGCGCACGCTAGCGGCGTTCGAAAGCGCTGGTATGGCCCTTAAGTCCCTGGAGAATCGGCGTATTCGCGTTCGGGGCTGGGTTGAGGGGAATACGGGGCCACGCATCGATGTACGCCTCGTGGGGCAGATCGAGTTGCTGGGCGCAAACGAGCCGACAGGGGTAAGGCCTTAAGACAGGCCGGGCAACGGGTTAAACGACGTGAATGGGGTGCTAGAACGGCACGGACTGGGCGATTGCCGCCGCCTGCGGGCTGCGCCGGCCGCGCTTTGCCTTGCGCTGGGCGGACTTCTCGCTGGCTGCGGCGATATGGGCCGGTTCCAGACTGCGGCGACCCCGGCAGCCGTCGCGATGCCGAAGCCGAAGCCCGCCGTCGCCCAAACCCCGGCCACCGAGAAGGAGCACGAGCGCATCCTGGCGAGCTATGGCGGGACCTATGACGATCCCAAGCTCGAGGCGCTCGTCAGCAAGACCGTCGACCGGCTGGTCGCGGCCTCCGAGCGGCCCGACCAGGGCTACAAGGTCACCATCCTCAATTCCGGGGCGGTGAACGCCTTCGCGCTGCCCAACGGCCAGCTCTATGTCACGCGCGGCCTGCTCGCGCTCGCCAGCGACACCTCCGAATTGTCCTCCGTGCTCAGCCACGAGATGGCGCATGTGCTGTCCAAGCACGCGGCGATGCGCGAGGACCAGGCCCGCCAGGCCGCGATCGTCACCCGCGTCGTCACCGACATGAGCAACGATCCCGACCTCACCGCGCTGGCGCTGGCCAAGACCAAGCTCACCATGGCGAGCTTCTCGCGCAAGCAGGAGTTCGAGGCCGACGGCATCGGCGTCGGCATCTCCGCCAAGGCGCATTTCGACCCGTACGGCGCGGCGCGCTTCCTGTCCGCGATGGAGCGAAATGCCGAGCTGAAGGCCGGCAAGAGCTCGCTCGATCCGCGCGCGCAGGATTTCACCTCGTCGCATCCGGCAACTCCGGAACGCGTCCAGAACGCGCAGAACATTGCCCGCCAATACACCGCGCCTGAAGGCGCCGAGCGCGATCGCGAAAGCTATCTCGCCGCGATCGACAATCTCGTCTATGGCGAAGACCCGAGCGAAGGTTTTGTCCGCGGCCGGCGCTTCCTGCATCCGAAGCTCGGCTTCACCTTCCAGGCGCCGGACAATTTCACGCTCGACAACACCGCGCAGGCCGTGATCGGCGTCCGCGAGGGCGGCGCGCAGGCGATGCGCTTCGACGTCGTGCGCGTGCCGGCCGAACAGTCGCTCGGCGACTACCTCAATTCCGGCTGGATGGAAGGCGTCGAGAAGGCTTCGACCGAGGATCTCACCGTCAACGGTTTTCCAGCGGCGTCCGCCACCGCCAAGGGCGACCAGTGGCAGTTCAAGGTCTATGCGCTGCGCTTCGGCAGCGACGTCTATCGCTTCATCTTCGCGGCACGGCAGAAATCGACCGAGAGCGAGCGGAATGCGCGCGAGACCGTCAACTCGTTCCGCCGGCTGACGCTGGAGGAAATCCAGGCCGCGCGCCCGCTGCGCATCAAGGTCATCACCGTGCAGCCCGGCGATACCGTGGAGTCGCTCTCCCACCGCATGGCCGGCGTCGACCATCCCGCCGAGCGCTTCCGCGTGCTGAACGGCCTCGATCGCACCGCGCAGGTGAAGGTGCGCGACCGCGTCAAGATCGTGGCGGACTAAAGCGCGATGCGATTGGGATCGTCATCGCGCTCTAGGTTATTCTTTTGAGCATGATCTTTTCGGAAAACCGCTACACACTTTTCCGGACCATGCTCCGACGCCGCGCTAAGCGGATGTCATCCCAGAGAGACGCGGCCTCCCCCGCACCATGATCAGCGCCGCCGCCATCACCTCCAGCACGATGCAGAGATAGAAGGGCAGCGTATAGCCGCCGGAGAGATCGCGCAGGAAACCGACCACGCCGGGACCGAACGCGTAGGTCACCTGGTTGATCGCCGTGTTGAGGCTGATCAGCACGCCGAAGGCGGCGGAGTCGAACTCCTGCTGCACGATGAGCGAGGGCAGCGTGATGAGGTTGCCGACCGAAAAGCCGAACACGGCGCAGGCCGCGATCAGCACGTAATCGTTGTGCAGGTTGACGACGACGAGAAGCGCGGCGGCCTGGCTGAGGAACGACAGCGCGGACGCGAGGCGCTGATTGATGCGGTCGATCACCAGCGAGAACAGCACGCGGCCGACCACCGCCATCGCGGTGAGCACCGCGACGGCCACGGCGGCGCGCTCGCGTCCGATCACGGGATCGAGGAACGAGATCAGATGCACGATGAAGCCGACCTGGGCGAACAGCACCAGGGCGAAGGCGATCGTCACCGTGAGGAAGCCGGCGTCCCGCAGCGCCCAGGCGCGGATCTCAGTCGATGATTGCGGCTTCGCCTTCGCCGCCGCCTGCCACCCGTGGCGATCGGGCGGGCGGCCGACGAGAAGGAGGATGACCGGCACGAGCAGGATCAGCATGGCGCCGGCGGCGGCGTACATCGCACCGGCGAAGCCGATATGGCCGATCAATGCTACCAGCAGCGGCACGCCGGCGATGCCGCCGAAGCTGGCGCCGTTGAGCGCGAGACTGATCGCCATGCCGCGCTTCTGGTCGAACCACAGGCTGATCGTGTTGGTGATCATGCCGAGACTGGTGCCGGCCCAGCCGAAGGCGAGCACGGCATTGGCGAGATAGAGCTGCCAGGGCTCGCGCACCGCGCCGATCGCGACCGCAGCCGCCGCCATCGCCAGCGTCCCGGCGATCAGGCTGAGCCGTGGACCGTATTTCCGCACGGCCTCGCCGACGAAGACGACCAGCAGCGCGCCGAACAAATAGAAGAACGTGGTGCCGGAGGAGATCAGCGAGGCCGGCCAGCCCCGTGCGCGCTGCAGCTCGGCGACATAGACGCTCTGGCCGTAGAAGCCGAGCCCCCAGCCGAAGGTGGCGAGCAGGAAGCAGACCGCGACGATGCGCCAGCCTTCATAGCGGAGCGAGGATTCGTGGGCCGCTGGGGTCTGAGGATTGTCGAGCATTTCATCTGCCGTTTGTTTTGCTCCGTCATGCCCGGACTTGTTCCGGGCATCCACGTTCTTCTTCCGACCTCGCAAAGACGTGGATGGCCGGGACAAGCCCGGCCATGACGACATCTAAATAACCTTCCTCAGAAAATCACTTCGACCTGGATCGAAGTGTCAACGCTGCTGACAACCTCCCGCCACTCACACGGCGTCGGGGAATTCGCCCATGGCCGCCTCCAGCCGCGCCTTGCGGCGCTTCGCCCAGGAGACCAGCGAGAGCACCGCAAGGCCCAGCACCACCGGCGGGAACACCACGAGGTTCACCGCGGACCAGCCGTAATTGGCGAGCAGCTGGCCCGATGAGAACGAGCCGATCGCCATCATGCCGAACACCAGGAAATCGTTGAAGGCCTGCACCTTGTTGCGCTCCTGCGGGCGATGCGTCTCCAGCACCAGCGCGGAGGCGCCGATGAAGGAGAAATTCCAGCCTACGCCGAGCACGATCAGCGTCGCCCAGAAATGCATCGCCGTAAGGCCGGAGAGACCGATGATGGCGGCGCCCGCTTCCAGCAGCAGGCCGGCGGCGACGATCTTCGGAGCGCCGAAGCGCGCGATCAGCGTGCCCGTGAAGAAGCTCGGCCCGTACATCGCAACGATGTGCCATTGCAGGCCGAAATTGGAATCGGACACGGACAGGCCGCACAGCTTCATCGCAAGCGGCGCCGAGGTCATGACCAGGTTCATCATGGGATAGGAGATGACGCCGCACAGCGCTGCCGCGATGAAGCGCGGCTGGGACACGATCGTGAGCAGCGGCCGGCCGCCGTGCAGATCGGCCGGCGCGGGCTTCGGCATATCGACGCCGGCGACGATGCCCATCGCGATCAGCGCGACGGCGGCCTGCACCAGGAAGCTGAAGGCGAACAGATAAGGCTGCCAGACATCCATGGTCCATTGCACGAGCTGCGGACCGAGCACGCCGGCGAACACGCCGCCCGCCATCACCCAGGACACGGCCTTCGGCCGGTAGGCCGCACTGGCGCCATCCGCGGCGGCGAAGCGATAGGATTGCGCCACCGCGCCGTAGAGACCGCCGAGGAAGGTAGCAAAGCAGAACAGCGCGAACGAGCCGCGCAGAATTGCGAGCGAGCCGAGCAGGCCGGTGAGCGTGCCGAGACCCGTGCCGATGACGAAGGCGGCGCGGCGGCCGAAGCGGCGCGAGATCGCGCCGGTCGGCAGCGTCCCGGCGGCGAGCCCGACCACATACATCGAGATCGGCACGGTCGCGAACGACATGTCGGGCGCGAGCGTGGCGCCGACGATCGCTCCGGTGGCGAAGATCACGGCCGAGTTGGCGCCGGTCAGCGCCTGCGCGGCGGCGAGGCGCACCACGTTGGCGCGCGCGCGGGCATCGTCGGCGATCTCATGGGCTGCAGTCACGTCCAGCATCGGCATTTCCGCCCAAAGGGCTCTGTTGATTCGCGGCACTATGGAGGGGTGAGAGAGGGCCGGCAACCGGCGCAAACGGGCGCGGGCCATGCCCCTGACGCAATCGCTGGAATGATAACGCTGCGCACCCTTGACGGCTTGCGCTCGATCAAATCCTATCCGCCGCGATCTTCCGGGAGTTACCTTCATGTCCGTCGACGACAGGCCCACGCTTCAAGCGCCCGACGACGATCCCTGGCTGTGGCTGGAGGAGATCGAGGGCCGGCAGGCGCTCGATTTTGTCGAGCGGCAGAACAGCCTGACGCTCGCCGCGTTCGGCGGCAAGGCCTTCGAGCACGATCGCGACATCCTCGCGGCGATCTATGACCGACCTGACAACATTCCCTATGTCAGCCGGCGCGGCAACGACCTGCACAATCTCTGGAAAGACGCCGCCAACCCGCGCGGCCTGTGGCGGCGGACTTCGCTTGCGGAATTTCGCAAAGCCGATCCGGCATGGGAGACCATGCTGGACATCGACCAGCTCGCGAGAAGCGAAGACGAGGACTGGTTGCTTAGCGGTATCGCCACGATGCCGGGAAGCTCGCGGGCGATCTTGAGCCTGTCGCGCGGCGGCAGCGATGCCGTCACCTTGCGGGAATTCGACCTCGCCACGAAAAGTTTCGTGGCGAACGGCTTTGCGCTGCCGGAAGCGAAAGGCGGCGTCGACTGGCTCGATGCCGACACGCTGCTGCTGTCAAGCGCGCATGGCGAGGACATGGCGACGAGCTCGGGCTATGCGCGCACCGTCCGCCTGTGGCGGCGCGGCCAACCGGTCGATCAGGCACAGATGGTCATCGAGACCACCGCCGATCACATGGTGATCTATGGCATGGCCGACGACACCGGAGCGGCGCCCCGGGTCTGGATCGTCGACCAGATCGACTTCTTCAACCACGCCATCTGGCTGCGCGATGCGGCCGGCACGACGACGAAGCTCGATCTGCCGACCGGGATTTGGATGCAGGCGCATGGCGACTGGTTCGCGATGAAGCTACGCAAGGACTGGCAGGTCGATGGCCGGACCTATGCCACCGACACCGTGCTCGGCATCTCGCTCTCGGCCTTCCTCGCCGGCAGCCGCGATTTTGTCGTCCTGTTCGAGCCCGCACCGCGGCGCGCGCTGCAAGGGTTGTTCTGGGCGGAAGGAAAGCTGGTGATGTCGATTCTCGACGAGCTCAAACCTCGCTTCGAGATCTGCACACCGTCTGCCACTAGCTGGAGCCGCAAGACACTTGGCGGCCTGCCGCAGATCGGCGTCGTCGATGTCTGGCCGCTCGACCGCCATGCATCGGAGAGCAATGGCGATCTGCTCGCCAATGTGCAGGACCCGCTGACGCCGCCGGCGCTGCTGCTGATCGAGCGCGGCGTCGCAAGCCCGATCGTGCTGAAGCAGGCGCCGAAGACGTTCACCGCCGATGGCCTCGTGGTGACGCAGCACGAGGCGATCTCCGTTGACGGCGAGCGTATCCCCTATGTGCAGACGGGCCCTGCCGGCGAGACCGGCGATGCGCCGGTCTATCTGAGCGCCTATGGCGGCTTTGGTCACTCGGTGAAGCCGTACTACAATTCCTCGCTCGGCAAGTTGTGGCTGGAGCGCGGCGGCACGATTGTGCAGGCGAATCTGCGCGGCGGCGGCGAGTTCGGCACGCGCTGGCACGATGCCGGACGGCTTGCCGGCAAGAAGCTTTCACACGACGATTTCGCCGCGGTCGCGGCCGATCTCGTCCGCCGCGGTGTGACGAGCGCAAAACGCATCGCCGCGCAGGGCGGATCGAACGGCGGCATCCTCATCACCAACATGCTGGTGCGCTATCCCGAGCGTTTCGGCGCATTGTTCTGTACCATCCCGCTGATCGACATGCGCCGCTACACCAAGCTGCTCGCCGGCGCGAGCTGGATCGCGGAATATGGCGATCCCGACAAGCCGGAGGAATGGGAATGGCTGAAGACCTACTCCGCCTATCACAACGTCAGGGACGGCCAGTCGTACCCGCCGATCCTGATTGCGACCACGCGGCGCGACGACCGCGTCCATCCCGGCCATGCCCGCAAGATGGCGGCAAAGCTGCAGGCCATGGGCTATGAGGCCTGGTTCTACGAGCCGCCCGCAGGCGGCCACGGCTACGGCAAGGACAACAAGGAGCGCGCCGGTTTCGAGGTGCTGGGCTATCGGTTCTTGAAGGAGAAGATCGGGTGGCGGGATGAAGGCTAGAGTTGGGTGCGCTGACGTCTCCACATCGTCATGGCCGGGCTTGGCCCCGCCATCCACGCCTTGCCTTACCGCCCGAAGAACGTGGATGCCCGGGACAAGCCCGGGCATGACGACCTCCTAGCCTCTTGCAAACACCAGCGTCAGATTGTTCGCGGGCATCTCGATCGTGTCGACGAGGCCGAGGCCTGCCGCCTTCGCCAGCTTCTCGACGTCGACGACGTCGCGCACGCCCCATTCGGGATTGCCCTCGCGCAAGGAGGTGTCGAACACCGCATTGCTGAGCGCGGTATGCTTGCCGTCGCGCTTGAAGGGGCCGTAGAGGAACAGCTTGCCGTCGCGGCGCAGATAACGGCCCGCGCCGGCGAACAGGCCTTCGGCCACGGCCCAGGCCGCGATGTGAATGACATTGGCGCAGAACACGGCCGCGAGGCTGGTCGGCCCCTGCCCGCTTTTCATTTCCGGGCACCAGTCGGGATCGGTGAGGTCGATGCGCAGGGGTGAACGGATGTTCGGCAGGCCGGCATGCACGCGCCAGGCTTCGATGCTCTTGAGGTGGCGCTGGTTGAGATCGCTCGGCCACCAGATCAGGCCCGGCGTGTGGCGGGCGAAATGCACCACGTGCTGCCCGGTTCCACTGCCGAGTTCCACGACGTTGCCGATCGCATCCGCGAGATGCTTTTCCAGCGCTGCCCAGATCGGTTCGTGATTGCGATGGAAGGCAGGCGCATCGAGCCGGCCATCCGGCTCGACCCGTCCGCCATCCCTGCCAAATTCGACCACATATTCAGCCAAGTGACGTCCCCAAAAAATGCGAACCAGAAAAGGCGGCCAAACGTCCGAGAATAATCTACTAGTTCACGCCCATCCGAATGAACGAACTATCTCGTCAGTTGCAATGCGCAGGATATTAACTCCATTTCACCGCGTGCATAGTCTTGATTGTCAGGCGATGGCCTTTGTGCTTTTGAACAATTCCGCAAACGAGATCATCGAGATAACGCCGGGACGATGCCTTGACCGCCTTTCCTCGCAAGCCCGCTCTGCTTGCTGCGCTGGCCCTCCTCGCCGGCGCGGCAATGGCCCCGGCGGGGGCGCAATCCACCGTGACGGAGGGCCAGAAGCTCGCCTTCGACCGCGGCAAGGGCAATTGCCTCACCTGCCACGTCATCAAAGGCGGCGACCTGCCGGGGACGATCGGACCGGAGCTGAAGGACATCAAGGCCAAATACCCCGATCGCAACGAGCTCACCGCGATCATCTTCGACGAGACCAAGCGCAATCCGCAAACCATGATGCCGCCGTTCGGCCGGAACCGGATTTTGACCGAGCAGGAGATCAACGCGATTGTTGATTTCCTGCAGACCCTGTAACCGCCGGCGGCCCCTAGGAGACTTGAGATGACCACGACCCCCAAGCCTCATTGGAGGCCTCATCCGACGCGGCGCCTGATCCTTCAGGGCGCTGCCTCCGTGGCGCTGCTCGGCCTCGGCAATCTGCCGTTCGCGCCCGCGCGCGCCGCGGCGAACGACAAATATCCGGAAGAGGCCTTCAGGCAGAAGAGCGAGGCGGATGCGATCAAGGCGCTCTACGGCAAGGCCGCCGAGCCGTCGGACAAGGTCAAGCTGGATGCGCCGGAGATCGCCGAGAACGGCGGCGTCGTGCCGATCTCGGTGACGACGACGCTGGACAAGGTCACCTCGATCTCGTTCTTCGTGGCGGAGAACCCGAGCGCGCTGGCGGCCAGCTACAGGATTCCCGATGGCACGATCCCTGCCGTCGCCAACCGGCTCAAGATGGCCAGGACCACCAAATTGACCGCGATCGTGGAGGCCGACGGCAAGCTCTACAGCGCGACCAAGGAGGTCAAGGTCACCGTCGGCGGTTGCGGCGGCTAAGCGAGGCAGTTCGACATGGCATCCAGCATTCGCGTGCGCGCAACATCGACCGGCGACATCACCGAGGTGCAGACGCTGATCCAGCACCCCATGGACACCGGCCTCGTCAAGGACTCCAAGGGCGAGTTGATCCCGGCGCATTTCATCCAGCGGCTGAAGTTCGAATGTAACGGCAAGGACGTGTTCGTCGCCGATTGGGGCACAGCGGTCTCCAAGGACCCCTACGTCAAGTTCAGCTTCAAGGGCGCCAAGAAGGGCGACGAGCTCAAGATCTCCTGGACCGACAACAAGGGCGGCTCGGATACGACCACCGCGAAGATCGCGTGATGAAGGCCCGCATCCACCTCCTGCTTGGCTCGCTCAGCGCTGCGCTCGTCGCGTTCGCGCTTGCCGCGCCGCGCGTGATCGCTGCCGACAAGGTCGATCCCGTCGCCGACGCCAAGGCGTTCCAGAACTTCTTCTTCCAGAAATTTCCGAACGTGAAGCACGAGGATTTCGTCAACGGTCCGTATTCCATGAACGAGGACATGAAGCGGCAGTGGCAGGAGAAGGAGGAATTCCCGCCTTACGAGTTCGCGCTCGAGGCCGGCAAGGAGATGTTCTCGACCCCGTTCAAGAACGGCAAGACCTATGCCGACTGCTTCCCGAACGGCGGCATCGGCATCCGCCAGAACTATCCGTACTTCGACAGCGGGGAAGGCAAGGTCATCACGCTGGAGCTCGCGCTCAACCGCTGCCGCGAGGCCAATGGCGAGGCGCCCTATTCCTACATCGAGGACGAGATGGCCTCGCTCACCGCCTACATGGCCTACACCTCGCGCGGCAAGCTGATGGACATCAAGATACCCGACGATCCCCGCGCCCTGGCGGCGTACGAGAACGGCAAGCGCTATTTCTACACGCGGCGCGGCCAGATGAATTTCTCCTGCGCGAGCTGCCACGTGCAGAGCCCGGGCGAGCGCATCCGCGCCGAGACCCTCGCCCCAGCGCTCGGCATCCTCAACGCGATGCCGATCTACCGCTCCGAATGGAGCGGCATGGGCACGACCAGCCGCCGCTTCGTTACCTGCAACAGCCAGACCCGCGCGGTTCCACTGGAGCCGCAGTCGGATGAATATCGCGACGTCGAATATTTCCTGTCCTACGTCGCCAACGGCCTGCCGATCTCGGGACCGGGAGCACGGCCATGAAGCTGTCACTTGGCTTGGCCATGCTGCTCGCCTTGAGCCTTGCGCCATCCGCGCGCGCGGCGAGTGAGGCGGACTACAAGGCGGCCTATGCGGCCGCCGAAGCCGCCTCCAAGGAGGCGGCGGGCATGCGCAACCAGTGGACGGTGACCGTATCTGCGCTGGCGGCCGCGAAAAGGGCTGCCGATGGCGGCGATTTCGGCCGTGCGGTGGCCGCGGCCAGGGAAGCCGAAGCGCTGGCGAGGGCGTCGATCTTCCAGGCTGTTTCCGAAAAAGAAGCCTGGAAGGCGATGGAAATCCGCTAGACTGCCCCGCGGTGAACGCAGTCCCCACGAGAGGCGCGGAGAATTCTTGAATGGCGATCCGCCGCCGCGATTTCCTGAAAGGTGCAGGCCTTGCCGTGGCAACGATTGGCCTGCCGCGGCTCGCCCGCGGCGCTGACGCCGCCAGCATCTACGACCTCGAACGGTTCGGCAATGCGCGCATCCTGCACATCACCGACACGCATGCGCAGCTCAATCCGGTCTATTTCCGCGAGCCCAGCGTCAATATCGGCATCGGCGAGATGGCGGGACGGCCGCCGCATCTGGTCGGCCGGGCCTTTCTCAAGCGCTTCGGCATCCGCTCCGACAGCGCCGATGCCTATGCCTTCACCTGCTTCGAGTTCGAGAAGTCCGCAGGCCGCTTCGGCAAGCTCGGTGGCTTTGCCCATCTGAAGACACTGGTCGATCGCCTGCGCGCCGATGTCGGCGAGCGGCGTTCGCTGCTCGTCGACGGCGGCGATCTCTGGCAGGGCACGGGGCTGGCCAACCTGATGCAGGGCCGCGACATGGTCGAGGTGGCCAATCTGCTCGGCATCGAGGCGATGACGGGCCATTGGGAATTCACCTATGGCGAGCAGACGCTGCGCGACAATCTCGAGCGTTTCAAGGGCGAGTTCCTGGCGCAGAACGTGTTCCTGACCGAAGAGGCCGCGTTCAACGACGCGCCCGCCTTCGACAAGGCCACTGGGCGCGTGTTCAAGCCTTCCGTCATCAAGGAGCTCGGCGGGTATCGCATCGCAATCGTCGGCCAGGCCTTTCCCTACACTCCGATCGCGCATCCCAGGACGTTTACACCGGACTGGAGCTTTGGCATCCGCGAGGAGGAGCTGCAGAAGCATGTCGATGCCTTGCGCGGCACCGACAAGGTCGACGCCGTCGTGCTGCTGTCGCACAACGGCATGGACGTGGATCTCAAGCTCGCCAGCCGGGTCACCGGCATCGACGTCATTCTCGGCGGCCACTCCCATGATGCCGTGCCGCAGCCCATGCCGGTGAAGAACGCAGGTGGTACGACGCTCGTCACCAATGCCGGCTCCAACGGGAAATTTCTGGGTGTGCTCGATCTCGCGCTCGACAGCGGCAAAGTCAGCGATGCCAGATATCGTCTGCTGCCGGTCTATTCGGAGCTGCTGAAGCCCGATCCGGCGATGGCCGAGCTGATAGGCCGGGTCCGTGCACCGCACGTGGCCGACTGGTCGGAAAAGATCGCGACGCCCGACCGGCTGCTTTATCGCCGCGGCAATTTCTCCGGCCCCATGGACGAGCTGATCTGCACCGCGCTGCGCACCGAGCTCGATGCCGAAATCGCGCTGTCGCCGGGCTTCCGCTGGGGCGTCACCGCGCTGTCCGGCCAGGCCATGACCATGGAGGATCTGCTGGCGGAAACCGCGATCACCTATCCCGAGACCTATGTGCAGGAGATAACGGGGGCCCAGATCAAGGACCTGCTCGAGGACGTCTGCGACAACCTCTTCAACGCCGATCCCTACTACCAGCAGGGCGGCGACATGGTCCGTGCCGGCGGGCTCAGCTACACCTGCACGCCGGACGCTGCGATCGGCAGCCGCATCTCGGAGCTGAAGCTCGGCAGCGGCAAGGCGCTCAACGCCAGCCACCGCTACAAGGTCGCGGGCTGGGCCTCAGTCAACGGCCAGCAGGGCGCGCCGGTGTGGGACGTGGTCGGCAAATATCTGCGCTCGGGCCGGATGATGCCCGAACGGCTCGGCTCCGGCGTGACGCTGAAAGGCGTCGAAGGCAATCCAGGCATTGCAGGACTGGGATGATGTGTTTTGTCCGCGATCATGCGACCATAATAATAATCTTCTAAATTTTTCTGCTCATGCAGTGAATTACTTCTCTTTCCGACCCGTATTGTAGTAGAATCTTGGAAGTCAGTTCCAAGCCGGGTCCTGCCATGATCTTCCGACAGCTCTTCGACAGCGTTTCGGGCACCTACAGCTACGTCCTCGCCAGCCGCCCCGGCGGCGAGGCGCTGATTCTCGACCCCGTGCTGGAGAAGGTCGACCGCTACTGCCAATTGCTGCGCGAGCTCGACCTCAAGCTGGTCAAGGCGGTGGACACGCATCTGCATGCCGACCACGTCACCGGCCTCGGCGAGCTGCGCGATCGCACCCATTGCATGACCGTGATGGGCGACCAGACCAAGGCCGACGTCGTCGCCATGCGGGTGGCCGACGGCGACAAGGTGACGATCGAGGGCCTGTCGCTCGACGTGATGTACACGCCGGGCCACACCGACGATTCCTATTCTTATTTGATGGGCGACCGCGTCTTCACCGGTGACACGCTGCTGATCCGCGGCACCGGCCGCACCGATTTCCAGAACGGCTCGGCGCGCGCGCAATACGATTCGATCTTCAACCGCCTCTTGAAGCTGCCGGACGAGACGATGGTGTTTCCGGCCCACGACTACAAGGGCGACACCGTCTCCACCATCGGCGAGGAAAGACGCTACAATCCGCGGCTCCAGGTGCGCTCGGTCGACGAATATGTCGAGCTGATGGCCAATCTGAAGCTGCCCAATCCGAAGATGATGGACGTGGCGATCCCCGCCAACATGCATGTCGGCCTGCATCAGGAAGAGCTGGAGAAGGAAGGCCGCGCGCTCAGCGCGATCGAGGCGATCCGCAGCCTCGGCCGGCCCGACATCCTGCTGGTCGACTTGCGCGAGACCAATGAGCGGATGAAGCACGGCATGCTCGAAGGCGCGCTGCACACGCCGTATCCCTCCGTCGAGGAGAGCCTCAAGCCCGGCGGCATGCTGCGCGAGGTCGCGGCCGCAACCGGGCGGCGCGTGGTGTTCTTCTGCGCCTTCGGCGAACGCTCGGCGATGGCCGTTGCTGCCGCAAAGGAGGCGGGGCTTCCGAACACCGCGCATATCGCCGGCGGCCTCGATGCCTGGAAGAAGGCAGGCGGGCCGGTGGTGCACTGACGATCTCGTCGCCCCTTGAGATAAATCAGGCGCCGCACATATTTGGCAGGTAGATTCGGATGCAGCATCACCCATCCGGGACCAGCCATGGCCAAGACCGGCAAGTCGAGCGAGCCTCCCAAGATCACCGAGAAGAAGCCCGCGGACGACAAGGCGAAGAGGGCCCCGCGCCGGCGCGAGACCGATGACGACGACTACGAAGACGGCGACATCGCAACGCCGAAGCGCGACCGCTATGGCCCGGACGACGAGCCGTTCTGAGGATGCAGCTCCGCTGTCGTTCCTGCGCTCGCCGGGGACAACGGCGTGAAGCACACCTGACCCCGCACGGCCCCGCCCGCACTACCTGCCATGCGCCTGCGTTCATGGACAAATAACCGCCAGCCCCGATAGTTTGCCGGTCCATCGGGAGTGAAACGGAACTGCAATGGTCGACGTTCTCGCCGCACCGCAACAAGGCAAGACGGACAGTGCGCTGCGCACGCTGACGGGGATCTCGATCGCGCATTGGGTCAGCCATTTCCATCTGCTGGTCCTGCCGATGCTGTTTCCGTTCCTGAAGGAGAAGCTCGGCGTCGGCTATGTCGAGCTCGGCTTCGCCCTCACCGTGTTCGCGGTGGTATCGGGGTTAACCCAGGCGCCGACCGGCTACCTCGTCGACCATTTTGGCGCGCGGCGCATTCTCTTGGCCGGGCTCGCGCTCGGCGGCGCCGCGCTGATCCTGCTCGGTCTGCATCTCAGCTACGCCTCGCTGATCGCCTGCGCAGTGCTGCTGGGACTTGCCAACAGCGTCTATCATCCCGCCGATTACGCGATTCTTGCGGAGCACATGGACGAGGGGCGGATGGGCCGCGCCTTCTCGATCCATACCTTTGCCGGCTTTCTCGGCGGCGCCGTCGCACCGGCGATCGTGGCCGCGCTCGTAACGCTGTCCGGCGGCACCGGCGCGCTGATCGCCTCGGGCGCGATCGGCATTGCGGTGGCGCTGCTGCTGATCATCATGAACATACCCGATGCCGGTGCGCACAAGAAGAAGCCCGGCAGCGAGAGCGCGCCAAAGCAGGCCATCATCACGCCGGCGCTGATCACGCTGACTGCGCTGTTCATGCTGCTGAGCCTGTCGGTTGCCGGCATCAACAATTTCGGCGTGGTGGCGCTGATGAGCGGCTACGGGACGTCCTATTCGATCGCCAATGTCGCGCTGACTGCGTTTCTCGCCGCAAGCGCCGCGGGCGTACTCGCCGGCGGCTTCCTCGCCGACCGCACCGAGCGTCACGGCTATGTCGCCGCGGCCTGCTTCGCCGCGAATGCGGCCATCGTGCTGCTGATCGCGCTGGTGACGCTGCCGGGCTGGGCCTTGACGGCGACGATGGCGACCGCGGGTTTCCTCTCCGGCGTGATCGCGCCTTCGCGCGACATGCTGGTGCGCAATGCCGCGCCTCCGGGTGCCGCGGGGCGCGCTTTCGGCATCGCCTCTACCGGCTTCAACCTCGGTGGCATCGTCTCACCGCTGCTGTTCGGCTGGATCATGGATCAAAGCGCGCCGCACTGGGTGTTCGGCGCGTCCGTGATCTTCATGGTGGCGACGGTGGTGCTGTCGCCGTTCACGGAGCGCCGGCCGGCGAAAGCAAATTGAGCCGTCGGCATCGACACAAATTCAACTGTCGTTCCTGCGAAGGCTAACGAGGCAGCCGCTTACCCTCCCCTGGAGGGGTCCGGGACGAGCGAAGCTCGCCCGTGGTCGATCGCGCGCAGCGCGAGCGGGGTGGGGTGATCTCTCCTCTCGGGCACTGCTGGATGGGGAAACACCGTCACCCCACCCCGCTACGCATTCCGCTTCGCTACATGCGCAGCGACCCTCCCCCTCCAGGGGACGGTAAGAGAGAGCCGCGACTTACGTCGGCGACACTGCGCCCTTCAGCGCCGTGCCCTGCGCCGCCGCACCACGTGTCAGCCTGGCTTTCTCCGTGTTCGGCCACAACAGCAGCAGGCCAATGACGCCGGAGCCGATCATGACCACCGCGTTGATGGTGAAGCCCGTCAGGTAGCCATCGAGCATGCTGCTGGCGCGCTGGATCACGGTGCCCATCACGCTCGGCGCGATGATGCCTGAAAGCGTGTAGAGCGCGCCGTAGATCGCGAGCACTGCACCGCGCTGCGAGGCCGGCGTGAACTCGCCGAGCATCGGCGGGCAGACCACGTAGATCGCGCCGCAGAGTCCGGAGCCGAGGACGAGCAGCGCGATCTGCAGGCCGGCGCCCTCGACATGCGCCATCGCGGTGAGGATCAGGCCGCCGACGATGAGCGGCACCGAGCCGAGCACGCCGCGCGAGACGCGCGTGGTGTAGCCGCGGGCCATCATCACCTGCGAGATCCAGCCGGTGAGGATGACGATGGTGGCGCCGAACACCCAGGGCAGGATCGAGATGAAGCCGGCCTGGCTCTGCGAGAAGCCGAGCCCCTTGACGATGAACGGCGTGAACCAGGTGAGGCCGAGCGACAGCGCCCAATAAGCGCCGAAGGTCGCGATCACGCAGCCGAGGAAGGTGCGCGAGGTCAGCAGCTGCACGTACGCAATCTTCGGCTCGGTGACGGCCAGGACCTCGGTATCCTCCAGCGGGCCTTCCTTGCCGAGCGCGAGCCAGGCTGCGACCCAGATCAGGCCGACGACGCCGAGCGCGCCGAAGGCGTAGTGCCAGGAATGGTT
Source organism: Bradyrhizobium sp. IC3195 (assembly GCF_020193585.1). Classification (NCBI taxonomy): domain Bacteria; kingdom Pseudomonadati; phylum Pseudomonadota; class Alphaproteobacteria; order Hyphomicrobiales; family Nitrobacteraceae; genus Bradyrhizobium; species Bradyrhizobium sp. IC3195. Next base: position 55,401 of record NZ_JADYVG010000025.1, on the reverse strand, counting down.
GACGATGATCCAGTTCAGCGCCGGCACCGCCAGGATGACGCCGAAGGCCGAGCCCTGTGACAGGATTGCAGTCGGCAGCGTGCGCTTCTCGTCGGGGAACCATTTGTAGATGGCGTGCGCGGCGACCGAGAAGGCCGGCCCTTCGCCCGCCCCCAGCACGATGCGGCAGATCAAGAGCGTGGTGAAGGAGACTGTGCCGACCATCGGGAACTGCGACACCGCCCAGATCACCGCCAGCGTCAACAACACCCAGCGCGTCGGCACCTTGTTGACGATGAAGCCGACCACGATGGCCGAGATCGAGAACAGGAAGAAGAACGAGGACCCGAGCAGGCCGAACTGCTCGGCGCTGAGCTTCATGTCGGTCATGATCGGCACGCCGGCGAGACCGACCACGATCTTGTCGGCGAAGTTCACCACCATGAAAAGAAAGAGGAGAAATGTAACAGTCCAGGCGCCCTTTGGCGTTTTGGTCGTCCCAGCCGCCACATTCGGCATTTCCTGAGCGCTCATCATTCTCCCCGTATGTCTTTTCGGTACCTATTTGATTTGGCCGTCTTGGAAGCTAACAGCGGCTTCAGGGCCAACGCAACCCCGGCATTTCCGCATCAGGTGTGCTAGGCAGCAATTCCGTTAATTCCGTCCGGCGCCGTCATCGTGCTGAGCATCCGAAACCTCTCAAAGACCTTCTCTTCGGCCGGCGAGCCCGTCCATGTTCTGCGCGGCGTCGACCTCGACCTCGGGGCTGGCGAGCGCGTCGCGCTGACCGGTGAATCCGGCAGCGGCAAGAGCACCCTGCTGCACCTGATCGCCGGCCTCGACGCCGCCGATGGCGGCTCGATCCGGCTGGGTGACGCCGAGGTCACCACGCTATCGGATGCCGGACGCGCCAGCTTGCGGCGGAATCGCGTTGGCCTGGTCTTTCAGCAGTTCAACCTGATCCCGAGCCTCTCCGTCGCGGACAATCTCGCCTTCCAGGCGCGGATCGCCGGCCGGCATGATGCGGCCTGGACGAAAGAGCTTGTCGAGCGCCTCGGACTCGGCAGCCTGCTCAAACGGTATCCAGAGCAAATATCAGGCGGCCAGCAGCAGCGGGTCGCGATCGGCCGGGCGCTGGCGACAAAGCCCGCGCTGCTGCTGGCGGACGAGCCGACCGGCAATCTCGACGAAGCTACCGCCGAGGAGGTGCTGGCGCTGGCGCGCGACCTCGTCGCGCGCACCGGCTGCGGCTTCCTGATGGTGACGCACAGCCTGCATCTCGCCGCCACGCTCGACCGTCATCTCACGTTGCATGCGGGGCGCATTTCATGAAGCGCGCGCTCTGGGTTCTCGCCGTGCTGCTCAGCCATTGGCGGCTCCACAAGATGCAGTTCGCGACGCTGCTGATTGGCCTGATTGCGGCGACCGCGCTGTGGAGCGGGGTGCAGGCCATCAATCAGCAGGCCCGCAATGCCTATGACCGCGCTGCAGCGACATTCGGCGGCGTGCGCACCGCGATGCTGGTCGCTCCCAATGCGGCGACTTTCCCGCAGGAGCTGTTCATAAAGCTCCGCCGCGCCGGCTGGCCGGTGTCGCCGGTGCTGGAGGGGCGCGTCCAGATCAACGGGCATTCGGTGCGGCTGCTCGGCATCGAGCCGGTCACGCTGCCGGTCGATGTCGGCAACGCGCCACGCCTGGGTGCCACGGATCTCAGCAGCTTCGTTGCTCCGCCCGGCCAGACATTGGTGGCCCGGGAGACGTTGAGGGGCTTGCAGCAAGCAGAAGGCGCGGCCCCGGCGATCAGCAGCGGCGCAAGGCTGCCGCCGCTGCGGGTCCAGCCGCAGCTCGCACCCGATGTGCTCGTGGTCGATATCGGCGTGGCACAGCGGCTGCTGAGCAAGCCCGACCAGGTCTCGCGGCTGCTGATCGGCAAGCCGAGGGGCAAGCCCGCACCGCTCGCGAGCGTGGTCGGCGAGCAGCTAGAGCGAGTCGAGCCCAATGCGGAGACGGAGCTCGAGCGTCTCACCGACAGTTTTCATCTCAACCTCACCGCCTTCGGCCTGCTGTCGTTCTTCGTCGGCCTGTTCATCGTCAATTCGGCCGTCGGCCTTGCGTTCGAGCAGCGGCTGCCAATGCTGCGCACTTTGCGGGCCTGTGGCGCCTCGGCGCGGCTAGTCAATACGGTGCTGGTGGTCGAGCTGGTGGCGCTGGCGCTGGTCGCAGGCCTGATCGGGCTCGCGTGCGGCTATTTCATCGCAGCCGCCCTGCTGCCCGATGTCGCGGCCTCGCTGCGCGGACTCTATGGCGCGCAGATCCCTGGGCAGCTCAGCCTGCGGCCCGAATGGTGGCTCGCCGGCATCGGGATCAGCGTGGCGGGTGCGCTTGTGGCGGCGGCGACCAGCCTGATCAAGGCGATCAGGATGCCGGTGCTGGCGACGGCGCAGCCGGGCGCCTGGCAGCAGCGGCAACGCCGCTGGCTGATCCTGCAGAGCTGTGCGGCCTGCGGCGCGTTCGCCGTCGCGGTGCTGCTGCTCCACTACGGGCAATCACTGATCGCAGGGTTCGGCGTGCTGGCCGCGCTGATGTTCGGTGCGGCACTGATCCTGCCGGCCTTCCTCGACATCATCCTGCTCGTAGGCCAGCGCTTCGCGCGAGGCCCGCTCGTGCTGTGGTTCTGGGCGGACAGCCGGCAGCAGCTCTCCGGATTGTCGCTGGCGCTAATGGCGCTTTTGCTCGCGCTTGCCGTCAACATCGGGGTCTCCACCATGGTGGAGACCTTCAGCCGCACCTTCATCGGCTGGCTCAACGGGCGGCTCGCCGCCGACGTCTACGTCAGCGCGTCCGACAATGCGCAAGGCGTCGCGATCCGGAACTGGCTGAAGGATCGCAGCGATGTTCAGGCGATCCTCTCGGGCGGGCGCGCGGAGGCGCAGGTTCAGGGCCAGCCGGTCGAGTTGCTCGGCCTGCCCGATCACGCGCTCTATCGCGAGCGCTGGCCGCTACTCGAGACCGCGCCGCGCGCCTGGACCCGCCTGGTACCGGGCAATGCCGCCTTCATCAGCGAGCAATTGAGCCGCCGGCTGAACGTGCAGATCGGCGACGTCGTCGAGGTGCCGGCGCCTGGCGGGACCTGGGAGCTCGACATCGTCGGCATCTATGCCGATTACGGCAACCCCAAGGGGCAGCTCACTGTGAACGTCGCCGCATTGATCCGGCAGTTTCCGCAGACGCCGCAGACGCGGATCGGCCTGATCGTCGCGAGAGAGAATATCCCCGGCCTGATTGCGGCTTTGCAGAAGCAGTTCGGGCTCGACGACCGCAGAATCGCCGACCAGGCGACGGTGAAGGCGGAATCGATCCGCATCTTCAACCGCACCTTCGCGGTGACGTCGGCGCTGAACGCCTTCACGCTCGGCGTCGCCGGAATCGCATTGCTCACGAGCCTGCTGACCCTGGCGAACTCCCGACTGCCGCAGCTTGCGCCGCTGTGGGCGATCGGCCTGACCCGGCCACGCCTTGCCGCAATCGAGCTGACCAAGACGCTCTCGGTCGCGCTGTTCACGGCACTGCTGGCCGTGCCGCTCGGACTGCTGGTCGCGTGGTGCCTGATTGCAATCGTGAACGTGAAAGCTTTCGGCTGGCGGCTGCCGTTCCACGTCTTTCCGTTGCATCTGGTGGAGCTGGTCGCGGTGGCGCTCTTCGCCTCGCTGCTTGCGGCGCTGCTCCCGATGGTGCGGCTGGCGCGGATGCAACCGGCGAACCTCGTCAAGGTGTTTGCCAATGAGCGCTGAAGCAATCACGCGGCGCGCCTTCGCCGGTGGCATCGTCGCCCTCGCCCTCCCGCGCCGCGCCGGCGCGCAGGGCTATGCCGGACTCGCCGAGACCGCCGATGGGTTTACAAAGGTAACGCCGGGAAAGACATTCACCTTCCCCGAAGATCACGGACCGCATCCGCAGTTTCGTATCGAGTGGTGGTATCTCACGGCAAACCTCGTCGACGCGCGCGGCGCGGCGTGCGGCCTGCAATGGACGCTGTTCCGCCAGGCGGCGCAGCCAGGTCCGCAAGGCGAGGGCTGGGCCAATCAACAGGTGTGGATGGCGCATGCCGCGGTGACGCGCGCCGACACTCACCGCTTCTCTGAAACGTTTTCACGGGGTGGCGTCGGGCAAGCCGGCGTGACGGCAAAACCGTTCGATGCCTGGATTGACGATTGGGAGATGAAGAGTTTTGACCGCACCGATGACCGCGCTTTGGCGCCGCTGTCGCTGAAGGCAGCTGGCGCCGATTTCAGCTACGCACTGACGCTCGAGGCCGACCGGCCGGTCGTGCTGCAGGGCGATCGCGGCTTCAGCCGAAAGTCGGAGCGTGGGCAGGCCTCGTACTACTACAGCCAGCCGTTCTACCGCGCGCGCGGTATGCTCAGCATCGACGACAAGCCGGTCGATGTCTCGGGCCAGGCCTGGATGGACCGGGAATGGAGCAGCCAGCCGCTCGACGCCGACCAGACCGGCTGGGACTGGCTGTCGCTGCATCTGTCATCCGGAGACAAGCTGATGCTGTACCGGCTGCGGCAGAAGGACGGCAGAAATTATCCGTTCGGCAATTGGATCAGCGCGGCCGGCGAGACGCAGATGATTGCAGGCAGCGACATCCAGATGATGCCGAAGGCGACGGCTGAGGTCGCGGGACGCAAGTTGCCGGTGCAATGGCAGATCGCGATCCCCGCGCGATCATTCTCGATCCTCTGCAAGCCGCTCAATCCGAACGCCTGGATGGGGACCGGCTTCTCGTACTGGGAAGGGCCGATCAGCTTTGCCGGCACACATGACGGCATTGGCTATCTCGAGCTGACCGGCTATTGAGGCGCGATTTCTATGAAGGAACCGACGATGTATCATCTCACCGCCCTCGTCACGCTGCTGGCGATCGCGTTTTATTTCTTCACCTCCATCAACGTCTCGCGCTCGCGCACCAAGACCGGCGTGAAGGTACCTGCGATGTCGGGGCATCCGGATTTCGAACGGGCCTTCCGCATCCAGATGAACACGTTGGAATGGATGCCGATCGTCCTGCCAGCCCTTTGGCTGTTCGCGATCTATATCAGCGACGCCATCGCGGCGGCGATTGGCGTGATCTGGATCATCGGCCGGATCGTCTATTTCATCGGCTATTCGCAAGCCGTGGCCAAGCGCGGCACCGGCTTTGCGATCCAGGCGCTCGCCGCAATGGCGCTGTGGGTCGGGGCGCTCGGGGCGGTGGTGCTGCGGTTGGTGTGAGGCAATCCGTTGCCACACATTCCGCTGTCGTCCCGGACAAGCGTAAGCGCCGATCCGGGACCCATAACCACAGGAAGATGTCGTGATGCGAGCTGATCACTCCGAGTCCCCGTAACCACGCGTGCCTGTGGTTATGGGTCCATGATCGGCGCGCGCTTGAGGCGCGCTTGTCCGGGACGACAGCGAGGGTGTGGCGCTCGCTGTGCCACTTCCCTACTTCGTCAGCGGACAGCCGCTCTCCTTGGCGGTGAAGAAGGCCTTGTCGCCGGGGACGGTGGCGAGCAGCTTGTAATAATCCCAGGGCTTCTTCGATTCCGAGGGCTTCTTGACCTCGAACAGATACATGTCGTGGATCATGCGGCCATTCTCGAGCACCTTGCCGCCTTGCGCGAAGTCGTCGTCGACCGGCAGCTCCTTCAGCTTCTTGGCGACGGCATCCGGATCCTTGGTGCCGGCAGCCTTGACGGCCTTGAGATAGCTCAGCGTCGCCGAATAGGTACCGGCGTGGATCATGCTCGGCATCCGCCCGGTGCGCTTGAGGAAGCGCTCGCCGAGATTGCGCGTCCTGTCGTTGAGATCCCAGTAATAACCTTCGGTCAGCACCAGGCCTTGCGCGGCCTGCAAGCCGAGGCCGTTCACCTCGGCAAGCGTCATCAGGAGGCCCGCGAGCTTCTGGCCACTCGCGACGATGCCGAACTCGGACGCCTGCTTGATCGAATTGGTGGTGTCGAGGCCGGCGTTGGCGAGGCCGACGATCTTCGCCTTCGAGCTCTGCGCCTGCAGCAGGAAGGAGGAGAAGTCCGACGAATTGAGCGGAACGCGCACCGAGCCGAGCACCTTGCCGCCATTGGCGGTGACGATCTCGCTGGTGTCCTTCTCCAGCGCGTAGCCGAAGGCGTAGTCCGCGGTGAGGAAGAACCAGGTGTCGCCGCCGGCTTTGGTCAGCGCGCCGCCGGTGCCGACGCCGAGCGCGCGGGTGTCGTAGGCCCAGTGGAAGCCGTAGGGCTGACAGGCATCGCCGGTGAGGCGCGATGTCGCGGCGCCGACGACGATGTCGATCTTCTTCTTTTCCTTGGAGAGCTCGTGGATCGCGAGCGCGACTGAGGAGGTCGTCAGCTCCGTGATCATGTCGACGTTCTCGACGTCATACCAGCGCCGCGCGATCGAGCTTGCGAGGTCAGGCTTGTTCTGGTGGTCTGCAGTGACGAGCTCGATCTTCTGGCCGAGTACTTCGCCGCCGAAATCCTCGATCGCCATCCTGGCCGCTTCGACCGACCATTTGCCGCCGTAATCGGCATAGACGCCGGACTGGTCGTTGAGGATGCCGATCTTGACGCCTTGCGCGGAGGCGGGAACCGCAATCAAAAGGGCCGAGGCCGCTGCGGCCCAAAGTGCTGATTTCATATGTTTAACTCCCGGCATTCTTCTGTGAAATCGCGCGGATAGTAGTGAAGAACCCCGCGCGCGCCCATCCATTTCATGTTGGTCGTTAGTATGGGATTCTGCGTGCCACATTCTCCACCGTCGTCCCGGGGCGTGCGCAGCGCGAGCCCGGGACCCATAACCACAGGATGGTGTTTGGCGAAGACTCGCCGCTGTCGCGCTAAACTCCTCCCTGTGGTTATGGATCCCCGCGTTCACGAGGATGACAGCGGAGGATGTGGCGGAGTCTTTGGCCATCGAGACAGACGTCAGGCCATCGCCTCCGGCTTCTTGTCGCGCCGCCCTTCCGTCAGGTTCCGCACCACGACGTAGAAGATCGGCGTGAACAGAAGGCCGAACAGGGTGACGCCGATCATGCCGAAGAACACGGCGACGCCGACGGCCTGGCGCATCTCCGAGCCAGAGCCGGTCGAGATCACCAGCGGCAAGACGCCGAGGATGAACGCGAACGAGGTCATCAGGATCGGCCGCAAGCGCAGGCGGCAGGCATCGATGACGGCCTCCAGCCGCGGCTTGCCTTCGTTCTCGATATCGCGCGCGAATTCGACGATTAGGATCGCGTTCTTCGCCGCCAGTCCCACCAGCACGACGAAGCCAATCTGGGTCAGAATGTTGACGTCCTGGCCCATGACGCGAACGCCGATGGTGGCGGCCAGCAGGCACATCGGCACGATCAGAATCACCGCGAACGGCAGCGTCCAGCTGCCATATTGCGCGGCGAGGACGAGATAGACGAACAGCACGCAGATCGGAAATACGTAGAGACCGGCATTGCCGCCGGTGACCTGCTGATAGGACAGGTCGGTCCATTCGAAGGTGAAGCCGCTCGGTAAAGTATCGTTCGCGAGCTGCTTGATGGCGTTGAGCGCGGTGGTCGAGCTCGTGCCCGGCGCCGGCTCGCCCTGGAGTTCGGACGCCGCATAGAGATTGTAGCGAGCGACGCGGTCGGGTCCCGAGACGTCCTTGAACTCGACCACGCTGCCGAGCATCACCATGTCGCCGGAAGCGTTGCGCGTGCGCAGGCGCGCAAGGTCGCTCGGTTCTTTCCGGAACGGGAAGTCGGCCTGCGCGGTGACGTGGTAGGTGCGGCCGAACAGGTTGAAGTCGTTGACATAGGTCGACCCGAAATAGGTCTGGATCGTCTCGTTGATGTTGGAGATGGGCACGCCCAGCTTCTGCGCCTTGGTGCGGTCGATGTCGACGAAGAGCTGCGGCGTGTTGGCCGTGAACGGCGAGAACACCGAGGGGGCGAGCAGCGAGGGCGATTTGCGCGCGGCGGCGACAAGCTCGTCGGTGGCGGCTGCGAGCATTTCAGGCCCGCGGCCCTGGCGGTCCTGGATGCGGATGGCAAAGCCGCCGCCGGTGCCGATGCCGGGCACGGCCGGCGGCGGAATCACGATGATGAAAGCGCCCTGGATCGCGGACAGGCGCTTGCGCAGCTCGGCGGTGATAGCATTCGCGGACAGGCCCTTCTTCAGCCGCGCCTCGGGCTCGTCGAACACCGGGAACAGCGCCGCCGCATTGCCGGCCTGCGTGCGGGTGGCGCCGGAGAAACCGGCAAAGGCGGCGACTCGAACGATGCCCGGCGTATCCAGCGAGATCCGCTCGATCTCGCGCACGACCTCGGTGGTGCGCGCCAGCGACGCCGCGCCCGGCAATTGCACGGATATGATGACGTAGCCGCGATCCTGCGCCGGGATGAAGCCCTGCGGCGTGGTCACGATCAGCCAGCCGGCGCCGCCGATCAGCACGACGTAGATCAGCAGCATCAGGACCGAATGGCGAATCGCGAAATTGGCGAGGCCGGCATAGCCATGCGCCAGCCGGTCGAACACGCGATTGAACACGCCGGTGAACGCATTCCAACCGCGCGCGATGATGTTCCAGGCGGCCGGCGGCCGCTTTTCTTCGTGTGGTGTGAGGATCTGCGAGGCCAGCGCGGGCGAGAGCGTCAGCGAGCAGAAGCAGGAGATCGCCGTCGCAACGGCGATGGTGACGGCGAATTGCTGGAAGAACTGCCCGGAGATGCCGCCGAGGAACGCGGTCGGGACGAACACCGCGCATAGCACCAGGGCGATCGAGACCAGTGCGCCGCCGACCTCCTCCATTGTCTTCAGCGCGGCATCGCGACGACTGAGGCCGTGCTCGAGATGGCGTTCGACATTCTCGACCACGACGATGGCGTCGTCGACCACGATGCCGACCGCGAGGACGAGCCCGAACAGGGTGAGATTGTTGATGGAGAAGCCGAGCGCCGCCATCACCGCGAACGTGCCGACCAGCGAGACCGGAATCGCGATGATCGGAATGATCGCGGGCCGCCATCCCTGCAGGAACACCAGCACGACGACGACCACGAGCAGCATGGCCTCGTAGATGGTCTTGATCAGCTCGTGGACCGACTGGGCGATGAACTCGGTCGGGTTGTAGCCGATATTGAAGTCGAGCCCCCTGGGAAAGCTCTCCTTGAGCCTCGTCATGGTGTCGGAGATGTTCTTTGCGGTCGCGAGCGCGTTCGAGCCCGGCCGCTGCGTCACCAGCATCGCGACCGCCGACTTGCGCAGCAGAAAGCTGTTGGTGCTGTAAGCCAGCGCCCCGAGCTCGATGCGGGCGACGTCGCGCAGCCGCACCGTGCGGCCGTCAGGGCCGGCCTTGATCAGGATATCCTCGAACTGCTTCTGGTCCTTCAAACGTCCGGTGAAGGTGAGGTTGGGCTGGAAGGCGCGATCGGCGATCGGCGGCTCGGCGATCTGGCCGCCCGCGATCTGCACGTTCTGGGCGCGGATGGCCGCGAGCACCTCGGCCGAGGTCAGGCCGAGATTGGCGATTCTGTCTGGATCGAGCCACAGCCGCATCGAATAGTCGCGGGCGCCGAAGATCTGGATGTCGCCGACGCCGTCGATGCGCAAGAGCTGGTCGCGGACCTGGAGCAGCGCATAATTGGAGATGTAAAGCTGGTCGAACGTGTCGTCCGGCGACAGCATGAACACGACCATCAGGATGTCGGGCGAGTTCTTGCGGGTGGTGACGCCGTTGCGCTGCACTTCCTCTGGAAGGCGCGGCTGCGCGATGGCGACGCGATTCTGCACCAGCACCTGGGCCTTGTCGAGATCGGTGCCGAGCTTGAAGGTGACGGTGATGGTGAGCTGGCCGTTCGAGGTCGCCTGGCTGTAGAGATACAGCATGTCCTCGACACCGTTGATCTCCTGCTCGATGGGAGCTGCGACCGTGTCGGACACGGTCTGGGCGGAGGCGCCGGGATATTGCGTCGTGACGACGACGGTCGGCGGCACCACTTGCGGATATTCGGAGACCGGCAGCGTGGTGTAGGCGAGTGCACCGACGATCAGGAGCACGATCGACAGCACCATCGCCAAAATGGGCTGGTTGATGGAGAGGCGCCCAAGATTCATGACTTGCCACCGGCCGGCGCTTGCGCGGTCTGGGGAGCGACCTTGGCGCCGACGCGGGCGCGCTGGATGCCGTTGACGATGACGCGATCGTCCGGCTTCAGCCCTTCACGGATCACGCGCAGGCCGTCGTCGAGCGGACCGAGCACGACGGGGCGTGCCTCGACCGTATCATCAGGCTTGACCACGAACACGATCTTGCGGGACTGGTCGGTTGCGATCGCAGCGTCCGGAATCAGCAGCGCCTCGTAAGGCGCGCTGCCGATCAGGCGGACGCGGCCGAACTGGCCGGGCAGGATCGAAAGATCCGTGTTCTTCACCACCGCGCGGCTGCGCAGAGTGCCGGTCGACACGTCCAGCCGATTGTCGAGGAAATTGACGGTGCCCTCGCGCGAGGGCTTGGTCTCGCCGGCCAGCGTCACTTGCACCGGGTTCGCGGTATCGCGCGAACTTGGCCGCCGTCCTTCGAACCACAATTTGCTGTATTTGATGAACGTCGCCTCATCCATGTCGAAATAGATGTAGATCGGATCGAGCGCGACGATCGAAGTCAGCAGCGTCGAGGTGCCGGTGTCGCTGCCCTGCACGAGATTGCCGGGGCTGACGAGATGGCGGCTGACGCGGCCGGTCAAGGGCGCTGCCACATGCGTGAACTCGATGTTGAGCTTGGCGGCCTTCAGCGCGCCCTCGGCCTGCATCTCGGCGGCGTGCGCAGCCTGCAAGGCCTGGCGGCGCTGATCGACGACCTGTTCGGAGACCGCGCTGGTCTGCACGAGGCTGAGACCACGGTCGAGCTCGCGCTTGGCGAGCTCCACTCGCGCCCGTGCGTCTGACAGCTGGCCCTCCGCCTGAGTGGCCACCGCCTCGAACGGGCGCGGATCGATCACGTAGAGCAGGTCACCCCGACGCACGATGGCGCCGTCCTGGAATTCGACCGAGTTGACGAAGCCGCCGACCCGCGGCCGCACCTGGACCTCCTCCACCGCCTCGAAGCGGCCGGTGAACTCGTCCCAATCGGTGACTGTGCGCTTGACCGGCTGGGCGACCGTCACCGCCGGCGCCGGCGGAGCCGCAGCCTGCGATGCCGGCTTGTCGCAGCCGGACAGGGCGAACGCGGCGGCGAGAAGCCCGGCAATTGCGCTGACCTGAACGAAATCGTGCTTTTTGATCAACTGCCTGCTTCCGTCCGGTCCGCTCATCCCCAGGTCCTCGCATCAAAGCCGCAGAAGATGCAGGGTACGCCTCTACCTGCGGGCGCCACAAGATGTGTTGCAAAGATGAACTCTTCAAGACCAATGCGCGCGCAATGCTCCGAACGGCGCCCTGACCGGATGACGGGTTGACAGAGAGAGAGACGGTGCCGGGCAAGGCAGTTGCGGCAAGCCGAACCCTGCCGTGAACGACGGGCACTCGGAATTGCGAGCTTTTCCCGGCGGCTGTCCTTCGAGACGCCCGCTTCAGGCGGGCCCATCCTGACAAAGAGAGCTACTTACGCAGCCTGGCCTTGGCGCCGGCGACGATCTGCATGGCGACGCCGGCCATCCAGCCGACCAAGACGAGCCAGGTCCAGGCCATGTGCGGATCGAGCCGGAGCACGATCACGGCGACCGAGGCAAAGGCGGTGAGCGTGGCGGAGAGCGTGCCGGCGGCGCTCATGAGCTCGGCGGCGTCAATTTGGCTGTGCGCATCGTCGAAAGGCATCTGCGGCGTGTCGATGCCGAGATAGAAGCCGATGCCGCCGAGCAGCATCATCAGCAGCAGGAAGCCCTGCGTGGTGAGGGTGGGGATCGCCGAGCCGACATAGGCGCCGACGAACAATCCGCACGCGGCCCCCGCCATGGCAAGGCCAACGCGCTCGAACACATGGGCAGTTTTACGAAAACGAAAGCGCATGGCCAGCCTCCGCGAGGCGTTGAGTGTGGAGAGGTTAGGCCAGTTTTGGGGGGCATGGAAGGTGAGGAGGTTTACGGATGCGTAAGGGGTGGCAGCGCGCGCACCCCACTCGCTCTCACCTCGCCCCGAACGTGGTCTTGCCGAACAGCGCCTTTTGCGTGGACGGCTGCGAGCGCCAGTATTGCGGCGGCGCCTCGACCACGCCGCCGAGCTCGGCGGCGGCGTGCCAACCCCAGCGCGGATCGTAGAGCAGGCCGCGGGCGAGCGCGACCATGTCGGCCTTGCCCGACGCGACGATCTCCTCCGCGTGCTTCGACTCGGTGATCAGGCCGACGGCGATGGTGGGCAGGCCGGTCTCGCGCTTGATCGCCTCTGCAAACTGCACCTGATAGCCGGGGCCGAGCGGGATTTTCTGCAGCGGCGAGACGCCGCCGGAGGATGCATCGATCCAGTCGACGCCGCGCGCCTTGAGTGCGTTCGCGAATTCGATGGTCTGTGCCAGATCCCAGCCGCCCTCGACCCAATCGGTCGACGACACCCGCATGCCGACCGGCTTGTCGGCGGGGAACGCGGCGCGCACCGCGTCGAACACCTCCAGCGGAAAGCGCATGCGGTTCGCGAGGCTGCCGCCATATTCGTCGGTGCGCTTGTTGGAGATCGGCGACAGGAATTGATGCAAGAGATAACCATGCGCGCCATGGACCTCGATGGCGTCGATACCGAGCCGCGCGGCGCGCTCGGTCGAATGGACGAAGGCCTCGCGGATGCGCTTCAGGCCTGCCGCATCCAGCGCCAGCGGGGCGGCCTCGCCCTCCTTGTGCGGCACCGCCGACGGCCCGACCGTCTGCCAGCCGCCCTGCCCTTCCGGAATCAATTGGCCGCCGTCCCAGGGGCGCGCGCTCGAGGCCTTGCGGCCGGCATGGGCGAGTTGCATCGCGATCGCGGTGGAGGAATGCTTGCGCACCGAATGCAGGATCGGCTTCAGCGCGGCCTCGCAGGCGTCGCTGTAGAGCCCGAGGCAGCCCGGCGTGATACGGCCGATCGCCTCGACATGCGTCGCCTCGATGCAGAACATCGCCGCGCCCGACAGGCTGAGATTGTTGATGTGGGTGAAGTGCCAGTCGGTGGCGACGCCGTCATCGGCCGAATATTGGCACATCGGCGACACCACGAGGCGGTTCTTCAACGTCAGTCCGCGCAGCTTGATCGGAGAAAACAGGGCGCTCATGCGAGGGTCCGGGGCTGGAGAAATGGAAGCGATTGCATGAAGTTTAGTGGGTGGGCGGCGAATTGCCAGCCGCACGGGCAGCATGGCGACCAGCAGCGGCATGCATTGCGCTGGAGATGCCGCGGCGAACATGTCTCCCTATTGTTGTCCCGGATCCGCGCTTCGCTTGTCCAGGACGATGGAGGAATGCGGGCGTAACCCGCCCCTACGGCTTGATGCCGGCGGCCTTGATCAGCTCCTGATTGGCCGCCAGCTCGCGCTTGACGAGGTCGTCCATCTCGGCGGGCTTCATCGGCCTCGGTTCGAGCCCGAGCTTTGTCAGGCTCACCTGCGTCGCCGGCGTGGCCAGGACTTTCTCGGCGGCCGCGTGCAGCTTGTCGACGACCTCGCGCGGGGTCTTCGCCGGCACGAACACGCCGAACCAGATCTCGCTGTCGGCGTCCTTCAAGCCGATCTCGGCCGGCGTCGGCACATCGGGCAGCTCGGCAACGCGCTTCGGTGTCGAGACCACCAGCGCGCGCACTTGGCCCTCGCGGATCAGCGGCAACGCGGTCGCCAGCGGGCAGAAATACAGATCGATGCGCCCACCGAGAATGTCGGCGATCGCTTCCGGGCCGGCGCGATACGGCACATGAATAGCCTCGATGCCGGCGGCGTAGCGGAACTTCTCGCTCGAGATGTGCACGGCGCTGCCGATGCCGACCGAGCCGAACGAGATCGAACCGGGCTTTGCCTTGGCAGCGGCGATGAAGTCCTGGATGGTTCTCCAAGGGCGCTCCTTCGGCACGATCATCACATTGGCACCGGATCCGATCATGAACACCGAGGCGAGATCGCGGCTGGGGTCGAAGCTCGCATTCGGGAACATCAGGGGCGCAATGGTCAGCGCCGACGACTGGGCGAGCAGGCTGTAACCATCGGGATCGGACTTCGCGACCGCCGCCGAACCGACCACACCGCCGCCGCCGGCGCGGTTTTCGATCACGATCGGCTGACCGAGTTCGGCGGAGAGATGCTCGAACACCAGCCGCGGCACCACGTCCGCCGCGCTGCCCGGACCGAACGGAATGGTCGCCTTGATCAGTCGCGCCGGCCAGTCTTGTGCCTGGACTTGTGTTGCAGCGGCGATCCAGAAGGACGCATATAGACAAAACACGCGAAGGAACCTGGTCATCGAAATCTCCGGTCGACTCTCGCGATCGCTGCAAGAACCGTTCCGGCGCGATCTCTACTCCGCCAGCGTGAATTGCAGCAGCAAAGTCCGCTGCAGCATCGAGAAATTGTCGTCGGAGATCAGGGTCAGCACCGTCTCGCCGTCGGCGGTGACGTGGGCGTCGATGCCTTCCATGTTGTCGATCTCGTGGCCGAGATCGGCGGCGAACAGCGTCAGGCCGTCGACGACGGCGCCCGGCGCGATTCCCTTCAGCGGGATCGCGCGGATGCGGATGTTGACGCCGGTGAACCAGGAAAATTTACGTTCGAGGATGAGCAGATCGCCCGAGGGCAGCAGCACCGCGTCGCTGATGTCGAAATTCTCCGAGCGCCGCACGCTGAATTGGCCGGGCGTCGAGCCGCCGATCAGGAAAGCGAGGAGGTTGCCGTCGGCATCGAGCCCGCGCTCGGAAAAGGCGATCAGCGTGCCCGCGAGCGGCTGGGCCTGGCTCTTGCCCGGTCCCTGCGCTTTGGGCACGACGACCATCGCCTCCAGCCCCTTGTTGTAGGGCAGCTTGCGCAAGGCCGGCGGGACGGCGATCACTTCGCCGCGGGCGCCGGTAGCACCCTTGGCGAAATCATAGCGCAGGATCTGGTTGACCCGTTCGAGCCCGACATAGACGAGGTTGCCGTCGCGCGCGAGCGACTCGGTATCGTACCAGAGCCGCTTCTCGGTGATCGGCCGCCCGTCGGCGCCCAGCACCGGCGCGGCCTCGACGTCGGCGAGCCCAATCATCTCGCGGCCGGAATAGCGGATGCTGCCGGTGAACCAGCCGCCCTGATCGGAGATCGCGAGAAAGCGCTCGCCCTTGCCGTCGAGGAAGCGGAGGCCCGACAGCCCGCCGAAGCCGCGATAGGGCGAGGTCAGCACCAGGCCGCTGCGAAAATCCAGCGAGCCGAAGCGCGTGCGCGAGCGGTCGCGCGGCTCGAAATTGGGGATGGTGCGCGCGTTGACCTCGACGCTGACCGGCGCGGTGACGGCATGCTCGAGCTGGAGCGCGCGCGGCGGCGGCTCGGTCTTGGGCTGCAGCTGCGCCTGCGCCAAGCGCGGCAGCGCGAGAGTGGAAAATCCCGCCGCCGCGAGGCTGACGAAGCTGCGGCGGGATGGATGCGTGCTCACGAATGCAATTTGCGTCGCGGGCGACCGGCCGCTTGCGTTGGCGCCGTGTTGGTCTCGCTGAAGAGCTCGGCAAGCTTTTCGGTGATCGCGCCGCCGAGTTCTTCCGCGTCCACGATCGTTACCGCGCGGCGATAATAGCGCGTCACGTCATGGCCGATGCCGATCGCGATCAGCTCGACCGGCGAGCGGGTCTCGATCTCCTCGATGATGTGGCGCAGATGCCGCTCGAGATAATTGCCCGGATTGACCGACAACGTGGAATCGTCGACCGGCGCGCCGTCCGAGATCATCATCAGGATCTTGCGCTGCTCGGGCCGGCCGAGCAGGCGCTTGTGCGCCCAGTCCAGCGCCTCGCCGTCGATGTTCTCCTTCAAGAGGCCCTCGCGCATCATCAGGCCCAGGTTTTTCCGCGCACGACGCCACGGGGCGTCCGCGGACTTGTAGATGATGTGGCGGAGATCGTTGAGGCGGCCGGGATTGGCCGGCTTGCCGGCGGCAAGCCATGCCTCGCGCGATTGCCCGCCCTTCCAGGCCCGCGTGGTGAAGCCGAGAATCTCGACCTTGACGCCGCAACGCTCCAGCGTGCGCGCGAGGATGTCGGCACAGGTCGCGGCGACCGTGATCGGGCGGCCGCGCATGGAGCCGGAATTGTCGAGCAGCAGCGTCACTACGGTGTCGCGGAACGTCGCCTCCTTCTCGTGCATGAAGGACAGCGGGTGATAGGGATCGGTGACGACGCGCGACAGCCGCGCAGGGTCGAGGATGCCCTCCTCGAGATCGAACTCCCAGGCGCGATTCTGCTGCGCCATCAGGCGGCGCTGCAGCCGGTTGGCGAGACGGGCGACGATGCCCTGCAGATGTGCGAGCTGCTTGTCGAGATAGGCGCGCAGCCGCTCCAGCTCGTCATGGTCGCAGAGATCCTCGGCGGCGATGACCTCATCGAACTTGGGCGCGAAGGCGTGATATTCCGGCCCACGCGGCTCGTTCCTGCCGTGCTGGTTCGGGCGCGTCGCCTCGCCCGGCGTCTCGTCATCACCGAGCTCGCCATCGTCGAAGGTGTCGGAGGTCGAGGCCTGCGCGCTTTCCATCGCGCTCTCGCTCATCTCCTCCGAGGTTGCCTGCGCCTGGTCGGCGCTCATTTCCTGCGCGGCGTCGGAATCGGGCGAGCCTTCGGCGCCGGACTGGTCGTTGTCGCCGTCCTGGTTCTCCTCGTTCTCGTCATTGTCTTCGCTGTCGGCGTTGCGCTCGTCGCCGAGCTCGAGTGCCGACAGCAGGTCATGCACGGCATCGCCGAACTTGGTCTGATCCTCGAGCACGCCGTCGAGCCGATCGAGCCGCTTGCCGATCTTGTCTTCGAGGATCGGTCGCCAGAGATCGACCATCTTCTTGGCCGCCGTCGGCGGCGCCATGCCGGTGAGGCGCTCGCGCACCAGCATCGCCAGCGCGTCCGCCAGCGGCGCGTCGGCGCGGTCGGTGATCTCGTCGAACTTGCCGCGGTGGAAATGGTCGTCGAGCATCGCGGTGAGGTTCTTGGCAACTCCCGCCATGCGGCGCGCGCCGATCGCCTCGACGCGGGCCTGCTCCACCGCCTCGAACACGCCGCGCGCCTGTGGATTGCCGGGCATCAGCTTGCGGTGAACCTTGGGATCGTGACAGGCCAGCTTGAGCGCGATGGAATCGGCATGGCCGCGCACGATCGCGGCGTCACGCTTCGTCATCTTGCGCGCGGGCTCAGGCAGCCGCGCCTTGCCGGGCGCAAGGCCCGGGCGCTCGGCTGCGAAGGAGACGTCGAGCTCGGGCGCCTTTGCGATCGCCTTCAGACAGGAGGCGACCGAGCGCTTGAACGGCTCGGTCGGTGCTTCCTTGTTGCTGCGGAATTTGGAGTTGGAGGCGGTCATCTGACCCTATCTGTCGTCCCGGCGAAGGCCGGGACCATAACCACCGGCCGCTCTTGTGTCAGGAAACTATCAGCGTCGCTTCAATCGAGACATCACGCGGTATGGGTCCCGGCCTTCGCCGGGACGACACACCGTGAGAGATCAGCTCAGCGCGACGTTGATTGCCGATTCCGGCAGCTCCGCATTGAAGCAGCGCTGGTAGAACTCGGCGACCAGGGGCCGTTCGAGCTCGTCGCATTTGTTGAGGAAGGTGACGCGGAAGGCGAAGCCGATATCGCCGAAGATGTCGGAGTTTTCCGCCCAGGTGATCACCGTGCGCGGGCTCATCACCGTCGACAGATCGCCATTGGCGAAGGCGTTGCGGGTGAGGTCGGCGAGGCGCACCATTTTGTTGACGATGTCGCGGCCCTCCTGGGTGCGATAGTGCTTGGCCTTGGCCAGCACGATCTCGACTTCCTCGTCGTGGCTGAGATAGTTCAGCGTGGTGACGATCGACCAGCGGTCCATCTGGCCCTGGTTGATCTGCTGGGTGCCGTGATAGAGGCCCGAGGTGTCGCCGAGGCCGACGGTGTTGGCGGTGGCGAACAGCCGGAACGCCGGATGCGGCTTGATCACCTTGTTCTGGTCCAAGAGCGTCAGGCGGCCCGAAACCTCCAGCACGCGCTGGATCACGAACATGACGTCCGGGCGGCCGGCGTCGTATTCGTCGAACACCAGCGCGACGTTGTTCTGCAGCGCCCAGGGCAGGATGCCGTCGCGGAATTCGGTGACCTGCTTGCCGTCGCGGACCACGATCGAGTCCTTGCCGACGAGGTCGATACGGCTGATGTGGCTGTCGAGGTTGACGCGCACGCAGGGCCAGTTCAGACGTGCCGCGACCTGCTCGATATGGGTGGATTTGCCGGTGCCGTGATAGCCGGTCACCATCACGCGGCGGTTCCTAGCAAAGCCCGCGAGAATGGCCAGCGTGGTGGCGCGGTCGAAGCGGTAATCGGAATCCACTTCGGGCACATGAGGATCGACTTCGGAATAGGCCGGGACTTCGAGATCACTGTCGATCCCGAACACCTGGCGCACCGACACCTTCATGTCGGGCAGGCCGGAAACTTCCTCAACTTTGGACAGGGCGGCGGTCGTCATCAATCCTCCGAGGTCCCGGGCGGTCCCGAAACCGGTTATTCGCACGTTGGCTGCGGCTGGGTGCTGAAAATCAACCTATCAGAGACAACGAGCCGGCAGAAGCCCGCCCACCAATCAAAGTTCCGTTGTCTTTTCATTTAGATAGGCAAGGAACGCAGTTTTTGGAGGGCTGCCTTGCGAATCACGCCGAAATTCGGGCGGGTCGCGCCCAATCCATGCGAATGGTACTTTGGCCGTATGCAGTTACTTATGTAAGGTCCGAAGCCCTCATGCTCCAGCCCCTCAAGAGACGACGTGACGTCCTTTCTCGATCCCCTCATCGCCTTCGTTTCCGCCCATGCGTGGCTGGCCTATCTGACGCTGTTCCTGGCGGCGCTGCTCGAAGCCGTTCCGGTGGTGGGATCGGTGATCCCCGGCTCGACCATCATCCTGGCGCTGAGCGCCCTGGTCCCCGGCGGCGAATTGCAGTTGCCATGGGTGCTCTTGGCGGCCGCAACGGGTGCCGTCCTCGGCGACGGGTCGGCCTATTGGATCGGGCACAGGCGGCAGCGCGAGATCCTCAACACCTGGCCGCTGACCAATTATCCACGCGTGGTCGCGGAGAGCGAAAACTTCTTCAACCGCTTCGGCACCTGGGCCGTGTTCTTCGCCCGCTTCGTGCCGCCGATCCGCGCCTTCGTGCCCGTGACCGCCGGCGCGCTGGGCATGGCGCCCACGAAATTCTATGCCGTGAACATCCCGGCGATCCTGGCCTGGGCGCCCGCCCATGTGCTGCCGGGCGTCTTGGCCGTGTCGGCCCTGCATGAATATGCCGGGCTGCATCATCATGCGCATGTCGGCAAGCACATCTGGATGCTGACCGTTGCAGGGGTTGCGATCGTGCTGGGCGTGGGGATGTGGATCTATCGCCGACGGTATGGCGGCGCGACGGCCAAGCCGCAGATTTAGGCAGACGCCACATCACAACCGTCGTCCCTGCGTTCGCAGGCACCGAGTTTGTGCGAGAGCATCGCACCCATGACATCCGTGTGATTGACCTGCTCCACCGCTAGCGGCACGTTGGCCCGGATCCTCGCGCCCGCCACCCCATGTTCACCATCGCCAGCCTCTGGATTCCCTTCACCATCGTTGCCGCGCTCGGGCAGGTCGCGCGCAATGCGATGCAGCGGTCGTTGACGAAGCCGCTGGGGACCTGGGGCGCGACCAATATCCGCTTCCTGTTCGGCTTTCCGTTCTCGCTGCTGTTCCTGGGGCTGGTGCTGCTCGCGACCGGCGATCATCTGAGCCCGCCGCCAGCCGTGTTCTGGCCATGGCTGCTGTTGGGCGCGCTCAGCCAGATCGTCGCCACCGGGCTGATGCTGCTCGCGATGAACGACCGCTCGTTTGTCGTGACGACGGCCTACCTGAAGACCGAGGCGATCCAGACCGCGATATTCGGCTTCGTCTTCCTCGGCGATCACCTGACCTGGCTGAAGGTGCTCGCGATCATGATCGCCACCGTCGGCGTCGTCATCACCGCGCTCCGCCCCGGCGGCGACAAGAGCTTTGCCGAGCTGAAGCCGACCATCACCGGCCTCGTTGCCGCGGCGGCCTTCGCGCTGTCAGCGGTCGGCTTTCGCGGCGCCATCATCAATGTGCCCGACGTGTCCTTCGTGACCGCGGCGTCAATTACGCTGGCGCTCGGCCTGTTCGTGCAGACGGTGGTGCTGACGATCTACCTGCTCTGGCGCGCGCCGGACGTGCTGCGAGGAATCCTCAGGTTATGGCGACCGTCGATGCTCGCGGGCTTCATCGGCGCCTTCGCTTCGCAATTCTGGTTCCTCGCCTTTGCACTGACGGCGGCCGCCAACGTCCGCACACTCGCGCTGATCGAGGTGCTGTTCGCGCAAGCCGTGGCGTATTACTCGTTCAAGCAGCCGATCGCGCCGCGCGAGCTTGCAGGCATTGCGCTGATTGTCCTGGGCGTCGCTGTGCTGGTGGGAGCTTAATTCCGGTCTTCCGGCAGCGTCGGCAGCGGTGAGACCTCGATGCCTTCGTCGATCAGCGACTTCGCCTCTTCGGGCGAGGCTTCGCCATAGATTGGGCGGTGCTCCTTGTCGCCGTAATGCATGGCGCGGGCTTCGTTGGCGAAGCGCTCACCGACATTGTCCGCGTTCTTGACGATGTGGTCGCGCAGCTCTTTCAGCTTGGCGCGCAGCTCGCGCTCCTGCGCCATCAGCAGCGAGGTCGGCCCTGACGGCGCAGCCTCGGGTGTGGTCGCGGCCACGGGCTCCGGCGGCGGCGTGGCGCGGCCGCGCCCCTTCTTGCCGACGATGCGCGGCGCCATGATCGCCTTGTCGACCTTGGCTGAGCCGCAGATCGGGCAGGTCACGAGCTTGCGCTTCACCTGCGAATCATAGGCCGACGAGCTCTGGAACCAACTTTCGAAGGCGTGATTGCGGTCGCAGTGGAGCGCGTAGCGGATCATGCCGAGCCCCGCACGAGGTGCAAATGGTCCGGCCCGGCCTTGGGATCGGAGACGCCGAAGCGGCGGCCGTGCTGGAGCGAGGGAATCGCCCGGCGCGCGGTCTCGACCTTGGCCGGGTCGATCCTAGCCATGATGATGCCCGGCTCGACATCGCCTTCGGCGAGGATCTCGCCCCAAGGATCGACGATCAGCGAATGCCCGTAGGTCTCGCGCTTGTTCTCGTGGGTGCCGGCCTGCGCCGCGGCGAAGACGAAGCAGCCGGTCTCGATTGCACGGGCTCGCAGCAGCACGTGCCAATGCGCTTCACCGGTCTTGCGGGTGAAGGCGGACGGCACGGTGATGAAATAGGCGCCGCTTTCTGCGAGCGCACGGTACAGCGCCGGGAAGCGCACATCGTAGCAGATCGTCAAGCCGATGCGGCCCCAGGGCAGATCCGAGATCACGGCGGTCTCGCCCGGCTGGTAATTGGCGGATTCGCGATAGCTCTCGCCGTCCGGCAGCTCGATGTCGAACATGTGGATCTTGTCGTAGCTCGCGAGCACGTTGCCCTCGGGCCCGATCAGGAAGGAACGGTTGACCGCCTTCTCCGGCGAGAAGCGCAGCGCCAGCGAGCCGACATGGAGGTGAATCTTCAGCTCCGCCGCGAGCGCCCGGTAGGCCTTCAGCGAGGCGTCGTCCTCTTCGCTCTGGAGATGCTCGAACAGCGACTTGCGGTTCAGCTGCATCATGTTGCTCACTTCGGGCGTCTGCACGTAGTCGGCGCCATCGGCCGCAGCCTGCCGGATCAGCTTCGTAGCCTGCTCGAGGCTCGGCCCGGGCATCAGGCCGGTGCGCATCTGCACCATGGCGGCCGTGAACGTGCGGTTCTCGCTCATGATACCGCCTTCACGCTTTCGAGCATGCCATCGAGCTTGCCTTCGCGATCGAGTGCATAGAGGTCGTCACAGCCGCCGACATGGGTGCCGCCGATCCAGATCTGCGGAAAGGTCGAGCCCTGGCCGGCGCGGCCGTACATTTCCTGGCGCCAGGACGGGTTCTTGGCGACGTCGAATTCGGTGAAGGTCGCCTTCTTGCGGGTCAGCAGTGACTTGGCGGCGGAACAATAGCCGCAGCCCGGCCGGGTGTAGATCTCGACAGCAGCAGTCATTCGTCTGGCGCTCTCATGTCATGAATTCATTGAATTATATGGGACGGGGCCCGCTCTCGACAACCCGGGCAAAGACCAGCACGTCGACCTGGGCCGCCTTGGCGCGGAGCAGGGCCCGCGCGCAGGTGTCGAGCGTAGCCCCTGACGTCAGGACATCGTCGATCAGGACAACGCGGCGGCCCTGGATCTCGGCCTGACGGTCGGGAGATACCTGGAATGCGCCTTGCACATTGGTGGCGCGCTGGGCCCGCGACAGGCCGATCTGCTGCTCGGTGGCGCGCACCCGCCGCAGCACGTCGCCCCGCACCTTGATCCCGCTCTGCCGCTCGATGACACGCGCGAGCGCGCCGGACTGGTTGTAACGGCGCCGCCAGGCCCGCCGCCAATGCAGGGGCACGGGCACCAGCATGTCGGCGCCGGTCAGCAACTCGCGGCCCGCGCGCGCCATCCAACGGCCCATGGCCGGTGCCAGATCGGTACGGTCCTGATATTTCAGCGCATGCACCAGCGTGCGCGCGACGTCGTCGTAGCGCACCGCCGCGCGAGCGCGCTGGTAAGCCGGCGGGCTCGCGATCGCCTCCATCGACAGCATCTCGGGGCCGGGGTCGTAGACGAAGGGAATGCCGAGCCGCGGGCAATAGGGCCGCTCGATGAACGACAGCCGCGCCCAGCAGGAAGCGCAAACGCCCTCGCCATCAACCGGCTCCCGGCACGATACGCACTGTGTCGGCAGGGCGATGTCGAGCGCGAGCCGCGCCGCCCGCGCCAGCACGTGGCGGCCGGCCGTCCACGCGCTCCGCAGCGGTGCGGCGATGGAACGGATGGGGGGAGCGTCGGCTTCCATGTGGGGAGGCTAACGCTGCACGCAGCGGATTGCCAGAACTGTGGAGATCGGCGTAACCAGCGGCATGGTCCGGACCGCTCAAATCCCGCCCGCCTTGTTTGATCGTGCCTTGCTGCAGAGGCGGCAGCAGCGCGCCCAGGCCCAAGGCGCGGTCACATTCCTGCTCGAGCGGGTCGCCGAGGACATGTCCGACCGCTTGGCAGCGGTGATGCGGGAGTTTCACGCTCCCGCCGACCTCTGGACGCCCGGCGCGGGACTGGCGGCGTTGCGCACGCGGCTTCCCTCCATCGAACACATCGCGCTCGACGCGGCCGGCGCGGAGAAGTTGCCCCTCGCGCCTGAGAGCCTCGATCTCGTCGTCTCGGCGCTGGCGCTGCAATACGTCAACGACCTGCCGGGCGTGCTCGCGCAAATCCGCCGGGCACTCAAGCCGGACGGGCTGCTGCTTGCTGCCATGATCGGCGGCGACAGCCTCACCGAGCTGCGGCAGGCCTTTGCCGCGGCGGAAGCCGAATGCGAGGGCGGTGTGTCGCCGCGCGTGGCGCCGTTCGCTGACCTTCGCGACATTGGTGCGCTATTGCAGCGGGCGGGCTTTGCGCTGCCGGTGACCGACGTCGACCGTGTCGTGGTGCGCTATGCCAATGCGTTCGCCTTGATGCAGGATCTCCGCCGCATGGGTGCGGCCAACGTGCTGATCGAGCGGCGGCGGACACCGACGCGCCGCGCGACGCTGCTGCGCATGGCCGAGATCTACGCCGAGCGTTTTGCCGATGCCGACGGCCGCATCCGCGCGACCTTCGACATCGTCTGGCTCTCGGGCTGGGCCCCGCATGCGAGCCAGCAGCAGCCGCTGAAGCCGGGGTCGGCGAAAGCGAGCCTAGCGGAGGCGGTGAAGAAGGCGGGGAAGGAGTGATCTCTCTCTTCCGTCATGGCCGGGCTTGTCCGGCCATCCACGTCTTTCGGGCTGGCAAGAAGGCCGTGGATGGCCGGGACAAGCCCGGGCATGACGCCAGAGAGCGGTACCCTTCGACCTCACATCAACAAATCGATCAGATGCGGGATCAGCGGAATGTCCGCGGGCGGCATCGGATAGTCGCGCAGTTTGTTGGCGCGGACCCAGGCAAGGTTCTGGCCCTCGCGTGCGGTGACCAACCCCTCCCAGCGCCGGCAGATATAGAGCGGCATCAGCAGATGGAAGGTCTCGTAACCGTAGCTGGCGAAGGTCAGCGGCGCGAGGCACGGCTCGGCGACGTCGATGCCGAGCTCCTCATGAAGCTCCCGGATCAGGCTCTGCTCCGGCCGCTCGCCCGGCTCGAGCTTGCCGCCGGGGAATTCCCACAGGCCGGCCAGGGCCTTTCCTTCCGGGCGCTGCGCGATCAGGACGCGTTTGTCGGCGTCGACGAGCGCGCAGGCCACCACCAGTGTCAGTTTGAGATCGGCCATGCGCGTCTGTCGCTCGCTGAGATCGTTTGCAACGGTTTGTTAACCTCGTTGCAGTCTACGTTTCCAAGGTCACCATAAGTCATATTTAATCCGCAGTTCCTAGAGTGGGAACTCTTTAAACCACTCCAGGCCACCTCATGCGCGCTGCGCTTTCGGCTCTCCTCCGCCGGTTCGTTGACGACCGGCGCGGCAATATCGCAGTGATTTTCGCACTCGCCTGCGTTCCCCTGATCAGTGCGGTCGGCTGCGCCATCGACTATTCGCGCGCGACGCTGATCCGGTCCAAGCTTCAGGCCGCGGCGGATGCCGCCAGTGTCGGCTCGATCGCCAAGGCTTCGCCCGCCTTCAAGGCCGCCGGCAACATGACTGCGGACGGCTCGATTTCGGTCGGCGTCACGGACGCCACGAACATCTTCAATGCCAATCGCACCAGTCAGTCCGGCTACACGCTGACCGGCCTCACACCGACCGTGGTCAAATCCGGCTCGACCGTCACCGCGACGGTTTCGTTCACCGCAACTTTGAACACCATGTTCCTCGGCGTGATCGGCAAGTCGGTGCTGACGTTGAGCGGCACGTCGAAGGCGACGGCCAGCATGCCGCTCTATATCGATTTCTACCTGCTGCTGGACAATTCGCCGTCGATGGGCGTCGGTGCGACCCCGGCCGACGTGCAGAAGATGGTCAACAACACGTCAGACAAGTGCGCTTTCGCCTGCCACGATCTCAAGGACAAGAACAACTATTACGACCTTGCCAAGAAGCTTGGCGTGACCACCCGGATCGACGTGCTTCGGAGCGCCACCGAGTCCTTGATGGATACGGCAAACGCCACCGAGACCTATTCAAACCAGTTCAGAATGGCGATCTATGATTTCGGCGGCTCTGCAAGTTCGCTCGGCCTGCGCAGTCTGTTTTCGTTGTCGGCCTCTCTCTCCAGCGCCAAGGCGGCGGCCGGCAAGATCGACTTGATGTCGGTGAACGGCCAGAACGAGAATCACGATCAAGATACCCCATTCACTGCGGTCTTTCCTGCGATCAACGGCGAGATCAGCTCCCCCGGAAGCGGCACGTCGGCCAGTCCGCTCAAATACCTGTTCTTCGTGTCCGATGGCGTGGCCGATGAGAGCAACACCGGATGCCTGAAACCGCTCTCGGGCAGCACGCGGTGCCAGTCGCCGCTCAACCCTGCGCTTTGCAAGACGATGAAGGATCGCGGCGTCAAGGTCGCGGTGTTGTACACGACGTATCTCGCGCTGCCGACCAACCCCTGGTACATGAAGTGGATCGATCCGTTCAATGCCGGCCCCTATGGCCCGTCGCCGAACAGCCAGATCGCACAGAACATGCAGAGCTGCGCTTCGCCGGGCCTGTATTTCGAGGTCAGCCCGACGCAAGGCATCGCGGACGCCATGAACGCGCTGTTCAAGAAGGCGGTCGCGGACGCGCGGATCTCCGGATGATGGCGCTCACCTCTCCCCGTAAGAACGGGGAGAGGGAGAAGACCTACGACCTGTAGTCCCCGTTGATCGCCACATATTCCTTGGTGAGGTCGCAGGTCATGACGCGGTCGCGGCCTTTGCCGAGGCCGAGCGAGACCAGAATCGCAATCTCCGGCGCCTTCATCGCTTCCGACACCTGCGCTTCGTCATAATCGGGATCGCGCGCCCCGCGCTTGGCGACGCGGATGCCGTTGAACGAGATCGACAGCTTGTCGCGATCGGCCGGCTCGCCGGCCTTGCCGACGGCCATCACCACGCGGCCCCAATTGGCATCCTCGCCGGCGATCGCGGTCTTCACCAGCGGCGAGTTCGCGATCGACATCGCGATCTTGCGAGCCGAGGCCTTGGTCTTGGCGCCCTCCACGGTGATCTCGACCAGCTTGCGCGCGCCTTCGCCGTCGCGGGCGACCTGCTCGGCGAGATTGGCGAGCACCTGGTTGAACGCCTTGACGAAGGCCTTCAGGCGCGGGTCGCTGGCGCGGCTGATCTTTGGCGCGCCGTGCTCAGCGGCGGCGCCGGTGGCGAAGGCCAGCAGCGTATCCGATGTCGAGGTGTCGCCGTCGATGGTCACGGCGTTGAACGTGTCCTCGACGCCGCTCTTGAGCAGCGCCTGCAGCGCGGCGGGCGCGATCGGCGCGTCAGTGAAGATGAAGGACAGCATCGTCGCCATGTCGGGCGCGATCATGCCGGCGCCCTTGGCCATGCCGTTGATGGTGACCTTGGCCTTACCGAGCTTGACTGTCGCGGTCGCCACTTTCGGGAAGGTGTCGGTGGTCATGATCGCCTTGGCCGCGGCGAGGTAATCGCCGGGCTCGGCGGCTTCGGCGAGGCGGCCGAGCACGCCGTCGAACTTGGTGGCATCCAGCGGCTCGCCGATCACCCCGGTCGAGGCCAGGAAGATCTCGCTCTCGCTGCAGCCGACCGCCTTGGCCGCGATCTTCGCCGTCAGCGCGGTGGAGGCGCGGCCGGTCTTGCCGGTGAAGGCGTTGGCATTGCCGGAATTGACCACCAGCGCGCGCGCCTTGCCGCCCTTCAGCTTGGCGCGGCACCATTCCACCGGAGCCGAGGGGCACTTCGACCTGGTGAAGACGCCGGCGACGGCAGTGCCCTTGTCCATCACCGCGAGCAGCACGTCGGTACGGTTCTTGTAGCGGATGCCGGCTTCAGCCGTCGCCAGACGGATGCCCGCGATCACGGGCATATCAGGGACGGTTTTGGGGGCGAGCGGAGAGACGGAGGAGGACATCGCGGGCGCCTTGGTAGGGTCTGGACATGCAGATGGCCGGGGGAGCCCCGGCCATTGCGACGTTAGATATACTTGGCGTCCGCGAAGTGACAGCGAATTCTTACTTCTTCGCCGGCGGCGCCATCTTGCTGTCGGACGGCTTCGCATCCGGCTTGGCGTCCTTCGACGCATCCGCCGCCGGCTGGTCCAGCCGCTCGACCTTGGCTTCGGTACGCAGCTTGGCGACATACTCGGCCTGGGCCTTGCGGGTCACGTACTGCTCGATCTGGGCCTTGACCTGCTCGAAATCGGGCGCCTTGCGGTTGCGCTTTTCCTCGACCTTGATGATGTGCCAGCCGAACTGCGACTTCACGGGGTCGGAGATCTTGCCGGGCTCCAGCGAGAAGGCCACGGCCGAGAATTCCGGCACCATCTGCTCCTTGGTGAAGAAGCCGAGGTCGCCGCCATCGGCGGAGCCGGGGTCCTTGGACTTCTTCTTGGCGAGCTCGGCGAAATCGGCCCCCTTCCCGAGCTCGGCCTTCACCGCCTTGGCCTCGTCCTCGGTTTCGACCAGGATGTGGCGGGCGCGCACCTCCTGCTCGCCGGTGATCTGCTTGGCGGCCTCCTCATAGACCTTCTTCATGGCGTCCGGCGTGGTCGCGGCCTTGCCCTCGCTGGCGAGCAGGCTGTCCATCAGAAGCCGGTTGCGGGCGAATGCCAGGCGCTTCTTGAACTCCTCGCCGTCGGCGATCTTCTTGTCTTCGGCAGCCTTGCTGACGATCTTCATGTCGATCAGGAACGACAGGACGTTCTCGTCCTTGGTCGCCGGGTCCATCTGGGCAAGGCTCGGCCCGAGTTCCTCCTCGGCCATGGTGACGTCGCTCTTCTTGATTTCTGCGCCATTGACCTTCGCCAGCACCGGATCATCGGCGGCCCGGAGCGGGCCCGCAAACGCCAGGGACAGCGCCAGAGCGAGGCTGCCAGCCAGGGCGGACGCGGAGCGGAAGCGCTGGGTTGCCGGGAACGAGGTGGTCATGGAAAATCCTTATGTTGAAGCAGGGGGCTGCTCGAGCGGGGCGGACACTCGCCCAATCAGGGGGGCTTGGCAACGCGAAAAGTCTGTCAAAATGATGAATTAGCCGCACTGCGCCCGCCGTTGACAAGGCCCCGACCGGGCCATATCTCTGCGCGGTCGCGACCATGGCGATGGCGTTTATTTTGCTGCGTTTTTGGCCGTTGAACCCAGACTTGCCCAATTCCCACCCATATGGCGGATGTCCCCCGCAGTCCGGGCTCTGACGCCGCGAAGCGTCACGGTGAGTTGATAGGCGGGCGGGTGACAACTTCTTAGGCCCAACGCGGTTGAATCGCGAACACAGGAACCAGGCATGATCGGCGCGCTCGCCCGCAAGTTTTTCGGCTCCGCCAACGACCGGCGGGTGAAGGGATATCAGTCCCGCGTCAACGCGATCAATGCGCTGGAGCCCGAGGTCTCGAAGCTCTCCGACGAGGCGCTCAAGGCCCGCACCGCGGAATTCAAGCAGCAGCTCGCGAACGGCAAGACGCTGGACGATCTCCTCGTCCCGGCCTTCGCCACCGTGCGCGAGGCCGCCAAGCGCACGCTCGGCCAGCGCCATTTCGACGTCCAGCTGATCGGCGGCATGGTGCTGCACGAGGGCGACATCGCCGAGATGAAGACCGGCGAAGGCAAAACGCTGGTCGCGACGCTCGCGGTGTATCTGAACGCGCTCGCCGGCAAAGGCGTCCACGTCGTCACCGTCAACGACTACCTCGCCCGCCGCGACTCCGGCTGGATGGGCCAGATCTACGGCTTCCTCGGCATGACCACCGGCGTGATCGTGCACGGCCTCGACGATGCCGAGCGCAAGGCGGCCTATGCCTGCGACATCACCTACGGCACCAACAACGAATACGGCTTCGACTATCTGCGCGACAACATGAAGTACCGGCTCGAGGACATGGTCCAGCGGCCGCACTTCTTCGCCATCGTCGACGAGGTCGACTCCATCCTGATCGACGAGGCGCGCACGCCGCTGATCATCTCCGGCCCGCTCGACGACCGCTCCGACTTCTACAACACCATCGACGGCTTCCTGCCGAGGCTCGACAAGACCGACTACGAGGTCGACGAGAAGCAGCGCACGGTGACGCTGACCGAAGGCGGCATGGAGAAGATCGAGACGCTGCTGCGCGATGCCGGCCAGCTCAAGGGCGAGTCGCTCTACGACGTCGAGAACGTCTCCGTCGTGCACCACATCAACCAGGCCCTGCGCGCTCACACGCTGTTCACGCGCGACAAGGACTACATCGTCCGCGACGGCGAAGTCGTCATCATCGACGAGTTCACCGGCCGCATGATGCCGGGCCGCCGCTATTCGGAAGGCCTGCATCAGGCGCTGGAAGCCAAGGAGCACGTCCAGGTCCAGCCCGAGAACCAGACGCTGGCCTCGATCACCTTCCAGAACTACTTCCGCATGTACGAGAAGCTGGCGGGCATGACCGGCACCGCCGCGACCGAAGCGGACGAATTGTTCGACATCTACAAGCTCGAGGTCGTGGAGATCCCGACCAATCTGTCGATCGCGCGCCTCGACGAGGACGACGAGGTCTATCGGACCCAGAAGGAAAAATATCAGGCCATCCTCGCCGAGATCGAGCGCGCCAATGCGCGCCTGCAGCCGGTGCTGGTCGGTACCGCCTCGATCGAGAAGTCGGAGGTGCTCGCCGAATTCCTCAAGAAGAACGGCTACAAGCAGATCGATTTCGGCAAGGAGGGCGCGCTCGACAAGCTCTATGCCGCCGCCCGCGCCGGCAAGCCGGCGAAACTGTTCGCGGTGCTGAACGCGCGCTTCCACGAGCAGGAAGCCTACATCGTCGCCGAAGCCGGCGTGCCGGGCGCGATCACGATCGCTACTAACATGGCCGGCCGCGGCACCGACATCAAGCTCGGCGGCTCGCTGGAGATGCGCATCCAGCAGGAGACTGCTGATATCACCGACGAGGCCGAGAAGGCCAAGAAGATCGAGCAGATCAAGGCCGATATCGAGCACTTCCGCGACATCGTGCTGAAGGCCGAGGAGACCGTCGAGGTCGAGCCGGCCAAGGGAAGCAAGCCTGCCAAGACCGTGAAGAAGCCCGGCGGCCTCTACATCATCGGCTCCGAGCGCCACGAATCCCGCCGCATCGACAACCAGCTGCGCGGCCGTTCCGGCCGTCAGGGCGATCCCGGCCGCTCGAAGTTCTTCCTGTCGCTGGAAGACGACCTGATGCGCATCTTCGGCTCGGACCGTCTCGACAGCATGCTGCAGCGTCTCGGCCTGCAAGAGGGCGAGGCCATCATCCATCCCTGGATCAACAAGGCGCTGGAGAAGGCGCAGCAGAAGGTCGAGGCGCGCAACTTCGACATCCGCAAGAACCTGCTCAAGTTCGACAACGTCCAGAACGACCAGCGCAAGGTGATCTTCGACCAGCGCGTCGAGCTGATGAAGGACGAGAGCGTCGCCGAGACCGTCGCCGACATGCGCCACGCCTTCATCGACGACCTCGTCGCCAAGCACGTGCCCGAGCATGCCTATGCCGAGCAGTGGGACGTCGCCGGGCTCAAGGACGAATTGAAGCGCGTGCTCGATCTCGACCTGCCGGTCGACGAATGGGCCAAGGAAGAGGGCATCGCCGACGAGGAGCTGCTGACTCGCATCGAGACCAAGGCCGACGAACACATGGCGGCCAAGGTCGCGCAATGGGGTCCCGACGTGATGCGTTACGTCGAGAAGACCATCCTCTTGCAGACGCTCGACCATCTCTGGCGCGAGCACCTGATCATGCTCGACCATCTGCGCCAGGTCATCGGTCTGCGCGGCTACGGCCAGCGCGATCCGTTGCAGGAGTACAAGACCGAAGCCTTCAATCTCTTCCAGGAGATGAGCGCTCACTTGCGCGAGGCCGTCACGGCGCAGCTGATGCGCGTCGAGATCGTCCCGCCGGAGCAGGAGGCCCCCGTCCTGCCGCCGATGGAGGCGCACAAGTTCGATCCGAACACCGGCGAGGACGAGATGGCTCTCGCCAGCGTCACCCTCGGCGCCCAATCCACCGACGCGGCGTTGCGCGACCCGAAGAACCCGACGAGCTGGGGCAAGGTCGGCCGCAACGAGGACTGCCCGTGCGGTAGTGGCAAGAAGTACAAGCACTGCCACGGGCGGTATGCTTGATCGATGACCTCAAAACCCAGCGAACTCGCGGTGTTGTCTTGGCCCACGAGTTCGCCAGGCGTCGAATGCTTTCGATCCATATGATGCCTGCTGGTCTTCCGTTGCATAACGAATGGTAGGCGCACGCCATTGAGGATGGCTGGCGCACAATTGTCAGACGGTCCTTTATCCGTCACGCGCGGCTGAGCACGCTTCAGTCATCTGGCAACCCGCCTCAGCGCCTGTTCCTGTGATCACTCCGGAGTGCTGCTGCTTCTGCAGATGGCCGGCCGCCACTCGCTCGCGCGGCTGCGTCGCTGAAGAACTCTTCACCCGGAGAGCCAATGGTCAAAGCGCGGCATCGCGTCTCGGCGAACGCCCTCGGGTAGACCATCCAATTTTTTACCACTGCTCATTGTGATCTGGATCACCGCTACAGAGCTCAATCCGTGGTTTGATTGAATCACGAGACGTGGCCTGAAAATTGGGAGCCAGACAATGTCCAAACGCGCGCTGCCAACCGCCTTTTGTGTCCTTGCCCTGAGTTTTTACGCCTGCGGTTCCGCACCTGCGAGCCAAGTGGGCGGATGGTGGGGCGGAACATGGTCGTGCAACATCGACGGCCGCCCGGCCCGGATGAAATGGGCCGCCGTCGATGACAGTCAGACAACCTGCAACGGCAACACTTGCACCAGCACTTCGGGAGCACGCTGGTCAGGCCGCTTCTCAGATAATGGCTCGCGATGGGTGAAGTTGACAAATCCACGCAGCGGAACCCAGGGCGGCGTGTACTTCAACCATGCCGACGGCAACAGATGGTATCTAGCCAAGCCGGTCAGCAACAAGGCCGTGGGCTGGACGACATGGAATGGCCAACGCTATCGCCTCTCGTGCTGGCGATGATGCGCGAGTGCTTTCCTCTGGCTATGCATTGAAACGGCAGATGTGTGTGTGCGCTTCGCTAGGCGCCACGCTCCACTTCACGAGGTCTAATTCGAGCTGTCGATCAAGCTCTCCAGCAGCCGCTTGAGCTCGCTCGTCGACTTGTCGCCGTAGCTCTCCAGGATGTGCTCCTCCTGGTCGACCGCGAGCGAGTTGAGCTTCTTGCACAGCACCTTGCCGCGGTCGGAGATGAACATCAGCACCTTGCGGCGGTCGTTCGGGTCCTGCACGCGGTAGACCAGCGTGTCGGAGACCATGCGGTCGATCATCTTCGTGAGCGTCGGATGGTTGAGCAGCACGGCGTCCGCGAGCTCGCCCATCGAATGGCCCTCGCCGTCCGACAGCACTTTCAGGATGCGCCATTGCTCGACCGGCACGCCCTCCTTGCTCAACCTCAGTTCGAGCTGCCGGTTGATTTCCCGGTTGGCTTGCGCGAGCAGGTAAGCGAGGTGTTCGGTGATTGGGGAATTTTGTTTCGGCGATTTTGCCACGGCTGAGACTTCGCCTTGACCCAAATGAGTGAATGTCTTGCAATCGATGCTGCATCTATATGCACTTCAATTCTTGAATATTCAATATTTTCAAAATAAGATCATTGCCCAACAAAAGGGCGGAAGCCGCGGCCGCCTGCTCAATGTGCTTTCAGGTCTGGTCTCAGACAGGAGTTGGCGTGCGCGCGACGGTGAACTTCCCGGCTCACGGCGGCTCGGCGTTACCGCCGTCCTTGCTGTTCAGGAATCTGTCGTCTTCGGCAGCTGGCGGTGCCTTGTCGCCGCACGGTGACGCCTTGTTCAAGCGCCGCGGCGTCAACAAGCTGCGCGTCGGCGGCTTCATCTGCTGCACCGGCTCGCCTGGCGTGTGGGGCCCGTGTGCCACGAACAGCGCGCAGCTTGCCGTCGCCGAGATCAACAAGCGCGGCGGCATTCTCGGCCGCGAGCTCGAGCTGTCGATCTACGATGCCGGCGGGCCGTTGGATGAGGTTCTGGACCGCGCCGAGCAGGCAATCGCATTCGACGAGGTCGATCTGATCGTCGGATTGCACACCAGCGCGGTTCGCGTGGGCCTCCGCGACGTCACCACACGCCACCGCATTCCCTATATCTACACGCCGGTCTACGAGGGCGGCGAGCGCACGCCCGGCGTGATGGCGATCGGCGAGACGCCGCGCTGGCAGAGCCGCCCCGCCATCCATTGGCTCGCGGACGTCAAGAAGGCCAAACGCTGGTACCTGATCGGCAGCGACTACGTTTGGCCCTGGCAATCGCATCGCGCGGTGAAGAACTACATCAAGGAAACCGGCGGCCGCGTCGTCGGCGAAGAGTTCGTCCCGCTCGGCGAAGACAATCACGGGCCGCATCTGGCGCGGATCCGCGCCGCCAAGCCCGATGTCGTGTTGATCTCGCTGATCGGTACCGACAGCATCACCTTCAACCGAGCCTTCGGCGAATGTGGGCTAGGCGCCACGACGCTGCGGCTCGCGGGCGCGATGGACGATACCGTGCTACTCGGCATCGGCGCCGACAACAGCGAGAACATGTTCTGCGCTTCCGGCTACTTCACCGGCACCGGCGCGCGCGCCAATGACGACTTCCAGAGCCGTTATCACGCGATGTTCGGGCCGAATGCGCCGCCGATCGGCTCGGTGGGGCAATCGAGTTACGAAGGCCTGCGCTTCCTCGAAGCCGTTGCGAACAAGGCTGGTTCGCTGGCGATGCGGCCGCTGCTCGCGGCCGGCCGCAACATCGTCTACAGCGGCGCCCGCGGTCGGGTTACCGTCTGCAACGGGCGCGTGCGGATGCCGATGCATCTCGCCGAGGCCGACGGTCTCGATTTCAAGCTGATCAAGCCGCTCTGACCGCCTCGCGGCTAGACCGGCCCGCATTTGCAAAATAATACTTGAAAACGAAAATATTTCCGTTTTGAATGTTTCGGCGAGGCCGCGGGTGCGTGCGTCGCGCCGGGGCGGCCACGCCCAACGTTGCAAAGAACTTCAAGGAGAGCGCCGTGACAGTTGCCCTTCCCACGCCAGCCCAACTTCGCAGTGTCGCCGAGCAATGCGGTCTTTCGCTCACCGATGACGACGTCGCCTCGTTCCGCGGTCTCATGCAGGGCTCGATCGAAGCCTACAATCTCGTTGCCGCGATGCCGGACGAATTGCCCGAAGTGAAATATCCGCGCACGCCGGGCTATCGGCCCTCGGCGGAGGAGAACCCGCGCAATGCCTGGTATCGCAAGTCGACAGTGAAGGGCGCCGCCAGCGGCAAGCTCAAGGGCAAGACCATCGCGCTGAAGGACAACATCATGCTGGCCGGCGTGCCCATGACCAACGGCTCGTCGACCTTGGAAGGCTATGTGCCCGATTTCGACGCCACCATCGTCACGCGCATGCTGGATGCCGGCGCCGAGATCAAGGGCAAGGTGCATTGCGAGCATTTCTGCCTGTCCGGCGGCAGCCACACCGGCTCCTACGGGCCGGTGCATAATCCGCACAAGATGGGCTACTCGGCCGGCGGCTCGTCGTCGGGATCGGGCGTCGTGGTCGCGCTCGGCGAGGTCGACATGGCCATTGGCGGCGACCAGGGCGGCTCGATCCGCATGCCGTCGTCGTTCTGCGGCATCTACGGCATGAAGCCGACCTGGGGCCTCGTCCCCTACACCGGCATCATGCCGATCGAGATCTATGTCGATCACACCGGTCCGATGACGGCAACGGTCGAAGACAATGCGCTGCTGCTCGAGGTGCTCGCCGGGGACGACGGCTACGATCCGCGCATCAAGGCTCCGAAGGTCGAGGAATACACCAAGGCGCTAGGCCAGGGCGTCAAGGGCATGAAGATCGGCATCGTCAAGGAAGGCTTCGAGCAGCCGACCGCCGAGTCTGCGGTGAATGAAAGCGTGCGCGAGGCCGCAAAGCGCTTTAGGGATCTCGGCGCCACGGTCGAGACCGTCTCGATCCCGATGCACCTGATGGGCGGGGCGATCTGGACGCCGATCGGCACGGAAGGCCTGACCCAGACCATGATGTTCGGCGACGGCTACGGCCTCAGCCGCGGCGATCTCTATTCGACCTCGCTGATGGATTTCCATCGCGGCTGGCGTCGGCAGGCCGATTCGCTGTCCGAGACCACGAAGCTGTTCATGATGCTCGGCACCTACATCAACAACAATTTCGGCCCTCGCTTCTACGGCAAGGCCCTCAACATCTCGCGCCGGCTGACCGCGGCCTACGACAAGGCGTTTGGGGATTACGACCTGCTCCTGATGCCGACGACGCCGATGAAGGCGACCAAGCTGCCGGAGCCCAATGCCAGCCGCGAGGAATATGTCGCCCGCGCGCTCGAGATGATCTCCAACACCGCGCCGTTCGACATCACCCATCATCCGGCGATGTCGCTGCCCTGCGGCATGGTCGAGGGCTTGCCCGTCGGCCTGATGCTGGTCGGCCGCATGTTCGAGGAATCCACCATCTACCGCGCCGCCCATGCCTTCGAGCAGATCGGCGACTGGAAGAAGATGTGAGGAAACCTTTGCTTCAACTCGGCGGAAACGCAACGCATGGCTAACGCGTTCGTCGCGGCGTTCGAGATCCTGAGCTTCGGCGCGATCATCGTCCTGATTGTGCTGGGGCTCGGGATCATCGCCAGCATGATGGGCATCTTCAACTTCGCGCAGGGCGAGTTCGTCCTGCTCGGCGCCTACATCACCTATCTCGCTTATGCCAAGGGCCTGCCGATCTGGGCCGGCATGGTTGCGGCGCCTTTCGTGGTCGGTGCGCTCGGCTTCGTGCTGGAGGCGCTGATCATCCGACGATTCTACGCCGCGCCGATCGTTGCCATGCTCGGCACCTATGCGCTCGGCCT
Source organism: Bradyrhizobium sp. IC3195 (assembly GCF_020193585.1). Lineage (NCBI taxonomy): Bacteria > Pseudomonadati > Pseudomonadota > Alphaproteobacteria > Hyphomicrobiales > Nitrobacteraceae > Bradyrhizobium > Bradyrhizobium sp. IC3195. Next base: position 19,163 of record NZ_JADYVG010000025.1, on the reverse strand, counting down.
GATCATCCGCGAGGCCGTTCGCGGGCTGATCGGCGGCTTCTACCTCACCGTGCCGGAGCCGATCGGCGGCTCGATCGACATCGGCGCCATGCACATCTCGGCGTGGCGCTTCACCATCATCATCATCACGCTGCTGGTGATGGGCCTCTGCTATCTGCTGTTGTCGCGGACGAGTTTCGGCCTGCGCGTGCGGGCGACGCTGGAGAACCCGTCGCTGGCGCGTGCGTCGGGCATTTCGACGCCGCTGATCTACGGCGCGACGTTCGCCTTCGGTGCGGCGCTCGCGGGCCTTGCCGGCGCGCTGATCGTGCCGGTGTTCAGCCTGTTTGCCGATCTCGGCCTGCGCTTCCTGATCCAGGGTTTTGTCGCGGTCATGGTCGGCGGGGTCGGCTCCTTCATCGGCCCGGTCGCGGGCGCCGGCGTCATCGGCACGCTGAGCGCGGCGCTGCCCTGGGTAATGGCACCCGTCGTCGCCGACGTGCTCGTCTTCGTGCTCGCCATCGTCTTCATCAAATTCCGTCCGCAAGGTCTCATCGCTGGAAAAGGGGTTTAATCACATGCTCGATCGTACTCAGCTCACGCGACGTCGTTTCCTGTCCAATTTCGCCTTTGCATCCGGCGCGGTCGCAACCGGCGTCGGCAGCTGGGTGATTCCGGCGCCCTGGGCCAATGCGGCCGAGGCGCCGATCAAGGTCGGCATCGCCACCGACCTCACCGGCCCGATCGCCTATGCCGGCAACGCCGACGCCAACGTCGCGAAAATGGTGATCAAGGAGATCAACGCGGCCGGCGGCCTGCTCGGCCGTCCGCTCGAGCTCTATATCGAGGACACCGCGTCCAACGAATCCGTCGCCGTCGGAAACGTTCGCAAGCTGATCCAGCGCGACAAGGTCGATATGGTGCTCGGCGGCATCACCTCCTCGATGCGCAACGCGATCAAGGACCCGATCGTTTCGCGCGGCAAGACGCTCTACATCTATCCGCAGCTCTACGAGGGCAAGGAGTGCACGCCGTACCTGTTCTGCACCGGCCCGACGCCGGCGCAGCAATGCGACGAGTTCATTCCTTGGCTGATCAAGAACGGCGGCAAGAAGTTCGCGCTGCCCAGCGCCAACTACGTCTGGCCGCACACGCTCAACGTCTACGCCCGCAAGGTGATCGAATCGAATGGTGGCGAGGTCGTCTTCGAGGAGTACTACCCGCTCGACCAGGTCGACTTCTCCGCGACCGTCAACCGCATCATCTCCAACAAGGTCGACGTCGTCTTCAACACCGTCATCCCGCCCGGCGTCGGCCCGTTCTTCAAGCAGCTCTATGAAGCAGGCTTCCTCAAGAACGGCGGGCGCCTGGCCTGCGTCTACTACGACGAGAACACGCTCAACATCAACCAGGCCGCGGAGATCGAGGGCCTTGCGAGCTGCCTCGACTATTTCAAGGTGCTGACCAAGGAGAACCCGTTCGACGCCAAGATTCAGGCGGCCTATGAGAAGGATTTCCCGGGCAACTTCCTGTTCGCCGCCGGCAGCGCTGCCACCGGCACCTATCGCGGTCTCAAGCTGTGGGAAGCCGCGGTCAAGGAAGCCGGCAAGATCGACCGCGAGTCCGTGGCCGCCGCGCTCGACCATGCCAAGATCGCCGAAGGTCCGGGCGGACCCGCCGAGATGGTGCCGGGCAAGCGGCACTGCAAGATGAAGATGTACACCGCCGTCGCCAAGAGCGGAAATTACGAGATCGTCGGGCGCAGCAACGGCCTCGTCGATCCCAAGGAATGCTGATTTTCGCCTCTCCCCTCTCGGGGAGAGGTGAATCCCGCCGTGATTGACACGGCTGCCTCTGACGATGTTGAACTCGGAATGCTGAAGCCGATGAGTGTGGTAAGAGAGGCCATCGTCGCCGACGTGGACGACGAAATGGACGGTGCGATGGCTGAGGGCGCAGCGGCGAAACGGGCCAATGACGAGGTCAAGGCAAGACGAAAAATCCTGCCTGTCATCGAGGGCCTCGTGCTCCTCGCGGCGCTACTCGCGCCGCTGGTGCTGCAGGACTATCTCACGGTTTTCGCGACGCGCGTGATCATCCTCGCGCTGTTTGCGCTGTCCTTCGACCTGGTCTGGGGCTATGCCGGCATCATGAGCTTCGGCCAGGCGCTGTTCTTCGGCTCGGCCGGTTACGGCGTCGCCCTGCTCGCGCGCGACCTCGACATCACCAACATCTTCCTGGTGTTGCCGGCAGGCACGCTGATCGGCCTCACCTTCGCGCTGCTGCTCGGCGGCTTCCTGCTGCTGGGACGGCATCCCTCCAGCGTGATCTTCGTCTCGCTCGGCACGCTGACCGGCTCCTACGCCGCCGATCGGCTCGCGCGCGGCTGGTACTATCTCGGCGGCCAGAACGGCATCCCCTCGATCGCGCCGATGTCGCTTGGGTCATACGACTTCACGGAAGGCCCAGCGTTCTATTATCTCGTGCTCGGCATCCTCGTCGTGGTCTATCTGCTCTGCCGCTTCCTGGTTCGCTCGCAATTCGGCCTTGCGCTCGCAGGCCTGCGCGAGAACGAGCAGCGCATCGCCTTCTTCGGCTACAAGGCGCAGCATCTCAAAGCCATTATCTTCACCATCGGCGGCGCCGTCGCAGGCCTCGCCGGCAGCCTCTATGCCTTCCACGAAGGCTTCGTCTGGCCCAACATGGTGGGCGTCGTGGTTTCGACCCAGGTCGTGCTCTATGTGCTGTTCGGCGGCTCCGGCACGCTGATCGGTGCCGTCGTCGGCGCTGTCATCGTCGAGGGCGTCAGCTTCTGGCTCTCGGACAATTACCGCGAGATCTGGCCGATAATCCTCGGCCTGCTGCTCCTGCTCGTGATCTTGTTCCGGCCGCTCGGCCTGATCAGTTTTGTGCTCGGCGAGCGCGAACGCGTCGGCAGCTTTGGTGCCAAGCAAAAGGAGAGGCGCAATGCTCCTTGAAGCGGCCGGCATCAAGAAGGTCTTCGGCAAGCTCACCGCGCTCGACGGCGCAGCCCTCACGGTCGGCGAGAATGAGTTTCACGGCCTGATCGGCCCGAACGGCTCGGGCAAGAGCACGCTGATGAAGTGCATCGCCGGCGCCGAAGTGCCGACCCAAGGCAAGGTCTCCTTCGTCAACACCGACATCACCGCGTTCACGCCGACCGAACGTGCGCGCGCCGGCATGAGCCTGAAATTCCAGATCACATCCGTGCTGCCGTCGCTCACGCTCTACGACAACATCCTGCTCGCGCTGCAGGCGCAGTCCTCGCTGTTCGACCTCGTGTTCTCGCGCACGCGCGGTGCGTTGCACGACCGGGTCATGTCCATGCTGACGCAGTTCCGTCTCGCCGACCGCGCCTTCGATGCGGCCGCTGCGCTGTCGCACGGCCAGCAGCAATGGCTGGAGATCGCGATGGCGCTCGCCGGTAAGCCGAAGCTCCTATTGCTCGACGAGCCCACCGGCGGCATGAGCCTGGAAGAGCGCCGCGTCACCGGCGAGCTGCTGCAGCCGATCAAAAAACATTGCTCGCTAGTCATCGTCGAGCACGACCTCGATTTCATTCGCGACATCTGCGATCGCCTCACCGTGCTCGACCAGGGCAAGGTGCTGGCAACAGGCACGGTGTCCGAGATCCAGGCCAACACATCCGTCCAGGAGATCTATCTGCGCCGTGCCTGAATTTTTGGACATCAAGCATCTCGACGCCGGCTATGGCCGCAGCCAGGTCCTGTTCGACGTCAGCCTCGGCATTCCCTGGCGCGGCGGTGTTGCCGTGCTCGGCCGCAACGGCGCCGGCAAGACCACGCTGATGAAGACCATCGTCGGCGAGCTGCCGGCATGGAAGGGCGAGGTCGCCTTCGACGGCCGCGACATCAGTCGCCGCGCCACCCAGGAGCGCGTCCGCGCCGGCATCGGCTATGTGCCACAGGAGCATTCGGTGTTCGCGCGCCTGTCGGTGCGCGACAATCTCGCCGTCGGCTCGCTGGCTAAGAAGGATTCCTCCGCCATCGACCGCTTGCTGGCGATCTTCCCAAAGCTCGGCCAGCGCCTCGACCAGCCCGCCGGCACGCTTTCCGGCGGCGAGCGCAAGATGCTCGCGATCGGCCGCGCCATGCTCGGGGATCCAAAACTGCTGCTGCTGGATGAGCCCACCGAGGGCGTCTGGATCGGCGTCATCGAGGAGATCACCGAGCGCCTGATCGAGCTTGCCAAGAGCATCGCCGTCATCATCGTCGAGCAGCACCTCGACCTCGCTTTGCGAGTCGCCGACTACGCCTATGTGCTCGACCGCGGCCGCGTCGCGCTGCAGGGCGACGCCGGCGAGGTGAAAGGCAGTCCGGAGCTGATGCGGTATCTGGCGCCTTAGCGCGCGGCGCCCCTCGCACTGCGAAATATTCGGGTTGTTCAAGAGCTTCGCGGCATTCCATCGATTTTATTTCAGATCGGAACGAATCTGTCGGGGCGCGTTGAATCCCGCATGTGTGCCGTTGCGTTGCGTCAGTCGGGACTATCGCGCCTAGCCGGCGCGCGGAAGATTCCGATTCGATCATACATCGTGCCATGCGATCCCACGCTACGCGAGAACCCGCCGCAAGGCAGCGGCTGGGTGTTCGAGATAAAGGCCGACGGCTATCGCGCGCAACTTCACCTGCAGGCGGGCGCGGCGACGGTCTATTCGCGCGCCGGATACGATTGGACCGGGCAGTTCTCGTCGATTGCAGCCGGCGCGCGAAAGCTCAGAGCCGGGAGTGCGATCATTGATGGCGAGGCCGTCGTCTACGGCAGTAATGGCCTGCCGGATTTCCAGCAGCTGCGGCGCGAGCTCGGCGCCAGGCAGAGCCGCCGCATTCGCTATCACGCGTTCGATCTGTTGTACCTTGACGGATACGATTTGCGCGCCGTCGCCTTTGTCGAGCGCAAGCAGCTGCTGCGGCGGCTTCTGAAAGAAGCGCCCGAGACTTTCATCTACGTCGAGCACGTCGAAGCCGACGGCGAGCAAATCCTTCGCCATGCTTGCAGGCTTGGCCTCGAAGGGCTGCTGGCCAAGCGCGCCGACGCACCTTATCGCTCCGGACGGCAGGAAACCTGGCTCAAGCTGAAATGCAAGAAGAGCGAGACGTTTCCGATCGTGGCATTCGTCGAAAAGCTGGGCGCGCGCCCGCGCAAGGTGGCTTCACTTTATGTCGGACGTCACGAGGATGAGCGCCTGCTTTATGCCGGTAAGGTCCGCACCGGATACACCGAGGCGACCGCGCGTGAATTGCGTGAGCGGCTCGACCCACTGATCCGGCGCGATTCTCCGCTCGATCTGCCGGTCAAGAAGCCCAAGGCCACGTGGGTTGAGCCGCTGGTGAATGCCGAGGTGGAATATGGCGCCCTGACCGACGATGGCCTGCTGCGTGAAGCCGTATTCAAGGGCCTGCGCGACGATCTTGCGCCGCGGAAGGTCAGGGCGCCCCGGTTGGTGCCTTCATCGGTCGGGCGGCCGAAGCTCGGCGTTCCCAAAGAGAATATCCTGCAGCTGCTGCCCGATGCGATCGTGCCGTCCAAGGAAGAGCTCGCGCATTACTGGGCGCGTGTCTGGAAGAAGGCGCTGCTGCATCTAGGACATCGCCCGCTCAAGCTGGTGCGGCACGTGCACGGCACGACGTTCTATCACAAGGGGCCGCTGCCGAAGGACATTCCGCAAGCGGTGCACCAGCTACGCATCCGAAAGCGCGAAGGCGGCGAAGGCACGCGGCTTTGGGTGGACAGTCTTGAGGGCTTCCTCGGGCTCGTCGAGATCGGCGCAGTCGAATTGCACCCGTGGAATTCGACTGTTGAGGATATCGAGCACGCCGACCGCATCGTGATCGACCTTGATCCCGGCGAGGGCGTCGAATGGCATGCTGTGATCGAGACCGCTCTGGAGCTTCGCGCGCTGATGAGCCGTGAGGGGTTTGCGACCTGGCCCAAGCTGACCGGTGGCAAGGGCATTCATCTGACGGCACCGCTTGAGGTGGCAATGCTGCACGATCAGGCGCATCGCGTGGCGCGCAGCCTCGTGGCCGATTTCGCATTGCGTCGGCCGGACCGCTACGTCCTCTCGGCCCAGGCCAGGCGCAGCGGCCGCATTTTTCTCGACTATTTGCGCAACGGCCGCGGCACCACCGCGATCGGCACCTTCTCGCCGCGGGCACGCGAGAACTTTCCCATTGCTGCACAGGTGACATGGAAGCGGATCGAAAGCGGCATAGTGCCCGACGCGTTCACGATTCACAGTCCCTACCGTGCGGTGCGGAGGAAAGAGCGATAATTGCGCGCTCGGGCGCTAGCCTACTTCACCGCCGAGAAGCGGCTGTCGAACGAGTTCGACTGCACCACCGGCGCGGCGCCTGATATCATCGGGGTGCTGTCGCCCGCGCCTTCGCTCACCGATGGCTTCAGCGCCGGACGCGTCGCGGCGAGGCGGGTGTCGGGCTTCGGCGGCTCGGCCGGCTTGGCGGCTGCTACGGCCGGCTTCGGCGTATCCTTCGCCGCCTCCTTGACTGAATCCTTGGACTTGTCATGTCCCGGCACGAAGCGGGTCACGGCGGCCTTGAGTCGCGAGGCGGCCGTGGCCGGCGTCGTGGACGTCTGGGCGGCCGGGGCCACGGACGCGGTGGCTTGCGGCGCAGGCGTCGCGGTCGCGGTGGTGTCGGCGGTGCCGAGCCCCATCTTGCGGCCGAGATTGGAGAAGAAGCCGCCGCTTTCAGACTTCGCAGCGGGCGACGCCGCGGCAACGCGGGTGCTCGCGGCAGGCGCGCTGACGGCGACCACCGGCTCTTCCCGCGGCGCCGGCGCACTTGCCACCGCATCGAGGTTCGGCTTGGGCGGGTTGACGTGGCCGGGGATCGTGCCCGGCGCCTTCGCCATGGCCAGCATCTGCAGCGTGGTGCCTTCGGCGCTCTCGGACAGGCCGGTCGAGCCTTCTGGAATCTTGGCGGCGAACACCTTGTGCATGCCGCCGTCAATGCCGGTGTTCATCCGCGCCACCGGCGTGCCCTTGGCGACGAGCCTTGCGTATTCGGTTTCGTCCTTGGCCTGCTTCTCGCGGACCGCGCTGGCGATCTCTTCGGGGATCACATAGGCCGGACATTTGGCAGAGGCGTCGAACACCAGATCGCGCTTGGCGTCCGCCGGCTTGGCGGCGTCGAACACGTATCTCTTCTCGCAGAAATCGACCTTCGGCTCCTGCCGCGTCACCTCGAAATGATCATAGCCTTCTTTGATCATCTTCCAGAACGGCATGTTCGGATTGTTCCGGTGCCTGGCCATGTTCACCGGCGTCATCTTGAACGGATAGGCCTGCAGCTGGAACGCCTTCTGGCCGCCGAAGAAGGACTCGCGGCCGAGCGAATAAATCTCCGCGATCTGCTCGTCCGTCATCGCGTAGCAGCCGCGCGACGAACAATCGCCATGCACCATCAGCTGCGAGCCGGTGCGGCCCAGCGCCTTGTCGAACGCGTTCGGGTAGCCGGTGTTGAACGAGAGGTAATAGGACGATTGCGGATTCATCTGGCTCGGATTGATCGAGTAGAATCCCTCCGGCGCCTGGCGGTCGCCTTCGCGCACCTTGGGGCCGAGATCGCCCGACCAGCGGCAGATCGGATAGGTCTTGAGCAGCGCGAACTGGCCCGAGCGGGTCTGCTTCCAGACCTCGAGCTCGGCCTCCTGCTTGAACAGGCGGACCAGGATCGGCGATTGCAGGTCCATGTCCTTCTCAGCCATCGCGGCGATCAGCTTCGGCGGCACCGGCTGATTGGCCTTGGCGTTGGTCGCAAGCGAGACCTGATCGGTGTTGCAGCCGGCGAGCAGACCGCCGGCCGTCATCAGCGCAACCGAAACCAAGAGCGCGCGAGCAAGCGAACGAGAAATCAAGATGGACCCCACACCGTGCCGGGCATTGAAGCGCGAACCCCAATTATTCCGAAGCGCAATCCGACCGGTAAACCGACCCGCCGAGACGGGCCCGGTCAGACCCCGCTCCAGCGCTTATGCCCTGAAGCCATTGATTAAAATTCTAACCTCTGGGTCATGTGGTCGCAACCCGAGCGGGGATCACGAGGGCGTTGGCCCAGTGGCATGGTCAACGAAGACTAAATGGACGCGACTTGGGACGGAACTTGGGCTTTCGGGCCGAGGGGACTCAGATCGCCGATTTGGGCAAAAAAAGGGTTAAGGCGGGGTTACCGGGGGCTGCTCGAAAGGCCTGGTAGGGTGGGCAAAGGCGCGAAGCGCCGTGCCCACGAGCCGTTCGTACAGCCGGGATTGGCGGGCACGCTTCGCTTTGCCCACCTTACGAGAGCGGAATCGAGGCGAATCAGCCCAGTTTGCGGCCGATATCGAGGAATTTCTGCCGCCGCTGCTTGCGGATGGCATCCCCATCAAAGTTCCGGAGCTCGTCGAACGCCTTGGCGATGGCCTCGCCCGTGGTGGCGATCATGGCGGCGGGGTCGCGGTGGGCGCCGCCGACCGGCTCCTTCAGGATGGCGTCGATGACGCCGAAGCGGAGCATGTCCTGGGCGGTGATCTTCATGTTGTTGGCGGCTTCCTGCGCCTTGGTGCCGTCGCGCCAGAGAATGGAGGACGCCGCCTCCGGCGAGATCACGCTGTAGATCGCGTGCTCGAGCATCAAGACCTTGTTGGCGGTGGTGATGGCGATGGCGCCGCCCGACATGCCCTCGCCAGTGATGATCGCGACGTTGGGCACGGTCAGCGCCAGGCACGCATCGGTCGAGCGCGCGATGGCTTCCGCCTGGCCGCGCTCCTCGGCGCCGATGCCGGGATAGGCGCCGGCCGAATCGGCGAGCGACAGCACCGGCAGGCCGAACCGCTCGGCCATCTCCATCAGCCGCACGCATTTGCGATACCCTTCCGGCCGCGCCATGCCGAAATTGTGCCGGATGCGGCTCTCGGTGGAATCGCCCTTTTCCTGGCCCATCACGCAGATCGGCTCACCGCGGAAGCGGCCGAAGCCGGCGACCAGCGCCTCGTCCTCGCCGAACTTGCGGTCGCCGGCGAGCGGGGTGAATTCGGTGATCAGGCCCTTGATGAAGTCGTTGAAATGCGGCCGCTGCGGATGCCGCGCCACAAGCGTCTTCTGCCACGGCGTCAGGTTCGCATAGAGGTCGGCCAGCGCCTGCGCCGCCTTGTCCTCGATCCGCCCGACCTCGTCGCTGATGTCGGTGCCGGTGGCGGCGAGCGCGCGCAATTCGTCGACCTTGGAGTCGAGCTCGGCGACGGGCTTTTCGAAGTCGAGATAGCTGCGCATCTGGTCTAGCATCAACTCAATATAGGGGGACGGGGCGCGAGAAGCGAAGCAAGTTGGGGCGGCGGAAAGAAGTGTAGCGTCTTCAATGGTTTGGCTTGTGTGCTGGTGCAGTCGGCCAAATCAGCCGTGAGGCCCCGGCTCTTTCCGCGGAGATGTGGCCGAAGTCAAGGCGGTTTCACCCTTTACCCGTAGCCCGGATGGAACGCAGCGCAATCCGGGAAGGTCTGGCCGCGAGGAGGCGGCCCCGGATTACGCGTCGCTCCATCCGGGCTACCAGCAGCAACTACTTCTCCGCCAGCGGGTGCAGGTCGCGCACCAAGCTCTTCAGCCGCTCCTCGACCACATGGGTATAGATCTGGGTGGTCGAGATGTCGGTGTGACCGAGCAGGGTCTGCACGATGCGCAGGTCCGCGCCGTTGTGCAGCAGATGGCTGGCAAAGGCGTGGCGCAGCACGTGCGGGGAGACCAGGCGGGCCTGCAAGCCGGACGCAACCGCGAGCTCCTTGAGGTCGCGGGCAAAATGCTGGCGCGTCAGATGTCCGCTCTCGCCGAACGAGGGGAACAGCCATTTCGACGCGGCCACGCTGTTCTTCCTGTCGGCCTTTGCCGCTTCCGTGGCGGCGAGATAGTCCGCCATCGCCTGCCGCGAGGCGTCGTTGAGCGGTACCAGCCGTTCCTTGTTGCCCTTGCCGCGCACCACGATCATGCGGGCGTCGCGCTTGGCCGCCGAGCGCGGCAGCGCCACCAGCTCGGAGACGCGCAGGCCCGTGGCGTAAAGCACCTCGAGCAGGCAATAGAGCCGCAAGGCACGCAGCCGTTTCGACGGCGAGGCATCTTCCGCCTCGCTCAATTCCCTGGCGCGGCGGAGCATGCGGTCGACGTCGGCGATCGACAGCACTTTCGGCAGGCCGCGGCCGCGCTTCGGACCTGACAGGATCGCGGCGGGATCGTCACCGCGGATGCGCTCGTTCAGCAGGAAACGGTAGAGGTGCCGCATCGCGGACAGCCGGCGGGCCACACTGGTGGATTTGAAGCCGCGGGTGTCGAGATCGACGAGATAGTCGCGCAGCGTCTGGGTCTCGGCATCCACGAATGTATGGCCGACGCGGCCCAGAAATTCCGAGAAATCGCTGAGGTCGCGGCGGTAGGCATCGAGCGTGTTGGGGCCGGCGCCCTGTTCCGCGGCGAGCATGTCGAGGAACAGGCCGATGAGCCTGGTGTCTGAGGGTTTGGCGGGCATGCCCGGGAGGCTAGCTCCTATTTCTTGAGAAACTTGTCCGGCGGGATCGTCACCGTCATTTCCCGCGGCTTCGGGTTGACGAAGTTCGCCAGCGCGAAGACCACGCCATAGACGATGCCGCCGATCACGGCGACGACCGTCAGGAAGCGGAACAGGCTCGGCATCGTTCTGGGGTCTCGGGTCGGGGCGCGGCAGCCAAATTAACCAATGAAATCATCCAACATGTTCGCCGTTTCGTGGCAAGAGTCCTCTGGCGAGGGCCCCCATGGGGTCGTATAGGTGGCCAAAGCCATGCCGCATCTGGCGGCAGTTCGAGCGAGATCCAGTCGAGCGAGACGATGTCCGACGCCGCGTTGCCGCTTCCTGCTTCGCCCGAGGCCGACATCCTGTCGGCGCTCGGGGCGCGCTCGATCGTGCTCGTCGGCATGATGGGGGTGGGCAAATCCACCATCGGCCGCCGCCTCGCGGCCCGGCTCAGGCTGCCCTTCATCGATGCCGACACCGAAATCGAGGTGGCCCATGCCGGCATGACCATCCCGGAGATCTTTGCGGCCCATGGCGAGCCCTATTTCCGCGACGGCGAGGCCCGTGTGATCGCGCGGCTGCTCGAGGGCGGGCCGATCGTGCTGGCGACCGGTGGCGGCGCTTTCATGCGCGAGGAGACGCGCGCACGCATCGCGGCGAAGGCCATCTCGATCTGGCTGAGGGCGGACCATGACGTCATCATGCGCCGCGTGCGGCGCCGTGCCGACCGTCCGCTGCTTCAGACCGCCGATCCCGAAGGAACCGTGACGCGCCTTCTCGCCCAGCGCGAGCCGATCTATGCCAATGCCGACCTCACCATCGCCTCGCGCGACGTGCCGCACGACAGAATCGTCGAGGAATGCATCGAGGCGCTGCACGCCCGTCTCTGCGGCGGAGAGCCAGCCCAACCGCCTGCCGACATTGCGAGTGCGTCAAGATGACTGCGCCGTTGAAACATTCCGATCCCATCAAGGTCGACGTCGCACTCGGTGACCGCGCCTATGACATCGTCATCGGCCGCGGCGTGCTGGCCTCGCTCGGCGAGCGTGTCGCCGCTCTGCGTCCCGGCGTGCGCACGGCCATCGTGACCGACCGCACCGTCGCGAAATACTGGCTCGAGCCCACTGAGGCGTCGCTCGCAGCCAGCGGTATTCCGACCTCGCGCATCGTCGTCGAGGAAGGCGAGATCTCGAAAACCTATGCCGGGCTCGAAAAGGTCAGCGAGGCCCTGATCGCAGCGAAGATCGAGCGCAACGATCTCGTCATCGCGCTCGGCGGCGGCGTGGTCGGCGATCTCGCCGGCTTTGCCGCGGCGATCCTGCGCCGCGGCGTCGATTTCGTGCAGGTGCCGACCTCGCTTCTCGCGCAGGTCGATTCCAGCGTCGGCGGCAAGACCGGCATCAACTCGCCGCAGGGCAAGAATCTGCTCGGGGCCTTCCACCAGCCGGTGCTCGTCATCGCCGACACCGCCGTGCTCGACACGCTGTCGCCGCGCCAGTTCCGGGCCGGCTATGCCGAGGTCGCCAAATACGGCGTGCTGGGCGACGAGGCCTTCTTCAGCTGGCTGGAGAAGAACCATGCCGACATCTCGAGGGGCGGATCGGCCCGCGAGCATGCGATCGCGACCTCCTGCCGGGCCAAGGCCGCAATCGTCGCGCGCGACGAGCGCGAGACCGGCGAGCGCGCGCTGCTCAATCTCGGCCACACCTTCGGCCACGCGCTGGAGGCTGTGACCGGCTTCTCCGACCGCCTGTTCCACGGCGAGGGCGTCGCCATCGGCATGACGCTGGCAGCGCAGTTCTCCGCGAAGCTCGGCATGATCGGCGAGCGTGAGGCGGCGCGCATCGAGCGCCACCTGATCGAGGCAGGCCTGCCGACGCGCCTGCAGGACATCGCCGGCTTTGCGCAGGAAGGGCTCGCCGATGCCGACGCGCTGATGGCGCTGATGGCGCAGGACAAGAAGGTCAAGCGCGGCAAGCTCACCTTCATCCTACTGGAGGCCGTGGGCCGCGCGGTGATCGCAAAGGACGTCGAGCCGGCGCCGGTGCGCGACTTCCTGAAAGAGAAGCTCGCGCAGTGATAACGGGACCGTTCAGATCGGCCGCCCGCGAAACGGCGGGGAACGCCGGGGCGGTCGCGAGGCAAACATGAGTTCGATCTCGATCAATCTGCTGCTTGCGGCCCTCCTGCTCGCCGCCAACGCGTTTTACGTGGCGGCGGAATTTGCGCTGGTGAAGAGCCGCGGCTTCCGCGTCAAGGCCATGGTCGAGCAGAACCGCTTCGGCGCGCGCCTGCTGCAGACGATGATGGGGAACATCGAATCCTATCTCGCCTGCTGCCAGCTCGGCATCACCATGGCCTCGCTCGGTCTCGGCTGGATCGGTGAGCCGACGGTGTCTGCGCTGCTGAGCCCCGTCCTCAGCCCGCTCGGAATGTCGGAGGCCACGCTGCACTTCACCTCGTTCGTGGCGGGTTTTCTGGTCTTCTCTTCGCTGCACATCGTCATCGGCGAGCAGGTGCCGAAGACGCTTGCGATCAGGGAGCCGATGCCAGTGTCGCAGTGGATTGCCTATCCGCTGCATTTTTCCTACCTCCTGTTCTACCCGCTGAGCTGGTGCCTCAACACGGCGTCGAGCGCGATCCTCCGTCTGATGGGGGTGCAGGAGTTCTCGCAACACGAAATCCTGACGGATTCGGAGATCGAGGGCCTGGTCGAGGAATCGGCCGTGCACGGCAAGATCGAGAGCGGCGAGGCCGAGTACATTCACAACGTCTTCCGTCTCGGCGAGCTGACGGTGTCTGACGTGATGGTCCACCGCACGGCCATGGTGATGATCAACGCCGACCTGCCGCCGGAGGAGCTGGTGCGGGAGGTGCTGGCCACCGAATACACCCGCATTCCGCTGTGGCGGGACAAGTCGGAGAACATCATCGGCATTCTGCACGCCAAGGATCTGTTGCGCGCGATCCGCGCATCGGAGGGCGACACGTCGCGCATCGACGTCACCACCATCATGCTGCCGCCCTGGTTCGTGCCGGAGATGCGGCCGATATCCCAGCAGCTCAAGGCGTTCCGCCGCCGCAAGACCCATTTCGCACTCGTCGTCGACGAGTATGGTGAGGTCGAAGGCCTCGTGACGCTGGAAGACATTCTGGAGGAGATCGTCGGCGACATCTCCGACGAGCATGACGTGGTGGTCGCCGGCGTGCGCCGTCAGCCGGACGGCTCCGTCGTGGTCGACGGGTCGGTGCCGATCCGCGACCTCAACCGCGCCATGGACTGGCATCTGCCCGATGAAGAGGCAACCACGGTCGCCGGCCTCGTCATTCACGAGGCGCGCTCGATCCCCGACCGCGGCCAGAGCTTCACCTTCCACGGTTTCCGCTTCCGCGTCCTCCGCCGCGAGCGCAACCGCATCACCGCGCTCCGTATTTCACCGGTGACGCGCGAGGCCGAGCTCGAAGAGGCAAAGCCGAGACGGGCCGGGACGTCGTTCTAATTTTTCCCTTACCCTCCCCTGGAGGGGTCCGGGACGAGCGTAGCTCGCCCGTGGGTCGCTACGCATGAAGAGCAGCGCAATGCGTAGCGGGGTGGGGTGACGGTCTTCCCACGTCCAACAGTACCCGAGTGGAGAGATCACCCCACCCCGCTCGCGCTGCGCGCGATCGACCCTCCCCCTCCAGGGCAGGGGTCAGAGAATTCAACCTTCCCCCGGCGCCTGCGCATTGATCGCCAGCGCGTGCACGCTGCCGGCGAGTTCCGCGGCGAGCGCTGAATTTATCATGCGATGACGGTCGATCCGGCTCTTCCCTTTGAAGGCGGCAGACACGATATACACACGGAAGTGCGTCTCGCCGCCTGCTCGGTGGCCGGCGTGGCCCTCATGCAAATGTGACTCGTCGACGACTTGCAGGCTTTCCGGCGTGAAAGCTTCCTGCAACTTGTTGCTGATAGTGTCTTTCATAGCCATGTGTGCCATTAAGGTGCGCGCTCGCATCCCGTCAATACCCGGACGTCCAAGCTCGTCGCGACCGGGTGCTCAGCGAATTGCAATGTCAAGACTTGAAGGTTTTTGCATTGCGTAGTCAAAGTCAGCCATGCCGATCGATTCATCAAAATTCTTCGACTCCATCCGCGTGAAGCCGCGGGGCAAGCAGCCGGAAGTGAAGTCGCGCGACACCGCGGTCAATTGCGAATGGGCGGGCTGCGCCAACAAGGGCTCGCACCGGGCGCCGAAGGGCCGCGAGAACCAGCGCGAGTACTGGCACTTCTGCCTCGACCACGTGCGCGAGTACAACCAGAACTACAATTTCTTTTCCGGCATGAATGCCGAAGCCGTCGCGCGCTATCAGAAGGATGCGCTGACCGGTCACCGTCCCACCTGGAAGATGGGCGCCAATGGCGGCAAGAAGGGCGCGGAAGAGATCGACATGGCGGCCGATCCTTTCAGCATGTTCAGCGAGATCAACGGCCGCGCCAGCTGGCGCAAGGGCCCCGAAGCGGAGCCCAAGGCCGAGACGCGCAAAGTGATGAACGCCGAGCGCAAGGCGCTTCAGGTCATGGGCCTCGGCCCCAGCGCGACGCTTGCCGACGTCAAGACCAAGTACAAGGCGCTGGTGAAACAGCACCACCCCGACGCCAATGGCGGCGACCGCTCGACCGAAGACCGCCTGATCGAGATCATCAAGGCCTACAACTATCTGAAGACGGTCGTGCGCGAGGCGTAAGGCCTTCCCCAGCTTCGTAGCCCGGATGGAGCGCAAGCGTAATCCGGGACCTTTCTCTCCCAATGGCGACTTTCCCGGATTACGCTTCGCTCCATCCGGACTACACATTCCCTACCCCTCCGGCATCGCCCCGACATAGGACGAGCTCGGCCTGATCAGACGCCCCGTCCGCTGCTGTTCGCGGGCGTGCGCGGTCCAGCCTGCGGCGCGCGCGACCGCGAAGATCGGCGTGAACGCCTGCCGCGGAATCGCTAGCGCATCGAGCAGGATCGCGGTGAAGAACTCGACGTTCGTCTCCAGCGGCCGCTCCGGATTCTTCTTGCGCAAGGCGCTGCGGATATAAGCCTCGACCTCGCCGGCAAACGGCAAATCGGTGCCATTGGACGCAAGCGCCTCGACCGCGGTCTTGAGCACGTCGGCGCGCGGATCGCGGACGCGATAGACGCGGTGACCGAAACCCATCATGCGCTCGCCGCGCGCCAGCGCCGCGTCGACCCAGGACTGAATGCGCTCGCGCGAGCCGATCGCGTCCAGCATTTCCAGCACCGGCTCCGGCGCGCCGCCATGCAGCGGACCGGTCAGCGCGCAATAGCCGGCGGTGACGGCCGCGAACAGGTCGGCCTGCGTCGAGGCCACCACGCGCGCGGCGAAGGTCGATGCGTTCATGCCGTGGTCGCTGGCGGTGACGAGATAGGCGTCGAGCGCCGTGACCTCGCGCGTTGCAGGCGAACGGCCGTGCAACATGCGCAGCGTGTCGGCGGCATGGCTCACGGTGGGATCGGGCGCGACCGGCTCGAGCCCCTTGGCGCGCCGGACCAGCGCGCCCGCGATCACCGGAAACGCGCCGACGATCGTCGCCTCGTGCTCCAGCCGGTGCTCGGCGCGAAGTCCGGCGACGGCGGCACGAAACCCGTCGATGATGCCCATGCCGCGCGTCGCCGGCAGCAGGTCCGGCAGCCGCGCGAAGGCGCGCTCGCGCGCCACGCCCAGGTTTGAGCGCACATTGGCTTCGGTGAGGGTGGTCTTGCTGGCGCCATTCCAGAGCCGGGCGGTAACGCCTTCGAAGCTCGAGATGGCGGCGAGCCGCCCGACGTGCTCCCCGGCGATGATGAGCTCGCCGCGCTCGCCGTCGACATGGCTCAGCACGGTCTCGGCCGCGGGAACGCCGTCCAGCCCGATCTGGCTTTTGGTGAGGTGGATGTTCATGACCCAAATCTCCTGTTCACGGAGAACAAGGTCAGGCCTCTCGACACATTGATCAATCTTGATTACATAAATCAATATGAAAAATTCTAATGGGCTGTACCTCTCCGCTCGGGAAGCCGCCGCCGAGCTCGCGATCTCTCCGGCCACCCTCTACGCCTATGTCAGCCGCGGCCTGATCCGCTCCGAGCCGACGCCGGACTCGCGAAAGAACCGCTATCGCGCCGAGGACGTTCGGGCGCTGAAGGAGCGCCGTGTGCCGTCGCCGGAGCCACGCGGCCTGCGCAGCTTCGATGCCGATCTGCCGGTGATGGACACGGAGATCTCGACCATCACCGAGGAGGGCGCCATCTATCGCGGCGTCAATTGCGTCGATCTTTCCGAGAGTGACACGCTGGAGCACGCCGCGACGCTGCTGTGGGATGTCGCCGACGTCGATCCGTTTGCCCCCGACAATCAACCGGAACTCTCCGAGGAAATGCGCGTGATCGCGAAGGCCGCGCGCCGGGCCGCACCGATCGACCGCGCCATCGCCGTGCTCGCACTGGCCGCCAGCGTCGATCCCCGCGCCTTCACCCGGGCACCCGATGGCCGCGCTATGGTCGGCGCGCGCATCGTCCGCCTGCTGGTTGCGACCATGCTCAATGCGGACGCCTCGGCCGAGCCGCTGCATCAGCAGGTCGCGCGCGCCTGGGCGGCGGACAACAAGCACGCGCCCGACCTGATCCGCCGCGCGCTGGTACTGCTCGCCGATCACGAGCTGAACGCGTCGACCTTCACCGCGCGCTGCGCTGCCTCGACCGGCCTCAACCTTTATGACTCGGTCATCGCCGGGCTCGCCGCGTTGAAAGGGCCGAAGCATGGCGGCGCCGGCGTCCTGGCCTCACAGCTCGTCAAGACGCTGGTCGACCGCGACGTCGAGCCTGTCGTGCGCGAGCGTGTCGCCCTCGGTGAACGCTTTGCCGGCTTTGGCCACGGCGTCTACAAGCACGGCGACCCCCGCGCGCAGTCGCTGCTGAACGCGCTGTCGCGCTCCGGCGCGCCGCGCAAATTCACCAGGGAAGTGCCAGAGCGGATCGCGGAAGCCACCGGCGAGTTCGTCAATATCGACTACGCGCTCGCCGTGCTGGTCCACGCACTGCGCCTGCCCGCCGGCAGCGAGCTGGCGCTGTTCGCGATGGCCCGCAGCGTCGGCTGGATCGCGCATGCCAGCGAGCAATTGCAGTTCGGCAAGCTGATCAGACCGAGGGCAAGATATGTGGGGCCTGCGCCGGGACGCAGGGCGGGGGCTGCCGGTTAGAACCTCTGTCAGTGCGGCAATCTCCGCTGTCGTCGCTGCGAACGCAGGAGGACAGCGTTCCTGGAATGACGGCTCGCACTCACCCTGGGCAGTTCACACCATCGCTTCCGCGACCACCATATAGTTCACGTCCATATCCGACGACAGAGACCATTTGTCGGCGAAGGGCGAGTAGACGACGCCGGTCTGCTCGGTGATGACAAGACGGTTGTCGAGCAGGTATTTCGTCAGTTCGTCGGGCGTGACGAACTTGTTCCACTCATGCGTGCCGCGCGGTAGCCAGCGCAGGACGTATTCGGCACCGACGATGGCGAGGGCAAAGCTCTTCCAGTTGCGGTTCAGCGTCGAGACCACCATCAGGCCGTTCGGCTTCAGCATCGCGGCGCAGCGCTTCAGGAACATGCCGACGTCGGTGACGTGCTCGACCACCTCCATCGCCAGCACGATGTCGAAGCGCTCGCGCGGGTCGATCTCCTCCACCGTGGTGCAGCGATAGTCGATCGCCAGATGGCTCTTGTCGGCGTGCAGCTTCGCCGCCGCGATGTTGCTCGCGGAGGGATCGATGCCGATGACCTGCGCTCCGAGGCGCGACAGCGGCTCGCAGAGCAGGCCGGCGCCGCAGCCGATGTCGAGCACGCGCAAGGACCCAAGACAATTGAGGCTGCGCACGTTGCGCTCGAACTTGCGGCAGGCGGCGTCGCGGATATAGCCGAGCCGCAACGGGTTGATCCGGTGCAGCGGCGCCATCTTGCCCTTGGGATCCCACCATTCCGCCGAGAGTTTCGAGAATTTCGCGATCTCGGCGGCGTCGACGCTCGAGCCGAGCTGGGCGGAAAGAGAAGTATTTTGCTGCATGCTCATGGTTGGGCGCGGTCCTACCGCGTGGTGATCGAACTACGGAAGGCGAGCGGCGAGGCGATGGTCTTGATCGTCTCGATACCCTCGCCGACGCCGCGAATCGTCACGTCGCCGTAGTTGAGAATACGTCCAAGAATGGTCTGGTCGACGTCGACGCTCTCGACCTTGTCCAGCGCCATCTCGAAGGTTCGGCGTTTGATGAAGCCGGTCTTGTGCACGACCCTGAGGTTGGTGACGTCGGTCTCGGTGGTGAAACGATGGAACCAGCCCTTCACGGTCCAATACAGGGCCGCCAGAGCCGCGAGACCCGCGGCCCCGAGGCAAAGCAGAACGAGCCAGTCGACGGTCGCCTGCCGCGACAGGATGAGCAGGGCCAGCGCCGCGATCCAGGCCACGATGGCCGGAAAGTAGAAGATCCAATGCGCATTGGTCGAATACAGCACGCGCTCGCCGGGCTGCAGGATCTCGTCGATGTAACGCGCCATGATCTAGCTTAACCCACTACCCCACCCTGCCCC
>NZ_JADYVG010000024.1:0-117084 GCF_020193585.1 Bradyrhizobium sp. IC3195 | reverse complement strand
CGCCGGGGGCCGGCGCAGGGGTCTGGGCCTCGGCGGCAAACGGAACGGCCAACGCCGTCGCCGTCAACAGGGCGAGAAGTCGCCCGCGCGGCCGGACGGACGCGGCCAAGTAACGGAAATTCATTGCGGAAAACCCTTTCTGAACGGGAAGTGCCCGAACCGCTCCGAAGCGCCGAACCTGGCCGCCTTGGGCGCGGCTCTCTCCCCGTCAATTGAGGCGGATAAGTGACGGTCTCGACGCTCTTGCGCGATTGGGTGCCTTCTTAACGTGGCCGACGAAAAGATCAATGCCGACAAGCGTCTTTGGCCGGTCTGGCGCGAAAGCCCCATCAAATTCCCTGTGATAAGATTCGCCCGACGGTCCTCGAATCACCTTGTGCCGATGTTCATGTTCCAGCGCCTCTTCGAGGGCCCCGGCCTCCGCCTCTATACCCTTGCCCTTGCCCTTGCCCTTGCCCTTGCGCTTGCCGGGATGCTGTCGGCAGGCACCGCCGCGGCCGAGGAGGCCCACGCGATCGCCATGCACGGCAAGCCGGCGATGCCCGCCGACTTCAGCCACATGCCCTACGCCGGCCCCGATGCCCCCAAGGGCGGCCGTCTGACCTGGGGCATTCTCGGCACCTTCGACAGCCTCAATCCCTTCATCGTGAGGGGATTGGCGGTGCAGCCGGTCCGCAACTACGTGGTCGAGAGCCTGCTGGCGCGCGGGCAGGACGAGCCGTTCACGCTTTATGGCCTGCTCGCCAGGACCGTCGAAACCAATGACGAGCGAAGCTTCGTCACCTTCCGTCTCGATCCTCGCGCCCGCTTCTCCGACGGCAAGCCGGTCACGGCAGAGGACGTGCTGTTCTCCTGGCAGCTGCTGCGCGACCGCGGCCGCCCCAATCACCGGCAATACTACGGCAAGGTCGCCAAGGCCGAAGCGCCCGACCCCCTCACCGTCCGATTCGACCTGACAGGCGCCAACGACCGCGAGCTGCCGCTGATTCTCGGCCTGATGCCGATCCTGCCGAAGCACGCCATCGACGTCGCGACCTTCGAGGAAACGACGCTGACCGCGCCGATTGGCTCGGGCCCCTATCGCATCACCGCGGTGAAGCCCGGCGCCAGCGTGACGCTTGCGCGCAATCCCGATTATTGGGGCCGCGACCTCGCCATCAATCGCGGGCTCTACAATTTCGACGAGATCAGGCTCGACTATTTTCGCGAGGCCAACGGGCAGTTCGAGGCGTTCAAGCGCGGCCTCTACGATTTCCGCGTTGAGCACGAGCCGCTGCGCTGGCACGACGGCTATGACTTTCCGGCAGCCAAAAGCGGCGAGGTGATCCGCGACACCGTCAAGCCCGGCCTGCCGCAGCCGTCCGAATTCCTGGTGTTCAACACCCGCCGTCCTGTCTTCGCCGATATCCGTGTGCGGCAGGCTCTGACGCTGCTTTTCGACTTCGAGCTGGTCAACCGCAGCTATTTCTTTGGGCTCTATTCGCGCGTGGCCGGCTATTTCGCCGGCTCGGAACTGTCGGCCCATGGCAGGCCTGCGGATGCGCGCGAGCGCGAGCTGCTCAAACCGTTCGCCACACGGATGCCGCCCGACATCCTGGACGGCAGCTACCGCCTGCCGGTCACTGACGGATCAGGCCGCGACCGCACCACGCTGCGCGCCGCGCTGAAGCTGCTGTCGCAGGCCGGCTACGATCTCGACGGCACCGTGCTGCGCAATCGCGCGACCAAGAGCCCCTTCACCTTCGAGATCATGGTCACGACGCGCGACCAGGAGCGCATCGCGCTCGCCTTCCAGCGCGACCTCAGACGCGCCGGCATCGAGGCCAGCGTGCGCTCGGTCGATCCCGTGCAATTCGACCAGCGCCGGCTCGCCTACGAGTTCGACATGATCCAGAACCGCTGGGACCAGTCGCTGTCGCCCGGCAACGAGCAGTACTTCTATTGGGGCAGTGCGGCCGCGGACAATCCGGGCACCCGCAACTACATGGGCGCCAGGGATCCCGCCGTCGATGCTATGATCGCCGCCCTGCTCGAGGCCCGTGAACATACGGATTTCGTTGCGGCGGTGCGCGCGCTCGACCGCGCTCTGATCGCGGGCTTCTACACAATCCCGCTGTTTAACGTATCGGAGCAATGGATCGCGCGCTGGAATCGGATAGAACGGCCCAAGACCACCTCGCTCTCGGGCTATTTGCCGGAGACCTGGTGGTCGAAGGGGCAGCCGCAAGCTCATCAAGCGAAGTGACGCCGTGAACCAGCCAGCAATATCGCCGACGCTCGACACACTGTTTCAGCGCACGCTGATGCGGCAGCCCCACGCGACCGCCCTGCTCGATCCGCTCAACAAGGCACGCATCACCGGGCACCGGCCGCGGCGGATGACCTATACCGAGGCCGATACCGCCATCGAGGCGCTGTCGGCGCATTTCGTCGAATCCGGCCTGCCCGCCAATTCCGTCATCGCGATCCAGCTGCCGAATACTGTCGAGTTCGTGCTGACCGTGCTCGCGGCCCATCGCGCCGGCCTCGTTGTCGCCGTGCTGCCGCTGCTCTGGCGCCATGCGGAACTGACCGCAGCGCTCAACCGCACCGCCGCGCGCGCCATCGTTACCATGAGCACGGTCGACGGCGTCAGCTATGCTGATCTCGCCATGCACGCCGCGGCCGAGGCGTTCTCGATCCGGCACGTCTACGGCTTCGGAAGCGACCTGCCCGAAGGCATGGCTTCGCTCGACGACGTCCTGGCACGCCCGCCCGGCACCACGCGCGCCGTGATCCAGGACGGCCGCAAGGCGGCCATGATCTCCTTCGACGTCACGGCGGAGGGCTTCCGTCCGGTGCCGCGGCCGCATTTCAGCCTGATCGCGGGCGGCCTTGCGATGTCGCTCGAAGCGGACATCAAGCAGGGCGCGACCGTGATGGCGGCGTTCACGCCGATGTCGTTCGCCGGGCTCGCCTCCTCGCTCGCGGTGTGGCTGCTCTCGGGCGGCACGATGGCGCTGCATCATCCGTTCGAAAACGATGTGCTGGAGCAGCAGATCAACGAGCACGAATGCGAGGTGCTGATCGCGCCGGCGCAGCTTGCGCTACGGCTCGGCGATGCCGACCTCGCGGCGCGGATGCCCACTTTGCGCAACGTCATCGGCCTGTGGCGCGCGCCCGAGCAGGTCGCGGCGAGCGATGCCTGGATTGCGCCGCATGCGCCGCTGACCGACGTCTACCTGTTCGGCGAGGCCGGATTGTTCGGCGCCCGCCGCGGCGAGGACGGCATGCCGGTGCCGGTGATGCCGGGGCCGCACGGCACTCCGCGCGAGCAGTCCGGCTCCTCCATCGCCGGCGAGATCCTGCTGACGCCGAAGGGCACGCTTGGCCTGCGCGGCGCGATGGTGCCGATCGCGGCCTACGCCCCGCCGCAGCCGGTCGGCGAGACGCTGACGGCGCAGCCGCCGCGCGACTATGTCGACACGGGCTATGCCGCGCGGCTCGATCGCCCGAGCGGCGCGATCTGCATCACAGCGCCGCCCTCCGGCATCATGGCCGTCGGCGGCTATCGCTTCCTCTCCAACGATCTGCAGGAATGGGCGCGCCGGCTCGGCCAGGGCGCGCTGCTCACGGCGCTGCCCGACCGCCTCTCCGGCCACCGGCTCGCCGGGCGCGCCCAGGACAATGCCCGCGCCCGCGAGGCGCTCAGCGAGCTCGGGCTTAACCCCTTGATGGTCGAAGCTTTTCGCGACCGCTCCGGGCCGGTCTAGGCGCGGTTTCAGCGCCTGCGTTGACGCAGCATTAAGGCGGCCAAACTAGATTGCGGCGGCAAATTGTTGCGCGATCAGAGTTTTTACATGTCCCAGGCGGGCCCGATCCTGTTTGTGTCCGATGCCGAACGCCCCGCCTTCGTGGCGGCGCTGGACGAGGCCCGGCTCTTTCCCGTCGTCGACACCGACTGGACCAGCGCGCCGCGCGCGGTCGAAGAGGTGCAGCCGGCCGCGGTTCTCGCTGCGGTCCATGCCGGACACGAGCCGCATGTGACGCGGCTCGCAAAGACGATCACCGCTCAATCGCCTTACCTGCCCTTCGTGGCCCTGGATGCGGCGGGCACGCTGCCGCACAACGCCCTGCCCTTCTCCTCGCGCGGCGGCAATCCCGACCGGCTGATCGCGCGGCTCCGGGCGGCGCTGCGCGTGCGGACATTACACGCAACGGTTCTGCGCCGGCTGCCCGAAGTGAAAATCGCGCTGCCGCAGGGCGATCCCGCACGCGATGCCACCGTGCTCCTGATCGGCCGCGGCGCGGCTTACCCTGCGCTCTCCGTCGCGTTCGGCGAACGCGTCGGCGTGGTCGGTGCGCTCTCGATCGAGGCTGCCGCGAAACACCTCAACACCCGCGATCTCGACGGCGTCGTGCTCGCCGAAGGTTTTACCGCGCGCGTGACCGATGCGTTTCTGACCGTGCTCGCCGAGGACACCCGCTTCCGCAGCCTGCCCGTGGTCGTCACCGCCCACCAGCTCACCCAGAGCTACGACCTGCCCAATCTCGAGCTGATCACCGGCGAGCCGCCGAGGATCGCCGCCAACGCACTGCCCTTGATCCGCCAGCACGCCATGGAAGCGCAGCTGAGCCGCACGCTGCGCTCGATCGATGCCGGCGGCTGGCTCGATCCGCGCAGCGGCCTGCTCACGGTGGAAGCCTTCGCCCGCGATTTCGCCAAGGCGGTCGAGCAGACGCTCGCCCGCGGCGGCGGCCTCTCGGTCGCGCGCTTCGCCTTCGATCCCAACAATCCCCGCGCCCAGCTCGACGCCGCCCGCATCCTCAGCCGCCTGATGCGGCAGATGGATTTTGGCGCCGCGCAGAAGGACGGCTCGGTCATCGTCGTGTTCGCCGAGACCGACTTCCGCACCGCGCATATGATCGCGCGCCGCCTGTCGGCGGTGATGCGGCACACCTCCAACGGCAAGCACGAGATGCGCAGCGATCCCGTGGTCAGCGTGGACTCGCTGTCGCCGTCGGATACGGCAAGGTCCTTGCTGGCGCGACTGTCGGCGGACGCGTCAAGGGCGGCGTCTTAGCTTTCTCGCGGGCTGTCGCAATAACCACCGTCATTGCGAGCGCAGCGAAGCAATCCAGAATCCCTCCGCGGAAAGACTCTGGATTGCTTCGTCGCAAGGGCTCCTCGCAATGACGCGGTGAGGCCGGTGCCTCTACGCCGCCTTCTTGCTCTCGGCGAGCTGCGCCAGCTGCCGCATGATCTCCGTGGTGCCGGCAAGACGCTCTTCCGGGGTCTCCCAGTCCTGCAGGAACACCACCTTCATGTCGGGCCGCACCTTGGCGGCCTGGCCGTAGCTGCGGATGAAGCTCACGAGGCGCTCGGGATGGGCGAAGGAATTGTCGCGGAAGACGATGACGGCGCCCTTCGGGCCGGCGTCGATCTTCTCGACATTGGCCCGGCGGCAGAACGCCTTGATCGCGGCGACCTTGAACAGATAGCGCACCTCGTCCGGCAGCACGCCGAAGCGGTCGCGCATCTCGGCGCCGAAATTCTCGATCTCCTCTTCGGTGTCGAGATCGGCCAGGCGCCGGTACAGCGACAGCCGCACCGAGAGATCGCTGACATAGTCCTCCGGAATCAGCACGGGCATGCCGATGGTGATCTGCGGCGACCAGCGGTCGGCGGCGGGCTCGGAGACGCCGGCCTTGAGATTGACGATCGCCTCCTCCAGCATCGACTGATAGAGCTCGAAGCCGACCTCCTTGATGTGGCCGGACTGCTCCTCGCCGAGCAAATTGCCGGCGCCGCGGATGTCGAGGTCGTGGGAGGCGAGCTGGAAGCCGGCGCCCAGCGTCTCCAGCGACTGCAGCACGGTGAGCCGGCGCTCGGCCTGCGCGGTGATCTTCTGCTGCGCCGGCAGCGTGAACAGCGCATAGGCCCGCAGCTTGGAGCGGCCGACGCGGCCGCGCAGCTGGTAGAGCTGGGCAAGGCCGAACATGTCGGCGCGATGCACGATCAACGTGTTGGCGTTGGGGATGTCGAGGCCGGACTCGACTATGGTGGTCGACAACAGAACGTCGAACTTGCCGTCGTAGAACGCGGTCATGATGTCCTCGATCACGGCCGGCGGCATCTGGCCATGCGCGACCGCGACCTTCATCTCGGGCACGTTCTTGTCGAGGAAGTCCTTGACCTCGGCGAGATCGTCGATACGCGGCACGACGTAGAACGCCTGGCCGCCGCGATAGCGCTCGCGCAGGAGCGCTTCGCGGATCATCAGGGGATCGTGCGGGGCGACGAAGGTGCGCACCGCCAAGCGATCCACCGGGGGCGAGGCAATGATCGAGAGCTCGCGGACGCCGGTCAGTGCCAATTGGAGCGTGCGCGGGATCGGGGTTGCCGACAGCGTCAGCACGTGCACCTCGGCGCGCAGTGCCTTCAGCCGCTCCTTGTGGCTGACGCCGAAATGCTGCTCCTCGTCGACGATGAGCAGGCCAAGGTCGCGGAATTTGATCGCCTTGCCGAGCAACGCGTGGGTGCCGACGACGATGTCGACCGAGCCGTCGGCGATACCCTTCTTGACCTCGTTGAGCTGCTTGGTCGGGATCAGGCGCGAGGCCTGCGCGACATTGACCGGGAAGCCTTTGAAGCGCTCGCTGAAGGTCCGGTAGTGCTGACGCGCCAGCAGCGTGGTCGGCACCACGACCGCGACCTGCTTGGCGTCGAGCGCCACGGCGAAGGCGGCGCGCAGCGCCACCTCGGTCTTGCCGAAGCCGACGTCGCCGCAGATCAGGCGATCCATCGGGCGGCCCTTTTCGAGATCCTTCAGCGTGGACTCGATCGCGCCCAGCTGGTCCTCGGTCTCGTCATAGGGGAAGCGTGCGCAGAACTCGTCGTAGACGCCCTGCTGCACCGGCAGCTTCGGCGCTTCGTGCAGCATGCGTTCGGCCGCGATCTTGATCAGCTCGCCCGCGATCTCGCGGATGCGGTTCTTCAGTTTTGCTTTTCGGGTCTGCCAGCCCGAGCCACCGAGGCGGTCGAGCTCGACCGTGGTTTGATCAGAGCCGTAGCGCGACAGCAGCTCGATGTTTTCGACCGGGAGGAACAGTTTGGTCTCGGCGGCATAATGCAGCTCGAGGCAGTCATGCGGCGCGCCGGCGACGTCCAGCGTCTGCAGGCCGATGAACCGGCCGATGCCGTGATCGACGTGGACGACGATGTCGCCGGCGGTGAGGCTCGTCACCTCCGAGATGAAATTGTCGAGCTTGCGGCTGGCCTTGCGCGGCCGCACCAGGCGGTCGCCCAGAATGTCCTGCTCGCTGATGACGGCGATCTCGTCAGTCTCGAAGCCGCTCTCGAGGCCGAGCACGGCGAGCATGGTCTCGTTGCGCGGCGTCGCCTGCACCGTCCGCCATGAGTTGACGCTGGTAGCGTGGGCGAGCTTGTGGTCGCGCAGCATCGACGTCATGCGGTCGCGCGAGCCCTCCGTCCACAGCGCGATCACGACCTTCTTGCGCTGCGCCTGCAACGCCATGACGTGGCTGACGACCGACTCGAACACGTTGACATTGCTGTCGTTGCGCTCCGGCGCGAAGTCGCGGCCCTTGCGCGCACCCGCATCGACTATGCCAATGCCGTCGGTCGGCACCGAGAACGGCGTCAGCCGCGCCAGCGGGATCGCGCCGAGGCGCTTGCTCCATTCCTCCTCGGTCAGATACAGCCGGTCGGGCGGCAGCGGCTTGTAGATCGCGCCGCCGCCGGGATGCTCCATCGCCTCGCGCCGGGCCTCGTAATAGTCGAGGATCTGCTTGAAGCGCTCGCGCACGGCGTCCTCGGCCTGCGGCTCGATCGCGATCGCAGCGCCTTGCAGATAGTCGAACAGCGTGTCCATCCGGTCCTGGAACAGCGGCAGCCAGTGCTCCATGCCGGGATGGCGGCGCCCTTCGCTGACCGCTTCATACAGCGCATCGTCGCGCTCGGGCGCGCCGAACTCGGCGACATAGCCCATGCGGAAACGGCGGATCGTGTCGGTGACGAGCTGGAACTCGGAGACCGGCACGAGGTCGAGCGAGCGCATGTCGAGCAGCGTGCGCTGGGTCTCCGCGTCAAAGGAGCGGATCGATTCCAGGCTGTCCCCAAAGAAGTCGAACCGCACTGGCTGCTCGAGGCCGGCCGGAAACAGATCCAAAATGCCGCCGCGCACGGCATATTCGCCGGGCTCGCGCACGGTGGAGGAACGGTTGTAGCCGTTGTGCTCGAGCCAGGCGACAACGGTGTCCATCGGCACGACATTGCCCGGCGCGACCGACAGCGCCTGCGCCGCGACCAGCTCGCGCGCGGGCACGCGCTGCACCACCGCGTTCACCGTGGTCAGCACGATCAGCGGCTTGTCGCTGCCGGTGAGCGAGGCCAGCCGCGCCAGCGTGGTCAGGCGCTGGGCGAGAACGCCGCCATGCGGCGAGACGCGGTCATAGGGTTGGCAGTCCCAGGCCGGGAAGGTCAGCACCGGCAGATCGGGCGCGAAGAACCTAAGTGCGCGTTCGAGCGACTGCATGCGCCCGCCGTCGCGGCAGACCACGGCGAGGCTGACCGCCGGCTTCTTCGGCCGCGCCGCGATGGCACGGGCGAGATCGGAGACGACGAGGCCTTCGGCACCTTCCGCGACATTGGCGAGCGTCAGCGCGCGGCCGGGCGCGAGCAGCTCGGCCGGAGATTTCATCCCCTGCTTCATGCGTTGCCGTCCGCGATCGGGAACGCCTTGATGCGGGCAAACAGCGCGCCGGTGACGTCGGCCGGCAGCACCTTGTCACCGGTGATGGCGGCATAGAGATCGGGATCGTTGACCTCGAGCAAGGTCTCGAGATGGCTCAGCTCGTCGTCGGACAGATTGCCGATCTCGGCATCCGCGAAGCGGCCGAGGATCAGGTCCATCTCGCGCGTGCCGCGGTGCCAGCAGCGGAACAGAAGCCGCTTGCGGCGGTCATCCAGCCCGCTGCTCGATCGTGTCGTTCCCGTCATGTCTCAAATCCAGTCAAACGCAGAAAGCCCGGACGTGCCGGGCGGGGGTGATATAGCCACTCGGACCCCCGGTGTCAGCCCTTTGTTGCGGGAGGTCGTCCCTCCAATCCGTCATGGCCGGGCATAGCCGTCTGAAGGACGGCGTCGCTTCCGCTCGCCTATGTCCCGGCCATCCACGTCGCGCGGAAAAAAAGCCGTGGATGCCCGGCATAAAGCCGGGCATGACTGCGAGGAACGATCTTAGATTCCCCGAATGCGCCCCAGCCTGCTCAATCCACTGTTTGCTCCCGTGACCAGCCTGTCCGGCGTCGGTCCGAAGCAGGACAAGCTGTTGCAGTACCTGCTCAGCCGCAGCGAGACGCCGCGGCTGGTCGATCTGCTCTTGCATCTGCCGAGCCAGGTGATCGACCGCCGGACCCGGCCGAAGATCCGCGACGCGGCCGTTGGAACCATGGTGACGCTGGAGGTCACGGTCGATCGTCACCGCCCGCCGCCGCCGCGCAGTTCGCGCGCGCCGTATCTGGTCTACGCCAGCGACGATACCGGCGACGTGGTGCTGACCTTCTTCCGCGCCAAGCCGGGCTTTGTCGAGAAGCTCTTGCCGGTCGGCGAGAAGCGCTTCGTCTCCGGCACGCTGCAAATGTACGATGGCATCCCGCAGATCGTGCATCCCGATCGCGTGCTCGACGAGGAGGCGATCTCGAAGCTGTCAGGGATCGACCCGGTCTATCCGCTGACGGAAGGGCTCGCGCTCGGCTCGCTCCGCCGCGCGATCGCGCAGGCGCTGCAAAAGCTTCCCGCGCTGCCGGAATGGATCAGCCCGGAGGTGCTGCGCCGATGTGACTTCCCGCCGATCGCGGAGGCGCTCAATCGCGTGCACCAGCCGGTCGAGCTGACCGACATCTTGCCCGACCGGCCGTTCTGGTCGCGCCTCGCCTTCGACGAGCTCTTGGCCGGCCAGCTCGCGCTCGCCCTGATCCGCGCGCAGCTGCGCCGTCCTGCGGGCGTGCGCAATGCCGGCGACGGGCATCTGCGCAACAAGATCATCGATGCCCTTCCTTACGCGCTCACACCGTCACAGCGCAACGCTGCGGCGGCGATTGCCGAAGACCTCAAGCAGCCGCTGCGCATGCTGCGCCTGCTGCAAGGTGACGTCGGCTCCGGCAAGACCGTGGTGGCGCTGCTCGCGGCCGCCGCGGTCGCCGAGGTCGGCAAGCAGGCCGCGTTGATGGCCCCGACCGAGATCCTGGCGCGCCAGCACATCAAGACCATCGCTCCGCTCGCCGAGCGCGCGGGATTGCGGGTCGCGATCCTTACCGGCCGCGAGAAGGGCAAGGAGCGGCGCGAGATCATCACTGAGCTCGCCGACGGCGGGATCGACCTGCTCGTCGGCACCCATGCGCTGATCCAGGACGATGTCGTGTTCAGGGATCTCGCGCTCGCCATCGTCGACGAGCAGCACCGTTTCGGCGTGCGCGAGCGCCTCGCGCTGACGTCCAAGGGCGAGGCTGTCGACGTGCTGGTGCTGAGCGCAACGCCGATCCCGCGCACGCTGGTGCTGACCTATTTCGGCGACATGGACATTTCCGAGCTGCGCGAAAAGCCGGCCGGCCGCCAGCCGATCGATACCCGCGCCGTGCCGATGAGCCGCATCGGCGAGGTCATGGAAGGCGTCGGCCGTGCGCTCGAAGCCGGCAAGCTGGTCTACTGGATCTGCCCGCTGGTCGAGGAGTCCGAGGCTGAGGGCACCGAGCATCTCACCAACGCCACCAAGCGTTTCGAGACCCTGCAAAAGCGCTTCGGCGATCGCGTCGGCCTCGTCCACGGCCAGATGAAGGGCACCGAGAAGGACCGCGTCATGGTCCAGTTCGCCGCGCACGACATCGGCCTCCTGGTCGCCACCACCGTGGTCGAGGTCGGCGTCGACGTCCCGGCCGCCACCATCATGGTGATCGAGAACGCCGAGCGTTTCGGTCTTGCCCAGCTGCACCAGCTGCGCGGCCGCATCGGACGCGGCTCGGAGGCCTCGACCTGCATCCTGCTCTATGGCGAGCCGCTCGGCGAGATGTCGAAGGCGCGGCTGAAAGTGATCCGAGAGACCACCGACGGCTTCCGCATCGCCGAGGAGGACCTGAAGCTGCGCGGCGAAGGCGACGTGCTGGGAGTGCGCCAGAGCGGCCTGCCCGGCTACCGCATCGCGCGCCCGGAGGTGCATGGCCAGTTGATCGCCCAGGCAAGAGACGAGGCGCTGCGAATCCTCAAGGAGGATCCGAAGCTGAAGGGCGAGCGCGGCGAGGCGCTGCGCTGCCTGATGTATCTGTACGAACGAGACGAAGCGATCCCGTTGATCGGAGCGGGCTAACTTTGAGGCAGTGCCGCAAGGTTCGTGACAGACGCAAAGGCACCGGAACCTCCACGTCATTGCGAGCGCAGCGAAGCAATCCAGAATCTTTCCGCGGAGGCAGCCTGGATTGCTTCGCTGCGCTCGCAATGACGTGTTGAGAGAGCGAGAATGCGCGCGATCAGGCCTTCTTCCGCGCGATGCTCGCCGCGAAGGTCTTCATCAACGCGGCATCCACAGCCTCCCCCTTCGCATCCTCCGCCAGATGCTCGAACCACCGCGCAAAGCCCTCGTAGATCTGGCTGGCCGGATGATCGGGCCCGAGGAATCCTGAAATCTCCCGCATCTCGGCGACCCAGCGATAGGCCTTCGGGATCATGTCGGACAGCGCGACTTCGAGCCGCGCCAAGATGGCGGGCTGGCTCAGCGCGAGCTCGTCGCGCAGTGCATCGGCCGCGCCCGCCTTCGTGGCTGCGATCACCATCGCCGATCCGATGCCGGCGAGGCCCTTGACGATGCCGGCATAGGACATTTTCAACGCCGAGGCCGCGCCGACCGGGCCTTCGACGATCCGCACGTCGAGGCCGAGATCCCCAAGCACGGCAACGTCCTTGGCATGCTCGCCCGACATGTAGAAGGCCGGGCTCTTGCCACCTGGCTGCGGCGGAAAGCCGATGATGCCGGCATCGACGAACGGCGCCTGCGCCGACCCGATGATCTCCTCAATTCTTTGCACGGTATCGACATTGACGGCGTTGCAATCGACCACGACCGGCTTCTTCTCGCGCCTGACGATCAGCGCGGCCAGCCGTTCGGCCAGCGCGACGGCTTCGCCCGGCGGCACGATCGAGAGGATGATGTCGGCGTCCGCGATCGCATCGTCCTCGGCGCCGACCATTCCGGCGTCCGCGGCGCGTTTGCGCGTCGCCTCGCTCCGCCCCTTGAGCGACGTCAGCACGCGCGCACCGTTCTCGCTGAGGCGGCGGGCCACGGCGCTGCCCATGGCGCCGGGGGCGAGGATCGCAATGGTTTTGGACATCGTGCACTCCAGGTCGAATTCCGAGCGGCAGGTTCGGTCGACCTGAGCCTAGCAGAGGACGAATGCGCCCGCGTGAACGCGACCATCCCGCAACGGAATGGCCCTACTCCGCCTTCGCAGGCTCGGGCCGGAGCGTGGAGGCATTGGCGATACGCGCGGCATTCGCCATGCCCGCAAGCGCGGCCGCCTTCTTCGGATCGGGCGACGAGCCCGGCTGCACCACGCCGGCCGACATGATCAGCGTCGCGGCGTCCTCGGCGGTGAGATCGACCTCGATGATCTTGCTCTTGGGGACATAGAAGAAAAAGCCGGTTGTCGGGTTCGGCGAGCACGGCAGGAACACCGACACGTGCTCCTCCTGCCCCGGCAGGCTGCGCGAGATGTCCTCGTTCGGCGACTGCGAGATCAGCACGATCGACCACATGCCCGGCGAAGGAAACTCGACGAGGCCCACTTTCCGGAAGCTCGAGCCCTTGCCCGAGAACAGCGTCTCGAACACCTGCTTCAGGCCGCGATAGATCGCGCGCACCGCCGGGATCCGGCCGAGAAAGGTCTCGCCGACATCGACCAGCGTGCGGCCGATCAGATTGGCCGCGAGGAAGCCGACCAGCGTCAGCGTGAAGAATGCGACAATCAGTCCCCAGCCGGGAATGACGTAGGGAAGATAGGTTTCCGGCCGGTAGGCCAGCGGCACGAACGGCCGCACCACGCCGTCGACCCAGGTAACGAACCACCAGACCAGATAGAGGGTGATCGCAATCGGCCCCGTCACCACGAGGCCGGTCAGGAAATAATTGCGGAAACGGCCCATCAGGCCGGTATGCGGTTCCGGAACGGGATCAAGAGGCGCAGGCGCGTCGTCGCGGGGGGTCATTCGGGTTCCAGGTCGGTCGCTACCACAAGCTAGGGTCTTCTAGCAGGTTTTGGAAGAGAGCGGCCGATCGATATCCAGATTGCCTATTCCACGGTCACCGATTTTGCGAGGTTGCGCGGCTGGTCGACGTCGGTCCCCATCACGACGGCCGTGTGATAGGCGAGCAGCTGCACCGGGACGGCATAGACCATCGGCGTGAAGGCTGCTGCCATATCGGGCATGACGATGGTGACGAGGGACTCGACCGTCGCCTCCGCCGCGCCCTTGGCATCGGTCATCAGAATGATGTTGCCGCCGCGCGCGGCGACCTCCTGCATGTTGGAGACGGTCTTCTCGAACACGCGGTCGTGGGGTGCGATGACGACGACCGGCATGGTCTCGTCGATCAGCGCGATCGGGCCGTGCTTGAGCTCGCCGGCGGCATAGCCCTCGGCGTGGATGTAGGAGATCTCCTTCAGCTTGAGCGCACCTTCGAGCGCCAGCGGGAAGCTGGTGCCGCGGCCAAGATAGAGCACGTCGCGCGACTTGGCGATCCGGTGCGCTAGCTTCTCGATCTGGAGCTCGCTCGTGAGCGCATCGGCCATCAGGCGCGGAACCTCGACGAGCCCGTGGACCAGCTTGGTCTCGTCCTCGTCCGACAATTCGCCGCGCGCCTTGCCGGCCGCGATCGCAAGGTTTGCCAGCACCATGAGCTGGCAGGTGAACGCCTTGGTCGAGGCGACGCCGATCTCGGGTCCCGCCAGCGTCTGCAGCACCGTCTCGCTCTCGCGCGCGATCGTCGAGGTCGGCACGTTGACGACCGCGATCGTGTGCACGCCCTCGGCCTTGGCATAGCGCAGCGCCGCCAGCGTGTCGGCGGTCTCGCCCGACTGCGAGATGAAGATGGCGAGGTCGCCCTTGCGCAAGGGCGCCTCGCGGTAGCGGAATTCGGAGGCGACGTCGACCTCGACCGGCAGGCGCGCAAAGCGCTCGAACCAGTATTTGGCGACGAACCCGGCATAGCTCGCTGTGCCGCAAGCGGTGATGTTGATGCGCTGGATGTTCTTGAAATCGAACGGCAGCGCGACCGGCAGCGCGACGCGCTCGGTTGCCATGTCGACGTAGCGCGCCAGCGTGTGGCCGACCACCTCCGGTTGCTCGTGGATCTCCTTGGCCATGAAGTGACGGTAATTGGCCTTGTCGACCAGCGAGGTCGAGGCGGCGTGCCTGATCTTGTCGCGCTGGACGGCATGGCCGTCCTTGTCGAAGATCGCGGCGCTCTTGCGGGTCAGCACCACCCAGTCGCCGTCCTCGAGATAGCTGATCGTGTCGGTGAACGGGCCGAGCGCGATGGCGTCCGAGCCGAGATACATCTCGCCGTCGCCGTAGCCGATCGCCAGCGGCGGGCCGTTGCGGGCGCCGATCATGAGGTCGTTGTCGCCGGCGAAGATGAAGCCGAGCGCGAAGGCGCCGCGCAGGCGCGCCAGCGTCAGCTTCACCGCTTCCACGGGCTTATTGCCGCGCGTGAGCAAATCGTCGACGAGATGCAGCACGATCTCGGTGTCGGTCTCGGTGTGGAACACCGTGCCCTTCTTTTCGAGCTCCTCGCGCAGCTCGCGGAAATTCTCGATGATGCCGTTGTGGACCACGGCGACGCGCTCGGTCGCGTGCGGGTGGGCGTTGTTGACGGTCGGCTTGCCGTGGGTGGCCCAGCGCGTGTGACCGATGCCGGTGGTACCCTTGAGCGGCTCGGCCTCCAGCCGCTTCTCCAGATTCTTCAGCTTGCCCTCGGCGCGGCGGCGCTCCAGGTGCTTGCCTTCGAGCGTGGCCACGCCCGCGGAATCGTAGCCGCGATATTCGAGGCGTTTGAGCGAATCCACCAATTGCTCTGCAACCGGCTCGCGCCCGAGAATGCCGACTATCCCGCACATGCGGATCACTATCCCCCAAATCGTCGAAAAATCGCCTAAACGACGCGCCCGGTTTTTAGCGAAAATCGCAGGGAACCAGATACTCAATAATTATTGCTGATTGAGACAGCACGGGCCCGCGATCGCTGCGTCGTCTGCGTCGAATTGGCCGGCCTTAAACCGCGCCCGTTAACTTATTGTCAATACATTTGGCCAACGATTCCGGTCAGGAGAACCAGGCCATGAAAGGCTCATCCGACCGCAAGGGTCTGTCGTCGATGTATCTGCGCGCCAGCGAGACCACGGGCACGCACCTTGCGCATTGGCCGCCGCCGCTGCGCGGCAAAGAGAACAAGCCCCTCTTCATCAAGCATCCCGAAGGCGAGCCGGTGAAGCGCGCCAAGCCGCGCGGCTGGCGCCTGACCCGCGCGATCTTCTCCGAATTCGCCGACGAAGAATAGCGCCGCTCACGTCTCCGGCTTCTTGCCGCCGGTCTTCATCTCGCGATAGCGCGCCGCGCCGCCTTCGCGGATCGTCTGCGGGCTGCGCTCCAGCGCCATCGCGTCGTCGGGGACGTCCTTCGTGATCACCGAGCCCGAGCCGATATAGGCGCCGTTGCCGATCGTCACCGGGGCGACCAGCGAGGAGTTGGTGCCGACGAAGGCGCCCTGCCCGATCACCGTCTTGTGCTTCTTGAAGCCGTCGTAGTTGCAGGTGATAGTGCCCGCGCCGATGTTGGAATTGGCGCCGACGGTGGCATCGCCGATATAGGAGAGATGGTTGACCTTGACGCCGGCCTCCAGCGTCGCCGCCTTGGTCTCCACGAAATTGCCGATGCGCGCGCCGTCGCCGAGCGAGGTGCCGGGCCGCAGCCGCGCATAGGGTCCGATCGAGACCTTCTTGCCGAGCGTCGTCTCGACGATGTGCGAGAACGAGTGGATCACCGCGCCGTCCGCGATCGACACGCCGGGGCCGATCACCACGAACGGCTCGATCGTCACGTCCTTGCCGAACACGGTGTCAGTGGACAGATACACCGTCTCCGGCGCGATCAGCGTGACGCCGGCCTCCATCGCCGCCTTGCGCAAACGCGCCTGCATTACGGCTTCGGCCTCGGCGAGCTGCGCCTTGGTGTTGATGCCGCGCACCTCGTCTTCGCTGGTTTCGATCACCACCGACTCCCATCCCTGCCTGCGGACGATTTCGACCGCATCCGTCAGATAATATTCGCCCTTGGAATTGGCATCGCCGATCTGCCCGAGAATGTCGAGCGCACGGCGACCGTCGATCGCCATCACGCCGGCATTGCACAAATCGATCTTGCGCTCGTCCGCGCTGGCGTCGGCCTGCTCGCGGATCGCAACCAGGCGGTCGCCCTCGACGATGAAGCGGCCGTAGCCGGTCGGGTCGGCGGCGCGAAAGCCGAGCGCGGCAATGGCTGCGCCGCGGGCGAGCGGCGCACGCAGCCGCGCAAAGGTCTCGGCCGAGATCAGCGGCGTGTCGCCGAACGCGATGAGGACATCGTCGGCGCCGCTCGCGATCGCCTCGCGCGCCGCCAGTACCGCATGCGCGGTGCCGAGCCGCTCGGCCTGCACGAAGGTCAGCGCGTCGGGACGGATGCGCTTGGCTTCGTCGGCGACCGCCTGATGATCGGGGCCGATCACCACCGCGAGCGAGGTGCCGGTTCCCTTGGGTGCGGCGGCGAGCACATGCGCGAGCAGACTCCGGTGCGCGACCGGATGCAGCACCTTCGGCAGGCTCGATCGCATGCGCGTGCCTTCGCCGGCGGCGAGCACGATCGTGAGGCTGGAACGGGCGGTCATCGAAATCCTGACAGCTATGGCCGAATCAAATTGGCGCGGACGGGCGGCAACGCCCTCGGAAGCTATCGCCTTGCTACCCCCGCAAACGCCCGGAATTCAAGTGCGGCGCGCTTTTCCTGTTAATGTTCCCTGATTGATTCGGGGAAGCCGGACGGGGCTGGGCGCTTAACATTCATGGCAAAGGAATCCGACCCACTGGCGGACGCTTTCTCCACCAAGGAGACCGGCGGGCTGTTCTCCGGACTTTTGGCCGAGGAAAGCGCCTTCGACGGGCGCTTGATGTGGCGGCTGGGCTCGTGGGGCGTGGCGGCCGTCGGCGCCGTCGTCATTGCCGTGATGGCCAACCAGGCCCAGCTCGGCTGGCGGCGCGACCAGGTTGCGTCCGCCGATCTCGTGCGCCAGGCCGACCGGCTGCAGCTGCTGACCAAGGAGAGCCAGAACGAAGCGCGCCGGCTCACCGCCGCGATCGAGACGCTGAACAGCGACCGCGACCGGTTGTATTCGCGAGTCACCGTGCTGGAGCAAGGGCTCGATTCCGTCACCGGCGCCATTGCCAAGCAAGCGGCCGCGCCGCCGCCGGGCGCGAAGCCGCAGGACGCAGCACCCGCGGCTCCCAATGTCGCGCCGGTCGCTTCGACGCCGACGGCGACGAGCGAGAAGCCGCGCAGCGAAGCCGCCAAGGATGCTCAGAAGGATTCGCCAAAGGATGCTCAGAAGGAAACGTTGAAGGAGCCGCCGAGCCCGCCGCCGCAGACCGCGGCCGCCGCCTCGCTCGTGCAACAGAATCCGGCCATGACTTCGGCGCTGCCGACCATTCCGCTGGTGCCCGCCAAGTCGCTCATGGCGCCACCTGATCCGGCCGCATCGAAACTGATTCAACCTGAGACAGCCGAGCAGAAGGCCGAGCCGGCGCCCGCCGCAGCCGAAATCGTGGCGGCAGCAACCAAGCCGCCAGAGCCAGCCGAGAGCGAATCCCCTGCCATCGCCGTTCAGCAGACGCGCTTTGCGATCGATCTCGGCGGCGCCAACTCGATCGACGGCTTGCGCGCGCTCTGGCGCGGCGTGACCAAGTCCAACCCGGAGATCGCAGCGCTGCGGCCGATCATCATGATCAAGGAAGGCAACACCGGCCTCGGCATGCAGCTCCGCCTCGGCGCCGGCCCCCTGGTCAATGCCGCCGCCGCCGCAAAATTCTGCGCGGGTCTCGCCGAGAGCAATCGTCACTGCGAGACCACCGTGTTCGATGGCCAGCGCCTGTCGATGCGTGGCGGTCCGGACAAGGTACAAGACAAGACGCAAGAGAAGACTCAGGACAGAGTCCCGGACAAGGGTTCGGAGACGAGCCAGGACGCTGGCCCTCCAGCCGAAACGGCGCCTGTGTCGAGCGCGAAGCCTGAAAAGCCGCAACGCCGCCGCAGCTACTCCTCAAAACGCACCAAGCGCGACGAGCCCGCCCCCGCTCCCGCCGCGCAGCCGGCGCCAGCACCGGCGAAACCGGAGGCGGCAGCGTCGTCCGCGGGATCGACGCTGTCGTCGTTCTTCAGGCGACAATGACGCCTCGGTCCCGGCGCGCACGCAGCCAGCATGCGACCAACGGACGCTTGGACCTCGGCCGCGCTTGGCAGCAAGTTCGCAGGTCCATGTCCGACGTGCGCGAAGCGTCGCCCCTCCAGAAACGCGGGTCTTGATGAACGAACTGGATGATGTGCTGAGACTGCTCGTCGCGGCGGCTACGGGCCTCGTGATCGGCATCGACCGCGACATGAACGACAAGCCGGTGGGCATGCGCACCCTGGCGCTGGTGGCCTTGGGCTCTGCGCTGATCTCGATTTCCGTGATCGAGTTTCAGAATTTGCGCGACCACCCGGATGCAGTCTCGAGGGTGGTCCAAGGCATTGTTACCGGCGTGCTGAGCGGCGTCGGCTTCATCGGTGCGGGCGTCATCCTGCACGACGTCAAGGCCAAGACGGTTCATGGCCTCACTACCGCGGCGACTGTCTGGATCGCTGCCGGTCTTGGCATCGCCTGCGCGCTGGGCGCCTGGCTGCTGGTGGGCGCCGCCATCGCAGTCACGTTATTCGTGCTGTTCGCGCTCAGCTGGCTCGAACGTCGCCTGGGGTTGAAGTAAGTCTGGTAGTCGCACATGGCCGGTGAGCGGCTTCATGCCTCCGCCCAAGTACCAAATGATACGAACGAGACCAACCTGACACGGCACACTCCGTACCGGACTTGATTCGGAGCGGAGATGACGGACGCGAACTTTCTGCGGGAGCAACTCGCGTTGATCCGCGAACTGGCCGAGCGGGCCGATCCCCACATCAGGAAGCGACTGCTCGCCTTGGCTGAAAAATACGAGCGCCGGCTGGCGGAGCAGAGCCGGAACACGCAAGGTCGCAATTGATCGCCTGCTGATCGCCCCTTGGCGCAGGCGATGGCCTATTCCATGCGCGCCTTCTCCTTCAGATCGCGGATGCGCATCTCGGCCTCGTCCTTGGACTGGACGATGTCCGACCAATCCTCGACCCGCGCCTCCTTGCTCAGCCTCTTGAGCTCGCTCAGCTGCTCCTGCGTCGGCTTGTCCATGCCTCACTCCTAGGCGGTGTTGGCAACACAATGTTGAGAACCAGCGGGAGGCTCGCGTGTTCCTGGAGAGTGCCCGGGCGGATCAACAGAAACCTCGCCTGCCCTGTTGCCTGGCCGCGCCTTCCCGACCATATTGCGGCCATGACAAAGAAGCCCTTCCGCCTCACGCCCTACCAGGTGCAGTTCCTGCTCGTGGTCGGATTCGTCACCGTCGGCTGCGCGCTCTACGTGCGCTATCTCGCGATCGAGTTTTCGCAAGTAGCGCTCGCCTGCGACGCCGGGCTTCAGACCCTGGTCTGCAAGTCGCGCTCGGTCTCGACCGTGCTGTTCAAGAATTCGGTGTTCGGCATCGTGGCGCTGGTGGTTGCGACGCTGAACCTGATGCGGCCGTCGATCGTGCTGCTGACCGTCGGCCTCATCGCCGCCGGCCTCGGCATCGTGCTCTACAATGTCGTGCTGTCGGGCCTTGCGATCGGCCTGCTTATTCTTGGCTTTGCTCGGCCCGCGCCCGCCACAGCGTGAGCGCGAACAACAGATAGATCGCGCAGGTCCATAGCGACTGCCAATTGTCGCGACCTTCGTTGAACAGCACGTACACGGCGGACAGCGCCAGCACCCCCGCGAACACCGCTTCGGCGATCGGACGCTGGCCGATCTGCGGCCGGTTCAGCATCAGAAGCGCAAACGGCACCACAGCCATCGTCAGCGCGGCGTAAGGAAAATCCTTGTAACGCGGATCGAACACGAAGCCGAGCGCGGTCGCGGAAGCGATCACCGCGGTCACCGCCAGCGTCAGGCCGAGCACCGCCGTGAGCTTCGACCATTTCCGGCCCTCGCGCGGGCCGAGCAGGTCGAGGAAGGTCGGCAGGCTGCGGCCGATCACCATCGCCTGCGCGCAGAAAATCGGCGACAGGATGCCGGCCAGCAGCAACGCGCCCCAGAGCAGCCAGCCGCCGATCCCGTAGCTCTCGTAGTACATCTTGTCGGCGCCGATCCCGAGCAGGATTCCGGCGGTCGTCGCCGAGATGCCGACGCCGAGCCAGGCCGGGAAACGCGGTGTCCACGGCCGGCGGCGCAGCGTGATCAGCGCGACAGCGAACACCAGCACGGAAAGCCCCATTCCGGCGCCCATGTACCATTTCCAGTACGGGAAATTGCTGATCGGCTGTCCCGGCGGATATTTCAGGCTCCTGCGCACCGAGTCGTAGAGGCCCCAATAGCCGCCGACGGTGCCTTCCAGCCTGCGCTTCCAGGGCTGGTCGTAGGACTCGATGAGATTGACGCGGAACTTCTGCGCCTTCGCAAGGCCGAGGATTTCCGAGACGACGCGCGCCTGATTGGTGCGCGAGGGCAGTGCGCCGTCGCGCATGCGGCCCGCGCTCGGCCAGCCGGTTTCGCCGATCAGGATCTCCTTGCCGGGAAACGCCACCGCCATGCGCTCGCGGATCTGTTCGACATGGGCGGCAGCGAACTTCGCCCTGATCGGGAAATCCTCCCAATAGGGCAGGATATGAATCGTGACGAAGTCGACGGCGTCATACACCTCGCGGTTCTTCAGCCAATATTCCCACACATCGGCATAGGTCACGGGCACGCCGACCTGGGTCTTAACCAGGCGGATGAGAGCGACGAGGTCCGCCGTCGTCATCTCACCGCGCAGCAGCACCTCGTTGCCGACGATGACGGAGGTGATGACGTCAGGGAATTGCTTGATGAGGCGAATGGCGAGCCCGGCCTGCTCGTAGTTCTTGGTGCGGTTGCTCGAGAGCCAGATGCCCTGCAGCACCTTCATCCCGCCGACCTTGGCGGCGATCGCCGGCACCTGGTCGAGCCCGTTCTCCAGCGAATAGGTGCGGACGCAGTCGGTGATCTCCTTGAGCTGGCGCAGGTCCTGTTCGATCTGGTCGGCATCGATATGGGTCCATGCCTCCAGCGGCGACTGCTCGCCGCGGAACGGCGCGTAGGAGACGCATTGAACCTTGTCGGCGGGATCGATCGGGGCGCGCGCGAGCGTGATCGGCGTGGCAAGCCACCACCACACGGCAGCGATCGCACCCAGTGAGACGAGCAGAAGCGCCAGTGGCGTACGAAGAGAAATCGGTTCCGTCCTCCGCGAAGGGCCGTCGATTACCTTCTCGCACGCCGTCTGCCAAGGGGGCACGTCCGGTGGATCCCTTGCGCCCCCAAGGAATTTACCTGCGCCGGTTCACCGGGATCTAGGATCGTGACTTTGCTGGACAAAATTCGAAATACAGGTCATGGACTCCGAAAGACTTTTCCGCCGCATTGGAGACCCATTTGGACGCCATCAGCTAGCGCGTCCGCGGGGCTCCTGACGCGGACGGCCAGCGGATACATTGGGGAATTCATGCGGCAACGGGTGTTCGAGTCACGAAATGCGGTCCTGCGGCAGTTCGCCGCCACCTTGGCCGTCTCCTGCCTGCTCGTTCTGACCGGTGCTGGCGGCGCTTCCGCCCAGAGCGGTCCGCCGGGCCCCGAACAGGGCAAAGCGGCAGCCCAGCCCGCCGACGCCGCCAAGGACGCCGCCCAGAATCAGCGCCGCACCGACGAGTTCGCGGAAGCCGCCCAGGTCATCAACGGCCCGGCCGGCAATCCCGAATGCGTCTGGCTCGGCCGGCGCGTGGTGCGGCTGATGTGGCGGGACGACCTCGATACCGCATTCCGTCATCTCGACCTCTACGACCGTTTCGGCTGCCCCGGCGGCCACATCCAGGCCGCGTTCCGCTGCCTGACCCGTTTCGGCGGCCAGATCGACCCCAAGGTGGCCGAAACTCTGGATAGCCGCGTGCACGCGTGCTGGATCAACCCGGCCGCCCAGCCGCAGCAGGCCGCGGCCGCGGCCGCCCAGCCGGCAGCGCCGGCCGCCAATGCGCAGCCGCAGCCGGCCGCGAGCCCCTCGCCTGCGGCAAGCCCGTCCCCCACGCCGGCGAAATAGCCCAAGCCAAAATAGCTCCGGTCGTTTCAGCTGCCGTTCAGGAACGACCGGCCATAGAGACGGTTGGCACTGCCGCGCGTCGTTCGAAAAGGCCATGCCCTCATAAGGACATGAGGCCATGACAGTTGTGAAACCGCGCGGCAGAGATATGCTCCCTTTGCCGCGGACTTGGTCGGATCTCGGGGTCGGATCCGCTTCCCTGCCACCTCAGCCCCTATTGGTTTAGCCGCGATGCGCGTTGTCGCCGCCGTTCTGTTGCTCGTGTCTGCGCTCCACGCAGGCAGTTGGGGAGTCCTGCGCGACAGGGAACCTGCGCCGGACTTCAAGGGCCTGGTGCCGAGCCTGTCCTATACGCCGTTCGAACCGGGCCATGTCGTCGACCTCAAGGTCGACCCCGACAAGATTCGCGCGGACTTGAAGAAGCTCTCGACCCTCACGCGAGCGATCCGGTCCTACACCGCGACGGAAGGCAGCGAGCTGGTGCCGCCGATCGCGGCCGAGTTCGGCCTCAAGGTCACGGTCGGCGCGTGGATCGACAAGGACGAGGATCGCAACGAGCGGGAGATCAAGGCCGCCATCGAGCTCGCCCGCAAGAACAGCAACGTGATCGGCATCGTGGTCGGCAACGAGGTGATCTACCGCGGCGAGATGAAGGTCGAGGACCTCATCAGCAAGATCAAGAAGGTCAAGAGCGCGGTCCGTGTTCCCGTGACGACGGGCGAGATCTGGAACATCTGGCGCGATTTTCCGGACCTCGCCTCCAGCGTCGACTTCATCGCCGCGCACGTGCTGCCCTATTGGGAAAACTTCCGTTCGGATCAGGCCGTCGACCAGGCCGTGGACCGCTACGACCTCCTGCGCAATCAGTTCCCGGGCAAGCGCATCGTGATCGCCGAGTTCGGCTGGCCGAGCGCAGGCTATAATTTGCGCAACGCAGATCCAGGTCCGTTCCAGCAGGCGCTGACCTTGCGCAACTTCGTCACCCGCGCCGAAGCGCTCGGCATGGACTACAACATCGTCGAAGCCCTCGATCGGCCCTGGAAATTCTTCGAAGGCGGCGTCGGTCCGTATTGGGGCGTCCTCAATGCCAGCGGCGAGCCGAAATTCGCCTGGACCGGCCCGGTCGAGAACCCCGACTATTGGAAGCTGATGGGCATCGCGCTGCTGGTCGGCGTGCTGCTGTCGTTACCGATCCTGCGGATCGAGAAGGCGACCGCGAGGCAAGCCTTCCTGCTGTCGGCGACCGCCAACGGCGTCGGCGCCTGGGCCGCGACCGTGTTCGCCTATTGGAACGGCCACTACTTCCTGTTCGGCTCGGCTTTCGCGCTGACGCTCGGCATGATCCTCCTTGTTCCGCTGGTCCTCATCGCGATGGCGCGCATCGACGAGATCGCCGCGGTTGCCTTCGGCCGGCCGCCGCAGCGCCTGATCGCCAAGAACAAGCCGGTCGAGAACGTGCCCGAGGATTACTGCCCCAAGGTCTCGATCCATATCCCCGCTTATTTCGAGCCCGTCGAGATGCTGAAGCAGACGCTGGATGCGCTGTCGCGGCTGAACTATCCGAACTACGAATGCGTGGTCATCATCAACAACACGCCGGATCCCGCCTTCTGGCAGCCGATCCAGGACCATTGCCGCGCGCTCGGTGAACGCTTCAAGTTCATCAACGCCGAGAAGGTGCAGGGCTTCAAGGCCGGCGCGCTCCGGATCGCGATGGACCGCACCGCGGCGGATGCCGAGATCATCGGCATTCTCGATGCCGACTATGTCGTCGAGCCCGATTGGCTGAA
The DNA here is from genome assembly GCF_020193585.1 of Bradyrhizobium sp. IC3195. Lineage (NCBI taxonomy): Bacteria > Pseudomonadati > Pseudomonadota > Alphaproteobacteria > Hyphomicrobiales > Nitrobacteraceae > Bradyrhizobium > Bradyrhizobium sp. IC3195. The sequence goes on along the minus strand of NZ_JADYVG010000024.1, from coordinate 92,788 downwards.
GGATCTCGTGCCTGCTTTTGCCGACCCGCGCGTCGGCCTCGTGCAGGCGCCGCAGGAGCACCGCGACGGCGATCTGTCGATCATGCACTACATCATGAACGGCGAATATGCCGGCTTCTTCGACATCGGCATGGTCCAGCGCAACGAGGCCAACGCCATCATCGTGCACGGCACGATGTGCCTGATCCGCCGCGCCGCGATGGACATGGCCGGTGGTTGGTCGAGCGACACGATCTGCGAGGACTCAGATCTCGGCCTTGCCATCCAAGAGCTCGGCTGGACCACCCACTACACGAATACCCGCTACGGCGCAGGCCTCCTGCCGGACACCTACGAGGCCTTCAAGAAGCAACGGCACCGCTGGGCCTATGGCGGCCTGCAGATCGTCAAGAAGCACTGGCGCCGCTTCCTGCCCGGCGCGAGCCGGCTGACGCCCGACCAGAAGCGCGAATATGGCCTCGGCTGGCTGAACTGGCTGGGCGCCGAAAGCCTCGGCGTGGTCGTGGCGCTGCTCAACCTCATCTGGGTGCCGATCGTCGCCTTCGCCGACATCGCCATTCCCGACAAGATCCTGACGCTGCCGATTGTCGGCGCCTTCATCGTCTCGCTGGTGCACTTCCTGTCGATGTACCGCGCCCGCGTCGCCATCAAGCCCGGCCAGATGCTGGGCGCCATGATCGCGGCGATGAGCGTGCAATGGACGGTGTCGCGCGCGGTGGCGCAGGGCCTGATCACCGAGCACATCGCCTTCGCCCGCACCTCCAAAGGCGGCCTGTCCCGCATGTCGATCGAGTTCCAGGCGTTCTGGGAAGCCGTGATCGGCACCCTGCTCCTGGTCGGCGCCGGCGTGCTGATCGCCACCAACAGCTACAAGCAGATCACCGAGATCTACATCTTCGCCGGCGTCTTGGTGCTGCAGAGCCTGCCGTTCCTCGCCGCCGTCGCCATCGCCATCCTCGAGCTCAGCCGCATCAACTCGTTCCAGTTCTGGCGCGACAGCGCGATCCGCACCGCCGAGCTGATCGGCCTGCGCCCGGTCGCGCTGCCCCACCCGACCGGCACGCCGCAGCCGGTGCCGAGCGAGGTCCGGCGGGAGACGAACTGATCCTGCTCCACGCCGGTCTTCGGCCTCGTGCCTGGAATCACGCGGTCTCCGGCGTGGATGACCGGCCGCCAATCGAGGTGAGAATTTTGGCCTAAGCGACGGATAGCCCAGGCAAATCCCCGCTCCTGCCGCGATCTTCGGCAACCACCCGCACTATTGACCTCCGCAGCCACTCCCCCTACACAGCGCGGGCCGAAGGCATGATCCGGAAACAGCCGGTTTTCCCCGCGACGCGATCTCTAGGCGAAGCGGCAAGACATGCCTCTCGAATGTCCGAACACGATGGCGATCTCTTCGAGCCATCAGCGGCCATGGGAGCGCGTAGCTCAGCCGGTAGAGCACGTGACTTTTAATCACGGGGTCCTGGGTTCGAGCCCCAGCGCGCTCACCAAGCTAATCAAGCACCTAGAGCCAAAATTCAGCCCTTCGAGTTGAGGGGATTTTTGGGGCCTGCACACAGTGTGCACACTCGCCGGGTGCAGCCATGACCGCCATCGATATTGTCGGCTGGGTTCTCTTGGCAGTGGTTATGGTGCTAACCCTAGGCTTTGCGAAGAAGCCGCCAACGTGAGCCGTGCCATTCACAGCGGGTTCATACGTGCTGAGGCACGCTGCGCCCCATGGAGATTCTCAGATGATCGTTTCCGTGCTCGCCGCAGCATTACTTATGGGCCCGCCCGTGCCGGGGCTGGTTCAGCCACCCATCCAGCAGGTCCAGTATGGTGTGCCAAGACACCCGCCTCCATGCGGCCACGGTTGGGACCTGAGCGCCCGAGACGGCATGTGTTATCCGAACGGAGCCCTCCCTCCTCAAGAACAAGCTGCGCGGCAGTACTATCATCGCGGCGGCGGAGGTTACGGTGGAGGCTACGGTAGACATCCCGTCCGATGCGGCCACGGCGCCGACGTCGATATTCGAGACGGTCGGTGCTACCCCAACGGCACGGTGCCGCCACAGTTTCAGCAGGGCCGGCAGGGATATTACGGTTATGGCGACTATTATCACCGCCCAAGGCGCCATTACTATTAAGCTATCAAAGGCCCGCCAGCGCGAACCGGCGGGCTCCTGTCACAAGCCTGTGGCATGTCCGTTGCATAGTCGAAGCCAACTGGGATTTCAGCGCTCAGTTTGAGAATGACACGCTGCCGGGACATGTATTTCGAGCCCGGCAGCGTTCGATTTCGAGACTCGTGAGACAACCGCTATGGCATGAGCAGAATCAAGCGCACGGGCACATTTCCGGAGCCTGCTGCTTCGCCTCCTCCGGATCATCGTCCTCAGCGTCGCTGTCGTCCTGCTCCATGTCGGTGAAATAGTCGCCTCGCATGCTCTTGGTTCATTGCCCGATCCAGGCTCCCGGCCCTGGGTTCGAGCCCCAGCGCGCTCACCAATAAAATCAAGTAGCAAAAATCGAAATGCCGTCCGGCTCAGCAGGTGGGCAGGAACAAAGGTCACCCGTTCCAGCTTGAGTCTCGCTGGCTCGTCGGCCGAGTTGGCGGAGGCGGCGCCGACCAGCCGGCACTATGTTTTCTGCGCATGGGTCCTCATGTCGTGGACGAAGAGCGCGACTGGAGGGAGACTTGCGGGTTCTTGTAGCCGAAGACGAAGACCTGATCCGCGACGTGGTGGTCGACATCCTGGAGACTCACGGGCACGAGGTGATGGAAGCTGATAGCGGCGAGCGCGCGCTCGAGCTCTGTGCCGAAGCCACACCCGATCTCTTGTTCACCGACATCAGGTTGGCGGGCTCGCTGACGGGCTGGGATGTCGCCATCCAGTGCAGGCAATCCAATCCGCGCATGCCTGTGATCTACGCCACCGGCTACACGCACGCCGCTCCGCGTCCGGTGTCCGGCAGCATCATGCTCCAGAAGCCGTTCGGGCTTGAACGCCTCTTGGAAGCGATGCAGTCGCTCGCGGGCGATTAGCTGCAGCCAGCCGCGGTCAATGCTCCGCAGACTGACAATTGTCAGTCGTCCGACTCCACGCAGGAACGAAGGGCCTTCCGCACGCTTTGGCAGGAATGCCAAATGTCTCGCCCGGGATGGTCAGGCCGCTGCGGCTCGCTCTGCTGTATGGGCACCTGATCGCGCGGGGCACGCGGCTGTATCATCCGGGCGGCTCGCAGCCGGTGTGCAGCCTGTCATTTGCCAAGCAAATGGTCGAGGCGGGTTTGCTCTGCGCAAATGGCGAGAGCTTCGAGCTGACGCAGGAAGGCCGGAGCTTCGCCGGTTGATGCGCACATCATTGGCTTCCCCACGAACTCAACAACCGCTGGCGCGTGACCAGGGTCGTGAAGTCAAGCGAGGCGTTCCAAGCAGCCCGCCCGCCGGATCTGACAATCTACGGTGACAGTGCACTCAGCTGTGAACGAAAACTCGACCAATTGCTACTTTTTCCCGAAACGATTCACATATGCGAATGAAGCTACAAAGAAGAATGCCGCTTCCTGAGAGGTGCTGGGCAAATCGGGAGCATGCTTCATTGACTGACGAGGTTCCGTCGCAAAGCCGATTTTTCATTCGCATGGGCGGCAAGGGTTGGATGGTCTACGATCGAGAACGCAGGGGCCCAGCACTGATCGGGACCGATATGGCGGCCAATCTGACCAAGGAGCGAGCTGAACAATTGCTACTTCTGCTGATGCCCTCACGCGCGGAGAGGTCGCGTGCGGCGAACGATGGTGGTCCGCCAGCGTGAACCGGTAGGCCCCAATGGTTGCGGCCTCCTTTCTCGGGCGCCGCATTCGAACGTGTTCACCGGCCGCCGTTCGCGTTGCCGTCGGGGCTGGTTCTGGCCTAGACCTCGAAAATTTAATGCTGGACGGTATCTTTTGAGACACCCAGCTCGAATGTTTGAGCAGACGATATCACCCGGCGTGCCACGCTGAGTGGTGCGTCGGGCGGCCTCGGTGTGTCCGCAGCCAGCCCCGGGACGCCCGGGGCCGTTCCTTTGGATTCACGTTTGTTGATGCAGGAACGTCCCTCCAGGACGAACATGTCGTTACCGGGGCTGGCAAGTTTCATCTCGGATCTATCGTAACCCGGTAGGGCCGCTGTTCCAGAGCGGCGGCCCTTGTTCTGAAGCGTGAACCGGGGGCCGCGCCTAGCGCCTCTTTGGCCGATCGGTTTCTGCTGATCGCGATTTAGGGTTGCCACCCTTGCGAATTGTCGGGGGCGGCTTGCCCGCGTGACTATGCCTCTCTTGCATTTGCTCGGCTGCGACTACGCGCGAGCGCAGATCTTCCAATGCGGAAAGCCCAGAAGCAAGCTCATCGAAACGCTGCTTCAGAACAGCGGTGTGATCGAAAGTGCCCATGTACCCCCTCCGTCAACGAGCCGACCGAAAAGTGGGAAAATCATGCAATCGAGGAATGCAGAGGCATGGAGTCAGTTCCTTTGAAGAGTGCTGCGCCGTTGTCGCAGTTCGTGCGATGCGACTCGGCTCCTCCATCCGCGAACGCTCAGAGGCAGGCGCCACGGCCACGATCGCAAATCGCGCCTAGCGCCAATGACGGCCCCGACCGTGGGGGGCTTTTGGGGTGTGAGGCCGGGGCCGCTGGAGGTGCTTGGACCTTTGGGGAAGGCCAAAGCCACCGAAGACTAGGAAAAATCGGCAATCGCTTCTGCTCGCTTTCGCACATTGCTTGTACGTTTTGTTTGCGCAGAACGAAGCCAATTGCCAATGAAGGACTATCTGGCGCAGATCGAGAAACTTGCAAAGATGCGGCCGAACGCGCCCTGATCCGCGACTTGGCTACCGATCCAGCCAAGCGCGAAGTGTTCGACAGGCTCGCAAGCCACCTCACGGTCCTTGCTGACCAAGTGGAAATGGCGATGGTTGAGCGGAAGGCCGGGACCGACCCGTCTCGGCCTTAGAAGCACGCCGCGGATCCGGTGCCCGATCCGCGCAGACATGGCCCAGTGATTTTGTGGCTCCAGGCTTCGAAGCCGCAGTGGTGGTCGACATGCTGAGCGGAGCTGCGGAGATGCTGATGCACTGCCAATCCAGATCAGCATGGGAACGTTTCGATCGGCACTGAGTCCTACAGGCGCAATCCATCCCGTTTCCTCGTGGATCGAACGATGGAAAAAGCACTCGCCTATGCCATCTCGGCGGCCCTTGTGGGCTTCGGTCTTTTGATCTTTTTCGCCGGTCTGTCTTCCAGCTCGCCCGCCTTATGGACGATCGTCGCGCTGGTCCCGATCACGATCGGGATCGTGAGCGCCTTTGGTCCTGTGTGACTTGATGTGGAAACCAGGGCTTTAGGTCAGCCCGTCTGTATTTTCCGAATCGGCAACCCGTGTTCGCTCTCTCGGAGCTTCCAACCGCTGGTGACGCGCGTGAGCCATTTCGTCTCGATGCTTCTGCTTGCGACGGCCCTGGTCCTGACGTTGTGCTTCGGAGTGGCGGCCTGGCGCCTCTCGGCAGACAAAGAGGCCGACATCACCGCCACGATTTCCCATCAGGAATACGGTTGGAGGCCAAGGCCCAGCAACTGAAACTTTGACAAACCCGCTGACATCGCGCCGGAAACGTGTAGGATTCCCCAAAACCGGAGGAACGGCATGTTTGAAATCAACGGTTTCGACACGGCGGGCGTCGTCAGCCTCAAGCGGGCGTCACTCGCCGCGGCCCTCAAAAAGGCCAGGGAGCTGGTCGAGGACGGATGCTGGGACGTTCAGGTCGTTGATCCCACAGGCCGGGTCTACACCTCGTTCGAGGAGGAAGCGGCCTAGCCAGAACGCGTCCTCAGCTCTCCGGCGCCGCCACCGCAGCCGGCGCGGTCAGCGGAGCCCCTCCGATCGACACCGGCCCTAGAGGCCCCAGGGGCTTGGGCTCACGCACCAGCCGCTTGCGCATCGCGGCGGACAGTCCGTAGCGCGCATTCGCTCTGCGAACGGACGATGTCACGTCCGACATCATCACGTTCTGCAGCGAGTCGACCTTGGCGATCAGCGTGGTGAGCTGCGAGGAGATCTTCTTCACGTCGACCCGCTCGTCCGTGATGCTCTGCCGCAGCGACAGCAGCAAGAATGAATCCTGCTGCAGCAAGGCTGCATTCTGCTGCAGGGTCTGGTTGTTCTCCTGCAGCGAAGCGGTGTGCTGCTGCTGGGCCGACTGGATCTCCTTCAGGGCGGTGACGACCGGATCCGGTTTCGGTGCCGGTGCCTCCTGCCGCGGCAGCAGTTCGGCGAGGCTGGCAACATTCAATGACGGCATGCCGGAGGGCGACGTATAGATGGCCGCCGCGCCGTTGATGGCGAGGGCACACACCGCCAGCGGCAGGATCGTCTTGCGGCGGGGCGTGATTGGCGGCGTTTCAGCTTCCGGGCCTGCGGGTTCCTGCGCGCCTGCAGCGTCTGCAAGGGCGACGGCGTCGAGCTCTTCGGCGAAGCTTGGCGTTTCGAAGGACGTGGTCATTTGCACTGACCCCCATGGAGCGAGCAACAGGAAGCCGCCCCCTGGAACGCCCTCGCGACGATCCGCTTACGCAGCACCCATACACAACTGCCTAAAATTGTCGGCTTTCTGGATTAATTCCGCGTTAGCGGCGCGGCCGGCGGACGAGCCGGCGCCCCCGGCCGATTACGGATCCGGCGCAAGCTCCTCGCCGCGCATCCGGCAACAGCCATGCCAGCAACGGATTTTCCGAAGTTGGCATAATGCCACTGTTTTGCCCGACAAATCAACGGCCAAGTGACGGCGCCTCCGGCACGGACTCGGCACGATAGGCCTGATCCGGGTCGTGGACCACGCTTGCTTGGGCCACCTCGGCCGCGATGGACGCGCCGAATGCAGAACGCCTTATCGCACAAGCACATAGCTACTGTGCATGGGGTTGTTTTCGCACTTTCCGATTTACCCCTCGTCCAGCAGCTCGAACAGCTCGCGCGTCCGCTCAAACCGCGAGCGCCACATGTGCTTTGGTAGAGCGCGATGCACCGAGTCGACCTGTTCCCCCGTCGCTCGCAGATTACAAACCTGGTCCTATCGGGCTCGTAACGCGTTTGGGCGACACAGTCGTTCGTCGCTCGACCCGGGCCTTGGCATCCAGCACCTTGTCTCCAGCTCGTGCGGCTCGCGGCCGACTGATCTGGTCCGAAAGGCTCGAGCCTCTCCCTGACAGACTATTTGAACCAACACTGGCGTTTCCTTGAGCCTGTGTTGCCGGTCGGAATCTGCTTTGGGAGAACGCCGAACCAGCGGCCTTTTGATCTTCATTGCTCGTGCCGCTGCCAATTGCGCCGATCGGCAGGCCATTTTGAGCGCGACCAGCCCCGGCATTTCTCGCGGCCTGAGCTGCCGCCCGCGACCTCGCAGGCGTGGCGGGCTGGACGTTCGAATTGGTCGCTTCGCTGTTGGTGCCCAGATCTCCGCCGGGCGCGATGTCCTTCGTCCCCATCCCTGGGGGTGCTGAGGGACCTGCATTGCCCGCACTCGTCCCCATTCCAGAAGGCGCCGAGCCGCCAGCGCTACCCTGCCCCGTTCCCATGCCCGCTCCGGCGGAGCCGGCATTTGCGCCGCCCGCTTGCACCAGGGCCAACAGACATGAGCCTGCGACAATTGTGGCAATCACTGGACGAATGGCATGTGACATCGGACGATCTCCTTCGCCACGCCCAAATTAACTATAATGGTGGAGCAGGGTTTCCGCTACGAATTCGCAGTTGCGAGCGCTGACGAACGCGCAAGCCCCTACCCCTCGTCCAGCAGCTCGAACAGCTCCTCCACCCGCTCGAACGGCGCATCGCGCATCGGGCTGTGATAGACGACGCGGTCGCCGTCGCGTTGCAGTGACTTGCCTCGCGACTTGCGCAGGCGTCCGGGCAGGAACGTCGCGGCCGCAGCTTCAGGCCCGACGTCGAGGCGGATGATGCCGCGTCGCTTGCATTCGATCCTGAGCTTGGCCGCGGCGAAGAAGTCGCGCGCGAGCTTTGGCAAGGGTCCGAAGCGGCGGGAGGTTTCCTCCTCGAGGTCGTCGAGATCGTCCTCGTCGTTGCATCGTGCGGCGCGGGCATAGAGCTCGAGCCGCACCGGCTCGGACTGCACATAGCTCTCGGGCAGCATGTCCCCGACCGGCAGGTTGAGGTCGGGCACCCACAGCTGCTCGTCGCTCTTCTCCGAGGCCATCTTCAGCAGGTGGCTGTAGAGCACCGGCCCGAACACCTGGACGTGGCCGGATTGCTGCTCCGAGAACAAATCGCCCGCGCCGCGCAGATCCAGGTCGCGCTCGCTGATGGCAAAGCCCGCGCCCGGCCGGCTGAACTCCTCGAGCACGGCGAGGCGCTTCTCGGATTGTCCGGACTCCGTCTCGGTGAGCAGATGCGCGAAGGCGCGGATGCCGCCGCGGCCGACGCGTCCGCGCAGCTGGTGCAGCTGGGCGAGGCCGAACTTTTCCGGCCAGCACACCACGATGGTGTTGGCGCGGGGAATGTCGAGACCGCTCTCGACGATGTTGGTCGCGAGCAGGACGTCGGCATGGCCTTCGACGAAGCTCATCATGCGGTCGTCGATCTCGTCGGCCGCCAACCTGCCGTGCAGGCAGACGATGCGCAGGTCCGGCGCCACGGCCCGCACCCGCGCCAGCATGGGATCGAGATCCTGGATGCGCGGGCAGATCAGGAAGCTTTGGCCGTGGCGGCGCTGCTCGCGCAGCAGCGCCGAGGCGATCGCCGCATCCGACAGCGGCGCGATCCGGGTCGCGACCGGAAGCCGGTGCACCGGGGGCGAGGCGATCACGCTGAGATCACGGAAGCCGGCGAGGCCGGCGGCCAGCGTACGCGGGATCGGCGTCGCGCTCATCATCAGCACATGGACGTTCTTGGCGAGCCCTGCGAGCTTTGCCTTTTCCGCCGCGCCAAAATGCTGCTCCTCGTCGACGATGACGAGGCCGAGATCGTCGAACCTGACGTCCTTGCCGGTGAGCGCCTGCGTGCCGATCACAACCTTGATCCGGCCGCTGCGCAGGCCCTCCCTGGTCTCCCGCAGCGCCGCGCCCGAAGTGGCGCGCGAGAGGTTGCCGACCTCGATGCCGAACGGGGCAAATCGCTTCTGGAACGTCGCGACGTGCTGGCGGGCCAGCACCGTCGTCGGCACCGCGACCGCCACCTGCTTGCCTGACAGCACCACCGCGGCCGCCGCGCGCAGCGCGACCTCGGTCTTGCCGAAGCCGACATCGCCGCAGATCACCCGATCCATCGGATGGCCGGATGCGAGATCATCCAGCACGTCCCGGATCGCCTGGGCCTGGTCGATCGTCGTGAAGTAAGGAAAACGCGCGACGAACTTCTCGTAGGCCGATCCCGGCGGCACCAGCTTTTCGCCGCGCCGCCGCCGGCGCTGGCTGATGTGCTTGGCGAGCGCCTTGCCCGCGATCTGGATCTCGCGCTCGGCCTCGCTGCGGCGCGCCCACCACGTGCTGCCGTCCGCCTTATCGAGCGAAAGCCTGCCGAGCTCGGCGGCGTAAGGCCACATCAAGGCGAGATCGGGCGGCGGCACCAGCACCGCATTGTCGCCGGCGAACTTCAGGCGGATCATCTCGCGCATCGCGCCCCCGCCGGTGTTGACGGTCTGCAGGCCGTCGAGCACGGCAAGGCCGCGCTGGAGATGAACGGCCACCGTGCCCTGCTCCGGCGCATCGGCATGGTCGAAGGCCGCGCTCCAGGCGCGCGCCATCGGCTGCGGATGATGCGCGCGGCTGCCGAGCACGTCGGACGCCGTCACCACGACCAGAGGCTTCTTCGCCGGCACGACGAAACCGGCATCGAGATCGGCGAGCAGCGCCGTCTCGCCGCCCCGCCCGCGCGCCGCCTCCTCCCAGTCTTCGCAGCGCTCCGCCTTGACGCCGCTCATCCGCTCCATCACGCGCAGATCGTCCTCGTGAGCGGCAACGAGGATCAGCCGCGACCCGGCCCGGCGCGTCTCCTCGACGAAGCCACGCAACGCCTTCCGGGAGGATGTCAGCTTCGAAAATTCCGGGATGGCCTGGAACGGTGCCGTCCGCGGCAGCACCTTGATGCCCTTGGAGAGCCGCTTCCAATCGCTGCGCCCGAGATATTCGCGCTCCCGCTCGCTGCGGGGCGCGGCCTCCTCGATCGTATCGAGCCATCCGTCGGCATGCGACGGCACGCCGGCATCGGCGATCCATCTGGCGCCCGCGCAATAATCGAACAGGCTGGCGCGCTTGCCGCCTTTGCCGGCAAGGCCGAGCCGCTCCGACATGGGATCGACGAGCAGCTCCCTGGTCTCGAAGATGATCCTATGCTCATGCGGGTCGAAGGCCACGATCCGTTTGATCGTGTGCTGCGAATGCTCGATCCGGAACGGCCCCAGCGCGCCCGCCGGGAATATCTCGAAGGTCTGGCCGTGGAACAGCGCCCCGCCCGGATAATCCGGCTCATCGTCGAGATCGTAACCGAGGGATTGGAGGCGGGACTCCAGCTCCTGCTCGGAGAACGTGCCGCCCACCTTCAAGCTCAGGCTCAGGCGCGACAGGCTGGCCGGCGGCGGCATCCTCTCCATCACCGCTTCGGCCGTCGATACCAGAAACACCGGCTTCTTGGACTTCGCAAGGCGCCTCAGCACGGAGGCTCTGCGCCCCGCGAGCTCGTGCGAGGGCTCCAGTTGATCGAACGGCAAGGTATTCAAGCGCGGAAACACCAGCACCTCGCAGGCGGGGTCGAGCGCGTGAATGACGCTGCCGAGCCGCTCCGCCCTGTTCTCGCTCTCGGCGAGAAACACGATGCCGCTGCGTCCGGACTGCTTCCATTGTCCAAGCAGATGAAGGGCCATCATGCCGAGAGGCGACGAAGACGAGATCGTGGCACGCTGCGATCCTTTGCTCTTCTTCGGCGGCTTCTTGGCCACCCTTGCCTTCGTGGAAAGCCTCACTTGGACCCGTTTCTGCTCTTGAACCGCCGCAAACTGAATGCGAGCCGCCTTGCCCCTCGAATCGGCAGCTCGGCGCCATGCATATGGGATTTGCCCTGCGAACGCACCCCTCCTCGATAACGTTCGAGGCGGCGGCGCGATCCTTTCGATCTGCTCTTGGCTGTGAGAATGGAGGCACGAAAAAGCCCCAGCGCTTGGAGCCACGCTGGGGCGTTTCGTTCGAAATGAATCGGTTAAGCAATGACGTCTTCATAGCAGCGGTTTCGCCGCGCGCTTGTGAACTGGTTCACACGTCTTGTTGGCTCGGCGATGTCTGACGGCATCCAGCCACGCCGGCATTCAAGCTTTCTTCAGACATTTCGGATCAGCTGACGATCCATTTCAAAGTGATTGTCATCCGCGCATGAGTTCGGTCCAGGTTCAGTGCACGCGGTGCAAGAACGTGTTTCGCGATCGCGCCGGCCGGTTGCAGGACGGCTATTCCAGGCAATGTCCGAGCTGCGAAGTCGTGCTGTTCTTCGCCGAGGACTCGCAGCATCCTTTCATCAAGCGGGCGATGCGCAGTGCGCGCCAGGTCCGCAAGGAGATGCGGGAGCTCCAGGCCGCGAAGCTCGCCGCACCCGAGCCGGAGGCGGCGCAGTCGAGGAGGTTTGCTGGCAGGACGCGATCGGCGGCGCGGGAGGACTAGCGGCTCAGCTTCGCCGCCGCTTGCGCGGAAACAGGCGGTCGCGGATGTAGCGCGAGGTCGCCGTCAGGCGGATGCCGCGGGGCTTGTGCCAGGCGGCGCGGTCGATCTCCTTCTTGTCGCCGATCGCCAGCCTGCCCTTGGCGGACTTGGCGATGAAGATCGCGTCGCTCATCTTGCGGCCGGAGCGCTTGTTCCTCGCCTTCACTTCCTTCCAGAGGCTGATCCTGCCGAGCTTCAGCTTGGGCAATTCCTCCTTGATCTCGCGCCGCAGGCAGTCCTTCTCCGACTCGCGCGCACGCTTGCGGCCGCCCGGAAACATCCACAGGCCGTCCGACCGGCGTCTGACCAACAATACCTTGCCGCGCCTGGCGGCAACCAGCTTGGAAGACTTTGCCATTGCTGCCGTTGTCGAAAACAGAATCGACCCAATGGTAACTTGTCTAGTCAAACAGACAAGTTAGCGACGCGCCTTGATCACAAGCCACGAGCTAACCGGCATGGGCGGCTGACACCGCGCTGGCGGGGCGAGATCAACCCTTCCCCGCCTCCGCCCGGTCCTCGGTCCTGATCCAGGCCATCATCATTTCCCAGGCCACCGACAGGATGATCGGTCCGATGAACAGTCCGACGATGCCGTGGGCCAGCGTACCGCCGATCACGCCGACGAAGATCACGATGGTCGGGGTGGTCAGGCCACGGCCCATGACCAGCGGCTTCAGCATGGTGTCGATGAAGCCGACCAGGACGAAGAACACGGTGAGCAGCAGCGCGGTGGTGACGTCCTTAGCGGTCCAGATCCAGATGATCACTGGCAGCAGCACCAGGAAAGCACCGATCTGCACGATCGAGAGCAGCAGCACGATGAAGGCAAGAAGGCCCGCGCTCGGCACCGAGGCGAGCTTGAAGCCGATTCCGGCGAGCAGCGCCTGGACGATCGCCACGCCAATGACGCCCTGCGCCACGGCGCGGATGGTCGCACCGGCGAGCGAGAGGAAATGCTCGCTTTGCTCCGGCACGATGCGAAACAGGAAGTTGCGGCCGGCCGCGACCAGGCGCGGCCCATGCGGAAACAGGAAGCCGGCCACGAACACGGAGACGAGAAACTGGAGCGTGCCAAGGCCGGCGTCGCCCGCGAGCGAGAGCAGCGGGCCGGCCAGCGGCTGAAGATACGGCGCCACCTCGCGCACCGCCGTCCGAACGTTGTTGTAGGCCTGATCCCAGAGCTCGTAGAGCCAGGGGCCGACCAGCGGCCAGGACTTAAGCTGCTCCGGAGCCGATTGGAGCACGAGGTCGCCGGTGCCGAGCTGGTGCGCCAGCTCACGCACGCCGTCCACCGCGCTGATGCCGAGCCAGGTCGCCGGGCCGATGACGATACCCAGCGTGATCAGGGTCAGGATTATTGCTGCGGTTTTGGGTCGGCCGCCCAGGATCTTGGCGACCCAGCTGAATGCCGGATAGAACGCGACCGCCAGCACGCCGCTCCAGGCCAGGATTGGCACGAATGGGCGGATGATCAGGAAGGTCCAGATGATCAGCAGGGCGAGCAGGCCGAGGCGGATCACGAGCTGGATGACGTCCTCGCCCGTCAGCAACTGACGGAGGCTTTTCACGGGCACAGCTTTCCTTGCGGCATGAACGCAACTTCCGCGCTTGCGGGCTCAGCCGTTATTGCCAGCAACGTATCTGGCGTCAAGACGACCGGCTGCCGGATACCACATCGCCCGCCCCCAACCCGGCTTGGCTAACGCGGGTTAACCGGATTTCCCCGCGCCGGTTTACGCCCCTGCAAATGCTGGTGACTACCTTTCTTCGTAGTCACCGAAACGCATTCTGGGTCATGGCCAACAGCATCTGGACGATCGAAGAATTCACCTGCACCGGTTGCGGCATGAACTACACCGCGACCAGAGAGGAGCACAGCGAGGCTCACAGCGGCAACTTCAAATGCGGCATCTGCAGCGGCATCGTGCATGCCTGGTCCGGCAAGCACCACTTCTTCGGCTGGCAGGCCGTGAAGACGAGGCCACCGGTGTTCGGGCGGCGCTGGGCCGGCGTCGAATGGTAAGCCGCCTGCGGTGACGCCGGATCCGCCGAATTGCGCCGGCGCCGTTTGCACTCCGTTCACCGATCGCGGCTAGATCAGGACGGATCCTCCGCTTCGAACGCCATGGCCGACCTCAACGCCGTCCTGACCAGGCTCAACGACCGTCTGCTTCGCCTCGAGGGCGAGCTGTTCGTGCTGCGCTCGCTGGCGCGCGCGACATTGACCGCGGGCGACGACCATGCCGCGCGCATGCGCAAGCTGGTCGAGGCCGCAAAAGTCGCGCTCGACGACGAGGCCAAGCGCCCTCTCGACAAGCCGACCCGAAAATATGTCGATGCCGCAACCGCACTGGTGGAGGAGCTGCTGGTCGAACCCACCCCGGCGCGGCCGCTGTTCACGGTGATCGACGGCGGCCGGCGCGACTGAGCGCCCGCCTCAGCACGGCGATGACTACCGCCCATACATGCCCGGCGCACGTGCCCCGTGCGGGTAGCACTGTCCCTGCGAGTAATTGTAATCATAGCCGTCCGGACAGAGCCCGCCGCGTCGTCCGTAATATTGAGGGCGACCGTAAGCGCCGGGCGCGTGCGCACGATTCGGGTAGCACTCGCCTGTCGAGTAATTATAGTCGTAACCGTGCGGGCACAGGCCACCACGGCGCCCATAGCCCGAGCCGTGGCCCCCGGTGTAGACACCCGGCGCGTGACGGTCGTTGGGATAGCAGCGGCCGTTCGAGTGGTTGTAATCGTAGCCGTGTGGACATTGCCCGCCCGGACCGCCCCTGAACTGAACCTGCTCCACCATGGGCGCTGTCGGCGCCGCAGGCACGGTTGCAAACGCAAGCAGGCCGGCCAGCGCAAGTTCGATCATGACGATTCCTTCAAAACACGGGGACAAGCCTATCAGGATTCGCGTCCCACGAAACGACATGGCAATTGACGCATGGCTGGCCTGAACCCCGCATGAACCGGGCTCGACTGCGACAATGCGTCAACGCCAGGCATCGCGCACGATGCCGACGTCTAGATCGTGGACTTATCCGACTTGAGCCGGCTGAGCCCCGCCTCGATGATCGCGATCTCCTCGTCGATCTGACCGATCGGCAGGCTGAAATCATAGCCGGACCGGCTCTTCAGATCGACCGCGAGCCGCTGCCTGTGGATCATCAGCTCGTCCAGTCCACGGCGGTTCTTCAGACGCACATAGGCGTCGACGATCTGCTCGATCGCGTTCGGCATGAGATCTGTCCCGGCGAAAAGGCCCGGCGGCGCGCCCACGCCGGCGGACGATTTCGGTGTCACGGTACGCAATACAAATCCGCGACGGATTCGTCGATACGCCAAGCTGGTTGAGATCGTGTTACCGTTCGATGATTTCGTCAGTCGTGGGCATGAAAGGCCGCCGGCGGCCAAAAGCCGGGGTCGAAAACGGATGCGGGTTTGAAATGTCACCAGCCCCGGTTGGCGCACCCTTATCAGCCAATCCGAGGCATCTCTGTTAAGAACGGAACACAGGAACCCGCTACAGGCTCTCGTCGACGACGCAGCGCCCCAGGCAACGGTAGGCGTCCGAGATCGGCGCCACCTGATGGCGCAACGCCGGTCGGGACCGCCGGGTAAGGCCCGCCAGCTTGGGCCGACGTGGCCGCCAGCAGCGTCGCGACAACAAAAAACCCGACGCTCCGCATGCCTTCACTCCCAAGCCGATGTCATGCCCGCTTGGAAGGCGCCGGACGGCTCGACGGCGCAATCCCGGCGCTCGCGCAAGCGGCACCCGGCGCATTGTTGATAACCCACGCAAACGCTGCGCGGGTGGTGACAGGGCATGCGGACGTGTTATCGGGGGATGACGCAGTTGCGAGACGGATCGGACACCCATGCGAATTACCCTCGTCGGCTCCCGCCATTTTGGCGTGACCACCCTGAACATGCTCCGGGAGCACAGCGTCTCGGTCGTCCGGGTCGTGGTGGCGGACGCCGACGACCGCCTCGCCGCGGCGGCCAAGGCGGCGGGCATCGAGGTGCAGGTGCAAGCCAATCCCAAGCTGGTGGTGGCTTCCGAGATCGCCCCGGACACCGATCTGATCATCACCGCGCACAGCCATGCCAGGATCGGCAAGGATGCGCTCGCCGCCGCTAGGCTCGGCGGGATCGGCTATCATCCCTCGCTGCTGCCGCGCCACCGCGGCAAGGCCGCGGTGGAATGGACCATCAAGGAAGGCGACCCCATCGCTGGCGGCACGATCTACCATCTCGCCGACCGCATGGATGCCGGCGCGATCGCCGCCCAGGACTGGTGCTTCGTCAAGAAGGGCGAGACCGCACGAGAGCTTTGGGAGCGCGCGCTGGCGCCGCTCGGGCTCAAGCTGCTGGCCGACGTGATCGATTACGCCAAGGTCCACAAGGCGCTACCCGCCAAAGTCCAGGACGAGCAGTTCGCGACCTCCGCGCCGAGCCTCTCCTGAGCCAAGATCCTCTGAGCCAGCCCTCTGAGCCGAAGTCTCCTGGAGCAAGCTCTTTCCGAGTCGTCCTGACGTTTACCCTTAACGTGCGGCGCCCTTGATTCTGCTTCGGAAATTGGAGCCAAAAGCGCAAATAAACCATTGTTCCCAAAGGAACAATTTTCGCTTTGGCATCGCAACAAATTTCCGTCACATTTCGTCCGAATAAGCGTCAACAACTCAGACACATTCAAGGACGAATTCATGCGTTTTGGTCGCATTGCGGTGTTCTGTGCCGCCCCAGTTCTCGCTGGCACCCTCGCCGCCCCCGCCTTCGCCCAGAATCCCTATGACGGCAATTGGCAAGTCACCATCGTGACCAAGAGCGGTTCGTGCGAGCCGACCGCAAGCTCGATGCTGACGGTTGCCGGCGGCAAGATCACCGCGCCCGGCGCTAACGTTTCCGGCACCATCGGCAGCGGGGGACTTGTGAAAGTTTCGATCAATGGTGCATATGCCAACGGTCAACTCAGCGGCAACGCCGGATCGGGGAAGTGGAATGGAGCATCTGCAGGCATACCGTGCAGCGGGCGGTGGGAAGCATCGCGCCAATAAACCAATTGAGGCTCGCGCCCGGAACCGGCGGCTTCTGATCGCGGCCGCCGTTTTGTTTGGGGCTGGGATCGCCGCGACCGAAAGCAGTGCCCAGTCGGGTCCGTTCGCCCCACTGGCGGGCAGCTGGAGCGGCGGTGGCACGGTCACGCTGGATGACGGCTCGACCGAGCGGATCCGCTGCCGGGCCAAATACGCTCCGATCGGACCGACCATGGAGATGTCGCTGACCTGCGCCAGCGATGCCTACAAATTCAACCTCGGCGCCAACGTGAAGGCCGAAGGCGGCGCCATTGCAGGCAGTTGGTCCGAGACCAGCCGCAACATCTCCGGTTCGCTCCAGGGCCGCGGCAGCGGCGGAAGCTACGAGCTGGTGGCCTCCACCGCGGGCTTCAACGCCAACATCTCTCTCAAGACGTCCGGCAACAAGCAGAACGTCACGATGCGCGCGGACAGTCAGTTCCGCGGCGCGCACATCTCGATGTCGAAATAAGACGCTAGCTCACGCGACAATCGATCCGGCGCCCGCGCCGGATCGATTTTTTTATGGGCCGGGCACGAACGCCGTGACCTCGATCTCGACCTTGGCACGCTCGTCCACGAGGCCTCCGATATAGAGCAGCGTCGAGGGCGGAAAATTGCGGCCGAGCGTTTCCTTCCAGGCCGCGCCAATGCCGGCACCTGCCGCTTCGTACTCGGCGCGGCTGGTCAGGTACCAGGTCAGGCGGACGATGTGCTCGGCGCCGGCACCGGCCTCGCCCAGCAGCTTGACGATCCGCTTCAGCGCCGTCGCGACCTGGGCTGCCATGTCGGGATCGTAACTGCCGGCCTCGTCGCCCCCGGTTTGGCCGGCGAGTACCACCCATCGGCCCGGCCCCTCGGTCACGACGCCGTGGGAAAAGCCGCGCGGTTTTTTCCACTCGGCCGGCTGCAAGATGCGCATGGGCAATGTCTCCCGATCTTTGTCGTTTTTCGCTGATGCCTTAGCATGCCGCCCAGCATCGCTGCATCCGCAGATTTGGCCGTTGCAAACGGCGGCAATGTCGCCGATACCGGCCGCCCCTCCTCTGTCCATCCCTTTCCGTATCCGCCGCAGATGAGCACCACACCGTCGAAAATGATGGCTGCACTGTGGATGGCCGGCTGGCTGTCGCTGATGCTGATCATGGCAGTGGCCGGGCGCGAGACCACGCGCGAGCTGAATGTTTTTCAGATCATGGAAATGAGGTCGCTGGCCGGCTTCGTCTTGCTCTCACCGATCATCTACCGCGCCGGCGGCTGGAAGGTGCTCAAGACATCGCGGTTGCCGCAGCATGTCGGCCGCAATTTGGTGCACTATGTTGCCCAACTCGGCTGGTTCTTCGCACTGACACTGATCCCGATCGGCCAGGTGGTCGCAATCGAGTTCACCATGCCGATCTGGACGGCCGTCCTCGCGGCGAGCTTCCTGTCCGAGCGGATGACGCCATGGAAGATCGCCGCCATCGTGCTCGGCCTCGTCGGCGTTATCGTCATTGTCCGCCCCTCGACCGGGGAGATCAATCCGGGGCAGCTCATCGCGCTTGGCGCCGCCATGGGATTTGGCGTCGCGATGGCGCTGGTCAAATCGCTGACCCGCACCGAGAGCGCTCTCTCGATCCTGTTCTGGATGCTGGTGGTGCAGTCGGTTGCGGGCTTCATTCCGACGCTGTTGGTCTGGACGTGGCCGTCGCTCTATGTCTGGGGCTGGGTCGGCGTGATCGCCGTCTGCGGCACGTTCTCACATTATTGCCTGGCCAGTGCGATGCGCTACGCCGACGCGACGATCGTGGTTCCGATGGATTTCCTGCGGGTTCCACTGACTGCAACTGCCGGTTGGCTGTTGTATTCCGAGCGGCTCGACGCCTGGACCGTGCTCGGCGCCGCGCTGATCCTGTTCGGCAATTTACTCAATTTGAAGCCCGTTTCGTCGGTTCCCGCCCGGGCCAGGTGAACCTCGCGCCGCCTCGCGCGACAAAACCAAGTGGCCGTGTGATTTGGATCACGTTGGAGCGACACTCCATCGTGCACATTCGGCCACACAGCAGCGGGTTGAACGCAACGGACTGCCGTTTTGGTGGCGCGAAGTCGGGCACTTCGTGTAGGTTCGTGGCCGATTTGTTGCTGCCTGCAATTCGATTCTGGGGATTTCAGAATGCGCTATCTCACCCTCCTCGCTTCGCTGATGTGCATGGCGCTGTCGATCAGTGCCGCCAAGGCTGACCGCCGCGTCGCCTTCGTCGTCGGCAACGGCTCCTACAAGAACGTCGCGCAATTGCCGAACCCGCCGATCGACGCCAAGGCGATGGCGGCCACGCTGCGCAATGTCGGCTTCGAGGTGATCGAAGGCTCCAATCTCAGCCGCGACCAGATGACCGAGAAGCTGCTTGATTTCGGCCGCAAGGCGCAAGGCTCCGATATCGCGCTGTTCTATTATGCCGGCCACGGCATCGCCGTCAGCGGCACCAATTACCTGCTGCCCGTCGATGCCGACATCAAGTCGGAGATGGACGTCAAGCTGGGTGCCGCCATCAACATCGACCTGACGCTCGAGCAGACCATGGGCGATGCCAAGGTCAAGCTCGTCTTCCTCGACGCCTGCCGGGACAATCCGTTCGCCGCGAAGATCAAGTCGAATTCGGCGACCCGCAGCGTCAACGTCCAGAGCGGCCTCGCCGAGATGAAGTCCGGCGAAGGCACGCTGATCGCGTTCGCCACCGGCCCGGGCCAGACCGCACTCGACGGCCAGGAAGGCAACAACAGCCCGTTCACGCGGGCGTTGATTGACAACATCACCAAGCCCGGCGTCGAGATCCAGCAGGCCATGACGTCGGTGCGCGCTCAGGTCAATGAAGAGACCCGCAAGGGCCAGCTGCCCTGGGGCCACACCAACCTGACCGGCTCCGTCTATCTCAATCAGGCGCCGACCACCCAGGTCGCCGCTGCGGCCCCGACCGCGACCGGCATTGTGCCGGCGGCGACCGGAAGCTCGGACGGTGTCGAGCTCGAATACTGGCGCTCGGTTAAGGAGTCCAACAAGGCCGAGGAGCTCAATGCCTACCTCACCGCTTACCCGAACGGCCAGTTCAAGGCGCTGGCGCTGGCGCGGCTAGCGGCGATCAAGAGCGGCCCCTCGACCGCGACCCGCACGCTCAATGCCGGCGTCGATCCCGCCACCTTCACGGATGAGGCTACCCAAGTGACCGAGGACCAAATCGGTCTCGACAAGAATAAGCGCCGCGACGTGCAGCGTCGACTCACGGCGCTCGGCTTCGACACCAACCAAACCGGCGTCTTCAACGACGAAACGCGGTCCGTGCTCAAGCGCTGGCAGACTGCGCGCGGCTATCCCTCGTCGGGTTATCTCAACAAGAACCAGCACAAGGCCCTGCTCTCGGAAATCGTGGCTGCCCCGGCAACGGCGAGCGACGGCAGCCAGAAGCCGGCTCGGCGCGCCGCCACCGCCCCGGCTCAGAGCAGCGCGCCGGCACCGGCTCCCCAGCCACGCAGCAATCCCGGCGATGCTGCCGGTGCGGCCTTCGTCGGTGGCGTCGTCGGCGGCATGATGGGCGGCATGTTCCGCCGCTGAGAGCGAGACGGATCCCAGACGACAGAAGCCCGGCTCGCGCCGGGCTTTTTCGTTTGTGATCCTCATGGTGAGGAGGCGCGAAGCGCCGTCTCGAACCATGAAGGCGCGCCTCGACCAGCGGGGCCTTCATCCTTCGAGACGCTTGCTTCGCAAGCTCCTCAGGATGAGAAGCTACAGCCCATCCGCGAAGTCTACTTCCCCGCCACCTTGCGCAGCGCCTCGTTGATGCGATCCTGCCAGCCGGGACCGCCCTCCTGGAAGAACTCCAGCACGTCCTGGTCGATGCGCAGCGTGACCTGCTCCTTGATGCCGGGCACGGCGTTTTGCTTGGGCGGCGCCGTGGCGACCTTGGCCGTCACCTTCTTGAACGCCGCCTCGGCCTCGGTCCTGGCATCGCCCAGCGTGCGCGGCCGTCTCGGTTGATCCGCCATGTCCTAGATTCCCTCAAACAGAGCCGTCGAAAGATACCGCTCGGAGAAGGACGGCACGATCGCCAGGATGGTCTTCCCGGAAGCTTCCGGCCGCTTGCCGATCTCGAGTGCAGCGGCGATCGCGGCGCCCGAGGAGATGCCGCCCGGAATGCCCTCATGCCGCGCCAGCGCGCGCGAGGTCTCGATCGCCGTGGTCGAGTTGATCTTCACGATCTCATCGATCACGGAGCGGTCGAGGATGTCAGGGACGAAGCCGGCACCAATGCCTTGGATCTTGTGCGGAGTATGCTGTCCCCCCGAGAGCACCGGGCTCTCCTCCGGCTCGACCGCGACCACACGCAAGCCCGGCTTGCGCGGCTTGAGTACCTGGCCGACGCCGGTGATCGTGCCGCCGGTGCCGACGCCGGCCACGAAGAAGTCGATGCTGCCGCCGGTGTCGTTCCAGATCTCCTCCGCGGTGGTGCGGCGGTGCACCTCCGGATTGGCGAGGTTCTTGAACTGCTGCGGCATCACCGAATTCGGCGTCGTCTTCAAGAGCTCCTCGGCGGCCGCGATGGCGCCCTTCATGCCCTGCGCCGCCGGCGTCAGCACCAGCTCCGCGCCGAGAAAGGCCAGCATCTTGCGTCGCTCGATCGACATCGATTCCGGCATCACCAGCTTGAGCCGGTAGCCGCGGGAGGCCGCGACGAAGGCGAGCGCAATGCCGGTATTGCCGGAGGTCGGCTCGATCAGCACGGTGTCCGGCTTGACGATGCCCGCCTTCTCCATCGCGATGATCATGGCCGCGCCGATGCGGTCCTTCACGCTCGCGGCAGGATTGAAATATTCTAGTTTTGCCAAAATGGTCGCGTTCACGTCGTGCATGCCGGGCAGCCGGCGCAAGCGCACGATGGGCGTGTTGCCGAAGGCATCGACGATCGAGTCATAGATCCGGCCACGGCCGGGTTGGTGCGCTGCACCCGTGTTGGACGATACGTCCATGATGAACTCCCTGTGGCGACGATCTGCACGTCTGTCGCGGCCCTGCGCAGTTACGGACAGCTTGCGGCGACACGCAAGCGGCAATGCAGCACATGTTAAATACGCTGCATCGCAAAATCGCGTGAGCTTTAATTAGCAGAAAACCAACGCATTTGTGTTGCGACCTCGTCAACTGATTCTGCTTATGTTAGACTTAGGTCTCAAAGCAGGGAGGTCACCACGATGTCAGCGGTTGCTGAAGTGATGTCGACCGTAGCGCTAAGGCGTGATCCGCGTTGCAGCGAGTTGCCGACCTGTCCCGTCTGCGCCGACTCCATGGTCGCCGCTGAAGCATCTGCCTACGTCTCGGACCACATCATCAGCTACCTCTGGACTTGCGACAATTGCGGCTACGGCTTCGTGACCAAGCATGCCGTGAAGCGGCGGCTCGTGTGCAACTGAGTTTGGACTGTTGAGCTAGCGCGGGGCGATATCGCCCCTCGCCCAGTCCGCGCGCGTACGCTGATAGAACTCCTCGAAATTTCCTTGCGCGATCGCGTCCCTGATGCCCTGCATCAGGGACTGGTAGTACGCGACATTGATCTCGGACAGCAGCATCGCGCCCAGCGTCTCGCCGGCCTTGACGAGATGATGCAGATAGGCGCGCGCGCAGTTCCGCGTCGACGGCCATGAGCTCTCTTCATCGAGCGGGCGTGGATCGTCGGCATGGCGCGCGTTGCGCAAATTGACCTGGCCGTAGCGCGTGAAGGCGACGCCGTGCCGGCCGTTGCGGGTCGGCATCACGCAGTCGAACATATCGATGCCGCGCTTCACCGCTTCGAGGATATCGTCGGGCGTGCCGACGCCCATCAGATAGCGTGGCCGCTGCTTCGGCAGCAGCGGCGCGGTCTCGTCGATCATCGCCAGCATGACCGCCTGCGGTTCGCCGACGGCGAGCCCGCCGATCGCATAGCCATGGAAGCCGATCCCGACCAGGCCTTGCGCGCTCGCATGGCGCAGCTCGGGCACGTCGCCGCCCTGCACGATGCCGAACAGCATGTAGCCATCCGGGGCGCTCGCGAAGGCGCGCTTGCTTCTCTCCGCCCAGCGCAGCGACAATTGCATCGCGCGCTCGATGTCGGCGCGCTCGGCAGGCAACCGTACGCATTCATCCATCTGCATGGCGATGTCGGAGCCGAGCAAACGCTGCACCTCGATCGACCGCTCCGGCGACAGCTCGACCTTGGCGCCGTCGATGTGCGAGCGGAACGTGACGGCGTGCTCGCTGACCTTGCGCAAATCCGCCAGCGACATCACCTGGAAGCCGCCGGAATCGGTCAACATCGGTCCGTTCCAGCCTGTGAACGTCTGCAGGCCGCCGAGCGCCGCGATCCGCTCGGCGCTTGGACGCAGCATCAGATGGTAGGTGTTGCCGAGCACGATGTCGGCGCCGGCATCGCGCACCTCGCGCCAGTGCATGCCCTTCATGGCACCGGCGGTGCCGACCGGCATGAAGGCCGGGGTCCGCACCACGCCATGCGGGGTGGTCAGGCGCCCGGTGCGCGCGGCCCCGTCGGTGGCGAGCAACTCAAAGTGATTGGGAAGGTCATTGTCGGGATTCATGGCGGTGCTTATTGCGTGTCGGAGCAGGCTGATCAACCCGCCGACCGCGCTCGGGCCGGTTTGTGCATCAGACTGGGACACCGACCCACACAAGGATAGTGTGCCCGCGCCCTTGTCAAACGAAACGATACCGTGTAGTTTTGTGCGCGGGGCTGGACGAGATGCCGCGGCGAATTTGCCGGCGGCGGTAGATGCGTGATCGCCAGCCACCGACAATGCCGTACCCTTCGTGTTCGACCGACCCATCCGTCTCCTCGCGTGACCGGATCAGGCAGACTGGCGTCGGCCTGATCGGATCGGTGGTCCTGATCTGCAGCCTGGCGCTCGGCGCCTGCACCGCCCTGCCCCGCACGCCCTACACGGCCGCTGAAGCCAGCGCCTCGCGCGTGCTGGATATCGACGGCCTCCGGCGCTACGCCGACGAGCCGGTCACCAAGTTCAGCTTCGATAAAGACAACAGCACTGCGACGAGAACCTATCTGGCGCTGTCCGGCGGCGGCGCTGACGGCGCCTATGGCGTCGGCGTGCTCAACGGCTGGACCGCGGCCCGAACCCGCCCCACCTTCTCGGTCGTCTCGGGAGTCAGCACCGGCGGCCTGATCGCGCCGTTCGCGTTTCTCGGACCGCAATATGACGACACGCTGAAGGAGGTCTACACCAGCGGCATCGCGGAGAGCCTCCTGAACGATCCCAGCATCATGCGCGTGCTGTTCGGATCCGGCCTGTTCGGCAACACGCGGCTGCGCGAGCTCGTTGCACGCTATGTCGGGCCCGAGATCATGGCGCAAGTCGCGCGCGAGCACGCCAAGGGCCGCAGGCTGCTCGTGGTGACGACCGACCTCGACACGCAACGCACCGCGATCTGGGACATGGGCAAGATTGCCGCGGTCGGAACGCCCGAGGCACTCAAGCTGTTTCGCGACGTGATGGCGGCCTCCGCCAGCATTCCCCTGGTGTTTCCGCCCATCATGATCGATGCCGAAGGCGGGGGCCGCAAGTTTCAGGAGATGCATGTCGACGGCGGCGTGACCGCGCCGGTGCTGACCTTGCCCGAAGCTCTGCTGTTCCAGAGTGGCCGTCTGCCCGGCAATGCGAAGGTGGACATCTACATCCTCGTCAACAAGAAGATCGAACGCAACTTCGAGCTCGTCTCCAACGGCACCATCGACGTCGCCTCGCGCAGCCTGTCGGCGATCACCCAATCGCAGACGCGCTCGATCATCTTCTCGACCTACGATTTCGCCAAGCGTAACCGGCTGGGCTTCCATCTCTCCTACATCGCGCGCGACTATCCTGCGCCGCCGTCGGAAGGGTTCGACACAACCTATATGCGGGCGCTCTACCAGTACGGATACGAGAAGGCTGCATCCGGCCAGGCCTGGACCTCGACGCTGCCGTGATCCCTCGTGACGGAACGAGGCAATACCGAAACCGTTGACGATATGGCCAATTCGGCCAGATTCGCGATGACGCCTCCGCTCCTGCGCGATATAGAGCGAATGACCGATATCACGACCGCGCAGGAATCATTGGGCATGGGATTGACTGCGACCAGGACAAGACCGGCAGCGCCACGGCGCGAGGTGCCGAAATCGCGTGGTGGCCGGCCGACGAAGACCGCTGCGATCGAGCGCGATCTGCGGCTGATCGAGGTCGCCACCCGCCTGTTCCTTGATCGCGGCTTTGATGCGACCTCGCTCGATGCGGTCGCGGAAGCTGCGCGGGTCAGCAAGCCCACCGTCTATTCCCGCTATGGCGACAAGCGCGGTCTGTTCGCGGCCGTGCTGAGGCGCGAGATCGAGCGCTGGCTTGCGCCGCTGTCGGCGGCGGCGGAGACGCAGCTCTCCAGCGCCTCGAACATCCCGGTCGAGCAGCGGCTGGTCGAGATCGGACGCGAGATGCTGACCTTCACCTGCGGCCCGGATGCCGTCGCCTTTAGCCGCATGATGACGGCACAGGCCATCAACTTCCCCGACGTCGCCAAGCTCGGCAAGGAGGAAGGCTGGCTGAAGGCCGTCGCCACCACGGCGCGCTTCTTCGACCATCTGGTGGCGCAAGGCGCGCTCGATGTCGACGACACCACCATCGCAGCCGAGGTGTTCCTCGACGTCGTCGTCGGCCACACCCATCGTATGGCGACGTTCGGAACGGCGCTGGAGCTGAAGGCTGCCGAGAAGCGCATGCGCGCGGCGATCAAGCTGTTCCTGGCCGGCGCGCTGGGACCTGCCGACCGCGTCCAGGACACCTCGAAACTCGCGCCACGGCGCCGCTCCTCCCGCTGACAATTCCGTGAGCTTGCGTGCTTTCCCCAGGGGGCGACGGTGCGGCGTCATTGACCGAAATAAAACGATACGGTATGGTTTAGTTATAAGGCGATGCGGACCGCTTTTTTCACCAGCCCCAAAGGAGGCCCGTATCACCCAGATCGCCGCGGCGGGTACAGCCCGCCGCGGCGCTCCGCGGCCGGCCGATGCCCAAGGCCGGCCGCGAATTCTTTACGATCATCCGGCACACTCGCTGGCCGAGGGTTTCGAGCATGACGACTGCCCAACGATGGACCTCGCACCTGCTTGCGATCGCATTGCCCGCGTTGCTCATCGCTGCGCCGGCACATGCTGTCGTGACCGCGAGCACGCCGACCGCGCTTCACAGCGACACAGATGGTGATGCCGAAGCGGACCGCCAGGCAGTCAGCCGCGAAATAGAGCGATTCCGCGGCTCCTCGATCACGATCAGCCAGGCCATGGCGATTGCCGAAGCCCGCCATGCCGGCGCCACCACCGCCGATGTGAGCTTCGATGGCGGCTCGGGCGTGCCGGTCTACCGGGTGAAGACACTGCACAACGACCGGATCTGGCGCCACACCATCAATGCTGCGACCGGCGAACTGGTCGGCGGGGAAGCGGCCCTACCCCTCACCGAGCTCGACCGCGAGGACCGCAGCAACCTCGCAGCGCTGGGTGCGATCAGGCACCGCCTCTCCGATGCCGTACGCGTCGCCGAGCGCGCCGCCGCAGGCAAGGCCATCAGCGGCGGGCTGGTCCGCGAGCGCGGCCGGCTGAACTTCTCGATCGTCGTCGTCAGCGGCGACGACCTCAAGGAGGTCACCCTGGAGCCGCCTGGCGCCAAGGGGAAATAGCGGGTGCCAAATAGCGGCAGGC
This sequence comes from Bradyrhizobium sp. IC3195, assembly GCF_020193585.1. Lineage (NCBI taxonomy): Bacteria > Pseudomonadati > Pseudomonadota > Alphaproteobacteria > Hyphomicrobiales > Nitrobacteraceae > Bradyrhizobium > Bradyrhizobium sp. IC3195. The sequence goes on along the minus strand of NZ_JADYVG010000024.1, from coordinate 66,222 downwards.
TGCCCCCGGCATCGGCCGGGCCGAAAAGCCATTGACGGCCGCAAGACTCTCCCGCATAAGTCGCCGCCATGTTCACGACTACCAAACGCACGACCAAAACCACCACGGCCGAAGGGGCCCGGGGAGGCGTGCGCGCGTAGGTCGTCGACTTAAACGCATCAGCTCTACGGCAAGCCCCGCCCTCGATGGTCCGGGGCTTTTTTGTTGTCTAAATTCTCAATGCAACGGAGGACAAAGTGAGTAACGATCCCGTCGTCGCGATTGTCGGCGTCACCGGTGCGGTGGGCGCCGAATTCATCGCCACCATGGACAAGCGCGGCTTTCGCGTCGGCAAGCTCAAGGCACTGGCGAGCGCCCGCTCGGCCGGCAAGACGGTGTCGTTCCGCGGGCAGAGCGTGGCCATCGAGGAGTTGACCGAGCGCTCCTTCGACGGCGTCGACATCGCGCTGTTCTCCGCCGGCGGCAGCATCTCCAGGAAGTATGCACCGATCGCGGTGAAGGCCGGCGCCGTCGTGGTCGACAATTCCTCGGCCTTCCGCATGGACGCAAACGTGCCGCTGGTGATCCCCGAGATCAACGCGAGCCGCATCCGCGACCACAAGGGCATCATTGCGAACCCGAACTGCGCCGCGATCACCGCGCTGGTGCCGCTGTGGCCGATCCACCAGCAGAACCGCATCAAGCGCGTGATCATCTCGACCTATCAGGCGGCCAGCGGCGCCGGCGCCGCCGCGATGGAGGAGCTCGTCGAATCCACCCGCGCCAACCTCAACGGGCAGGTCTATACGCCGAAGGTGATGCCACACCCCTACGCCTTCAACCTGTTCAACCACAACACCGCCATCGACCCCGAGACCGGCTACAACGACGAAGAGACCAAGGTCATCAAGGAGACCCGCAAGATCTTCGAGGACGAAAGCATCGCCGTCGGCGTCACCTGCGTGCGCGTGCCGGTGCTGCGCGCCCATTGCGAAGCCATCACCTTCGAATGCGAGAAGCCGATCAGCGAGGACCAGGTCCGTGCCATCATGGCGCGGGCGCCCGGCGTCAAGGTGGTCGACGACCGCGCCAAGAACTACTTCCCGATGCCGATCGACGCCTCGGGCCAGGACGACGTCCTGGTCGGTCGCATCCGCAAGGATCTCAGCGATCCCACCGGCCATTCGATCTCGATGTTCGTGGCGGCCGACCAGCTGCTCAAGGGCGCGGCGCTCAATGCGGTGCAGATCGCCGAGCTGTTACCGCAGAAGGTGATGGCGTAACGGGAGGTGCGTAGGGTGGGTTAGCCTAGCGGATGCGCGAAGCGCGGCCGCTGGGCGTAACCCACCTCTTTCATATCCGCGGAAACAGAAGCGGTGGATTACGCCTGACGGCTAATCCACCCTACCGCTCGGCCCGAAGCAGCAAACACGCATCGCCATACGAATAGAACCGGTATCCGCTCGCGATCGCGTGAGCATAGGCCTGCTTCATCGTCTCCAGCCCCGAAAATGCCGACACCAGCATGAACAGCGTCGACTTCGGCAAATGGAAATTCGTCATCAGAATATCGACTGCGCGGAAGCGATAGCCGGGCGTGATGAAGATCGACGTCTCGGCGGCGAATGGCTGGATTGTGCTGTCCTCGCGCGCTGCGCTTTCGAGCAGCCGCAATGACGTGGTGCCGACGGCAACGATACGGCCGCCGGTCTCCCGCGCGGCGTTGAGCCGCGCCGCCGTTGCGGCCGAGATCGTGCCCCACTCGGCGTGCATCTTGTGGGCTTCGGTGTCGTCGACCTTCACCGGCAGGAACGTCCCTGCCCCGACATGCAGCGTCACGCGGTTGAGGCCGACGCCGCGGTCGCGCAGCGCCTGCTCCAGCGCGGGCGTGAAATGCAGCCCCGCGGTCGGCGCTGCAACTGCGCCTTCATTCGCCGCGAACATGGTCTGGTAGTCAGCGAGGTCCTGATCGTCTGGCGTGCGCTTGGAGGCGATATAGGGCGGCAGCGGCGGGCTGCCGAGATCGGCGATGGCCTGGTCCAGCGCCGGGCCGTGGAACGAGAACGCCAGCGTCACCTCGCCCTCGGTGCCCTTGGCCTCGACCTCGGCGTCGAGATGACCGAGCAGGCAGACCTTGCCTTCGTTGCCGAAGCGGATGCGGTCGCCGGGGGCGAGCTTCTTGGCCGGCTTCACCAGCGCCTGCCAGCGCGAGCCGTCGAGGCGCTTGATCAGCGTCGCCTCGATCTTCGGCTCGGTGTCGCGGCCGATGCGGCGGCCCTTCAATTGCGCCGCAATCACCTTGGTGTCGTTGACGACGAGCTGGTCGCCGGGCCTCAGCCATTGCGGCAGGTCGGAAATGATCTGATCGCGCAGCGCGCCATTCTCGACGACCAGCATCCTCGCGGAATCGCGCGGGCTCGCCGGGCGCAGCGCGATGCGCTCGGGCGGCAGATCGAAATCGAAGAGATCGGTGCGCATGAGCAGGCTTGGCGCGACACAGCCAGACCCTCATGGTGAGGAGGCGCTTAGCGCCGTCTCGAACCATGAAGGCCGGGTTGCAGCAGTGGGGCCTTCATCCTTCGAGACGCGCGTTCCGCGCTCCTCAGGATGAGGATCGAGTGACTATTCCTTGTCTGCGGCCATGCGCGCCTTGACGATCTTGTCGGGGTTCTGCACCGGCTCGCCGCGCTTGATCTTGTCGACGTTCTCCATGCCCTCGGTGACCTTGCCCCACACCGTGTACTGGTTGTCGAGGAAGCGGGCGTCGTCGAAGCAGATGAAGAACTGGCTGTCGCCGGAATCGGGATTGGCGGCGCGGGCCATCGAGGCGGTGCCGCGCACATGCGGCTCCTTGTTGAACTCGGCCTTCAGCTTCTTGCCGGAGCCGCCGGTGCCGGTGCCGTGCGGGCAGCCGGTCTGCGCCATGAAGCCCTCGATCACGCGGTGAAATACGATGCCGTCGTAGAAGCCCTCACGGACCAGCTCCTTGATACGCGCGACATGGCCGGGCGCGAGATCGGGGCGCATCTCGATGGTGACGGGGCCCTGCGTGGTCTCGAGGATCAGGGTGTTTTCGGTGACGCTCATGCTCGTCTCTCTTGCGTTGGGGGTGAAGTCTTGTCGGGTGACGTCTTGCGGCTGCGGAACTGGATCGCGAATGGACGTCCCGCGGCGGCGCCGGCCATTGCATCGGTAAATGGCACCGGCGTGCAGCGTTGCAACGCCTCCATCACCGCGATCCGGTATTGCAGCCGGTCGTTGTCAGAGGCCTCCGCGGATTCATAGGTAATCCTCGGATGGCCCAGAATGTTTCCGGCCCGGTTAAAGCTCACCAGGACGGTGATGTCGAGTGGGCGGGCCCTCGCCGGCGACGGCGGTCTCCAGCAGGTGCGCAGGTGCCGGAAGATGTCCTGGATCGTGTCGACCTGGGCGGCCTCCACGGCCGCACGGGAGGTGGCGAGCAACAGCACCGCGGCAACCAGCAGGAGCCTGCCACCGCGGCGCGCCATGGCCGCGCCTATTTGATGTCTGAGGCGACCTGCACCTTCACCATCTTGTCGGGATCGGTGACGGAGCCGCCGGGCGAGCCGGAGGGCGCCTTCTTCAGCTTGTCGACGACGTCCATGCCCTGCACCACCTCGCCGATCACGGTGTACTGGCCGTCGAGGCTGCCGCCGTCGGCGAACATGATGAAGAACTGCGAGTTGGCGCTGTCGACGCTGTCGCCGCGCCGGGCCATGCCGACGATGCCGCGGGCAAAATGCACCTTGGAGAATTCCTGCTTCAGGTTCGGGTATTTCGAGCCGCCGGTGCCGTTGAATTTCTCGCCGTCGCCGGTCTGCGCCATGAATCCGTCCATGACGCGGTGGAACGGCACGTTGTTGTAGAATCCCTCACGTGCGAGCTGCTTGATGCGCTCGGCATGCTGCGGCGCGATGTCGGTCCTGAGCTTGATGACGATGCGGCCCTTGGTGCTGTCGATGACGATGGCGTTGGCCTTGTCGAGATTTGCCGGCAATTGCTGCGCCACCGCCGGCGCCGCGAACAGAAGCGCGGCAAGAACTGCGAGAATTCGGATCATGACAACTCCGGATCAGAGAGAAGAGGAAGCGCGCCGTTTTCAGGCGAATTTGGCCTTGAGCTGTGCCGCGACCTGCGGCGGGACGAAGGCCGAGACGTCCCCGCCCATGCCGGCGATCTGGCGCACCAAAGTGGCGGTGATCGGGCGGACCATGGGAGAGGCCGGCAGGAAGACCGTATGCACCTCCGGCGCCATGGCCTCGTTCATGCCTGCGAGCTGCATCTCGTAATCGAGGTCGGTGCCGTCGCGCAGGCCCCGGATCATGATGGTCGCGCCGTGCTTGCGCGCCGCGGTCACCGACAGATCGTCGAACGTCGTCGCCTCCAGCACGCAGCCGGCCTGCGCCGCGATCGGACCGCAGACGTCCTCGAGCATCTTGAGGCGCTCCTCGGTCGAGAACAGCGGCTTCTTGCCGGGATGCACCCCGATCGCGACCACGAGCCTGTCGCACAAGGAAACGCTGTGCCGGACCACGTCCAGATGGCCGTTGGTGATGGGGTCGAAGGAACCTGGGTAGAAGGCGATGCGCGGCATGGCCCCGTCCTACCGCGCCCCGCCCGGGCCGGCAAGCCGGGCAGGTTTCCTAGCCCGTTTCCGGTCCAGCCCCTCCGAAAATGTCCCGTTGGGCGTCAGCGGCAGCCGGTTTGTTTCGTCCTCGGGCGGCCACGAAACAAAACGGAGCGCGAACGAAACCATTTCCCACATCGGCGAAGACGTCCGGAAACTGGCCATGGTTACTAATCCGGCCAACGAATGACGGGCCGCGTGCTGGGCGTAGGCGGCCGCATCACAGGGGACTGTCATGATCAAGACCATTTCAGCGATCGCTCTGTCTGCGTGTGTTGCCGCGGCCCTCACCCTCCTGCCCGGCTTTGCCCCGAAGGTCGAAGCCAGCGTGCCGCAGCCGCTGGCCAAGAGCGACCGGCTCGACATCCGCAGCATCGGCCGTGACTGCTCGCAGCAGGCCTGGCCGAACTTCGAAGCGTCCTGCCTGCGTAGCGCCGGCACCAAGGCCAACGTCCGCGAGGCCCGCCTCGTGACCGCCAACCGCACGCCGTAATCGGATCTGTTCAGGTTCGCGTCGGGCGGGTCCCTCAAGACCCCAGGAATTTTTGTGACGTCTCGTCGCAGACTACGCGACGCTCGCGCCCGTCGGAATGGCCCGATGGGCGCGATCTCGTTCAGGGGGCACTATCGGCTGCGAGGAACGGCGGGTGGATGAGTCCCGATTCGCCAGCCTCTATTCCCCGTTCGCTCCATTCCCGTTCTCGGCCTCTTCCGTGATGTGCTCGACTGACACCACGTGCTCGTCCTCGGCGGTGTCGAACACGATCACGCCTTGCGTCGAGCGGCCGGCGATGCGGATGCCTTCGACCGGGCAGCGGATCAGCTGGCCCTTGTCGGTGACCAGCATGATTTGATCCGCCTCCTCCACGGGGAACGAGGCGACGAGATTGCCGTTGCGGTGGTTGACGCTCATAGCGACGATGCCTTTGCCGCCGCGGCCGGTGGTGCGGTACTCGTAGGACGAGGTCCGCTTGCCGTAGCCGTTGACGGAGACGGTCAGCACGACTTGCTCCTGCGCCGACATCTCGACATAGCGCTCCTGCGGGAGCTGGAAGCTGCCCGAGGTCTCCTCGGCCTCGGCATCGGCCGGCGCCTCGTCTGCGGCGGCTTCGCCCGCGACCGCGCGGCGCATCTTCAAATAGGCCGAGCGCTCGTCCGAGGTGGTGTCGACGTGGCGCAGGATCGCCAGCGAAATCACCTTGTCGCCTTCGCCGAGCGCAATGCCGCGCACGCCCATCGAGGTGCGCCCGGTGAATACGCGCACATCGGTGACGGGGAAGCGGATGCACTGGCCGCCCGCAGCGGTCAGCAGCACGTCGTCGCGCTCGGTGCAGATCTGCACGTCGACGATCGCCTCGTTGTCGTCGAGCTTCATGGCGATGATGCCGGAGCGGCGGACGTCGACGAAGTCGGACAGCTTGTTGCGCCGGACGTTGCCGCCCGTGGTCGCGAACATCACGTCGAGCTGGCCCCAGGTCGATTCATCCTCCGGCAGCGGCATGATGGTGGTGATGCGCTCGCCCTGCTCCAGCGGCAGGATGTTGATCATGGCCTTGCCGCGCGCGTTCGGCGCGGCCATCGGCAGCCGCCAGACCTTTTCCTTGTAGACCTGGCCGCGCGAGGAGAAGAACAGCACCGGAGTATGGGTCGAGGCGACGAAGAGCCGGCTGACGAAATCCTCGTCGCGGGTCTGCATGCCGGAGCGGCCCTTGCCGCCGCGGCGCTGCGCCCGGTAGGCCGACAGCGGCACGCGCTTGACGTAGCCGGCGTGCGAGACCGTGACGACCATGTCCTCGCGCTGGATCAGGTCCTCGTCCTCGACCTCGCCCTCCTGCTCCATGATCACGGTGCGGCGCGGCGTTGCGAACTCGGCCTTTACCTCGGCAAGCTCGGTCTTGATGATGTCCAGGATGCGCGCGCGTGAGCGCAGGATGTCGAGATAATCGCTGATCTCGCCGGCGAGCTTGGACAGCTCCTCGCCGATCTCGTCGCGGCCGAGCGCGGTGAGGCGTGCCAGGCGCAGCTCCAGGATCGCCCTCGCCTGCTCCAGCGAGAGGCGGATCGTCCCGTCTTCGTTGATGCGGTGACGGGGATCGTCGATCAGCGTGATGATGTCCTCGACGTCGCGCGCGGCCCAGTCGCGGGTCATCAGGGTCTCGCGGGCGGCGGCCGGCGTCGGCGAGTGCCGGATCACCTTGATGATCTCGTCGATATTGGCGACCGCGATGGCGAGGCCGACCTGCTCGTGCGCGCGCTCGCGCGCCTTGCGCAGCTTGTATTTGGTCCGGCGGGTCACGACCTGCTCGCGGAAGCCGACGAAGATCGTCAGCATGTCCTTCAGGTTCATGGTCTGCGGACGGCCGGAATCGAGCGCGACGGCGTTGACGCCGAAGCTCGTTTGCAGCGGCGTGAACTTGTAGAGCTGGTTCAGTACCACGTCGGGCACGGCATCGCGCTTGAGCTCGACGACGACGCGGTAGCCGTCGCGGTCGGACTCGTCGCGCAGGTCGGAGATGCCTTCGATCTTCTTTTCCTTGTAGAGCTCGGCGATGCGCTCGACCATCGTCGCCTTGTTCACCTGATACGGGATCTCGGTGATGACGATCGCCTCGCGTTCTTTCCGGAGCGTCTCGAAGGTGACCTTGCCGCGCATCACGATGGAGCCGCGGCCGAGATGATAGGCGCTGCGGATGCCCTGGCGTCCGAGAATGATGCCGCCGGTCGGGAAATCAGGCCCCGGGATGATGGCGTTGAGCTCGTCGATCGTCAGCGCCGGATTGTCGATCAGCGCGACGCAGGCGTCGATCACCTCGCCGAGATTGTGCGGCGGGATGTTGGTGGCCATGCCGACCGCGATGCCACCGGCGCCGTTGACCAGGAGGTTCGGGAACCGGGCGGGCAGCACCACCGGCTCCCTTTCGGAGCCGTCGTAATTGTCCTGGAAGTCGACCGTATCGTCGTCGATGTCCTCGAGCAGCTTCAGCGCGATCTTGGTCAGGCGCGACTCGGTGTAGCGCATCGCCGCCGGGGGATCGCCGTCGACCGAGCCGAAATTGCCCTGCCCGTCGATCAAGGGCGCGCGCATCGAGAAGTCCTGCGCCATGCGCACCAAGGCGTCGTAGATCGCCTGGTCGCCATGCGGGTGGTACTTACCCATGACCTCGCCGACGGCACCGGCGGACTTCTTGTGCTTCTTATCCGGGGTATCGCCGCGATTGTTCATCGCGAACAGGATGCGGCGATGGACCGGCTTCAACCCGTCGCGGGCATCGGGCAGCGCACGCGCCACGATCACGCTCATGGCGTAATCGAGGTAGGACTTCTTCATCTCCTCGTAGATCGAAACGGGGCGAATGTCCGAGGGGTGCGCCGGCTGGTCGCCGGGCTTGTTATCGTCGTCAGCCAAGGGGGAATCCGGTGAGGGTTTGTCTGGGAATCATATAGCGCATCCGGGGTCGGATAACCACCCTGACCGCCCTCGGAAAGTCCTTTTTCCGCTTATTCTTCCAATAACTTACGGCTTCGGAACAGCGCCCTGCACGCCCTCGGAATCGGTCCTTCATGAACGCCCGCAACGCCGGCCTGAACACGCGTCAAGGGGCCTCCGGTCAGCCCGTTTTGCCCGGCTTGATACGAATCTCACCCCACACATGAAGCGGGCCCGGAAAATCCGAGCCTGTTCAGTCAATTAGGAATGTCTCCTGACGGGGAGGCGCAAGCGGCGCCAAGGTTGCCGCCGCATCTCCGTCGAGTAATCCCGCCCTCTCAGAACGGGATATCGTCGTCCATGTCGCTGTTGCGGCCGCCGCCGGCGGCAACGGGACGGCGCGGCGCGCTGCTGACGGGTCCGGAGGAGCCGAAGTCGCCGCCCGGCTCGTCGCCGAAGCTGCCACCTCCGCCGCCGCCACCGCGGCCGTCCAGCATCGTCAGCGTTGAGTTGAAGCCCTGCAGCACGACCTCGGTCGAGTATTTCTCGACGCCGCTCTGGTCGGTGTACTTGCGGGTCTGGAGCGCGCCTTCGATGTAAACCTTTGCGCCCTTCTTCAGATACTGTTCGACGATCTTGCAAAGCGGCTCAGAGAAGATCACGACGCGATGCCACTCGGTCTTCTCCTTGCGCTCGCCGGTGTTCTTGTCGCGCCAGGTCTCCGAGGTCGCGATGCTCAAATTCGCGATCGGCCGCCCGTCCTGGGTGCGGCGGATTTCGGGATCCTTGCCGAGATTTCCAACCAGAATGACCTTGTTGACGCTTCCCGCCATCGCCGCTCTCCACTCCGAATGCCACTGAATTTCAAAAGGGCGAATCCGCTGCCCGCGTTCCTCTGCGCCCGCTAGGGCGACCCTATACGCTTGCGGGCACCGATCAGCCTGCCACCCCCAAGGTTATCCCCACATATAGCATCGCGCGCACGTTTGTTCCAGATTTGTTCTTCATCATGGGCGGGCAGACATTTTCCCGCGTGCCGCGAAAAACGCCAGCCCCGAATGGAACCTTTTCGAGTTCCCTTGAATAGGAAAAAACTCTTAACATTCATCAAGATGGAACCTGTCAATAGTCCGGCGAGTGTGGCTTTCCGGAGACGGACTCTGCCCTTTCCTTAGGCTACCTTTGCCTTGGAATTGATTCATATGGGTGTCGCGTCTGATCAGCCGCTTCGGGGACTTTCATGAAGCGGACGAAACTTGGGGAGACTGCAATGAATAAGATTCTTTTCGGCGTAATCAGTGCAATGGCATTGGGGCTGTCGGCTCCGGCAAGCGCGGCGGATATGGCTGCGCGTCCCTACACCAAGGCTCCGGCCCCGGCGGTCGCCGCGGTTTACGACTGGAGCGGCTTCTACATCGGCGTCAACGGCGGCGGCGGCACGAGCCGCAAGTGCTGGGACTTCGTGACCCCGGTCACGGGCGTTCTGGTGGCTGAAGGCTGTCACGATGCGACCGGCGGCACGGTCGGTGGTCAGATCGGCTACCGCTGGCAGTCGGCCAATTGGGTGTTCGGCCTCGAGGGCCAGGGCAACTGGGCTGACTTCTCGGGGGACAACGTCAGCCTCCTCTTCCCTGGAAGCGCTTTGGTCACCGGTGATCGTAACCGCTCTCACATCGATGCTTTTGGCCTGATCACGGGCCAGGTCGGTTATGCCTGGAACAACGTGCTGCTCTATGTGAAGGGCGGCGCCGCCGTAGTCGGGGACAAGTACGACGTCTATGCCGCGCCTGGCACGCCTGGCGCCGGCACGCTGCTGGCGTCGGCTCGCGAGACCCGCTGGGGCGGCACCGTTGGCGCCGGCCTGGAATTCGGATTTGCTCCGAACTGGACACTCGGCGTCGAGTACAACCACATCTTCCTCGGCGACCGTACGATCGCCTTCACGACGCCTGCGGGCGTTGCCTTCGGGAGCGATCGCATCAGTCAGGACGTCGACATGGGTCTAGTCCGCCTGAATTATCGCTTCGGCGGCCCGTTGGTCGCGAGGTACTGATATCCCTCTCATTTCGCGAGCAAATGGAAGGGCCGGCCCTGCGCCGGCCCTTCTTTTTTTCGGCACATGCCTGGACGTAAATAAGTCAGTAACCATCACCTTTTGGACTGTTGTGGCTTTTCGGAGACACAACTTGCGGCTTTGGTGGTGTAAAGACGGCGTCAGTTGGGCCGTTTGAGTCCGCTGCCCTTCCGCCACGGAAGGCAACAACAGAAACTGGGACTGGGATTAAGTTGAAAATGAAGAAGGTTTTGTTGGCTTCGGCCTGTGTATTCGCTCTCGCGGCCCCCGCTTCGGCTGCTGATCTGGCAGCCCGCCCCTACACCAAGGCGCCTGCGCCTGTTGCCTCGGTCTACAACTGGACCGGCTTCTACCTCGGTATCGTCGGCGGCGGCGCATGGGAAGCCTCTTCGGGCGACCCGAAGATGCAGGGTGGCTTCGTCGGCGGCACTGCCGGCTACAATTGGCAGACCGGCAACGTCGTGTTCGGCATTGAGGCTGACGGCGCGTGGGCTGATGTCAGCGCTTCAGCCACTGGCGCCGTTTTCGTTCCTGGCGTCGGCGTGGTTGCGGCGACGGCAAGCTCGAAGACCGACGCGATGGGCACCGTGCGTGGCCGCATCGGCTGGGCCGTCAACAACGTGCTGCTCTACGGCACCGGTGGTTACGCTTGGATCGACAACAAGCTCAGCTTCACCGCGCTGGGCGCGACCATCTCCGAGAGCAAGTTCCACTCGGGATGGACCGTCGGTGCTGGCGTCGAGGCGTTCTTCGCTCCGAACTGGTCGGTCAAGGGCGAGTACCTCTATCGCAGCCTCGGCGGCGAGACCTACTTCTCGGGCGCCGTGCCCACCGGCACGCTCAACTTCCACACCGTGCAGGTCGGCGTGAACTATCACTTCGGCGGCCCGGTCGTCGCCAAGTACTGATCTAAAGTACTGATAGCGCGACGTCACATCGTCACGAAAGGCCGGCCTCGCGCCGGCCTTTTTGTTTGTTGCGGCCGCCCGTTCGCTCGCGCTTTTCGAAGGGGTGTGGCCGCTGGGTGACACAACCTCTGGCTTCAATGGTGTAAAAGCAATGACGTTGCTTGAGTCATAAGGTCCGCTGCTCTTCCGCTCTCCGGAAGACCGGAATGAGAAATGGAAGTGGGGAATGGATATGAAGAAGCTTTTGCTGGCTTCGGCCAGCTTGTTCGCACTCAGCGCGTTGGCACCGGCCTCGGCGGCCGATTTGGCAGCCCGCCCCTACACCAAGGCTCCGGTGGCACCGATCGCGGTGTACAACTGGAGCGGTTTCTACCTCGGCGCCAACGCCGGCGGTGGCTGGAGCCGCAACTGTTGGGATCTCACCAGTGTCGGCCCCTTCGTGGTCGCTCCGGCGGTGGCCGAAGGTTGTCACAATGCGACCGGCGCACTCGTCGGCGGCCAGATCGGTTATCGCTGGCAGTCCGCCAACTGGGTATTCGGTCTCGAAGCCCAGGGCGACTGGGCTGACCTGAAGGGTTCGAACATCAGCTCGCCTGCCGCGCTCGCGCCGCTGGTGAACGAGACCAGGATCGACGCCATTGGCCTCTTCACTGGCCAGGTCGGTTATGCCTGGAACAACGTGCTTTGGTACGTGAAGGGCGGCGCTGCCGTCACTCACAACAAGTACACTGGCAGTTTTGGCGGCATTACGCTCGACACCGCGAACGAAACGCGCTGGGGCGGTACCGTCGGGACCGGCATAGAATTCGGCTTCGCCCCGAACTGGTCGGTCGCTGTCGAATACAACCACCTGTTCATGGGCAGGCACAACGAGACCTTCACCTTCCTCGGCGTGACCACTCGCACCGACAGCATCAAGCAGGACGTGGACATGGCTACCGTTCGACTCAACTACACCTTCGGTGGCCCGGTGGTCGCGAAGTACTGATCACGATCGACGTCACATCGTCACGAAAGGCCGGCCTCGCGCCGGCCTTTTTGTTTTGGCTGGGTGCTCCGGGAGCGGTTCCGCGCGTTCCTGCTGCCAGATCCCGCCAGCACGCCAACAATCCGTTGACGATTCGCAAGTCCCACTGGAAATCCGCCGCCGTTCTTCCTACGTTCGCTGCCATACCCATCGGCGCCGATCCCGGTTCCGGGCGCAGCGCGCCTTTTTTGTTGGCGCGATCGCGCACCTTTGGGCTTCCTTGAGGGCAACTCGGATGGATGAAGTGATCAAGGCGAAGCGCCAACAACAGAACGCGGGCTCCAGCCTGCGCGCAATTACGATCCGCGGCGCGCGCGAGCACAACCTCAAGAATATCGACGTCGAGATTCCCCGCGACAAGCTGGTGGTGTTCACCGGGCTATCCGGCTCCGGCAAATCCTCGCTCGCCTTCGACACCATCTATGCCGAGGGCCAGCGCCGCTACGTCGAATCGCTGTCGGCCTATGCCCGCCAGTTCCTGGAGATGATGCAGAAGCCCGACGTCGACCAGATCGACGGCCTGTCGCCGGCGATCTCGATCGAGCAGAAGACGACGTCGAAGAACCCGCGCTCGACCGTCGGCACCGTCACCGAGATCTACGACTACATGCGCCTGCTCTGGGCCCGCGTCGGCGTGCCCTATTCGCCGGCCACGGGCCTGCCGATCGAGAGCCAGACCGTCTCGCAGATGGTCGACCGCGTGCTGGCGCTGCCCGAGGGCACCCGCCTCTATCTGCTCGCCCCCGTCGTGCGAGGCCGCAAGGGCGAGTACAGGAAGGAGCTCGCCGAATGGCTCAAGAAGGGCTTTCAGCGCGTCAAGATCGACGGTACCTTCCATGAGCTGGCGGAAGCCCCTAGCCTCGACAAGAAATTCCCGCACGACATCGACGTGGTGGTCGATCGCATCGTGGTGCGTGCCGATATCGGCCAGCGCCTCGCCGAGAGCTTTGAGACCGCGCTGAAGCTCGCCGAAGGCCTTGCCGTCGTCGAGTTCGCCGATGCGCCCGCGGCGGCTGCGCCTGCGGAGGAAAAGAAGAAGACCGCGAAAATCCACGACAAGAGCGGGCCCGAGCGCATCCTGTTCTCGGAAAAGTTCGCCTGCCCGGTCTCCGGCTTCACCATCCCCGAGATCGAGCCGCGCCTGTTCTCCTTCAACAATCCCTACGGCGCCTGCCCCGCCTGCGGCGGCCTCGGCGTCGAGCAGCATGTCGACGAAGACCTCGTCATCCCCGAGAAGGATCTGACGCTGCGCAAGGGCGCGATCGCGCCCTGGGCCAAGTCGTCGTCGCCCTATTACGTGCAGACGCTGACCGCGCTCGGCAAGCATTACAAGTTCACGCTCGACACCAAGTGGAAGGATCTGCCGAAGAAGACGCAAAACGCGATTCTCTACGGCTCGGGCGAGGACGAGATCAAGTTCTCCTACGAGGACGGGGTGCGCTCCTACGACACCAAGAAGCCGTTCGAAGGCGTCATCACCAACATCAACCGCCGCTACCGCGAGACCGAGAGCGAGTGGGCCCGCGAGGAGCTGGCGAAATATTTCCACGACGTCCCCTGCGAGGGCTGCAAGGGCTTTCGGCTCAAGCCCGAGGCGCTCTGCGTCAAGGTCGGCGGCAAGCATATCGGCGAAATCTCGGAGCTGTCCGTGAAGGGCGCCGGCGCATGGTTCGAGACCGTGCCGGAGGCGCTGAACGCGCAGCAGAACGAGATCGCGGGCCGCATCCTGAAGGAGATCCGCGAGCGCCTCACCTTCCTGCTCGACGTCGGCCTCAATTATCTGACGCTGTCCCGCTCCTCCGGCACGCTGTCCGGCGGCGAGAGCCAGCGCATCCGCCTCGCCTCGCAGATCGGCTCGGGGCTCACAGGCGTGCTCTACGTGCTGGACGAGCCTTCGATCGGCCTGCACCAGCGCGACAACGCCCGCCTGCTCGATACGCTGAAGCGGCTGCGCGACCTCGGCAACACCGTGGTCGTGGTCGAGCATGATGAGGACGCCATCCGCCTTGCGGACTATGTGCTCGACATCGGCCCCGGCGCCGGCATGCATGGCGGCAACATCGTCGCCGAAGGCACGCCCGCCGAGATCATGCGCAACCCGAAATCGCTGACCGGCAAGTACCTCACCGGCGAGCTCGAGGTCGAGGTGCCGGAGCGGCGTCCGCCGAATCACCGCCGCACCATCAAGGTGGTGAATGCGCGAGGCAATAACCTCAAGAACGTCACGGCGGAAATTCCGCTCGGCCTGTTTACCTGCGTCACCGGCGTCTCCGGCGGCGGCAAGTCGACGCTGCTGATCGATACGCTCTACCGCGCCATCGCCCGCAAGCTGAACAACGCCAGCGAGGGCGCCGCCCCGCACGACCGCATCGAGGGCCTCGAGCACATCGACAAGATCATCGACATCGACCAGTCGCCGATCGGCCGTACGCCGCGTTCGAATCCGGCGACCTATACCGGCGCGTTCACGCCGATCCGCGAATGGTTCGCCGGCCTGCCGGAAGCGAAAGCACGTGGCTACGAGCCCGGCCGCTTCTCCTTCAACGTCAAGGGCGGCCGCTGCGAGGCCTGCCAGGGCGACGGCGTCATCAAGATCGAGATGCACTTCCTGCCCGACGTCTACGTCACCTGCGACGTCTGCAAGGGCAAGCGCTACAACCGCGAGACGCTGGAGGTGCTGTTCAAGGGCAAGAGCATCGCCGACGTGCTCGACATGACTGTCGAGGAAGCTGCCGAGTTCTTCAAGGCGGTGCCGCGCGTGCGCGAGACTTTTCAGACATTGCACCGCGTCGGCCTCGACTACATCCATGTCGGCCAGCAAGCGACGACGCTCTCGGGCGGCGAAGCCCAGCGCGTCAAGCTGGCAAAGGAATTGTCAAAGCGCGCGACCGGCCGCACGCTCTACATCCTGGACGAGCCCACCACCGGCCTGCACTTCCACGACGTCAAGAAGCTCCTGGAGGTCCTGCACGAGCTGGTCGCGCAGGGCAACACGGTCGTCGTCATTGAGCACAATCTCGAAGTCATCAAGACCGCCGACTGGGTCATCGATCTCGGCCCCGAAGGCGGCGACGGCGGCGGCGAGATCGTGGCGTGGGGACCTCCGGAAGACATTGCGAAGGCGCCGCGAAGCTATACGGGCAAATTTTTGGCTCCCGTGCTGGAGAAGGCGCGGAAGCCGAAGCGGAGGCGAACCGCGAGCGAGGCGGCGGAGTAGATTGCGCTGCATCGAAGCCACGGGGCTGAGGGCGGATTAGCGGAGCGTAATCCGCCGCTATTCGATCGGGAAAGAACCGACATGTCCGCTGGACTCGTCCAAACCTACCGCGCCTTCGCCCACAACAACGCTTGGGCGAACCATCGCCTGCTCGCCGCCTGCGCTGCGCTATCCCAGTCTGAATTCGAAGCCCACCGCACCGGCTTCTTTCCAAGCCTGCAGCGTACGCTGAACCACATCTACATCATCGACTTCTTCTACATCGATGCGCTTGAAGGGGGCTGGCTCGGACCGGCAGCCTGGAAGAACGAGGTGCCGTACCCCTCGTTAGCCGAGCTCAAAGCTGCTCAGGCCGCAATGGACAACCGCCTGATTGCGATCTGCGATGCGCTGACAACTGAACGGCTCGACGCCTTCGTCCGGATCAACCGCGATACGAGCGTTCAAACCGAGCGCTGCGACCGGCTGCTCATGCATCTCTTCCAGCATCAAATTCATCATCGCGGACAGGCGCATGCCATGCTGTGCGAAACGGATGTCGCGCCCCCGCAGCTCGACGAGTTCTTCGCGGAAGGCGAAGCGCCGCTGCGAGCCGCCGAATTCGCCGAACTCGGCTGGACCGAGGAGACCGTTTGGAAATCCAGGACGTAAGCTACGCCAGGAACTCCGGCGGCACATGGTCGGTCAGCCACACACCGTTCTCTGCGCGAAAAAACTTGAATCCCTTGGCATGCATGCTGCCGGCATCGACCTTGAAGATGTGCGGCTTGCCGTGGCGCTGACCGACACGCTGCGCAGTTGCCTCGTCGGAGGACAGATGCACCTGCTGGCGCGCCTGCGGCTTCAGGCCCTCGGACAGGATCGCCTCGACAAACCGTGTCGCCGTGCCATGATACAGGATCGACGGCGGCTCCTGCGGCGCCAAGCCAAGTTCAACCGAGACGGAATGTCCTTGCGCGGCGCGAATGCGATCAGTTCCAGGGGATAGCGAGAAACGCTTCTTGTCGCTCTCTGCGCCGACGCGCAGCAGATCGTCGCGGCCAAACTTTGTGCCGGCGGCATTTGCCTTGGCGATCAGGTCGTCGATGCTGGCCCACCCGTGCGAATCCAGCACCAACCCGATCGTTTCCGGCTGGTGGCGCAGGACCAGGCTCAGAAATTTGCTGAGCTGGGTGTCATTGATCGGCATGGTTACCCTTCCAGTCCCGCATCACTACACTCAAGTGGTTGGCAAGGCCAGATGATCGATCTGGAGGGAGCAATGAGCCAGTCGAACCTATACGCTATTTCGGAACGCGATCCTCGCCGAGCAACAGGTGCCTTGCGTCTACGAGGGTCGCCGTCGCGAGCTCTGTCCGCATATCATCGGCACCGACAAGTCCGGTGACGAAGCCGTGCTGGCCTGGCAGTTTGCAGGCGAAAGCAGCAGGCGCTGCCGCAATGGGCGCTGCCTGAAGCTGGCCAATGTCAGTGGTGCCCGGGCGCGGGATGGCCGCTGGCATGAAGGCGGCTCGCATAGGAGCACCCAGACCTGCGTGACGAATATCGATCTCGACATCAATGTCGATGTTCGTAAGTTGCGGTGAGGGAGCTACAGGGGTCGAGATCGGAATCGAACCTCGTCGATCACGACGTAACGGCCGATCGCAGGGTTGATTTCGATCCGCTCGTGTCGCATGGCTGTCCTCGAACTCCACGAATATTAGCACGCGACCTCACGCTTGTCAGCGAGCTCAAAATCCGGCCTCATGCCCTATTCCCTCGCCATATTCGACCTCGACGGTACCCTCGCCGACAGCTTCCCGTGGTTCCTGCGCACCATCAACGACGTCGCGGACCGCTTCGGCTTTCGCCGCGTAAAGGACGAGGATGTCGAGGAGCTGCGCCACGCCTCGTCGCGCGAGATCCTCGCCAAGCTCGAAGTGCCCATGTGGAAGCTGCCGGCGATCGCGCGGCATGCGCGGCGGCTGAAGGCGGAGGCGGCTTCCGAGATTTCGCTGTTCGCAGACGTCGAGACGATGCTGCGAACGCTGGCCGAGAACGGCGTGCAGCTGGCGCTGGTGACGTCCGACAGCGAGGCCAATGCGCGCGAGAAGCTCGGGGACGCCGCAGCGCTGTTCTCGCATTTCGACTGCGCAGCGTCGCTGTTCGGCAAGGCCGCGAAATTCCGCCGGGTCATCCGCCGCGCCGGCGTCGCGCCTAGCAGGGTGATCTCGATCGGCGACGAGGTCCGCGACATCGACGCGGCGCGGGCGGTCGGGATCGCCTGCGGCGCGGTGTGCTGGGGCTATGCGGCACCGGCGGCGCTAACGGCGCTTCGGCCCGACCATGTGTTCGAGCACATCCGTGACATCGCGCCGGCGCTGATCGGCGTCACAGCTCCGATGCGGGCTTAACACCACCGCGCGGCCGTATTGCTTTTCCATCGAGAGCCCGGGCCGGCCCTCACTCACTCGCCGGATCGACCGGCAGCCTTGCGCGAGGCTCCCGCTCCGATCTCCCGGTTCAGGCACGCAAAAGCCTCTTTCACGTAGACGGCCAAGGGCCGCTTGCCCTGGTCGCGATTCCAACTGTCCATGGCAAGCCGCAAGGCTCCGACCGACATCATGGCGACCACGCGCAGCGCAGCCTGCCGATGCGGCTGCGGCCACATCTGGGACAGCGCCGCGAACACGGCAGCTTCCTTCTCGACGTATTTCGCCTGCTGCCGGATGCGAAGCGACTCGTTCGCGGACATCAGGCGCTCGATCACTTTTGTTTGCTTGTAATCGACCGGGAAGCGGGCTGTCAGCTCCAGCAGGCCGTTCCTTGCGGCATCGAGCGGCGACTGCTTGGTCGTTTGCTCGAGCACGGCGGCACGCAAGGTCTCGCTGAAACCACCATCCTGCCACGCCAGGAGGATCTCTTCCTTGGACTTGAAGTAGTAGAAGAACGTCCGCCGCGAGATCCCCGCCGCCTCCGCGATCGCGTCGAGCGTGGTGGCATCATAGCCCCTGGTCAGAAACAGTTTAAGGCCCTGCTCGGCGATACGATGCAGCGTTTCGCGCCGCTTCCGCTCGCGCAGGCCTTCCTCCTTCCGGGATGAACTTTTCATGACCTGTTTTGCCATGAAATCGACCAGTTTGCAAAATTACACTAAGTGCAATACGTCGATTACACTCGGTGCGACTTCATGCAAGGTGCCTTCATGGTGAACGGGTTGAGCGACACTTCCTCTCGGCATGTGCGATCCGCGCACGCGAATGGCGCGGACGGTGCGAGCGGAGCGACAAGCCTGACCCGACGGCGGTTCGGTGCCGCGCTGCTGGCGGTCGCCGTCACGGCCACGCTCGCCGCGCCTCCAGCCCGGGCGCAGTCCGCGCCCCCCGCGGTCGTCGACTTCGACTGGGTCGATCCGGCGCGTTCGCGGCCCGTTCCGGCGCGCCTGCACTGGCCGGCGGATGTTGCGCCGGGATCGCGCGTGCCGCTCATCGTGTTCTCCCATGGGCTCGGCGGCTCTCGCCGGGGCTACAGCTATCTGGGGCGATATTGGTCGGCCCGCGGCGTCGCCAGCCTGCATGTTCAGCATGCCGGCAGCGATTCCTCGCTCTGGGCGGGCAATCCCCTCGCCGTCGTGGACCGCCTGCAGCGTGCCGCTCGCGAGAGCGAGGCGCTGGCGCGAGCCCTGGATCTGCGCTTTGCCCTGGATCGCATGCTGTCGAGTCCCCATGGTGCCCACGTAGACCGCCGGCGCATCATGGCGGCGGGGCATTCCTATGGGGCGAACACGGCGCTTGTTGCGGTTGGCGCCCGCGTGATGCGCGACGGCAAGTGGGTCGAGGCGCGCGACCCGCGCTTTGCCGCCGCCATCGTCATTTCGGCCCCTCCATTCTATGGCGAACCCGATCTTGCCTCGGTGTTGAGCAGGATCACCGTTCCAACCCTGCACGTGACGGCGACGAAGGACGTCATCCAGATCCCCGGATATTACTCACCCGCTGCCGACCGGCTGGAGGTCTTCAACGCCATTGCCACACCGCGCAAGCTGCTTGCCGTGTTCGAAGGCGGCTCGCACAGCATCTTCACCGATCGCTCGTTCACCGGTGGTCCGGCGCTCAACCCGAAGGTGAAGCTCGCGACGGCCGAGCTCACCCTGGCCTTTCTCGACCTGGTTTTCGATGGCAACGGTGCCACGCTGGCGCGCTGGAACGTGACCTGGCAGCCCATGCTCGCCTCGGCGCCGGGCGCCGCACCTTCTCCCCTGCCCGTCGCGCAGTCCCGGCGCGTGGCCCAGGGAGTGGCGACCGGTCTCGTTCCCTCGCCATGAGGTGGCTCGCAGTTGCGGTCTTGAGCTCGATGGCCGCCGGTTGCGCGGCGGCTCCGCTGGAACGAGCGGGGTCGCTGGCCTCCTACGACGATCTCACGCCGTCCGATGGTCTCTTGACCAAGTCGCAGCTCCGGATCAGCAAGGCTGATGTTCTCGCCGCGAAGACCGCTCGCATCGAGCCGACCGCGTTCACGGCGACCGCAGCCAGCCAGCCGTTCACGCCGCAGCAGCGCAGGCTGATCAAGAACGCAATCAACAGAGCGATGTGTCTTGCGCTCAGCGAGCGCTTCCGGATCGTAGCTCCCACGGAGGCTGCGGACTTGAATGTTCGCGCCGTCATCACACAGATTGCGCCGACCGATGCGGCGGCAGCCGGCGTCTCCAAGGTCGCGAGCGTCGTGCCGTCCATCGTCGCTCCCGGCGTGCCCATTCCGGTGCCGCGCCTTCCGATCGGACTGGGAAGCCTGTCCGTCGAGGCCGAGGCCCGTGACCGCAGCGGCAACCAACAGGCGGCCATGATCTGGGCGCGCGGAGCGAACTCCTTCACCAGCGCTCCGCGTGTATCGAGCGATGGCGACGCCTATGACCTGGCCGAGGCTTTCGGAAGCGATTTCGGGAGGTTTCTCGTTGCCGCGGAGAGCCCGTTCGGGAAGGTCCCCACGCCGCCTTCCGTCGACAGATTGAGCGCCTCTCTCGGTGGTGCGCCCAAGGAAGCGATCTGCGAAACATTCGGCCGGGCGCCAGGATTGGCAGGCCTGGCCGGAGAAAGAATCGGGCTGCCGCCGGACTGGACCGACCGAGGCGCGCCGGAGAACACGATCTTGGAAGCGCAGAACGTCAATTGAGCTCTGGCGGAATGGCCGCTTGAATTCGGCCGGCCGGAGCAAGCGGCCTCGGGTTGTGACGAACTACTCCGTCCTGCGCAGGAACGCCCCGAACGCCCTTGGGCCGTCGCCGGTCTTGATCTCGCCGATCACCTTGAGCTCGGCCGCATCGATGATGCTTAGCGTGTTGCTTTCCCAGCAGGCGACAATGACGCGCTTGCCATCGGCAGTCGCCGCAATGCCTTCGGGATAGTCGCCGACATGGATGCGCTTGACCGGCTTGAGGCTCGCCAGGTCGAACACGCTGACGGTGCCGCCATATTGGTCGGTGACGAAGCCTCGGCCTAGCGTCAGCGCCACCGCATATGGGCGCATGCCGACCGGCACGCGGCCGATCTCGCGGCCTTCCGCGATATCGATCATGGAGACATCGTCGGAGCCGACATTGGCGGTGTAGGCGCGCTTGCCCTCGGCATCGATGGTGACGCCGAACGGGCGGGTGCCGACCTTGATCACGGCCTTGCGTTGGCGCGTTGCCGTTTCCACCACCGAGACGCTGTCGTCGTCGCGGTCCGCCGAGAGCAGCAGCTTGCCGTCGGGCGTCACCGCAAGACCCGACGGCGAGGCGCCGACCGCGATGCTGGCGACAACGCTGCGCGAGGCCGTATCGATCACCCGCACCGCGGCCGCGTACCAATCGGCGACATAGACCGTCTTGCCATCGGGCGCCACGGCAATGCCGAGCGGCCCGCCGCCGACCTCGACGCGGCCGGCGACCTGCCGCGTGGCAGCGTCGACCACCGTCACCGCCTTGGCATCCGGGCTCGTGACATAGGCAAAGCGCCCGTCGGCGCTGACGGCGACGCCGGCCGGCTTGCCGCCGATTGGGATGGTCGCAACGCCGCGCGCGCCAGCGAGATCCACCACCATCAGATCTTCGCTGAGCTGGTTGGTGACGAACGCCTCGTCGGCGCGCGCGCTTCCAAAGCCGGCGTGACAAAGGCTGGCGGCGAGCGCCGCCAGAACCAGCGCTCGCACGATCAGCTGCCGCTCTCGATCTTCTTCTTGAGCGCCTCGAGCCCGGCCTTGTACAGCCCGCTCACGGCCTTGATCGCGGCCTCGTCGCTCAGCTCCGGCGGCGGGTCGTTGTTGGGATAGCCGCGATAGAACGCGCCGGCCCATTCCAGCTTGGCCTTGCCATCAGGCGCGGGCGAGACCGTCAGGGTCGAGGAATAATTGGTCACAGGCAGCACCTTCACGTCGACCTTGGTGATCCGGTACGAATAGCTCTGCATGTCGGGCTCGTATTTGTAGAGCTCCTCCTCGACCGTCCCGCCGCCCGTCAGGGTCAGCTTGCGCGTGGCGCCGATCTCGTTGCCCTTCTCGCCTTCGGTCTTGGTGACCGGCTGAAGCCAGCTCATGTCCTGGAAATTGCCGATCACCGCCCACACCTTGGCGGGGGCCGCGTTGATCTCGATGGATTCCCGCACCTTCTGCCGCGTCGGCCCATGGGCCCAGACCGGCTCGAAGGCGGTCATCAGAGCCATCCCCGCCACCGCCAGCGCCGCCACCCCGGCGATCGCCGGTCCGCTTCTCATCCTCATCTCGTTTCCTCGTTTCTCAATCTGCGCGACTTGGAACGCGCGCTGAGGTCATGCTAGCGCATTTTTGGGCCATGGGGAGACCCGTTCGTGGCACGGCGGTGGCAAAGCCAATGCACACCATTGATTGGGTTGGTCGACGGGCAAAACACCAGACCGGGGTCAACCTGGCCAAGCCGAAATAATTCGCTTTACGCGAATTCGGAATTATCGCATGTTGCGGCCACCCCAACCCGGGCCGAGGGGCGCATCGCGATCGTCACGAACGCGGGATGGGAGGTGGTGGACGCAGGCAGCGTCGCGCGCAAGCGGTTTGCAGGGCGGATCACTCCGTGAGCAGGCGAGGCGCGCACACGACGGGCGCAGTCTGCGTACGGCAAAATCGTGTGGTCCTGGCGCCCGGGGTCTGTGCGCCAAGGCTTGCGGTGACGTTGCGGGCCGACAGGGCCCGCACCGTCAGTCATCCGCAAGGCGACGGGGGCAATAGTGCATCGCTCCCCGGGGAGAGCACGACATAAGCCGTCAACCCACTGCGCAGGGAAGGCCGGATGTTTGGCTTCACCTGTATGCCGCTGTGCAGCTTTTTCAAGCACACGCTTCGCACAGTGGACCGCGGGTGCCAGCCGGCACCCGGCCTTCCCTGCGCCCTCGGCATTTTTGAGGGTGACGAATGCAGCAAAGCTCGGGCGGACTCTGCCGCGAGGATGTGAAGCCGCGCGTATGCGGGTAGCAATGCGAGATAAATTCGAGCTCTCGTGCCCCGGACGCAGCGCAGCGCCCCTTCGGCGGTGCGCTGCAGAGCCGGGGCCCATGCATCCGCGATGCTGCGGCTCCTGGGTCCCGCTCCGCGCCGCAACGTTCACGCGTTGCAGCTTGACCAGGACACGGGAGTTGGCGCACTGCTGCTCCACACTCCGTCATTGCGAGCGCAGCGAAGCAATCCAGACTGCTGCCGCGGAAAGATTCTGGATTGCTTCGCTGCGCTCGCAACGACGACAGAGAGAGCTGGTGTTAGGGGATTCCCTCACTTACTCCCCCAGCGTTGCCTCCACGAACCCGCGCGGATCGACACAAAACTCACGCATCAACCGGTAATGGTCGGTCTGCTCCACCGTGACAGGCTCGAGGCCGTATTTGCCGAGCCGCAGCAGCCGCGCGTTGGGATAGGCCATCAGCATCGGCGCATGCGTTGCCATGATGACCTGGCAGATGCGGGACTCTTCCATGCGCCGCAGCAGCTTGAGGAATTCGATCTGGCGCGCCGGCGACAACGCCGATTCCGGCTCGTCGAAGATGAAGATGCCCTGGCGCTGGCAACGCTCCTCGAAGAAACGCAGAAAACCTTCGCCATGGGAGTGCGACAAGAAATCGGGACCGACCTGGCCGGCGTCGCGCGCAGCCTTGTCCAGATATCGCGCGACCGAGAAAAAGCTCTCCGCACGAAAGAACCAGCCGTTGGTGATCTTCGGCAGCCAGCTTGCGCGCAGCGCCTTGGAGAGTTGGCCGCCCATCTCCTCGCGCGCTTCGGAATGATCGACCGGCTTGTAGCCCTTGCCGCCACCGGCATCGTCATAGCCGGCGAGCGCTGCGATGCCTTCGAGGATGGTCGACTTCCCGGTACCGTTCTCTCCAACGATGATCGTGATGGGGCTGTCGAAGCTAAGCTCGAAATCATCAGGGAAGATGGGCAAGCAAAACGGATAGGCTTCGCGGTCGCGAACCTGCGACGGGTCGAGCCATACCCGCTTCAGATACGGCGCTGGCAGGTTGATCGTTCGATTGCCTCTTCGTGCCATGACGTCCTGCCGCTACTCGCATCCGCAACGGAACATGACAGGAACATTTCGATTGCAAAAGCGCTATCTTGCACCCGCCCCGTCACGGCTGGCGAGCTAGTCCCCTGCCTCCAGCACCAGCTCCAACGTCATCAGCACGGGATTGTCGCCACGGATCAGACGCCCCTCCGCAACGCCGCCGGTGTAGTCGATCAGTGCAACATCGAGCGCAGCTTCCAGCGCGCCGGAGGCGCCGGGCGCGATTGTCCCTGCCGTAATCGCCAGCTCCGTCGCAAACGGCTCGGTCACGCCGCCATGGCTGAAGCGCGCGCCGATGGTCGATCCGACGCCGCCATGGATCTTCGCGCGGGCGATGCCGTTCGTGCGGCAGAACGCTTCGAGTGCGCCGGCAAAATCCTGGTTCGGGCGCAGGCGTAGCGCGAAGGCGCGGCTCGTTGTGCGCACGCCGGTGCTTGCAGCCGCGACCGGTCCGAACAGCTTGAAATTGGTCTCCGCATCAGGCTCGGCCGTGAACATCGCACCGTCGAGACCGAAGGCCTCGACCTCGAACGGCTCGGCGACGACGGTCTCGTCCGGCATCATGTGGCCGCCGCTCGTCTTGCCGTCAGCCTCCGTCCACAGTCCGTGGCAATGAAAGAACGGCGCACCGTCGCGCGTGCCGAGCGTCATGCTGCCGAGCCTCAAACGCGTCACGCCGGCGGGCCGGAACGTATCGCTGTAGAACGCCGCATTCTCACCGGTCTTCGACAGCGCCGGCATGACATAGGCGAACGGCCCGAGCGCGCCATGGCGAAAATTCAGCACGCCGCCGGCGAAGCCCTCCGCGGCAAAGCCGCGCCGCGCGGCCTCCAGCAGCGGCAGACCGGCCTGAAGTGTGAACGAGAAAGCGCGTCCCCTCGCCTCCACCCATTGAATGCGTTCGGGAAGCGGCGCGCCCGGCTGCTTGATGCTCCGCATCTGGTGCGCTCAGCTCGCCTTGTCGAGGTCGAGCAGCCCGCGCGCCTCGAGCTCGTCGCGCACCATGCGCTTCGGCACCTTGCCATAGCCCGATTTCGGCAGCGCGTCCCAGAAGAAGAAGCGCTTCGGCATCTTGTAGCGCGGCACTTTCGGCGACAAGAACGCCGCCATCTCCGCTTCGGTGACCGCCTTCGCGCCTTCTCGGACGACGCAGACGGCGACGCCGACCTCGCCCCAGGTCGCGTCGGGCACGCCCAGCACGGCGACCTCGCCAATCCCGGGATGGGTCAGGATCTTCTCCTCGATCTCGCGCGGATAGATATTGGAGCCGCCGGAGATGTACATGTCCGACCCACGTCCTGTGATGTACACAAAACCCTCCTCGTCCATGTGGCCGAGGTCGCCGGTGCGGAACCAGCCATTGCGGAATGCCTTCGCATTGGCTTCGGGGTTGTTGTAATAGCCGGCGAATACGGCAGGCCCGATCACGCAGATCTCGCCGCTCTGGTTGGCTTTGAGCTCGCGGCCCTCATCGTCCTGAATCGACACCTGCATGCCGGTGCGCTCGAAGCCGCAGGTGCCGATCCTGGCGTGCGGGCCGTCCTCCGGGTCGTGCAGCGCCGCCGGCAGCACGGTGATGTTGCCGGTGACCTCACCGAGGCCAAAATACTGCACGATCACCTTGCCGAGCTTCTTCAACGCCGCCTTCTGGTCCTCGCGATACATCGGCGCGCCCGCATAGATCACGTAGCGCAGCGAGGAATGGTCGTATTTGCCGGCGGCGGGATGCTCGACCATCATCTTCAGGATGGTCGGCACGGTGAAGAGATTGCTGACGCGATGCGCCTCGATCAGGCGGAACGCCTCGTTGATGTCGAATTTCTCGGTCGGCAGCAGCACGGTGCGCGCGCCGCGCGCGGTCTGCATCAATTGGTGCACGCCGGCGCCGTGCGACAACGGTGCCACCACCAGCGAGGCATCCTGCTCGGTCGTGCCGGGCGTCAGATCGGCGAGATGATTGGTAACGACGAATCCCATCTGGCCGTGGGTGAGCACGGCCGCCTTGGAGCGTCCAGTGGTGCCGGAGGTGAAGAAGAACCAGCAGGGATCGTCATGCTCGACCGCGACATTCTCCACAACGGCGCCCGCATGCGAGGCGATCGCATCGGCCACCGAGCGCTCGCCGAACGCGGCCTTGCCGTCGACGCTCCAGGTGAACTCCAGCGCACCGTCCTTCACCGCCGCGGCGTGCTCGGGGAAATCGACATGGCACAGGAACGCCTTGGCGCCGGAGGCCTGCGCGAGATAGCTGACCTCATCAGGCATCAGACGGAAATTGGTGGGCACCCAGACCGCGCCGAGCCGAAACGCGGCGAACATCGAGACAAACATCTCATCGCCATTCTTGGCATGGACGAGGATGCGGTCGCCCTTGGCAATGCCCCGCGCGGCGAGCGCCGCGGCCAGGGCGGAGACCTGCGCATCGATCTCGCGCCAGGTCCAGGACTTGTCCCCCCAGACGAAGCCGGGACGCGCGCCATGCCGCCGCGCATTCTGGGTCAGCATATAGGCGAGATTCATGACGCGGCGGGACATGCGCAGGGGCTGCATCGGGCTTCCTCTTCGACGACGGGCGGCACGCAAGCCGTCCGTTCATTGCAGCCCATTTATCGCCAACGCCAGCGGCCCTGCAAGGCCGGCTGCCGCGGACTTGGCCTACTGCTTGAACGCAAAAGGCGTCGTCGTGATGGCCTTGGTCTTCCAGCAGGCTTGCGGACCAAAGCCGCCGCAGAAACTGCCATGCAGATCGAAGCGGATGGTGCGCGCGGCGCCGCGCTTCACCGGCGCTGCCATGATCCTGTAGCGAAGAACGTAGCCGTCGAACACCTCGCGCAGATTGCCGTCCGGCAGCGTCACCAGGATCTTCACGACGCAGCCGCCGGTTCCGCAATAGGTCGTCTCGCGATCGCCGCATTTGGTGTCCTGGAAATCGACGATGTAGTCCTCACGACCATCGCCGGTCAGGTCGATCCTGCGCACCGTATCATGCGCGAAGGTCACCTCGCCGCCTTGCTGGCTCTCGCATTCCTCATTGGCAAAGCGCACAGCCTTCCGCACGCCGGGCGGATAATCGGCCGGATTGAACGGCTTTGCGTCGTCGGCACGCGCGCCGGTCACGAGCAAGCTGAGCAGGAGGATCAGATATCGCATTGGTGTTGGTCGCAACCACAAACGATATCGTTCAGGAAATCTTAAACATGATCGACGCAACCTCGCTCAGTTCTCGCGTACAGAGTGCCGCATCATGGTCAAAGCGCCTGCCCTCCTTCTGTTGTCACTGGCGCTCGCCGGATGTGCCGCGACTCCGCAAGCGCATCTGGCATCCGATCTCGCCGTCAAGCCTGCGCGTTATGCCTGGGATGGCGCCGGCGAGGATCCCAACCGGCCCCGCGCCGCCTCGCAGCCGACACGAACCTCCAGCCGCTCCGAGCGCAACAGGTTGCAAGCCGACGCTCAGCCCCATTCGAAGGAACGGTGGCAGGCGCAGGATGGCATCGAGGCCGAACAGGACGCCAGGGTCAGCCGCTCCCTGGTCATCTGCCAGGGCTGCCTCCGCCCGCAGCCACAAGCCGAAGATTCCAGGCTCGCCAAAGCGACCGATTGAACGGAACAGCTTCGGATTGGAAACCCCGGCCGGACCGCGCGTTACGATCTCGTGCGCGAGGCCGGCAGCTGCAAGGCAATGATATGAGCGACGTCATCAACAACAAGGCCCATCACCGCTATGAGCTCGACGTGGAGGGTCATCTTGCGACCGAGCACTACCGGCTCGACGGCGGTGTCATCACCTTCGAGCACACCGACGTGCCGAAGGAGCTTGGCGGCAAGGGCATTGGCTCGAAGCTGGTGCAAGGCGCGCTCGACCAGGTCCGCGCCGACGGATTGAAGCTGATCCCGCAATGCCCGTTCGTGAAGGCGTGGATCGACAAGCACCCGGACTATGCGGATCTCGTGACACGGTGAGTGCACAGGCCCGCCGCTCGTGGCCGGCGGGCCTGCCGTACTTACGGTCTATTGTCCGTGCTTGAGCAAGTCCTGGTCATTCATATCCCAGTCCTGCCACAGCTGGAGAATGCCGAGCAGCACCACCACCGCACCAAGGGTCGTGTGATAGATGCGGAGAAATCCCTCACCGGAATAGCCGATCACGTATGGCGAGGCGATGAGCCACAGTCCGGCCAGGATCGTCATCACCTCCTGCCAGCGCTGCAAGGCGACATATTCGAGCTGGCTGATGCCAAATACGACGAGACCGATCGCGACCGTGTTCAGGATGGCCGTCTGGTGACTGGAGATCGCCTGATCCTGGATCGGGAACCACGGCGAGGCCACGATCACCGCACCCAGCAGCATCCCGCACCAGTCTTCCCATGTTCGATGAGTACTAAAGAAACCAGAGTCCGACATCGTACCCTCCTGCAGAAGAGGCATACGTCTGCGGCTGGCGATCATGACACGCCGAATGTCTAGCGACCCTGCCGGCCGCATTCGGGCGTATGTCCTTTCAAGGACGTGGGAACCGAACTCCGGCTTGCAAGAGCGGTATCGGGAATTATTTGCGGAGCCGCGGGACCATGCTCGCCGGGCGCCATGGCCATACCGCAGTGCGGTCAGGGCGGCGCGCATTTGCAGATATCTCGTCTGCGCCAATCTCCCCTGGTCCCACCTTGGCAAGGGCCGTGTCAGCCTCCTAGATCAGGAGGCACCTGCAGTTCGGAGGGACCCCGCATGGCGGCTTCGGTACGCGACAACAAGGACAGGAGCCGCTTCGAGCTCGATGTCGGCGACGACATCGCCTTCGCCAATTACCGGCTGACGCCGTCGGCCGTAATCATCACCCACACCGAGACGCCGCGCGCGTTGCGCGGGCGCGGCATCGGCTCCGAGCTGGTCAAGGGCGCGCTCGGCCTGATCCGGCGCGACGGCAAGAAGGTGATCGCCGGCTGCGGCTTCGTCGTCGACTATCTCGATCGGCATCCGGAGGATGCGGATCTGGTCGCCTGAATGCAAAAGGGCCCGCGGCGATCGCGGGCCCCTGAGGCACTACCCCAGGTCCGGTCAGTGCTTGATCTCCGGCGGCAGCTTGCCGCCATTAGCGGCGAGCTTGGACATCACCTGCTTGTGCAGCCAGACGTTCATGCTCGCCGAGTCGTTCATGTCGCCGCTGTAGCCCAGCTCCTTGGCGAGATCCTTGCGCGCAGCGAGGCTGGAATCGATGTCGAGCGCCTTCATGAGGTCGACGATGGAGGTACGCCATTCCAGCTTCTCGCCCTTGTGCGCGGCGGCCGCCTTGTCGACGATCGCCGCCACGTCGACCGCAGCCATGGGTGCGGCGGCCGGCGCCGAAGGACTTGCCGACCCTGCGGGGGCGCCCGGCGAAGCGGCGCCACCGGCCGGCGCAGCGGAGGCCGGCTGGCCGCCGAAGATCGCGCTGATGATTTTCCCGAAAATGCTCATGTCTGCTCCCCGAAAAGGAATCCGTTGGAAGGGCCTTGCGTGGCACTTATAGACGAAGTTGGTGCGCCGCGCCCGCGAAGTTGCGCGAACGGACAGCAGCATCAGCTTATCTGCGGCGAAATGACGACAGAATGACGCCGCATTGATTGCGTCGCGGCATCGAAATTTCACCCAAGCGTGAGGGACAGGACTCGGACTTGGGAGTATGCTTGCCGTTCAGCTCGCGATGCCATCCGGAATTCGCGTCTGGTCGGGATCGTGGGATTTCAAGAGAATGGGCGGCCGCTTGCGCCGTTTGCCGGCGCCGGATGCAGCCGCTTGGCAAGGGAGCTAGCGACCATGGCCACACTCTACCAGGGCAATGTCCCCACGATGGCCCAGCCCACGGATGAGGCTGGACCGGTGATCCGAACCATACAATTGTCCGATCTGCCCGTCGCGCTCAGGCGCGGCTGGGAGGATTTCAAGGCCGTTCCGAGCCACGCCATCATCCTCTGCGTGATCTACCCGGTGCTCGGCCTCGTGCTCGCCCGTGTGGTGATGGGCTATTCGGTGCTGCCGCTGCTGTTTCCGCTCGCCGCGGGCTTCGCGCTGATCGGGCCCTTCGCTGCGCTCGGGCTCTACGAGCTTTCCAGCCGGCGCGAGCGCTATGAACCGGCCAGCGCCTGGGATGCCATGGAGGTGCTGCGATCGCCGTCGTTCGGTGCGATGCTCGGCCTCGGTACGTTGCTGCTCGCCCTGTTCGTCACCTGGGTGGCGACCGCGCAGGCGATCTATGTCGCGGCGTTCGGCTACGAGGGCGTCACCGGTTTCTCGGACTTCATCACGCGCGTGCTGACGACGCAGCAAGGGTGGTGGCTGATCGTGGTTGGCTGCGGCACCGGATTTCTGTTCGCGCTCGCCGCACTGTGCCTCAGCGTCGTGTCATTCCCCTTGATGCTCGATTGTCATGCCGGCGCGTTCGAGGCGATGAGCACCTCGCTGCGCGTTGTCGCGAAAAACCCGGTGCCGATGGCAGCCTGGGGCCTGATCGTGGCGGTGCTGCTCGCGCTCGGCACGCTCCCGGCCTTCCTCGGCCTCGCCGTTGTGGTCCCGCTGCTCGGGCACGCCACGTGGCACCTTTACCGCAAGGTGATCGCGTCCGATCCGGGCGCACGTCCGGTCCCCCCTCCGCCGCATCGGGCGCGCAAGCCGGCCGCCGACTTCCCGGCCAACCTTTTCCCGTGGCGGAATCGGACTGACGTCTGACAATCTCGTGACGTGCGGCCCTGGCCGGTTCGGACAGGGCCGCGCGCCTTGCTTTGGCCGCGGTTACGGCCGAGATTATGCTGCCGGTCAGGTCAATTCACGGAAATCCATTTCATCTGATGACTCCGACGATTTCTCGTCTTGCTCTCGCAGCCTTGGCCGTCTCCGCGTCCCTTCTCTCAGTCCAGCCAGCGCCCGCCGCGGTTGCCTGCGACTCGGGCAATTTCGACGCTTGGCTGGCTGATTTCAAAACCGACGCTGCGGCGAAGGGCATCTCGCAGCAGACCATCACTGCCGGGCTTGCCGGCGTCACACTGGATCAGAGCGTGCTCAACCGCGACCGCTCGCAAAAGGTCTTCACCCAGAGCTTCGAGGAGTTCTCCGGCCGCATGGTGCCGCCACGCTTGGAGCGCGGCTCCAACAGGATGAAGCAATACGGCTCGGTGCTGTCGCGCATCGAGCAGGCTTACGGCGTGCCGGGCGAAGTCCTGGTCGCGATCTGGGGCCTGGAGACCGATTTCGGCGTCAACACCGGCAAGTTTGCAACGATCCGCTCGCTTGCAACGCTCGCTTACGATTGCCGTCGCTCCGAGCAGTTTCGCGCCGAGCTGTTGGATGCGTTGCGCATCGTCCAGCGCGGCGATCTTGCGCCTGCCGACATGAAAGGCGCCTGGGCCGGCGAGCTCGGCCAGACCCAGTTCATGCCGTCATCCTGGATGAAATATGCCATCGACTTCGACGGCAACGGCAAGCGCGATCTTCTGCATAACGTGCCCGACGTGCTCGCCTCCACGGCCAATTATCTGGTCGGCTATGGCTGGCAGAGGGGCAAGGACTGGCAGCCGGGCAGCCCGAACTTTGAGGTGCTCAAGCAGTGGAACAAGAGCGAGGTCTACTCCAAGACCGTGGCCTATTTTGCCGCCCAGCTCGCACGCGCCCCTTAGATCTCAGCCTAGCCGAACCGCGCCGAATCGCCGCTGCCGAACCCGGCAAGCGGGCCTAGCCTGTAGCGGCGCCAGCGCATCGCTCATGGGCGCATTTTCGGTATTCAATGGATCTTAAAGTGAATCTATATTCATACAATAGCGTCGCGTCCTATGCGAATCAGGCAGGCATGACTTGAGTCTATAAGCTGCTGGGTTGAACTTGCTGGCCGCTTATAGGCAACCTATTTCCGCGATGACCCAGATCAATCTTTGACATAAACCCGTTATTTCACGGGTACTTATCGCGGACACCGGACGACCTTGGCCAAGCTCTGGGCGGGAGCGCCTTCCGGTTAATCATCCGTTACGTACGCCATGCGCACAGCGCTTAGCTGCATCGCAACATCGGAACTTTCGCACTGCACCACTCTCACCTATATTCATTTCAACGATGAGGCCTCAAGCAAAGGCTGAATCGAACTACAGGAGACTACCAATGCTGCTCTCGCTCATCCGCATGATCCAGGCCTTCCGGGACTATCAGCGCAATGTTGCCGAGCTGTCCCAGCTCAGCGATCGCGAATTGGCCGATATCGGCCTCGATCGCTCGGACATCCCGCGCGTTGCCGCCGGTCAGTATCAGGGCTGATATCCTTCAGCCCTTCACTAGAACGGACCGATAGCGCCTTCCTCGTGCGGGCGTTGTCGCATCTGGTGGCAGAAAACTCGATCTCGGCGATTCCACTCTCCGCCGAAAAGCGCTACCTGTCCGCCCCATGACAGGACCCCAATCCAACCTCGTCCACGTGATCGGTGCCGGCCTCGCCGGTTCGGAAGCTGCCTGGCAGATTGCGAAGTCCGGCGTGCCCGTGGTGCTGCACGAGATGCGGCCGACCCGCATGACCGACGCGCACCGCACCGACGGACTTGCCGAGCTCGTCTGCTCCAACTCGTTCCGCTCGGATGACGCCGCCAACAACGCCGTCGGCCTGCTGCATGCGGAGATGCGCCGCCTCGGCTCGCTGATCATGCGCGCGGCCGACGCCAACCAGGTGCCCGCCGGCGGCGCACTCGCGGTCGATCGCGACGGCTTCTCGGCGGCCGTCACCAAGGCGCTGAACGATCATCCCCTGATCGAGATCGCGCGCGGCGAGATCGCGGGCCTGCCGCCGGCCGCGTGGAGCAACGTCATCGTCGCCACCGGCCCCCTCACCTCCGCGCCGCTGGCCGACGCCATCCGCGAGCTGACCGACGAGAACGCCCTCGCCTTCTTCGACGCCATCGCGCCGATCGTGCACCGCGAGTCCATCGACATGTCGGTGGCCTGGTTCCAATCGCGCTACGACAAGGTCGGCCCCGGCGGCAACGGTGCCGACTACATCAACTGCCCCATGACCAAGGAGCAGTATGAGGGCTTCGTCGCCGCGCTGATCGCCGGCGAGAAGACCGAGTTCAAGGAATGGGAGACCAACACGCCCTATTTCGACGGCTGCCTGCCGATCGAGGTGATGGCTGAACGTGGCCCCGAGACGCTGCGCCATGGTCCCATGAAGCCGGTCGGCCTCACCAACCCGCACGATCCCACCACGAAACCGTACGCGATCGTGCAACTGCGCCAGGACAACAAGCTCGGCACGCTCTACAACATCGTCGGCTTCCAGACCAAGCTGAAGTATGGCGAGCAGCAGCGCATCTTCCGCACCATTCCGGGGTTGGAGAACGCCGAATTCGCCCGCCTCGGCGGCCTGCATCGCAACACCTTCTTGAACTCGCCGAAGCTGCTCGACGGCCAACTGCGGCTGCGCGCACAGACGCGGCTGCGCTTCGCCGGCCAGATGACGGGCTGCGAAGGCTATGTGGAATCCGCCAGCGTCGGCTTGATCGCGGGTCTCTATGCAGCCGCGGAAGTGCGCGGCGAGACGCTTGTCAGCCCGCCGGCTACGACCGCACTGGGATCGCTGCTCGGTCACATCACCGGCGGCCATATCGAGACCATCGAGCCGGGCACGCGCTCGTTCCAGCCGATGAACATCAATTTCGGCCTGTTTCCACCGCTCACGAGCGTGCCAACGAAGAAGCCCGACGGCACGCGGCTGCGCGGCAACGAGAAGACGGTGGCCAAGAAGCAGGCGCTGAGCGCACGGGCGCTCGCCGATCTCGATCGCTGGATCGCCGATCACCTGCGCATTGCCGCCGCCGCGTGAGTTTGCAATGAGCTTGCCCAAAGACGACGCGGCAGAGCTGTCGGCGCGCTGGACCGAAGGCGTGATGCTCAAGCGCGACGTGTTCTCGACCGTCGAGCGCGGCCGTTTCCGCAGCGAAAGCGGCGAGATCGACGCGGTGCTGCGCCGGCTCGACGAGGTGCCATGGTGGTCGTTTCTCCTGGCACGCCACCTGTTCGCCCGCGAGAAGCAGGCCCTGGTGCGCGCCAAAGGCCTCGACGTCGGCCCCGAGCTGCTCTGGGCCGGGCGCCGCGCTCTGGTGCGCGGCTTCGTCGACGGCGTCGCGCTGCACCTGGCAAAGCCCCATGGCGATGTCGCCTATTTCCGCTCTGCCAAGGCCGCACTGCGTCGGCTGCGCCGCGCCGGCATCTGCCACAACGATCTCGCCAAGGAGCAGAACTGGCTGGTCGGCCGCGACGGCCGCGCCTATGTCACCGACTTCCAGCTCGCCGCGTGCTTCAAGCGCCGCGGCCGGCTCTATCGCATCCTCGCCTATGAGGACCTCCGGCATCTGCTCAAGCACAAGCGCTCCTACGCGCCCGAGGCGCTGACGCCGCGAGAGCGAAAGATCCTGGCGAGGAAGTCGTTCGCCGCGAGCCTGTGGCTCGCCACCGGCAAGAAGGTCTATCGCGCCATCACCCGCGGCCTGTTCAACTTCACCGACCGCGAGGGCGGCGGCCGTCGGCTCGTCAACGACGCGCCGGTGCTGGCCGAGCTGATCCGCCGGAATCCCGCCGTGCGCGACGCCGCCATCGTCGCCTTTGCCGACCGCCGCTCCGGCGTCGGGCTTTACGCCTTCGTCGAAGCCGATCAGGCCGCGCTCGAGGGCCAGCTCCGCAGCGAGCTTGCCGCCTCCAAGGGACCGAAGCCGCCCGAGCACATCCAGGTCGTGCACGCCCTGCCACGCAACGCCAGCGGCAAGCCACGCATCGAGGTCCTGCAACTGGTCGCCATGAACCAGCTCGACCTGATCGAGCCGATGATGAAGAACGAGCAGGATCGCGCCTTCCTCAAGGATATCCTGGAGCAGCGCAAGAACCTGCGCGACCGCTTCAATTTCGAGGCGAAGCTCCCGACGAGCTAGCGCGGAATCTGCGCCTTGAAGCCTCCACAATGGCGATCGAGAAGCGCTTGGATCAGGAAGGGTTGGCAGAGATCATGGGCGCTCGGGGGACGATGATGCATCGTATGGTTGGCGGAACGATCGCCGGCCTTGTGCTGCTGGCAGGGGCGCCTGCGCTGGCCGACTCACCGGCGGAGCTGATCTCCAGCTTCCGTCTCAAGCATGGTGAGGCCCGCGTCGTGCGCGACGCCACCCTCGATCGCATCGCCATGGATCAGGCCCGCGCGATGGCGGCGAAGGACGACCTCAGCCACGACACACTCGGCCCATTCAATCGCCGCGTCGCACCGGCCGGCGCGGGCCGCGCCGCAGAGAACATCGCCTACGGCTACGACAGTTTCGACAAGACGCTGGGCCAGTGGATCGACTCCTCCGGGCACCGCAAGAACCTGTTGCTGCACAATGCCTCCCGCGTCGGCATTGCCAGCGCCAAGAATGCGAGTGGCAAGCGCACCTATTGGGCCATGGTCATCGCCGGCGACTACGAGAAGGGCAAAGGCAAGAAAAAGGACAAGGAGCCCGTCGTCGCGGTGAAGCGCGAGGTACCGCCCGCGAGCAAGCCGAAGTCCGGCAACTGTCACGTCAAGCTGCTCGGCCTCTGCATCTGAGGCGCGACCGTCTCAGCCGCGGCGCGCGGCTTCGATCGCGGCGACGTCGATCTTCGTCATCCCCATCATCGCATCGAAGGCGCGCTTGGCCTCCGTGCCACCGGCGGCCAGCGCCTCGGTCAGCACCCGCGGCGTGATCTGCCAGGAGACTCCCCATCTGTCCTTGCACCAGCCGCACGCACTCTCCTGCCCGCCATTGCCGACGATGGCGTTCCAGTAGCGATCGGTCTCCGCCTGATCGTCGGTGGCGATCTGGAACGAGAAGGCCTCGTTGTGCTTGAAGACGGGTCCGCCATTGAGACCGAGACAGGCAACGCCGGCTACCGTGAACTCGACGGTCAGGACATCGCCTGCCTTGCCGGACGGATAGTCGCTGGGCGCGCGATGGACCGCACTCACCGCGCTGTCGGGAAACGTCTCGGCATAGAAGCGGGCCGCGGCTTCAGCATCCTTGTCGTACCAGAGGCAGATCGTGTTCTTTGCCATTGAGTATTCCCTGTGATTCCGTGCCAGATTGCGCTTCCGATCAGCATAGGCATCCCGATCTGCATGCTCCAGCTGGAACAGTCGTTTGCCCGAGCTTGCTCGCGTGCGTCATTGTGTCTACGAGGAACCTGAAGATGGAGGCTCTGACGTGATCGACATCAACCAGATTCGTGCCGACACGCCTGCTGCCTCCCGGCTCGCGTATCTCCACAATGCCGGTGCGGCTCTCATGCCCGCGCCCGTCGTCGCGGCGATGAAGGGACATATCGATCTCGAGAGCGAGATCGGCGGCTATGCCGCGGCCGATCGCGCGTCAGATCGGCTCGAAGCCGTTTACGGCTCAGTGGCCCGGCTCCTGAACGCATCGCCGGATGAAATCGCCCTGGTGGAGAACGCGACGGTTGCCTGGCAGATGGCGTTCTATTCGCTTTCATTTCGAGAGGGCGACCGGATCCTGACGGCCGAAGCGGAGTACGCCGCCAACTATGTTGCGTTTCTTCAGGCCGCCAAACGCACAGGCGCGGTCATCGATGTGGTGCCGAGCGATGCGACGGGCGAGTTCGATGTCGGCGCACTCGAACGTATGATCGACGAACGCGTGAAGCTGATCGCCATCACCTGGGTTCCGACCAATGGCGGGCTGACCAATCCCGCAGCGGCCATCGGCAGAATTGCGCGAGCACACGGCATCCCCTATCTGCTCGATGCCTGCCAGGCGGTCGGCCAGATGGAGGTCGACGTCGAGGCCATCGGCTGTGACATGCTGTCGGCCACGGGACGCAAATTCCTGCGGGGACCGCGTGGTACCGGCTTTCTCTATGTGCGCGGGGCGCTCCTGCAGCAGCTCGAGCCACCGATGATCGACCATTTTGCAGCGCCCTGGGTCTCGCGCGATGAATATCGGCTCCGCGACGATGCCCGCCGCTTCGAGACATGGGAGAATAATTACGCCGCCCGGCTTGGGCTCGGCGCTGCCGTCGATTATGCGCTCGACATCGGCATGGATGCCATCGAGGAGCGCTGCCGGCTGCTCGCGGGCCGCCTTCGCAGCGGCCTCGCTTCCATTCGCGGCATCACTATTCACGACCTTGGCCGCAAGCCTGGCGCCATCGTCAGCTTCACTTTGGATGGATATGAAGCGGAGGCCATTGTCAGCAGCGCCGCGGCGGCGGGCATCACAATCGGCGCTTCAGACCCGTCGAGTACCCGCATCGATGCCGAGAACCGCGAGCTGCCGCCGCTCGTCCGAGCTTCCCCCCACTACTACAACACCCAAGCCGAGATCGACCGGCTGATCGACCACGTCGCGGATTTGGCGTCACGTTAGCGCGTGCTCAGGTGCAGCGCGCGCTCAGTCCGGATGCGCTGAGCCTGGCCATCACCTCGTTGAGATGGGCGGCATCGCGGGTCTCGATGACAAGCTGCAGCAGCGTCGCCTTGGCCGGCAGGTCGGAGAAGGTCCGCTGGTGTGAGACCTCGATGATATTCGCACCCGCTTCGGCCAGCAGTGCCGCTACCGCGGCGAGCTGCCCCGGCCTGTCGGGGATATCGAGCGACAATTGCGTCAGCCGCCCCTCGCGCGCGAGCTCGCGGGTGAGCACGGAGGCGATCAGCCGCGTGTCGATATTGCCTCCGCTCAGCACGAGGCCGACCTTCTCGCCGGCAAAGCGGGACGGATCGGACATCAGCGCGGCGAGGCCGGCGGCGCCGGCGCCCTCGACGACGGTCTTCTCGATCGAGATCAGGGTCGCGACTGCGCGCTCAAGCTCGGCTTCGTTGACGAGCGCAATATCGTCGACGAGGCGCCGAACGATTTCGGTGGTGATCTTGCCCGGTGATTTCACCGCGATGCCCTCGGCGAGCGTATCGCCGCGCGCCGGCAGATTGCCGTCGTGAATGGCGTTGTACATCGAGGGATAGAGCCAGGCCTCGACGCCCAGTATCCTGAGCGACGGCTTGATCGACTTCGCGGCAATGGCAATCCCGCTGATCAAACCGCCGCCGCCGATCGGGACGACCAGCGTGTCGAGCTCCGGGACCGCCTTCAGCATTTCCAGCCCGATCGTGCCCTGCCCGGC
Organism: Bradyrhizobium sp. IC3195; assembly: GCF_020193585.1. NCBI lineage: Bacteria > Pseudomonadati > Pseudomonadota > Alphaproteobacteria > Hyphomicrobiales > Nitrobacteraceae > Bradyrhizobium > Bradyrhizobium sp. IC3195. The sequence goes on along the minus strand of NZ_JADYVG010000024.1, from coordinate 28,249 downwards.
GATGACGAGCGGATCGTCGTAAGGATGGACGAAGACCATGCCGTGCGCTTCACCGTGGCTGCGCGCAAAGGCGGCCGCCTCCTCCAGCGTCGCGCCCGTGACCACCACCTCGGCGCCGTGATGCCGGGTGTTCTCGATCTTCACCATGGGCGTGCCGATCGGCATCACGATGGTGGCGGGAATGCCGAGCCGCTTGGCGTGGTAGGCAACGCCTTGCGCGTGGTTGCCCGCGGACATCGCGATCACGCCCCGCGCGCGCTCCTCCGCCGTCAGCGCGGTAAGCCGGTTGAGCGCGCCGCGCTCCTTGAACGAGGAGGTGAACTGCAGGTTCTCGAATTTGAGCCAGATGTCGCAGCCGCAGATGCTGCTCAGCGTCCGGCTATGGCTACAAGGCGTCTCGACGACGGCGCCTTGTATGGTCTTGGCTGCGGCGTGAATGTCTTCCGGTGCGACCGGAAGGCCGCTGAGATCGAACGAGCTTTGGGACATGTCAGCCATAGGACAGCATAGAGCATTTGGGCGGGCCAGGCGATAAGCCGGCGTCTATTTGGTAAATTCACGCGATCGCGAGGCGCGCCACAGCGTCCAGAGCGTGCGCAACCGCGAGGTCGGCTGCAACCTAAACGGATTGCGTCCCGGGCGCGACAGGCGCTCAAGATCGGCCTGCGCCTGGCGCAGCGGCAGAAACGCCGGCCGCAACGGCGGCGCCAGCTGCGCCAGCAGCGATGAAGCCGCGGTCATATGCTGCCGGGCTTCACCCGCGAGTTGCTCAAGCACCGCATGGAGATTGGGTGTTTCCTTGCCGGCGAAGACATCCTCCATGCTGCAATCGTGCTGCTCCAGCACCTGCTGCGGCACGAACAATTGCCGGTGCGCGGCATCGCGCGGCAGATTGGCGATGACCTGCACGATACCCTGCGCCAGCCCGGCATGGCGGGCGACATGCTCGGCCGCCTCCGAAGGCGGTCCCAAGACCTGCGCTGCCAAGGCGAACAGCGCCGATGAGGTCGCCGCGAGGTAACCTTCCAGCGCGGCCATGGTCGGCATCGGGTCGTTGTAGAGATCGAACTGATGCCCCTCGGCAAGCAGCGACAGCGACTCGACCGGCAGGTCGAAATCGCGAATCGCGCGAAGCAGCTCGGCCGCCACCGGATTGCCTTCGGCGCTGCCATGGACGTGGCCCGACAGCATGTCGGTCCACCATTGCAGGCGGATCTCGCCGGGCAGAGGCTGGCTCACCTGGTCGCGGATGCGAACGATCTCGACGTTGAAGGCATAGATCGCCAGTAACGCGCGGCGCTCGGCGGCCGGCGCGAACAGGGTCGCGGCGTAGCGGGGAAAGTCGTGGCTGCGCACGAGATCGGCGCAGAACGCAGCGGAGTCGGATGGCCGGTTGCTCATGGCACGGCGATCAGCGCGGCGGCAACCCGCCGCCGTTCGCCGATCATGATGTTGTAGGTGCGCACGGCCGGGCCGGTCTGCATCGTGTCCAGTACAACCCTCACCGCCTTGAGCGCCTGACGCAGCTCCGGCGGCGGCAGCCACAGCCCCGTTCCAGTGCCGACCAGGAGCGTGTCGATGCTGTTGGCCGCCGTGAACACCCGATCCAGCGAGTAGCGGTCGATCTTCGCGGGGTCGGTCACGTCCCAAGCCCAGATCGCGTCGGGCAGACAGAGCAGCGAGCCCCGATGCGACATGCCGGCAAAGGCGAAGCCGCCCTTGCCATAGGCATCGATCGGCGCCGAGCGCGGAAAATGCGGAGCGTTGGGATCGCCGGCCATGAGCTTCGTCCGAATTGGCTTACTGCCCTCGCAAACGCCTGCAAGGGCATGAGGTTCGGATCATGCCTTGCTTTTCTTCGCCGGCGTCGCCGTATCGGGCGCGTCTTCGCGGTGCTCGCCGACGCCGAGATAGATCAGGATCGGTGCTGCAATGAAGATCGAGGTGTAGGTGCCGACCAGCACCACGCCGAACATCATCACCGCGGTGAAGCTGTGGATGGCATGGCCGCCGAACAAGAGCAGCGCGAGCAGCGCGAGCGTCACCGTGACGTGGGTGATGATCGAGCGCGACAGCGTCGAGTTGATGGATTCATTGAGCAGCTGGGGCATCGGCATCTTCTTGTAGCGACGCAGCATTTCCCGGATGCGGTCGTAGATGACGACGGTATCGTTGAGCGAATAGCCGAGAATGGTCAGCAACGCCGCGATGCTGGTCAGGTCGAAATCGACCTGGCTGATCGACATGAAGCCGATCGTCAGCACGATGTCGTGCACGTTGGCGATCATGGCGCCCAGCGCGAACTGCCATTCGAACCGGAACCAGAGATAAATCAGGATCCCAACGATCGCGAGCATCAGGCCGAGCATGCCGTAGGCCAGGAGCTCGCCCGCGACGCGCGGACCCAGCACCTCGGTGCGCTGAATGTCGACACTGTCGCCAAGCGCGCCACGAAGCTTCTGCAGGGCTGCCTGCTGGGCCGCGTCGCCACCCGGCTGCTCCGCAACGCGGATCAGGACGTTCTCCGGACCGCCGAACTGCTGCAGCTGGACCTCGCCGAGGCCCAGGCCGTCGAGCGAGGTACGCATTGCCGCGATGTCGGCGGTGCCGGACTTCGCCTTCACCTCCAGCAGCGTGCCGCCCTTGAAGTCGATACCGAGGTTCAGGCCATGGGTGAAGAACAGCACGATCGCGACGATCGACAGCGCCGCCGAGATCGGAAAGCTGATGCGACGGAAGCGCGTGAAGTCGAAATGCGTATCGTCGGGGACGATGCGCAGCGACGGCAGCAGGCCGAGGGCCGAGACCACGGTGAGGATGGCAATGAGGACGCCGAGCCCGATGAGAACGGTGTGAGTCACGATCAGGCTCCTAGATCGGCACGCTCTGCGGCCGCTTCCACCGCACCCACCAGGCGACGATCAGCCGGGTCAGGGTGAAGGCGGTGAACACCGTGGTGATAATGCCGATGCCGAGCGTCACGGCAAAGCCGCGCACCGGACCGGTGCCGATGTAGAACAGCACCGCGGCAGCAATGAAGGTGGTGATGTTGGAATCGAGGATGGTGGCGAGCGCCCGCTTGAATCCGGCGTCGATCGCCGAGATCGCATTGCGGCCGCCGCGCAATTCCTCGCGGATGCGTTCGTAGATCAGCACGTTGGAGTCGACCGCGATGCCGACGGTGAGCACGATGCCGGCGATGCCGGGCAGCGTCAGCGTGGCGTTGAGCAGCGACAATAAGCCGAAGATCATGGCGACGTTGATGGCCACCGCGATGTTGGCGAACACGCCGAACAGCCGGTAGGTCAGCAGCATGAAGATGATGACGAGGATCGAGCCGACATAGGCCGCGAGCTGGCCCTTCTCGATCGAGTCCTGGCCGAGTCCTGGACCCACGGTGCGCTCCTCGACCACCGTGAGCGGTGCCGGCAATGCGCCGGCGCGCAGGAGAATCGCGAGATCGTTGGCCGATTGCACCGTGAAATTGCCGGAGATCTGGCCCTGGCCGCCGGTGATGGGCTCACGGATGACGGGCGCCGAGATCACCTTGTTGTCCAGCACGATCGCGAACGGCAGTCCCACGTTCTCCTGCGTGGCCTGCGAGAATTTGCGCGCGCCCGAGGTGTTGAACTTGAAGCTGACGACCGGCTCACCCGTGCGCTGGTCGAAGGTCGCCTGCGCATCGGTCAGGTCGCCGCCGGCGACCAGCACCTGCTTCTTGACCACATAGGGCGTCGGCGGAGGCGAGGCGCTCATCAGCAGTTCGGATTCCGGCGGCACCCTGCCCGCTTGCGCCTGATCCGGCGGCACGGAGGTGTCGACCATGCGGAATTCCATCTTCGCGGTCCTGCCCAGCAGTTCCTTCAGGCGGGTCGGGTCCTGAAGACCGGGGACCTGCACCAGGATGCGGTCGTTGCCCTGGCGCTGGATGACGGGCTCGACGGTGCCGAGCTCGTTGACGCGGCGTTCGACGATCTGGATCGACTGCTCGATGGTCTTGCGCAGGCGATCGAGCACCGCAGCCTGCGGGACGCTCAGGCGGATCACCCCGCCGCCGGCATCAGTCACCTCGAGGTCGCGCTGACCGCTGGATCCCATCAGGCCGCCCAGCGGCTGGGACAGCTCGCGCAACTTGGCAAGCGCCGGCTGCGCATCGGTCTCCTTGGTGATGCGAACCTCGACGGCATCGTTGCGCACGGTGACGCCGCCGGTGAATCCGATCTTGGCGTCGCGCAGGGTCCGGCGAACGTCGTCGCGGACCTGGTCGAGCCGCTCCTTCTTCACATAGGCAGCGTCGACCTCGAGCAGCAGATAGGAGCCGCCCTGGAGGTCGAGGCCGAGCACGATGCGGCGCTGCGCCCAGGCGGGCCAGCTCTTGACTTGCGCCTCGGGGAAGAAGTTGGGGACCGCGCAGAGGCACACGATCAGCGCCGTCAGGATAATCCCCAGCGCCTTCCACCGCGTGAAATACAACATCGACTGGACCTGTCAGATCAGGAGACTTGAGACTCGCGGTGAAGCTCTCACTTCGCCGCGGTGTCGTCCTTGGCGCTCTCTTTTGCGCTTTCCTTGGCCGGCTCGCCCTTGGCGCGCACGCCCGAGATCATCTGGCGCATCTGCCGCACGCGCACGCCGTCGGAAATCTCGAACTCGATCTGGTCGTCGTCGACCACCTTGGTGACCTTGCCGACGAGACCTCCCGAGGTCACGATGGTGTCGCCGCGGCGGATATTCTTCACGAGCTCGGCGTGGTCGCGGACCTTCTTCTGCTGCGGGCGCAGAATCAGGAAGTACATGATCACGAAGATCAGGGCGAACGGCAGCAGCGACATCAACATGCTGTTGGTGTCGCCAGCGGCCGCGGCCTGGGCATACGCAGGGGTAATCAGCATTCGGACGATCCTCGCGAGAACGGGGGAAAGCCGGTCAGGCCCTCAAAGGCGACCGGTTCGGTCAAATTCGCGCGGACTATAGCGGCCATTGCCCCAATTGCAACGCTGCCAGACTGCCCTTTTGGGCCACCTTGCGGCGGCCCGTCAGGCCCGATAAGGCTGCGTTCTCAGGAACTTCGGACATGCCCAAAAACCATAGCAAAAGCCCGGCCGGCAAAGGCCCCCGCACCCCTGCCAACAAGCCCACCCGCCTCGCGGCAAAACGCCCCACGGCGGCGGTCACCAAGGCAGGCCCGGACCTCGCGCAGGAGCGCATCGTCCACGCCCTGGAGACCATTGCGGCGCACCTCTCCGCGCAGGGCAAGCCGGCGGTCGAGGCCGAGTCGTTCAAGCGGGCGGACGCCTATGTCTGGCATCCCGACGGACGCCTCTCGGCGGTGCCGCGCGTGAGCCGCGTCGAGCTGTTCCTGCTCAAGGGCGTCGACCGGATGCGCGACATCCTGATGGAGAACACCGAGCGTTTCGCCAACGGCCTGCCCGCCAACAACGCCCTGCTCTGGGGCGCACGCGGCATGGGCAAGTCGTCGCTGGTGAAGGCGGCGCATGCCAGCATCAACGCGGAGCGCAAACCGGCCGACAAGCTCAAGCTGATCGAGATCCACCGTGAGGACATTGAGAGCCTGCCGGCCCTGATGGAGCAGCTGCGGGCCTCCTCCTTCCGTTTCATCGTGTTCTGCGACGACCTCTCCTTCGACGGCAATGATGCCTCCTACAAGTCGCTCAAGGCGGTCCTCGAAGGCGGCATCGAGGGCCGGCCCGAGAACGTCATCCTCTACGCCACCTCCAACCGGCGCCATCTGCTGGCGCGCGAGATGATCGAGAACGAGCGCTCGACCGCGATCAATCCGGGCGAAGCGGTGGAGGAGAAGGTCTCGCTGTCGGATCGCTTCGGCCTCTGGCTCGGCTTCCACCGCTGCAGCCAGGACGAATATCTCGCCATGGTGCGCGGCTATTGCAGCCATTTCGGGATCAGGGTCGACGACGAGACGCTCGAGCGCGAGGCGCTGGAATGGTCGACGACGCGCGGCTCGCGCTCGGGCCGCGTCGCCTGGCAGTTCGTGCAGGAGCTGGCGGGACGGCTGGGTGTGAAGCTGACGGCGTAGTAGCGCGAGCTGTTACCCCGAATTCAACTGTCATCGCCCGCCTTGTGCGCACTTGCGCACTGGAGCGAGCGATCCAGTATTCTAGAAACGGTTGTGATCGATCGAGAGGCCGCGGCGTACTGGGTCGCCCGGTCGAGCCGGGCGACGACACCGTTGGTGCGGAGGCTACGTAAGTCTCACGCGCCGTTGAGGAATTGAAGCGGGTCAACCGGGCTCGATCCCTTGCGGATCTCGAAGTGGAGCTGCGGCGACGCCACTTCCCCGGATTGACCCGACTTGGCAATGACCTGGCCGCGCTTGATGGTATCGCCGCGCTTCACCAACAGCTCACTCGCATGGGCATATGCGGTGACGTAGCCGTTGGAGTGCCGAACCAGAACCAGATTGCCGTAACCCTTCAGCTCGTTGCCGGAATAGGCGACGACGCCATCTTCGGCCGCCTTGACCGGCGTCCCCTCGGGCACCGCCAGATTGATGCCGTCATTGGACTTGCCATTGGTCTTGGCACCGTAGCTCGTGACCACCTTGCCGCGGACGGGCCAGCGGAAGGTCGGCAGCGCGCCGGTGGCCTCCGCAGCCTTCGCCGGCGTCTCGGCAGCCTTCTCTTCCACATTGCTCGTGGCCTGGGCGAGCCGCGCGCTCTGCACGGGCGCGGCGGCAGTGGCCATCTTGGTCGCGGGTGCCGGAGCTGCCGCAACAGGCTGGAGCGTTCCGGCCACCGGTGCAGCCGCGACCGGAGCCGCAGCAACCGGCGCCGCGACGGCGGCGGTCTTGGCGCCGGGCACGGTCAGCTTGGTGCCGAGCTTCAGCTTTGCCGACGGATCGATGCCGTTGGCACGGGCGAGCTCTGCCGCCGAGATGCGGTTCTTGCGCGCGATGCTGGCGAGCGTGTCGCCACGGTTGACGAAGTGCGTGCTCGGCGGTGCCGCGACGGCAGCAACCGGCTTCGCCGCAGGCGCTGCCGCAACCGGGGCCATCGCGGGCGCCGGTGCAGCTGCGGTCGCAGGAGACGGAATGATCAACTGCTGGCCGGGCGAGAGCGCCCGCGGACCCTTGTAGCCGTTGGCGGCAAGGATCGCCTGCGGCGTGACGCGATAGCGCTTGGCGAGCACGTCGAGCGTGTCGCTGGTCCCGACGATGATCTTGGCTCCGCCGGCCGGCTGGGCGGCCGCGACCGACCGCGGCGGGACAGTGGCCGTGGTCTCCAGGTGCGGTTGTGCCGGGGGCGCATACGAGCTGACGCCGCGTCCGCCGCCGGACACCCCGCCCCCGGAGGCAACGGGATAGGACTGCGGGGCAGATACCGCGGGCGGAGGCAAAGCCTGCGACTGGTAGTAACCGGGCTGCGTCTGCGGCCGCGCATATTGCGGCAACTCACGCTGCGGCGGCGGCGGCTGCTGCACCGAACCGGTCTGCTCGGAGGCGAAAGGATTGGAGAAGTTGGTCTGGGACAGCCGCGACGACATGTCGGCGCTGCACCCTGCAAAGCTGAAGGAGATCAGCGCCAGCACCGCGACCTGCGGCACGCGGCGCGAGTAAAGCAACTCGGCGACAGCGGACATGGTTACTCACTCGTACGCAACAGAACTGGTGTTTTAAGTAAACACGCGGCGAGTAAATAACGGCTTAACCCTCACAATAAGATGTTGGCGGCACTGCCGATCCGGGATTCTACAGCTCCCGCGCCACCCCGGGCAGTGCCGGCACGAAGCGGACCTCGACGAGTTCCTTGCGCTCGATTCCGGTTTCGCTGCGGGCCAGGCGGGTCAGCGTCTGCACGCCCTGATGCGGGCCGACCGGGGCAATCAGGATGCCCCCGACCTCAAGCCGCTCGACCAGGTTCTCCGGTATCTGCTCCATCGCCGCGGTGACGATGATGCGATCGAACGGGCCGATGTTGGGAGGCAGATTGAGACCGTCACCGAGCATCACCTCGACATTGTGACAATCGAGCTTCTCAAGCCGGGCGCGTGCCGTGTCGGCGAGCTTACGATAGCGCTCGACGGTCAGGACCTGGCCGGCGAGCCGCGACAGCACGGCGGCCTGGTAGCCGGAGCCGGTGCCGATTTCGAGCACCCGGTGCTGCTTCTGGAGCTGGAGCTGCTCGGTCATGTAGGCGACGACGAAGGGCTGGCTGATGGTCTGCCCGCAGGCGATCGGCAGCGCGCTGTCACGATAGGCGCCCTCGCGATCGGCCTCGTCGACGAAAAGCTCGCGCGGCACCTCTTCCATGGTCCGCAGCACGGCCTGATCGCTGATGCCCCGACGCCTTAGCGTGAGCTGAAACATCATCTTTTCCGGCGGGTGCTGGTGGGACGTCATTGCTGCTATCGCTCGTCTCGTCTGGCGGATCGCCGTACTGCACCGCAAGAACCCGAGACGAGAATCTTGTTCCGGCTCAGGAACTCATGATATCCTTTCGGCACAGCATTTGACCACAACAAGGCCTTCAAAGCGCTAAGCCATTTGCGAGGTTTGCGTTCGCCGAAACGCGCATTGCGTCGCCTATCGTTATCTGCGAACGTTTACGAGAATGGGCAAGGACTCAACCATGACTGCGACAGGGCTTTCGGGCCGCTCTGTTTTCCTCGTCGAGGACGAGGTCATGATCAGAATGATGGTCGCAGACATGTTGGAGGAGCTTGGCTACAAGGTTGCCGCCGAAGCGGGCGACATCAATGAGGCCATGCGGCTTGCGCAATCCACCGAGTTCGATCTCGCCATTCTCGATGTCAACGTCAACGGCAAGGTCATCTCGCCGGTCGCCGATGTCATCATGGCCAAGGGCTGCCCGTTCATCTTCGCCACCGGTTACGGCTCCTCCGGCCTGCCCGAGCAATATCGCGACCGGCCGGCGCTCCAGAAGCCGTTTCAGCTCGACGCGCTCGGAAAGACCATCGAGGCCGCGCTTCGCGGCAGCTAACCCTTATTTCAGGGTGAGGCCAAGCTGCTCCGAAAACGCCTCGTCAGTGCGGTCGAGCCTGAGCGGGGTGACCGAGACGTAGCGCTCGCGCAGCGCCGCGAGATCGGTGCCGTCGGCGGGCGTGTCGAGCATCGCGGTCCGCTCGAAGCCGATCCAGAAATAAGGATTACCGCGGCCGTCCCGGCGCTCGTCGATCCTGAGGAAGCCGAGATTGCGCTTGCCTTGCCGCGTGACGCGGATGCCAAGCACATCCTCCGGCGCGCAGGATGGGAAGTTGATGTTGATGACGGTGTCCTTCGGAACGCCGGCGGCGATCACCTTGCGCAGGATATCGGGCCCGAATTTGCGGGCCGTGTCCCACGGCGGCCGTTCGCGGGTCTCGACGCTGAACTCCTGCGACAATGCGAATGACGGCAACCCCAGGATGGTGCCTTCCAATGCGCCGGCAATGGTGCCGGAATAGACCACGTCCTCGGCGACGTTGCGGCCCTTATTGACGCCGGACAGCACGAGATCGGGCAGCTTGGCTCCCAGGATATGGCGCGCTCCCATGATGACGCAGTCGGTCGGCGTGCCGCGCACGGCGAAGTGCCGTGGGCCGACCTCGCGCAGACGCAAGGGATCGTTCAACGACAGCGAGTGCGACACGCCGGACTGGTCGAGCTCGGGCGCCACCACCCAGACATCATCGGTCAAAGCGCGCGCAATCTCCTCCACGACCTTGAGGCCGGGAGCGTGGATGCCGTCGTCATTGGTGCAGAGAATGCGCATGCGGAACGTTCGATTCCTGAAAGCGGGTCTGAGCCGTCTTATCCGGCCAGCGCCGATCAGGCAAACCGGACGATTGCGGTCCGGCGGCCGGTTCCCTTGGTTGGTCCCGCTAGCGGCGAACGCGCCATTGCGGCAGGAAGCGCGCAAGCCGGCCTTCTGCACGCAGTTGCATCGCCGGCACGACCGGGTTCACGACGGAAGCCTCGATGACGCCGAGCGCCTTCAGCTGCGCGACGAACGGATCGGACGTCGGCTCCTGCGGAAAGCGTTCGCGTGCCACGCTCAGCGCCTTGTCGAAATCCGCAGCATTGACCCCGGGCTTGGCCCGCCGGCTCTGCACGAGATCGTCGTCCCAGAGCCGCGCGATCCCGATGTCGAGAACGCCGCGCAGGCGCTGATCGATGGCCTGGATCCCGGCCCCCGTCACCGCCCATTGTCTTCCGACCCAGAAGATGTCGCGGTGCAAGGCCATGAACGGAGGGTTCGCGTGGACGGGCCGGCAGGATAGCCGGCCGCCCGATCTTCGCAACGCGATTCTCGTCATGCCGCGTTTTCGGACGCGAACCGGTGCCCACTTCGCGGGAAAACGCTTTAGTCGCGCGCGATCACCTTCAGCCCGCCCATATAGGGCTGGAGCACGTCCGGGACCGCGATCGAGCCGTCCTCCTGCTGATAGGTTTCCATCACGGCGATCAGCGCGCGGCCGACTGCGGTGCCGGAGCCGTTCAGCGTGTGCACGAAGCGCGGCTTGCCGTCGGGCCCGCGCGAGCGCGCATCCATGCGCCGTGCCTGGAAGTCGCCGCAGACCGAGCAGCTCGAGATCTCGCGGAACGCCCCGCCCTCGCCCTGCCCGGGCATCCAGACCTCGATGTCATAGGTTTTTTGCGCCGAGAAGCCCATATCTCCTGCGCAGAGCGTCATCACACGGTAATGCAGGTCGAGCTTCTGCAGCACCTGCTCGGCGCAGGACAGCATTCGCTCCAGCTCGTCCTTGCTCACTTCCGGCGTCGTGATCGAAACCAGTTCGACCTTGGTGAACTGGTGCTGGCGGATCATGCCGCGAGTGTCGCGCCCCGCCGCACCCGCCTCGGCGCGGAAGCATGGCGTCAGCGCGGTCAGCCGCATCGGCAATTGCTTCTCATCGAGGATGGATTCGCGGGCGAGATTGGTGAGCGACACTTCGGCGGTGGGGATCAGACCGAGGCGCTCGGTCTTCAGCCGCTCATGGTCCGGCGAGGCGAGCAGCTCGCCCTTGATCGCCCAGAACTGATCGTCCTCGAATTTCGGCAATTGCCCGGTGCCGAACATCACCTCGTTGCGCACCAGGAGCGGCGGATTGATCTCGGTGTAGCCGTGCTCGGTGGTGTGCAGATCGAGCATGAACTGGCCGATGGCACGCTCGAGCCGCGCCAGCCCCTTCTTCAGCACGACGAAACGCGCGCCGGAGAGTTTTGCCGCCGCTTCGAAATCCATGTAGCCGAGCGCGGTGCCGAGATCGTCATGCAGCTTCGGCGCAAAGCCATAGTTGCGCTTGTTGCCGAACACGTGATGCTGCACGTTGCCGTGCTCGTCGAGACCGTCGGGCACGTCCTCGAACGGAATGTTCGGGATCGCGGCCAGCTCTTTGGTCAGCTCATCGTCAGCGGCTTTTGCCGCCGCTTCGAGTTCGGGCATCGTGGTCTTGAGCTCGGCGACCTCGGCCATCAGCTTCGACGCACGCGGCTCGTCCTTGGCCTTCTTGGCATCGCCGATTTCCTTCGAAGCTGCATTGCGCCGCGCCTGCGCCTGCTCGGAGGCGAGGATCGCCGCACGCCGCTTCTCGTCGATCGCGAGCAGCGAGACCGACATCGGCTTCAAACCGCGCCGTGCGAGGCCGGCGTCGAAGGCTTGCGGATTGTCGCGGATCGCTTTGATGTCGTGCATGGCTGTGGTCCCGGATCAGCGCGTAAATAGTCAACGTTTATGCCGACAACTTACATTGGCGCGCTTTCCCCTAGCATTCTGTCATCGCCCGTGAAAGCGGGCGATCCAGTATTCCAGAGACGTCAGTGTTTCCCCGAGGGGCCGCGGCGTACTGGATTCCCCGCTCCAGTGCGCAATTGCGCACAAGGCGGGGAATGACACCGGTGGGCTTGGTCGCCCTACTCCGCCGGATTGGCCGGCGTCGACACGTCAGTGCCGGTGGCAGCCTGTGCGGCGGCCGCTTTCCTCTCCACCATCGCCACCGCGAGGATCGAGCCCTCGTAGAGCGCCATCAGCGGAAACGCGAGGGAGCACTGGCTGAGCACGTCGGGCGGCGTCAGCACGGCTGCGATCACGAAGGCCATGACGATGAAGTAGCGGCGCTTCTCGCGCAACATCGTCGAGCTGACGATGCCGATCCGCCCGAGCAGCGTCAGGATCACCGGCAGCTGGAAGGCGATGCCGAAGGCGAAGATCAGCGACATCATCAGCGACAGATATTCGCCGACCTTGGGCAGCAGCTGGATCTGCGCGGTCTCGTCGCCGCCGGTCTGCTGCATGCCGAGCGAGAAGCGCACCAGCATCGGCAGCACGACGAAATAGACCAGCGCCGCGCCCAGCACGAAGAAGAACGGTGTCGCGACAAGATACGGCAGGAACGCCTGCTTCTCGTGCTTGTAGAGCCCGGGCGCGACGAACTTGTAGATCTGCGTCGCCACGATCGGGAACGAGATGAAGCCGGCGCCGAACAGCGCCAGCTTGAGCTGGGTGATGAAATATTCGAGCAGCGCCGTGTAGATGAATTTCGAGTTCTCCGGCCCCGCAATCCACACGAACGGCCAGACAAGCACGTTGTAGATCTGCTTGGCGAAGAAGAAGCAGAAGATGAAGGCCAGGCCAAAGCCGAGCAGCGCCTTGATCAGCCGCGAGCGCAGCTCGATCAAATGGTCCATCAGCGGGGCTTTGCTGGCCTCGATATCGGCGTCGGTCATGACGCTTTGGCGTCCTTGATCGCTTCGGATGGCGCGGTGTCCTGCGCAACCTCTGCCTGTTCGACCTCACGGGTAATCGCGAGCGGCTCGTTCGCGGCCGCATGCGCTTCGGCTTCCATGAAGGTCGACGGCGTCGGGGTCTCCGGTGTCGTGGGCGTGACGGGCGGATCGACGGCAGTAGCGGCCGGCGTCTCGGCCGGCTTGTCCAGCGCATCGATGCGAAGCGCGTCGCTCACGTCCTTCTGGAGCGAGCTCATCGGATTGAAACCCGTGGCGGCTTCCTTGACCTCGTCGAAGCTTTTCTTGAGGTCGGCCATCTCGGCCTCACGCATCGCCTCCTGGAACTGGCCCTGGAATTCGGCCGCCATCTTGCGCGCCTTGCCCATCCACTGCCCGACCATGCGCAGCACGCCCGGCAGCTCTTTCGGGCCGATGGCGATCAGGGCCACGACCCCGATGAGGACCAGTTCACTCCACCCGATGTCGAACATGAGGTCTTCCGTTCACGCGAAGCCGGAGCCGGCCCAATCCCTTGCGCGCAGGATCGGGCCGCTACCCGCGTCTCGCGTGCTTCTTCCGGCTCAGACGGCCTTGCTGCCGACGTCGGACCGTGTCGCGGTCGGCGCAGCATTGTGCTCGATCGACTTCGCCGGCTCGGGCTTCTCGGCAGCCTTGTCGTCGTCCTGCATGCCCTTCTTGAACGCCTTGATGCCCTGAGCCACGTCGCCCATCAGATCCGAAATCTTGCCGCGGCCGAACAGCAGCAGGACCACTGCGATCACCAAGATCCAGTGCCAAATGCTGAGTGAACCCATCCTGCAACCCTCCAAACGCGCATGGCCGGGGACCCGGCCGATCTCACCGAAACCTAGGCTTGGCAGACCTCAAAAACAAGGACCAAGGCAGCGCCAATTCGCTGTCGGCGCTACGCAATCTTGCTAGTGTTAACTGGTCGCAGGGGCCCGTATTTCGCCGGTACGTCAGTCCTCGGCGCCGCCTTCGCTGCCACCCTCATTGCCGCCTTCTGGCGGGCTCTCAGGCTCGACCGCAGGCGCAAGGGCGAGATCGAGGTCATCGCCCGGTTCCAGCGGATCCTCGTCCTCCCGCAGGGCCGGATCATCCGACGGCGTCGGCACGCTGAACCCGGTGGGCAGACGCGAATCCAACAGTCCCGTCCCCTTCAGCTCTTCCAGGCCCGGCAGGTCGCCGAGCTGTTCCAGGGTGAACTGCGACAGGAACTCCTCGGTGGTTCCGAAGGTTAAGGGCCGGCCCGGCGTCTTGCGCCGGCCGCGCGGCTTGATCCAGCCGGTCTCCAGCAGCACGTCGAGCGTGCCCTTCGACGTGACGACGCCGCGGATCTCCTCGATCTCGGCCCGCGTCACCGGCTGGTGATAGGCGATGATCGCGAGCACCTCGATTGCGGCCCGCGACAGGCGGCGGGTCTCGGTGCTCTCCCGCGTCATCAGCCAGGCCAGATCGCCCGCGGTGCGGAACGTCCATTTGTTGGCGACGCGAACGAGATTGACGCCGCGCGAGGCATAATCGGCCTGCAACTGCTCGAGCGCAGCCTTGACGTCGACGCCCTCGGGCATGCGCTTGGCCAGCGTCGCGGTGTCCAGCGGTTCATTCGAGGCGAACAGCAGCGCCTCCAGCAGCCGCAACTCCTCGGGACGCGCCTGGGATTCGTTCTCCATCGGCTCGGCCTCTTCTACCCGCACTTCAGCCAGGCTTGCCATGGCAGATTCTCCTTCTTGCACTTAAGCGACCGGCGCATCAGGCGCAGGAGCTGCGTCCGGGACCGGTTTTGGGCGCCCCTTCCGGAAATAGATCGGCGCAAACGCTTCCTTCTGATTCAGCTCGAGCTGACCTTCGCGCACTAGTTCGAGCGCGGCGGCAAAGCTCGAGGCGAACACCGTCGCGCGCTGCGTCGGGTCGGCGACATGCCGGATCAGGAAGTCGTCGAGAACACCCCAATCGTCCTGCTCGGTGATGCTGCCGACCAGCCGCTCCAGCGTGGCGCGTGCTTCGGCGAGCGACCACACCGTGCGCTTGGCCAGATGCACGCTCGCCAGCACGCGCGACTGGCGTTGCGCGGCATAGGCGGTGAGCAAATCATAGAGCGTGGCCGTGTATTTCGGGTGCTTGATCTCGGCGATGTGCTCGGGCTCGCCACGCGCGAAGATGTCGCGCTGCAATTGCGGCCTGTTCATCAGCCGGTTGGCGGCTTCGCGAATGGCTTCCAGGCGGCGCAGCCGGTTGGCGAGCGCCGTCGCCATCTGCTCGGCGCTCGGGCCTTCCGCGCTCGGCGGCTCCGGCAGCAGCAGGCGCGACTTCAGGAAGGCAAGCCATGCGGCCATCACCAGATAGTCCGCGGCGAGCTCCAGCCGGATCTTTCGCGCGGCTTCGATGAAATGGAGGTACTGGTCGGCGAGCGCGAGAATCGAAATCTTGGCGAGATCGACCTTCTGCTGCCGCGCCAGCGCAAGCAACAAATCGAGCGGGCCCTCATAGCCCTCGACGTCCACCACCAACGCCGGCTCACCCTCGGCGAGCTCTGCGGGCCGCCCGGTTTCGAACGATAGGATTTCTGCAGTCATGCCGATGCCGTGTTTGCCCGTGCGATCAATGCATCCAGTTCGGCGCGTGCGGCCACGCGGTCGAACGGCTGCGGCGGCTTGCGTGCGGCGAGCGCGACGTTCGCCCGCTCCAGCGCCCCACCGGCCAGTTCAGGTGTCTCGCCGGCGACGTCGCGCATCTCCTCGATGTTGCCGTTGCAATGCAGGGCCACGTCGCAGCCGGCCGCGAAGATCGCGCGAGTCCGCTCGGCGATATTTCCCGACAGCGCGTTCATCGACACGTCATCACTCATTAACAAACCCTGGAACCCGATTGCGCCGCGAATCACGTCAGCAATCATTGTCGCAGATGTCGTCGCCGGATGGGCGGGGTCGAAGGCGCTAAACACAACATGTGCAGTCATCGCCATCGGCAGATCAGCCAGCGGCTTGAATGCGGCGAAATCGGTCCGCTCCAGCTCGTCCCGCGGCGTGTCGACGGTCGGCAGCTTGAAATGGGTGTCGGCGGTGGCGCGGCCATGCCCGGGAATATGCTTGAGCACCGGCAGCACGCCGCCCTGCTCCAGGCCCTCAGTGACTGCACGGGCGATCGCCGCGACCTTGCCCGGCTCCGTGCCGTAGGCCCGATTACCAATGACCGCATCGGCGCCCGGCGCCGGCACGTCGGCCAGCGGCAGGCAATCCACGGTGATGCCGAGATCGGCGAGATCGGCTGCGATCAGGCGGGCACTGAGGCGCGCTGCAGTGAGCCCGAGGGCCGAATCAGTGTCGTACAAATTCGCGAATACCGCCCCCGGCGGATAGACCGGCCAGTGTGGCGGCCCCAGCCGCTGCACCCGTCCCCCCTCCTGGTCGATCAGGACCGGCGCGTCGGGGGCCTTCGCGACCGAACGCAATTCTGCAACCAACGCAGCAACTTGTGCTGGTGTTGCGACATTACGCTTGAACAGGATGAAGCCCCATGGGCATTCGGCACGGATAAACTCCCGCTCGGCGGCGGTCAGTTCCGTTCCGGATACGCCGGTAATGAAGGCCCGCGTGCTCATGACGGCCGATTAACCCTGCCCCGTCAGGGGGTCAAGGAAACCGCCATTAATTCCTCTGGACGAAGCAGGCAGACAGGCCTGCGGACTTCAGATTGTTGCAGGCTTGCGTCGCTTCCTCGGCCGAACCATAGGGGCCGGCGAAGGCGCGGTAGACGACTCCCTTGCCCTTGTCGGTGAGGTCGACACGCTTGATGACGGGCGAACGGGAGCCGAGCACGCTGCCGTATTTGCTCTGAAGCACCCGGTAGGATGCGGCGGCGCTATCCTCGCTCTGCTGCGAGGAGACTTGCACGATGTAGCCGCCACCGCTGCTGGTGGGCGCGATCTGCGTCGGGTTGGTCGCAGCCATCCGCTGCGGCGGCTCGGCCGCCGGGGACGATTGCGGCGCCAGCGACATCGGCTGGTTGGCGCTGGCATTGGCCGAGGTCGGCGGATTGCGCGGCGCGGCGGGCGCAACCGGCGCGGCAACGGGCTTCGGCGCCGCGGGCGCCGGCTTGGCGGCGGCCGATTGCGGCACGGCGCTATCGGTCTGATCGCCCTTCACCGCAACGGTCCTGATCGCGCGCGGCGAATTGTTCGGCAGCGTGCCGTTGCTCGGGCTCGGACCCGCGCTCGGCGGCGGCACGGTGGATGGTGACACGCTCGCCACCGAGGGCGGGTTCGCATTCTGGTTCAGCGGCGGGAACACCACGCGCGGCCCGCCCGCCTTGGCGTTGACGTCGACGGGCGCCTCCTCGCGCGGCACGATCTTTTCGGTGCCGTCACCGCTGACCATGCGGTCCGGTACCTTGACCGCGGAGTCCGTCGGCGCCGGCACGATCTTGGTCGGGGTGTTGTCGGCCTTGATGATCGGCGGCTCGCCGCTACGAGGCGAGCCGATATAGGTCTTGTAGGCGAATGCAGCACCGGTGCCGAGCACGGCAAGCGCCAGGATCGCCGCGACCGTCATCATGCCGCCGCGCTGCTTCTTCGGCTCCTCGACCTCGTCCTCCGGATAGTCGCTCTGGTCGGCGTAAGGGTCGTCGGGATAGGCCGGCTCGCGCTGATAGTCCTGCTCGCCTGTCTCCAGCCGACCATAGAGCGCATCGTCGTAGCGCGACGGATCGGGCTGCGCATACGGCTCCTGATAGGACTGCTCCTGGTAGGCCTGACCATGCTGCTGATAGGCCTGCTCCTGATGAGCCTGATCTTGATGAGCCTGATCTTGATAGGTGTCCTGATAGGCCTGGGGCTGATGAACGACAGGCTCGGGCGCGGCAGGCTTGGCGGCGTAGCGATGCAGCGGGTGGACCGGGCTTACGGTGACCGGATAGTCAGGCTCCGGCGCGGGTGCCGGCTGCGGTTGCACGTTGGCACGCCGCATCCATGAGGGCGGCGACGGTGCCTGCTCCGCGTAGTCCTGCTGATCATCGAGCTGGCGGTAATCGTGGTCCTGATAGCTCTGGGCGGGCGCCGCCGGCGGACGCGACTGCGCTGCAAACGGATCGGTCTGCCCGATCAGACGGGCGAGCTCGGCCAACGGATCGCTATCCGCCTTCCCATGCTGGTCGCCGCCGCGACCATAGTCATCGGAAGGAAACGGTCTGTCCTGATATCGTTCGGCCATCGTGATGATGCGTCCCTTCGGGAAAGCCGCGCGCCCCTCGACCAAGGCACGGCTTTCGACCCACAAGGCTTTCAACCAAGTCTAAGCGATCCGGCTTCTGCCGGTTACCCCCGAATTCCCCTTAAGTAGTTCGCCCCAAACTACCGCATCTCGTCCGGGGCATGGACGCCGAGGATGGCGAGGCCCGATGCCAGGACCGAGACGACGCCCTGGACCATTGCCAATCGCGCCTTTGTAAGATCTGCATCATTATTGATAATGAAGCGTAAATAGGGCAAATCGCGCCCTTTCGTCCAAAGTGCATGAAATTCGCTGGCTAAATCATAGAGATAAAAGGCAATTCGGTGCGGCTCATGGGCCGCGGCGGCAGCTTCCAGCATGCGCGGATAAATTGCGAGGCGCTTAAGAAGATCGAGCTCGACGGGGTCCGACAACCGTTCCACCGCCGACTCAGCGAGCCATGCGATCCGCGCGCCGGCATCCTCGGGGAGTTCCGGGAACACCTCGGCGCGGGCATTGCGGAAGATCGAGTGACCGCGGGCATGGCCGTACTGGACGTAGAACACCGGGTTGTCGCGCGACTGTTCCATGACCTTGGCGAGGTCGAAATCGAGCACCGCGTCGTTCTTCCGGTACAGCATCATGAAGCGGACGGCGTCCTGGCCGACCTCATCCACCACGTCACGCAAGGTGACGAAGTCCCCGCTCCGCTTGGACATCTTCACCGGCTCGCCGTTGCGCAGGAGCTTCACGAGCTGGACGATCTTGACGTCCAGCGATCCCTTAGCCGACGTCGTCGCCTTCACCGCCGCCTGCATGCGCTTGATGTAGCCGCCGTGATCGGCGCCCCAGACGTCGATCATCTCGGCAAAGCCGCGGTCGAACTTGTCCTTGTGATAGGCGATGTCGGAGGCGAAGTAGGTGTAGGAATTATCCGACTTGATCAGCGGACGATCGACGTCGTCGCCGTAGGCGGTCGCCCTGAACAGCAGCTGCTCGCGGTCTTCCCAATCCTCGACCGGCGCGCCCTTCGGCGGCGGCAGGCGGCCCTCGTAGATGTCGCCCTTGGCCTTCAGGAAATCGATGGTCTCGGCGACCTTGTTGTTGCCGGTCTCGATCAGGGAGCGCTCGGAGAAGAACACGTCGTGGCGGATGTTGAGGGCGGCGAGATCGTCCTTGATCTCGTCCATCATCATCGCGATGGCCTTGGCGCGCACGGTCGGCAGCCACTGGGCCTCGCTCCTCGCGAGCAGCTTGTCGCCATGCTCCGTCGCCAGCGCCTGCCCGACCGGCTTGAGGTAGTCGCCGGGATAGAGCCCTTCCGGGATCGCGCCAATGTCCTCGCCGAGCGCTTCGCGATACCTCAGGAAGGCTGAGCGCGCGAGCACGTCGACCTGGGCGCCGGCGTCATTGATGTAATATTCGCGCGTGACATCGTGGCCGGCGAACTGGAGCAGGCTCGCCAGCGCGTCGCCGAACACGGCGCCGCGGCAATGGCCGACATGCATCGGCCCGGTCGGATTGGCGGAGACGTATTCGACATTGACCTTGGTGCCGCCCCGGATGCGGCCGTAATCGGCGCCTTCGCGCAGCACCGTGCGCAGCGCCTCGGCCCAGGCGGCGGGCTTCAGCGTCAGATTGATGAAGCCGGGACCGGCGACATCGACCCTGGCGATGAGCGCGTCGGCACGCAGCCGTTCGGCAATCTGCTCGGCGAGATCGCGCGGCTTTGCCTTTGCCTCTTTCGCAAGCACCATGGCGGCGTTGGTTGCCATGTCGCCATGGGAGGCATCGCGCGGCGGCTCGACCACCACGCGGGAGAAATCGATGCCCTCGGGCCAGCTGGACTCCGCCGCAAGCGCGCGGCAGGCGCCGTGCACGCGTGCGAGCACGTCGGCGAACAGATGCAGCGATGAGGATGTCTGGGGCATGGCCGCCGCCTAACGCAAATCCGGGGTCGAGTCAAAGAGCCGCTGGTGCTCGGTCAGGGCGAAACGGTCAGTCATTCCGGCGATGAAATTGCCGATCCGACGGGCTCGGTCGCCCTCATCGTCCGCCTCCGACCCCAGCAGCCATTCCGGCGGCAGCTCGCTGGGGGATTTCAGGTATTTTGCGAACAGGTCAAACAGGATCTGCTCGGCCTCGCCCATCACCCGCATCACCCGCGCGTGGCGGTACATGTGCTGGTACAGGAAGCGTTTGATGGCGGCCTCTTCCTCGGCCACTTCGGCGGGGAACGCGACCAGCGCCCGGTTCTGCCGCCGGACATCCTGGGCCGATTGCGGCTTTACGGCCGCGAGGTTCTTCCCGGTCTCCGCAAACACCGCTCCGATCAGGTGCGAGATCAGCTCGCGCACCAGCTCAGCACCGCGCCGGACGTCTTCAAGATCGGGATAATGCGCCGCAGTCTCGGCGATGATCTCCGCCGTCAGCGGCATCACCTTGAGATCGTCGAGCTGGAACAGGCCGGCGCGCAGACCGTCATCGATGTCGTGGGCATCATAGGCGATATCGTCGGCGATCGCGGCGACCTGCGCCTCCAGCGAGGCGAAGCTCCACAATTCGAGATCGTAGGTCTTGACGTAGTCGGCGATCCCGACGGGAACGCCATGCTCGCGGTAGCCCCCGACCGGGGCGCCGCTGCGGTCGGTCAGCGGACCGTTATGCTTGACGATGCCTTCCAGCGATTCCCAGGTCAGGTTGAGCCCGTCGAACTCGGGATAGCGGTGCTCGAGCGAAGCCACGACGCGCAGCGTCTGGGCATTGTGGTCGAAGCCCCCGAACGCCTTCAGACAGGCGTCCAGGGCCCGCTCGCCGGCATGCCCGAACGGCGGATGACCGAGATCGTGCGCGAGCGCCAGAGTTTCGGTGAGGTCCTCGTCGAGCCCGAGCTGGCGGGCCAGCGCGCGGGCGATCTGGGCCACCTCCAGCGAATGGGTCAGCCGGGTGCGGTAGTGGTCGCCCTCGTGGAACACGAACACCTGGGTCTTGTACTTGAGGCGGCGGAACGCGGTGGAATGGATCACCCGATCGCAATCGCGCCGGAACGGGCTGCGGGTCCGGCTCGGAGGCTCGGCGACCAGCCGGCCGCGGCTGCGATCGGGGTCGCAGGCATAGGGCGCGCGGGGGGCTGCCATTCCGACGGACACGGCGAATTTAGTCCCTATCCATTTGATTCTGCGTATGGTGGCACTTAACTATGTCGGGCGCGGGATACCAAATGAATTGGGTATGACGCCGGGACTATCGGAGACCAGCAATGACGACTGCCGTGACCATCAGCGACCGGGCCGCACGCCGGATTGGGGAGATCCTCAAGGGCGAAGGCTCGGGCGCGATGCTGCGCATTTCGGTCGAGGGCGGCGGCTGCTCCGGCTTCCAGTACAAGTTCGACATCGACCGCGCCCGCACCGACGACGATCTCGTGATCGAGCAGGACAATGCGGTGGTGCTGGTCGATTCCGCCTCCCAGCCGTTCCTGGCGGGGTCGCAGGTCGATTTCGTCGACGACCTGATCGGCGCCTCGTTCCGCGTCAACAATCCCAACGCCACCGCGTCCTGCGGCTGCGGGACGAGCTTCTCGGTCTAGCGCGCCTACGCGCCCGTTATCTGCCTTTCCTCGTCCGTCCAAGCCACCTCGGCCGGCATCAACGTCGGCTGGAGCGGTGCGTCCTCCGACATGACGTGACCGTCCAGCGCCCGCAGGAGCGCTCCGACCAGTGCCGGCTTGCGCAGCGGCTTGGCCAGGAAGTCCGACATGCCGGCTTCGCGGCAGATCTTGATGTCCTCGGGGAAGGCGTTGGCGGTCAGCGCGACAATCGGCAAGGCTTCGAAGCGCTCGCCTTGCGCGCGGATCGCGCGGGTGGCGGCGAGCCCGTCCATGTCGGGCATGCGCACGTCCATCAGCACGACGTCGTAATTGCCCTCGCAGGCTGCCGCGACGGCTTCGGTCCCGTCGGTGACGACACGCAGCTCGATGTCGAATGCCCCCAGCATCTTGCTCACGACCATGCGGTTGACCGCATCGTCCTCCGCGACCAGCACCTTCAGCGGCCGGTCGAGACCGGAGATCCGGGCCTGGAGCTCGTCGGCTTCGTCGCGGCCGCCAGCCTGATCGGACGCCTGCGCCTGGCTCCAGGGCAGGACCAGCGTGAAGCGGAAGGTCGAGCCCTCTCCCGGCGTCGAGATGACGCCGATCGTGCCGCCCATCTGCTCGATGATCCGCCTGCTGATGGCAAGGCCGAGGCCAGTGCCGCCGAAGCGGCGGCTGATCGAGGCATCAGCCTGGGCGAAGTCGCTGAACAGCAGGTCGAGCTTGTCGGGCGCGATACCGATGCCGCTGTCGGTCACCGTCCATTCGACGGTCGCCAGCAGGTCGCGCCGCGCCTGGCAGGTCGCCGATATGGTCACCTCGCCTTCGTCGGTGAACTTCACAGCGTTGGAGGCGAGATTGAGCAGCACCTGGCGGATGCGCGCGGCGTCGCCGCGGAGCGTCGGCGGCAGGTTCGGATCGAGCTCGACCTTGACCGTGAGCCCCTTGCTCTTGGCGCTGGCGCGCACCACGGTCGCAACCGTCTCGACCAGCGCCCGCGGCGCGAAGTCGATCGCCTCGAACTGGAAGCGGCCAGCTTCCAGCTTGGAGAGATCGAGAATGTCGTTGAGGATGCGCTGGAGGTTGTCGCCGGACTCGCGGATCGTGGTGACGGCCTCGCGCTGCTCCGGATCGAGCCTGGTTTCGAGGAGCATGCTGGCAAGACCGAGCACGCCGTTCATGGGCGTGCGGATCTCGTGGCTCATCACCGCCAGGAAGTCGGACTTGGCGCGGCTTTCGGCCTCGGCCTTTTCCGCGCGCCAGCGCTCGGTGACGTCGCGTCCGAAGCCGCGATAGCCGAGGAAATGACCGTCACGATCGTGGGCCGGCTTCGCCGTCAGCGACCACAGCCGGGCCTCGCCGCCGGCGACGACCTTGAGATTCATCTCATGCAGCGGCTCGGCCTGCTCCATCAGGCCGACGATGTTGTAGGCCGCTGACTTGTCCTCGGGGCAGAGCATGTCGAGCACGTCGGCGAACTGCGCGCCTTTCAGCAGCGGAAGCGGCAGCTGCGCGACGTCCGCGAAGCGCTCGGGCACGTCGACGAGGCGTCCCTCGGCATCGGTCTGCCAGAGCCAGTCGCTGGCGTTCTCCTGAAAATCCTTCAGCAGCAGCGAGATGATCTCGGTCTGGCGCTCGAGCTCGAGCTGGGCCTTGAGATTGCCGAGGAAGAGGTTGCCCTGGGAGACGATGTTGCGCGCCATGAAGAATGCGAACAGCAGCAGGAACACGGCGGTCACCAGATATGGGCCGGTGCCGCACAGGAGCAGCGCACCGGCGCAGGCGATCGTCATGGTCGCGAGATAGACGAGGCCCGCGCGCGGGAAGGTCGAGAGCGTGAAAGCGCCGCCGGACATCATGCCGACCATCAGGCAGGCCAGGAGCAATTGACTGGTCGGCTCGATGCGGCTGAACAGAGCGAGCGGCAGCGCGCCCCAGATCGCGGCGAGAAAAAACGCCTGCCGCAGCATCTGCCGCGCCGCGCGGGGCGAAGCCTCCTGCGGCGGGTTCTGATGCGACTTGTGCCACGCGCGCACCGCGAGCGAAGCGGTGGCGGCGAGCGTCAGGCCCCAGATGGCGAGGAAGTCGTTCCAGCCCCTGCCCCAGAACAGGATCAGCACGATGGCGACGTTCAGCATCGTCACGGCCATCGTCACGGGGATCAGCTGGGTCACCGCGTCGATCTGCTTGGCGCGGATGCGGCGGATCTCGCGCTCGCTGAGATCGGCGGTCAGACCGTCCTCGATCTCGAAGCCGCCGAGCCAATACAGGAACGCGCCGATCAGGCCGTCACGCGGCTGAGTTCGATTCATCGCCTTGTCCGGCCATCCATCCGAGGAACCTCTTGACGATCAATGGCCTGCGGCCTGCTTAAGCCGGGTTAATTTTGTGGGAGATTTTGCGGCCGGCTTGACGGGTGCGTTTGCATTTTGTTCTAACCAAGACCCCCCGCCCGGAGCCCTCCCAATGCCCATCAGAGTAGCCACCTGGAACGTGAACTCGGTCCGGCAGCGGATCGATCTGCTCCTGACCTGGCTGAAAGAGTGCCAGCCGGACATCGTCTGCCTGCAGGAGATCAAGTGCGTCGACGAGGCCTTTCCGCGGCTGGAGATCGAGGCACTCGGCTACAACGTGGTGACGCACGGGCAGAAGACGTTCAACGGCGTCGCCCTGCTG
This sequence comes from Bradyrhizobium sp. IC3195, assembly GCF_020193585.1. Taxonomy (NCBI): domain Bacteria; kingdom Pseudomonadati; phylum Pseudomonadota; class Alphaproteobacteria; order Hyphomicrobiales; family Nitrobacteraceae; genus Bradyrhizobium; species Bradyrhizobium sp. IC3195. The sequence continues at coordinate 4,050 of NZ_JADYVG010000024.1, read as the reverse complement.
TCCAAGCTCAGGTTCGACGAGACCAAGTCGGGCCTTGCCGGCGACGACGAGGATAGCCATGCCCGCTTCCTCGAAGGCGTGGTCACGCTGAAGTCCGGCGTGCTGCGCATCGCCTGCCTCTATCTGCCCAATGGCAATCCGGTCGGGACCGATAAATATCCCTACAAGCTCAAATGGATGTCGCGGCTTCTTGATTATTCGAAGGAGCGACTCAAGGAGGAGGTCCCGCTGATCCTGGCCGGCGACTTCAACGTCATCCCGCATGCCCGCGACGTGCACAATCCGGCCGCCTGGACCGAGGACGCCTTGTTCAAGACCGAGACGCGCGAGAGCTTCCAGTCCCTGCTCGGCCTCGGCCTCAGCGACGCCTTGCGCGCCGTCACCGACGAGGGCGGGCTCTACACGTTCTGGGACTACCAGGCCGGGGCCTGGCAGAAGAACCAGGGGCTGCGGATCGACCACCTGCTGCTGTCGCCGCAGGCCAGCGACAAGCTCGCCAATGTCGGCATCGACAGCTATGTGCGCGGCTGGGAGAAGCCGTCGGATCACGTGCCGGTGTGGGCGGATCTCGATCTCGAGGCGGCTTAAGGCCGCCTCAGCCGATCACTCCCGACGCCCCTGCACCCATTGCTCCAGCATTTGCAGGGCCATGGCGCGGTCGTCGTCGGAGGCCTTGGCGAAGGCGCGGTTGTAGCTTTCCTTGATCCAGACCTCGTCGGCACCGGCGCTGTCGCGCGCCAGCGTCAGCCACATCAGGCCGCGTGCGGCCTGCCGCGGCAGGCGGTCGCCGTTGAACAGCATCTGACCGAGCAAGGCCTGGGCCTGATGCTGGCCCTTCTGCGCCGCGAGGCCAAGCCAGCGCGCGCCATAGCGGTAGTCCTCGCGCGAGGCGTCCGGGGTCTTCAGGTACAGACGGGCGAGGTCGTACTGCGCGTCCGCGTTGCCGAAATAGGATGCGGCATAGGAGAACATCTCGCGGGCGCGGTCCGGGTCGGCCTTGACCTTCGAATTCGGGATGCCGGCCAGATAGTAGCGGCCGAGCGCGACGAAGGCGTTGGCCACGATCTGCGCCTGCGGCGCCGACGGGCTGTCCTCGGCATGCGCGTTCGCGATCCGGCTGAAATATTCGAAGGCACGCAAATCGTCCTGGGCGACGCCGTCGCCGTTGGCGTACATGCGGCCGAGCTTCCACTGCGCGATGGGGTGGCCGCCCTCGGCGGCATATTGCAAGGCGCTGAGCGAGGTTTCCTGGGTTGCGACCTGCGGCGGAACCTTGGTGCGCACCGCACCCGCAGCGCCGGGCAAGGTCGTCACGACCGGGATGGTGGCGTCCTTCGGGTTGACCGGCGCACCGTCGAAGGCGAACGCCGGCGCGGCCAGCGCAGCCGCCCCCAACACAAACGCAACTGTGGCACGCCTAAATGTCCGCATAGCACTGTTTCTCGTGCGCGCCGCCCGGATGGGTCACTGCCCCCCCGACCGCCGGTCCAACCTGCTGAGCATATTTCCAGAGCGCACCCGACGTGTGGTTAGTCGCGCGGGCGCTCCATTTGGTTCTGCGCTGGGCGAGCTCGGCGTCGCTCAATTTTACGTTAAGAGTACCGGCCACCGCGTCGATCTCGATGACGTCGCCGTCTTCGAGCAGCCCGATCGGGCCGCCGACCGCCGCCTCCGGCCCGACATGGCCGATGCAGAAGCCGCGGGTGGCGCCGGAGAAGCGGCCGTCGGTGATGAGCGCGATCTTGCCGCCCATGCCCTGGCCGGTCAGCGCTGCCGTGGTCTGGAGCATTTCCCGCATGCCGGGACCGCCCTTCGGCCCCTCGTAGCGGATCACGATGACTTCGCCTTCGCGGTAGGTGCGGTTCTGGACCGCCTCGAACGCGTCCTCCTCACGGTCGAAGCACCTGGCCGGACCGGTAAACCTGAGGTTGGACATTCCCGCGACTTTCACGATCGCACCTTCTGGCGCCAAATTGCCCTTCAGGCCGACCACACCGCCTGTCACGGTGATGGGCTTGTCTGCCGGGTGCACCACGTCCTGGTGCGGATTCCATTTCACGCTCTTGAGGTTTTCGGCGATCGTGCGGCCCGTGACGGTAAGGCAATCACCGTGCAGGAAGCCGTTGTCGAGCAGCGTCTTCATCAGAAGCGGTATGCCACCTACTTCAAACATGTCTTTGGCGACATAACGGCCACCCGGCTTCAAATCCGCGACATATGGTGTCTTTTTGAAGATTTCAGCGACGTCGAACAGGTCGAACTTGATGCCGACCTCGTGCGCGATCGCAGGCAGGTGCAGCGCAGCATTGGTCGAGCCGCCGGATGCAGCGACCACGGCGGCCGCATTCTCCAGCGCCTTGCGGGTGACGATGTCGCGCGGCCGGATGTTCTGGGCGATCAGGTCCATCACCTTCTCGCCCGCGGTCATGCAGAAGGCGTCACGGATCTCGTAGGGTGCCGGGGCACCGGCCGAGTACGGCAGCGCCAGCCCGATCGCCTCTGAGACGGTCGCCATGGTGTTGGCGGTGAACTGCGCGCCGCAGGCACCGGCCGAGGGACAGGCGACGCGCTCGATCTCGTCGAGGTCCTCGTCCGACATGGCGCCGACCGAATGCTTGCCGACCGCCTCGAACATGTCCTGCACGGTGACCTGCTGCCCGCGGAAATTGCCGGGCAGGATCGAGCCGCCATAGATGAAGATCGCGGGCACGTTGAGGCGGACCATCGCCATCATCATGCCCGGCAGCGACTTGTCGCAGCCGGCGAGCCCGACGAGCGCGTCATAGGCATGGCCGCGCACGGTCAGCTCGACCGAATCGGCGATGCATTCGCGCGACGGCAGCGAGGAGCGCATGCCGTCATGGCCCATGGCGATGCCGTCGGTCACGGTGATGGTGCAGAATTCGCGCGGCGTGCCGCCGGCGGACGCGACGCCTTTCTTCACCGCCTGAGCCTGACGCATCAGCGCGATGTTGCAGGGAGCAGCTTCGTTCCAGCACGAGGCGACGCCGACGAAGGGCTGGTGGATCTGCTCGGTGGTCAGACCCATGGCGTAGAAATAGGACCGGTGCGGCGCGCGCGCAGGGCCTTCCGTCACGTGACGGCTCGGCAGCCTTTGCTTGTTGATCTTCGCGCCCATCGCAACCAGCTTCTCCGGCCAACCCTTTCAGACCCGAAAAATCAGAGCCAAGATTTGAATCGACCTTGGGATTTTCTCGTCGCCTTCGAAGACCGCCACTGCCCTTAAAACATTAGAGCGATTTTATTCATGTTCGGGTGTGGCCAAAAAGCGGCGGCGATGCGAACCGCCGGTGATAAGGGTTAAATCCGATGTGGGTGTTGCACAGACAGCACAATCGTTACCGGGAAGACACGGGTTTGCTTACGTGGATACCTCGCTAAAGTGACGATCCACAACCTGAGATCTTTCGGACATCCACTCTGGACAACAGGCGGGCATTCCCGAAGTGAGTCGGCGGCAGCCCCACGCGAACCGATGCGCATCGCTCGTGTCCCGGACAAGTTGCAACGCGCGGGCGTTGCGGCGCGGAGTCGGCACCCCAGGCAACACGGCGATTGCGGATAGATGGGCGCCGGCTCGGCAGCGCACCGTTGAACCGGACGATGCTTCGCATCGCCGGGGGACGCTGCGCTGCGTCCAGGGCACGAGAGCGAAGAGTAGCGCTCGCTCTCTCCTCCTCGTCATTGCGAGGAGCCCTTGCGACGAAGCAATCCAGAATCCCGCCGCGGAAAGATTCTGGATTGCTTCCGCCTTCGCCAAAGGCTTCCGCGGACAAGTCGCTGCGCTCGCAATGACGGAGTGTGAGGCGACGCTGCGTTCTCCAAGTAACACTTGTCATTCCCCGCGAAGGCGGGGAATCCAGTACGCTGCGGCCTCTCGATTCAATCACTGGCGTCTCGGAGTACTGGATCGCCCGGTCAAGCCGGGCGATGACACCGAATGTGTGGACGCAGACGTGCGTACTCGGCCTCGCGGCTGCTTCGCCCGAGCTTTGCTTCGTCTCGCCGCCCTCATAGCCAAGAGGGCGC
>NZ_JADYVG010000023.1:0-131288 GCF_020193585.1 Bradyrhizobium sp. IC3195 | reverse complement strand
CGCCATGAAGCTTGCCCAGCGGCGCATCCCGCACGCCCATATCCTCGCATGGTCGTCTTGGCGTAGGGCCCATCAGGCCAACGCGCGCAAAGCCCATCTCAGGAAAAAATTGCAACTGTAATGCTAGGCTTCGCCGTCGGCGCGAAGAACTTGATACCGCGTTGACCGCGACAGGCCAACGTTTGGATGCCGCAACGCGCGCGCTCTCCGCTGGAGAAGCGCGCCAGGCGGAGACAAATCGCGGCATCGATGTGGCGCGCGGACAAGTTCTGGCTGCCAACAGCGCTTTTGGCGAACAGTGGTCGTCGTTGGACGATCTCTGCACGAAGGCTGGGATCGAGGGGAACATACCTCCCGTTCTCGATGACCAGGCTGCGTTGAAACTGGCGGCCCTCATCTCAGTCGCGATCGCAGAACGATCAGCCATTGCGTCTCCGCTCGCAAGCTCCCGGCGTCTTCGGACAGAGATCGACAGTTTGCAGCGGGAGCATGACGCGCTCGGTGAGGTGATCGAGACGACCGCGCGCTCCATCGACCAAAGACGTCTGATTTCCACGCTGCGCAATTGAAGGCAACTGAGTACACGGTCCAGGCGGCGGGCCTTGCTGAGCGCCTCATTTCAATTAGCCGTGAAATCACGCCGTTTCTTGCTGCCGCTGGTCTGGCCGTCGACTACCTCGATGTCGATCCCGCGGGTGTTGGCGTCACGCTGTCGAGAGTTGCGACGGAGTATGCCGCCCTGCGCGAGCAGGTTGGCCAGCTTGAAATGACGCTCCAGCGCTTGGCGCCCGAGCGTGCGGCGGCGGACGCCTCGCTTCGGCACGCGCAGGCCCACGTAACGGCGGCGGCGCTTCTTCTCGATCAGCGTCGCCTGGCCGAGGGAGAGAAGGCGCGTGCCAGAGCGGAACTCCTCGATGGCGAGGCGACAGCAAGTCACCGGGCTCGGATCGCCGAGGCTTGCCAGACCACTCGTGAAGCTCTTGCTCGCGCGCGCGAGACAAAATCCACTACAGATGCAGCGTTCCAGGCGGCCGGCGCTCGTTGCGACGAGGCCGCCGCCGGATTGGAGACTGCCAAAGGCCGTAACGCTTTAGCCGAAAAGGCATTCAACGCGGCCTGCATGGATATTGCTCGCCCGCCAGATCAGGTTGCGGCGCTGATCGCAACCGACCCAGCATTGAGCGGAGCGTTACGGGTCCGAATTCGAGAGATCGATCGAGGCGTGAACGATGCGGGCACCGCAGTGCTGACGCGTCAGAATGACTTACACCGGGCGTTAGAAGGGTTCGACGAGACCACCGATGTCGAGGAGTTGGCCGCAGTCGTCGCGGCGTTGGGAACCGAAATCGGAGACTTGCAACAACGGACAGGTGCACTTGCCGCTACGCTCGCGCGAGACGACGAGGCGCGCGGCGCCGCTGCAAATCTATCCGCGCAAATCGAAACTGCGAAAGCGGAACTCGTAATCTGGCAAGCAGTCGACGATGCCCATCGGCTCGGCTAGCGGTGATCGTTTCCGTCGCTTTGTGCAGGGCATCACGCTCGACCACATGGTGCAATTGGCGAATGATCATCTCCATGCATTGACACCCCGCTACAGGCTCGCGCGGGGGGCTGCGTCCGATCTCACGCTGCATATTATTGATCGCGACATGGGCGACGAGGTCCGCGGCACCCGAAGCCTGTCAGGCGGTGAACGTTTCCTCGTCTCCCTTGCGCTGGCGTTGGCGCTGTCAGGTCTTGAGGGTCGATCGTCCTTTGTCGACACGCTGTTTATCGATGAAGGCTTTGGCTCGCTCGATGCGGAGACCCTCGACTTAGCAGTAGATGCGCTGGAGACCTTACAGGGTAGAGGTCAGAAGGTTGGCGTCATCACGCACGTCGCTGCCATGATCGAGCGGATTGCCGTGCAGGTGCGCGTGGAAAAGCGCGGTGCAGGTCGATCCGAGATTAGAGTTTCTGGTGGCAAGGGAGCCGCGTGGCCTGCGACGAGTAGCGCACAATAATATCAGGCGAAGCGGCCTCGGAGTGTTCAGGCCGGAAGAGGGGATACATGGAGAAATATCATATCAAGCTGACTGAGAGCGAGGCCGCGACACTCGCGAAGATCGATCTCAGGGAATCTCATTGCAATCATGATGAGGGCCACGCAGCTTATAAAGCCAATGCGCAGCCGATCCTTACCTTGCTCCAATCTCTGAGCGACAGGTCCGCAGTTCCCCAAGAAAGGCTGAATTACTGGAATGACCCCCGATACCATCACGGGAGGATCAAAGCGTCGCGCAAGGGTCTATTCGAGAGAAATGGTTGCAGAGGTACGGACATTTACACGCATCCACATTTTATCCGTTATCTTCGATATTTTCTGTTTGGTGCCGATCTTCCCGACGACGTCATTGCAGCATTTGAGGAAAAAGTCGGTAACCCACAGTGGGTTTCCTCTAGTGATGTCATTCCGATCGGAAAGTTTGCTCGGGATCTCACCCGCCAATATCGTCTGGACAAGACGGATGCACCAGAAGAGTTCTTCAAACTTTGCCTCGACATGGGGCTTAGCTTGACGACAGCCGAGAGCGTCATGCGGGCGGTCAAACAAATTCGATAGAACATGGACAAACTGACGCTGAACTACGTCTGGGGGCAGGAGCGGATACCGGTCGTACTGCGGCGGACGGGAAGAGGGCAGCGCTTGCGCGTTCGACTTCCCTTCGCGGAAACGAATTGCCAGTGGCTTCAGAATGGTAGACGAACGTCGCCTATTTGGATTGCCGGCAAGAAATACTGGGAACTGCCGAAAGCTTGGTTCAACGATTTCGTCGAACGCTCGTTGGCCGAATATGGCAAAGTCTACGTTATTCAGCCCTACCGTGAGCAAGAGAAATGCTCTCCTGCGTGCCAGAATGCGACTGGGCATGAGTGCCAGTGCTCCTGCATGGGCCTCTATCACGGCGCCGGAAATGACGGCAGTTGGTTCGAGGTATCCGATACTTTCGCTGCGCGTTGGGGCGAGCAGGAGCTCGCCTGTCGACTAATGACGGCGAGATAGGATGTCTGCTGGGGGAGGATGCATTTTGACCAAAGGCTCGGCCGATCGGCTGGCGGCAGCGCCATTGTCGTGCTTGTTGGGTTTAGCGAAGCGTAAAGGGGAGCCATAAACGTGCTCTATGCCTGGGTCGGCGACCAGAAGCGCGCCCCCGTCGCGAAGGGTGAACGGACCACGTGTCGCGACTGCGGCGGCTTGCTCACCGCCGTCATGCCCGTCGAGAACACGTCCCACTGGCGGCACAAGGCGGGTGATTGCGATCCCTGGAGCGAGCCGGAGGGAGCCTGGCACCTCGGCTGGAAAGAACTCTTCGATATGTCCTGCCGCGAGATCGCTCTACGCGACCCGACGACAGGAGAGCTGCACCGCGCAGACGTCCTCGTCGGCAGCGGCACCCCGCGCGCGACCGTCCTTGAGCTGCAGCACTCCTCGATCAGCGAGGACGAGCGAAACGCGCGGGAGGCCTTCTATCGGCGCGGAAACCGGATGTTCTGGCTGGTCCACATTCACAGCGAAAGCTCGTTCCTTGGGACGTATTTCAACATGTCGCTCGATTTCGGATCACGGGTCGTAAATCTCGACGGCAAGGAATTCGCGATCATGCGCTGGGTGGGCCCGAACAAGCAGTTCATCGAGAAGTGGAAGCGTGCGGTAGCCCACGTCTCTTCAATGCAGGGCCTTACATCTTCTACCTTGCAGGCCCCGGCGTAGCGTCTCGTCTTGGAGGCCCCTTGAAGCGCGGCGAATTCGCTCTCTGCGCCCTGACCCGCGATGAGTTTCTGCGAGCTGTCCGCTGGGAGGATACTGCTCCTTCTTGACGGCGTGCTCGTATTGAGCGGCGCCACGCCAGATCACTTTGCATGGCTGCCGGTATTCCTGATTAAACACAATGCGAGCGCTCGGGACAAAGCTCGCTGATAGTAGAAGGTGATGTTTTCCAATGAAGATATTTTGGTCATGGCAGAGTGATCGCGATCCGAAGTTGCATCACTACTTTGTGCGCGATGCGCTGAAGGACGCCTGCAAGCTCATCGCCATCGATCCCGACTATGAGGAGGCGGAGCGTCCCGAGGTCGATCACGATACCAAGAATGTCGCTGGAACGCCGGACATCACGAAGACCATCCTGGAGAAGATCGCCGGCGCGAACGTCTTTGTCGCGGACATGACCCCGGTGGGCATGACGGCCCCTGTAGCACTTCAGCCCAACATAGCTGCCGAAAAGCGTTCCGAGCCCAAATACCTCCAGAACCCGAACGTCATGTCCGAACTCGGCTACGCCGAGCATGCGCTCTCACAGGGCCGCATTATTCTCGTAGCGAACGGCGCGCACTATCCCGGTCCCGTGGCGCTTCCCTTTGATTGGCGTCACCGAAGCGGCGCGAAGGTCTACACCCTCAAGGATGGAGCCACGAAGGAGGAGATCAAGGCCGAGCAGAAGCGCTTCGCGGAGGTGCTGAAGAGCTGCATCATGCCCATCCTGGCTGAGCAGGCTCCGGTAAAGGCACCACCACCCCCAATTTCCTGGCAACCGTCGAGCAGTAGCGATCCGACCATTTGGCCGGCGGCTGAGAAGAAGCTCGAATTTCGCAACAATGCAATGGAGGAGCAGCGCCGGAATGTCCGACTGGGAAAAGGGACGCGGATCTTCGCACGCATCGCGCCTAGCGAATGGTCAGCGCCGGCCCGGGTCGAGCTTGAACAGCGCATCTCCGACGTGGGACTGAACATTCGGGGGCGGGACGGTGATTGGGGCCTCAATGGCGATGGCGCGCTGTCAGTCTGGGGGCGGATCGCGGGGAACGCTGACGACACGGACGTCACGAATGCGACGCAATGGTTCCAGTCGAACGGCGAGCTTTGGGGGGTCAACAGCAACTGCTTCGCTGAAAACAGCGGCGGCCTGTGTTTCGCGTCCGCGCTGCCGTTCACACCGCTGGATGAGTTTCTTCGTAAGGGCATTGCCGCCATCAGAGCCATGGGCGGTAAAGGCCGGATCGGGATCAAGCTGGGTGCTGGCGATCTGACCGACACTGTCTTGCCTGGCCAATACCAATCGCAACGCTTCCCGGCTGTCAGCGGGCGTGCGGATGTGGGCGAAGAACTTGAGTCCTGGACGCCGAACGAACGGCGGGCGCTCCTGTTCCGATTCTGGAACACTTTGATGGACGCCTACGGTCGGCCGCCTGCGCGCTCCATTACAGAGTTCGAGCAAGCAGCCGCGATTGCGCCGCTATCGAAATAGGCGTTGGAATGACCCAGCAGAACGAAGAGGCAAAACCAAACGTGCTCGATCCGCGCCAACTGGTGCGTATCGAAGCGGTGCATCGTGGCTTCCTGTATCAGCACCTCTATCTGGCGAACTGCTTGCTGCGCGCCGGATCGGCCGGCGTCGACAAAATCGTCGTCGAAGGAGACGAGGACGTAGAACTGCATCGGGCGGCCGACTGCTTCTATGTGCAGGTGAAGACGCGCCAGGGACTCCTGGAAGCTGGCGACATCAAGGGCTCCTCCCGGGCGCGTCGGGCATGGAGACGCTTGGCCGTTGAACATCAAGCTCGGTCAGGACGCGCTGAGTGTCGATGTCGTGATCGACAATGCCCATCGCCTGACGCCGGCGGACCTGAAACCGATTGTCGACCAGGCGCAGAACGTCCGCTTTCTTCTGCTGTGCCAGCCGGGCATCGTGACACAGGAGATCGCGGCACTCCTCGGCGTCGAGCATGAAACGCTGGGTGGTTGGGACGAGGACACCATTGCGGCGGTGGTCGCCGAGGTCGGCTGCGTGGCCGACTACGCGGATTGCGAGCGTCTGTCGCGTCTCACCGGCGGGCTGCCCTACTATGTATTGAATGCGGGGACATGCTTGCCGAGGTTGAGGAGCGCCTTCCAAAAAGCGACCAGCACCATCGCATCTTTCGCTACAACCGAGCACTGGCGATGTTCAAGCTCGGGGCCTACGACCTCACGCTCCAGGAAACGGAACGGCTCGGTGAAGAGTATTATGACCTCCTTGGCCTATCGCCAGAGCAGGTCATTGGCAGAAACCCGCCAGCCATCCGCCCGCTGCTGCCCAAGGGGCGGCGCCGCCTCATTACACGCCTTCGCCGGTCCGGCCCGCCGCCGCAGAGAAAGGTTGTTATTCCTCCGGCAATGCAGAAGCTTCTTGCGGCGCGCAACGGGCCAGCGGCGCCACCCCAGCAGCGTCGAACCAAGGTCGGCCGAAACGAGCGGTGCCCGTGCCAGTCAGGCCGGAAATACAAGCATTGTCACGGCCGATGATCGACAACGGCACCCGCCCATCGTCAACTATTGGCATCCCTCGCAACGTCCGGGACGCGTCGCCGCCCTGCTATTCGTTGCGCAGCCGATCTCCCTCATACTTGGCGCACCGCTCTCCGGTTGGATTATGGATGTCTTCTCGCAGGCTGAGGAAATGCACGGCTGGCAATGGATGTTCATCATCGAGGCTCTTCCGGCTGCAATCCTCGACTTCGTCATTCTGTCCTTTCTCAGCAATGGAATCGACGATGCGAAGTGGCTTTCCGAAAGTGAAAAGCAACCGCTGGCGGCTTGAGTGGCGAGGTACTAGCAACTTTCAGCCGGTGGACCTTCTCGCAGACCGACCCAGCCATAATTTCTGATGGCGCCGCCGCACGATCTTCGATGGTCGGTTACGCAGCTCGGGAAATCCAGCGCTCCTCTTGGGTTCGTTCTCCGTCACGGGATCCGCAATCGCAATAAAATCCCCAGACTAAATCCCAGACTAAATGGAAATTCTAGTCCGGGGTTGCTCCAGGCCAATCTCGAAACCTGTGTTATTTTAAGGAGTTAGCTGGCGCGCCCGGAACGATTCGAACGTCCGACCCTCAGATTCGTAGTCTGATGCTCTATCCAGCTGAGCTACGGGCGCGTGTTTCGCAAACAGCGCGGGCGGGGCCCGCAAGCAGCCCCCGGCAGAGCCGGAGGGGGTGCGAAAGAGCGCTCTGACTAACCGCTCTTGTCCCGATTGGCAAGGTCCGGCTCGCCGGTATTTTGGGGCATTTCCGCACTTCTCTTCGTCATTCCGGGGCGCGACGAAGTCGCGAGCCCGGAATCCATAACCACCAGCCGGGGTTATGGATTCCGGGCCCGACCCTTCGGGTCGTCCCGGAATGACGGAAGGAATGGCGATGGCCCAGCTCGTTTCAGTCGGCCGCTGGCCTAGCCTTAAGCCCTCTGGCGCTCGTTGCGGATGGAGAGCAGTTCCACGGGACGGTCGGGGATGACGATGCGGAACGTGGCGCCGATGGTGCCCTCGACCAGGTGGATCTCGCCGCCATGGGCGCGGACCAGCTCGGCGGCGATGGCGAGGCCAAGGCCGCTGCCGCCGGGGCGGCCCGAGGTCTGGAAGGCCTCGAACAGGCGCTCCCGGGTCTTCGGGGGAACGCCGGGGCCGGTGTCGGAGACCTCGAGAATGGCGACGGCGCCTTCGCGCTTTCCGGTGATCCGGATCTGCTGCACGCGCCCCTCACCCGCCGCATGGCTTTCGAGCGCCTGGGCGGCGTTGCGGACGAGGTTGAGCAAGACCCGGAACAGCTGGTCGGGATCGGCGTCGACCGCGAGCCCGCGCTCGATCGCGGCGACCCAGGCGATCGAGGCGTCGTTGGCGAGCCCCGCGGTCTCCCGCACCTCCATCACAACAGGCTCGATCAGGATCATGCGGCGGTCGGGTGCGGCCTCCTGGGCGCGGCCGTAGGACAATGTCGACTGGCAGAAGGCGATGGCGCGCTCGAGCGAGCGCACGAGCTTGGGCGCAAAGCGCTGCACGCGCGGATCCGGCACGCTGGCGAGCTGATCCGACAGCAGCTGGGCCGAGGCGAGCAGATTGCGCAGATCGTGGTTGATCTTGGAGACCGCGAGGCCGAGGGCAGCGAGCCGGCTCTTCTGATTCAGCATCGACATCAGGTCGCGCTGCATGTCGGACAATTCGCGCTCGGCGACCCCGATCTCGTCGCTGCGCTGGCTCGGCACGATGATGCCGGCCGAGCTCTCGGGATTCTCGTGGAAGCCGACCAGGCTCGCGGTCAGCCGCCGCATCGGGCGCACGAAGAGATAATGAAGCGCGAGATAGACGAGGCCCGCGGTCAGCACCGCGATGATCAACGCGACCACGACGAGGTTGCGGGAGAAGCGGTACATCTGCTTCCGCAGCGGCAGCTCATCGGTGACGATCTCGATGAACTGTGCATTGCCGACCCCGGGGCCGACGATGCGGATGGCCTGGTTGCCGGTCTCCAGCATCATCCGGAACGAGCCGGTGATCGCCTCCCAGGCCGTCATGTCGCGCAGGTCGATGTCGTGCTCGATGGCGGCGGGAATGTTGTCGCTGGCGAGCAGCCGGCGCTGCTGGCCCATCTTGATGGCGACGGCGCGGGCATTGATGCTCTTCAGGATCTGCCGCGACAGCGAATCGGGGACCATGCCGAGCGGCGCCGCATCCAGCACCAGCGCCGCGGTGTTGGCCGCCGCGACGCGATCATTCAGCCGGTTGACCCAGAAATTCGCGATGGCTGGCACGTAGAGCAGCACCGCGGCGATCATCACCAAGGGAATGGTGAGCAGCAGCAGCTTGCCGGACAACCCGAGCCCGCGCGAGCCGCGGGGCCGCGTCGCCGGCTGGTCTGGCTGATCCAGATCCTGGATCGGCTGGCGATCTGTGGCTGGCACGAAACTCGCCCCTGTTGGCCTTGGCTGATGGAGGATGCGACCCGACCGATGTCCGGTCAAATTACGGATCGCTAATCTGCCGAGGTGTGATGTAAGCGCTGATAGCGCGAGTCGCCACCTCAAGGGTTAAAAACGCCGCGCAAACAGCGATATTCACCACAATCGCGCGCTTGTGCGGCGTTGACGAAGACAAGGCGCTCCCTTATAAGCCGCGCGAATTGTCCGCGATGACCCGGTGCGACACCGGGAGCGGCTCTCTTGGGGCCGAAAAAGGGCCCGTTTTGGGCCGCATCTTCCGGACTTTACCATCAATTCTACAGGCAAATTGCCCGGTCAGCGGAGAAAAACCCGTGAAGCGGACTTATCAACCCAGCAAACTGGTGCGCAAGCGCCGTCACGGCTTCCGCGCCCGTCTCGCCACTGCCGGCGGCCGCAAGGTTCTCGCCGCCCGCCGCGCCCGCGGCCGCAAGCGTCTGAGCGCCTGAGCCGGACCCCCTTTTTGGGATTTCATCATGGATCGGCTGAGGCAGCGGGCGGATTTCCTCGCCGTTGCCAATGGCGCGCGGGTGAATAGTCCCGCGTTCGTCCTGCAAAGCCGCCGCCGCGATGATTCCGGCCCTGTCAGGATCGGCTTCACCGTCACCAAGAAGAACGGCAACGCCCCCGAGCGCAATCGCATCCGGCGCCGGTTGCGCGAACTGGTGAAGCGGCTCGATCCGACATCGATGCAGCCCCACCATGATTATGTCCTGGTCGGACGAAAGGACGCGCTCTCGCGCGACTTCGCCACCATGCTCGACGATCTGCGCATAGCGTTCACGAAGCCCGCGCGGCATACGGCCAAAGCGCGCGGCCACAGGCCGGGTCACGCCGCAGCGACCAGCCGCAAACCGGATTGATGACGAGACAATCGAGATGACCGACAATCGCAACACCATCCTCGCCGTCATTCTGTCCGGCCTGGTGCTGATCGCCTGGCAGTACTTCTACAACGTGCCGCAGATGGAGAAGCAGCGCGCCCAGCAGCAGGCGCAGTCCGAGCTCCAGAAGGGCAGCACGCCGCAGCCGGGCGCGTCCCCGACGCCGGGCAGCGCGCCGCAGCCCGGCGCGGCCCAGCCGTCGACGCCGGCCGCGAGCCCGCCCCAAGCGGTCGTTTCGCGCGAGACTGCCATTGCAGCGAGCCCGCGCGTCAAGATCGAGACGCCGCGGATCGCCGGCAGCATCTCGCTGAAGGGCGGCCGCATCGACGACATCGCGCTGGTGCAATATCGCGAGACGGTCGATCCGAAATCGCCGCCGATCGTCCTCTATTCGCCGTCGGGCACGGCGGAGCCCTATTACGCCGAGTTCGGCTGGGTTGCAGCGACGGGCGTGACGGCAAAGATGCCGGATGCCCAGACCGTCTGGCAGCAGGAGGGCAGCGGCAGCCTGACGCCGTCGACGCCCGTGGTGCTGAAATGGGACAATGGCGACGGCCTGACTTTCCGCCGCACCATCGCCGTCGACGACCATTATCTCTTCACCATCAAGGACGAGGTGAGCAATGTCGGCAACGCGCCCGTCACGCTCTATCCGTTCGCGCTGATCTCGCGCCACGGCGCGCCGCATGTCTCCGGCTACTATATCCTGCATGAGGGCCTGATCGGCTATCTCGGCGAACACAGGCTGCAGGAATATGCCTACAGCAAGATCGACGAAGCCAAGCAGGTGAACTTCAAGGCCACCAATGGCTGGCTCGGCATCACCGACAAATACTGGGCCTCCGCGCTGCTGCCGGATACCAACGCCCAGCTCCAGGCGCGCTTCTCGTCCAACCCGGTCGGCAAGGTCCATACCTACCAGACAGACTATCTGCTCGACCCCGTCACAGTCGCGATCGGCGGCACCGCGACGGCCAACGCGCGGCTGTTCGCAGGCGCCAAGGAAGCCGGCGTGGTCGGCATCAACTTCCCGCTCGCGGGCCTCGGCGGCTACAACAAGGCGCTCGGCCTCAACCAGTTCGACCTGCTGATCGACTGGGGCTGGTTCTATTTCCTCACCAAGCCGATGTTCCTCGGCCTCGACTTCTTCTTCCGCTTCTTCGGCAATTTCGGCGTCTCGATCTTGCTCGTCACGGTGATCGTGAAGCTGTTGTTCTTCCCGCTGGCGAACAAGTCCTACGCCTCGATGGCGAAGATGAAGTCGATCCAGCCGCAGCTGCTGGCACTGAAGGAGCGCTATCCCGACGACAAGGTGAAGCAGCAGCAGGAGATGATGGAGATCTACCGCAAGGAGAAGATCAATCCGGTCGCCGGCTGTCTGCCCGTGCTGATCCAGATTCCGGTGTTCTTCGCGCTCTACAAGGTGCTGTTCGTCACCATCGAGATGCGGCACGCGCCGTTCTTCGGCTGGATCAAGGACCTCTCCGCGCCGGACCCGACCAATCTCTTCAACCTGTTCGGGCTGCTCCCGTTCGATCCGACCACGATTCCGGTGTTCGGCTATTACCTCGCGCTCGGCATCTGGCCGATCATCATGGGCATCACGATGTGGATCCAGATGAAGCTGAATCCGACGCCGCCGGATCCGACCCAGCAGATCATCTTCAACTGGATGCCGCTGATCTTCACCTTCATGCTGGCGGGATTCCCGGCGGGCCTCGTGATCTACTGGGCCTGGAACAACCTGCTCTCGGTGGTCCAGCAGGGCTACATCATGCGCCGCAACGGCGTGAAGGTGGAATTACTCGACAATCTCAAGGCAACGTTCGCGAGGAAGGCGACGTAAGCGTCGTCATTGCGAGGAGCCCTTGCGACGAAGCAATCCAGAGTGCCTCGGCGGATACATTTCTGGATTGCTTCGCTTCGCTCGCAATGACGCAAGGAAACAGCGAGGCTTCGCATGACCGACGACAAAGATGCGAAGCTGATCGAGGCCGGGCGAAAACTGTTCGCTCGTGACTGGCAGTTCATCTGGGCCTCGCCTTCGATCGAAACGCTGCCGCCGATGGCGGGGCTGGAGATCGCCTTTGCCGGGCGCTCCAATGTCGGCAAGTCGAGCCTGATCAACGCGCTCACGGGGCGCAACGCGCTGGCGCGCACCTCGCATACGCCGGGCCGCACCCAGGAGCTGATCTTCTTCGAGGTCCCCGGCAAGAACGACCTGCGCCTCGTCGACATGCCCGGCTACGGCTATGCCAAGGCGCCGAAGAGCCAGGTCGCGTCCTGGACCGAGCTGATCCACAAATTCCTGCTGGGACGCGCCAGTCTCGCGCGCGTCTACGTGCTGATCGATGCGCGGCACGGGATCAAGGATGTCGATCTCGAGGTGCTGAAGACGCTCGACCGCTCCGCCGTCAGCTACCAGATCGTGCTGACCAAGGCCGACCAGGTGAAAGTCGCCGAGCTGCAAGCACGCATCGCCGAGACCGAGGCCGTGCTCGCCAAGCATCCGGCCGCGTTCCCGACCGTGCTCGCGACCTCGTCGCGCAGCGCGACCGGCATGGCCGAGCTTCGCGCCGCGATGGCGAAGCTCCTGGAAGAGCGGGCCTCGTGATGGCAGCGCACCGCCTGCTGATCGGGCTTGCCGGCTTGATGGGCGCCGCCGGCGTCGCGCTGGCCGCCGCGTCCGCCCATGGTGCCTACGCGAGCCGTCTTGCCTCCGCCAGCGCCATGCTGCTGTTTCATGCAAGTGCCATACTTGCGACCATCGCCTTGCTCACGCGCGGCCTTCTGCACGGCGGAATTGGAATCGTGGCGACGTTCGGCTTCGCGATCGGTGCCGCGCTGTTCGCAGGCGACCTCACCTTGCGGCAGTATGCCGGGCACGCGCTGTTTCCGATGGCGGCGCCGACGGGCGGGATGGTGATGATTGCGAGCTGGCTGGCGGTAAGCGTGGCGGCGGTGGTGGCGAAGCGCTGAATCCGTAGCCCGGATGGAGCGAAGCGCAATCCGGGGCCGGTGTCTGCGGCGACGAATCCCGGATTACGCTGCGCTCCATCCGGGCTACATAGCTGCCACACCTTTGCGCTGTCCCCGCCAATCGGATAGAACGCGCACCATTCGACCCGCCAGCGAGACCCGCGACATGACCGACATCTCTCCGCTCGACCAGGCCCGCATCCTGTCCGAAGCGCTGCCGCACATGCAGCAATATGACGAGGAAACCATCGTCATCAAATATGGCGGCCATGCCATGGGCGACGAGGAGACCGCGAAGAACTTTGCCCGCGACATCGTGCTCTTGGAGCAGACCGCGATCAATCCGGTGGTGGTGCATGGCGGCGGGCCGCAGATCGCGACCATGCTCAAGCGTCTTGGGATCGTCTCGGAATTCGCCGCGGGCCTGCGCATCACCGATGCCGCGACCATCGAGATCGTCGAGATGGTGCTCGCCGGCTCCGTCAACAAGCAGATCGTCGGCTACATCAACGAGGCCGGCGGCAAGGCGGTGGGCCTGTCGGGCAAGGACGGCAACATGGTGAAGGCGACCAAGACGACGCGCACCATCGTCGATCCCGACTCGAACATCGAGAAGGCGATCGATCTCGGCTTCGTCGGCGACCCCGAGAAGGTCGACCTCACTTTGCTCAACCAGCTGATCGGCTACGAGCTGATCCCGGTGCTGGCGCCGCTCGCAACCTCGAAAGAGGGCCAGACGCTGAACATCAACGCCGACACCTTTGCAGGGGCCGTCGCCGGCGCGCTGAAAGCCAAGCGCCTGCTGCTGCTCACCGACGTGCCCGGCGTGCTCGACAAGTCGAAGAAGCTGATCCCGCAATTGTCGGTGAAGGACGCGCGAAAACTGATCGCCGACGGAACCATCTCCGGCGGCATGATCCCGAAGGTCGAGACCTGCATCTACGCGCTGGAGCAGGGCGTCGAGGGCGTCGTCATCATCGACGGCAAGATGCAGCACGCGGTGCTGCTCGAGCTCTTCACCAACCAGGGCACGGGCACGCTGATCCACAAGTGATGCGGGAACGCGAGCAGCGGAAGAAGGTCGTCATGCCCGGGCTTGTCCCGGGCATCCACGACCTTTCTTCTCGCGGCAAAGACGTGGATGGCCGGGTCAAGCCCGGCCATGACGATTTGAGAGAGCGTCATCCACGCCGCTCCCCCCTCACCCGCTTCCTGATGACGCTGCCTGCCGCAACTGTCTCCTTCTTCTTCTCCTCGGCGCCGGCGATCGCCGACCTCAAGATCTGCAACCGCATGTCCTATGTGGTCGAGGCCGCGATCGGCATCGACGACAAGGCGGCCACCGCGACGCGCGGCTGGTTCAGGATCGATCCCGCCGCCTGCCGCGTGGTGGTGCAGGGCACGCTGACCGCCGACCGCATCCTGCTCAACGCGCGCGCGCTCGGCGTCTACGGCGCGTCCCCGATCCCGCAAAGCGGCAACGACATGCTGTGCGTCGCGCAGGACAATTTCGTCATCGCGGCGGCGCGGCAGTGCCGCAGCGGCCAGACGCAGGTTCCCTTCACGCAGGTGACGCCGACGCAAAGCCCGGACGGCAACCTCGTCGCTTATCTCGCTGAGGATTCCGAATATGACGACGAGCAGGCGCGCCTCGCCGGCATCCAGCGGCTCCTGGTGATCGCAGGCTACGACGCCGCGCCGATCGATGGCGTCGACGGGCCAAAGACGCAGAGCGCGCTGGCCGCATTCCTGAAGAGCCGGGGCTTGTCGTCCGACATCGTGGGCTCGCAGAACTTCTTCAAGACCATGGTCGATGCCGTGCAGACGCCGTCCGCGACCGGCCTCACCTGGTGCAACGACACGCCGCACAAGGTGATGGCGGCGATCGCGACCGACGACGGCAAGGCCGTGACCAGCCGCGGCTGGTATCGCATCGATCCCAAGACCTGCCTGCACCCCGATGTATCAGGCCAGCCGAAGCAGATCTTCAGCTTCGCGGAAGCGGTCGACGCCGACAACCGAATCGTCAAGCTGAAGGACAAGCCGCTGAACTGGGGCGGCGACAGGCAGCTCTGCACACGCGAGACCAAGTTCGAGACCAGCGAGCAGACCGATTGCGGCGCGCGCGGCTTTGCGCCAACGGGCTTCGGCGCGGTAGACATGTCGAGCGGCGGCAAGACGCTGCGCTTTGCCGTGCCGTAAGCGAGAGACTTGCGATGAAAATTCCCCGCAACTTCAACCATGTCGACACCTGGGTGTTCGACCTCGACAACACGCTCTATCCGCATCACGTCAATCTGTGGCAGCAGGTCGATGCGCGGATCGGGGAGTTCGTCTGCAACTGGCTGAATGTCGGCCCGGAGGAAGCGCGGGCGATCCAGAAAGACTATTATCGCCGCTTCGGCACCACGATGCGCGGCATGATGACCCTGCACGGCGTCTCCGCCGACGACTACCTCGCCTATGTCCACAAGATCGACCACTCTCCGCTGGAGCCGAATCCGGCGCTTGGCGCGGCCATCGCAAAGCTGCCGGGCCGCAAGCTGATCCTCACCAACGGCTCGGTCGACCATGTCGATGCCGTGCTGGCGCGGCTCGGCTTCGCCGGCCATTTCGACGGCGTGTTCGACATCATCGCCGCCGAGTTCGAACCGAAGCCGGCGGAGCAGACCTACCGCAAGTTCCTCGGCCAGCATGCGGTCGATCCGACCCGCGCCGCCATGTTCGAGGACCTCGCCCGCAACCTCACCGTCCCCTACCGGCTCGGCATGACCACCGTGTTGGTGGTGCCCGACGGCACCAAGGAGGTGGTGCGCGAGGACTGGGAGCTGGAAGGCCGCGACGCCGCCCATGTCGACCACGTCACGGATGATCTGGCGGGGTTTTTGGCAAAGTTGTCGGGGTGATTTCGTAGCCTGGATGGAGCGCAGCGTAATCCGGGGCTGGCGTAGCTGCGGAGAGACTGTCCCGGATTGCGCTTCGCTCCATCCGGGCTACGGGTCTTCCCGGGTGGTGATCCAGAACGCAGCCTTGACTCCGCTCCGCCAAATCCCGAAAAAGCGCTCCAATTCTCGCGAAACCACGCGCTTCCCAGAGGAAATCACGATGTCCCTTGCAGCCCTCGAATCCACCATCAACAGCGCCTTCGAGGCGCGTGACGGCATCTCGACCACGACCAAGGGCGAGGTGCGCGAGGCCGTCGACCAGTCGCTGGAGATCCTGGACAAGGGCGAGGCGCGCGTTGCCGAGCGCGGCAGCGACGGCAAGTGGAAGGTCAATCAATGGCTGAAGAAGGCCGTGCTGCTGTCGTTCCGCCTCAACGACATGGACGTCATTGGCGGCGGCCCCGGCAAGGCAAGCTGGTGGGACAAGGTGCCCTCGAAATTCGAAGGCTGGGGCCCAAACCGCTTTCGCGATGCCGGTTTTCGCGCGGTGCCGGGTGCGGTGGTGCGCCGCTCGGCCTTCATCGCCAAGAACGTCGTCTTGATGCCGTCCTTCGTCAATCTCGGCGCCTATGTCGATGAGAGCACGATGGTCGACACCTGGGCCACCGTCGGCTCCTGCGCACAGATCGGCAAGCGCGTGCACATCTCGGGCGGCGCCGGCATCGGCGGCGTGCTCGAGCCGCTGCAGGCCGAGCCGGTCATCATCGAGGACGATTGCTTCATCGGCGCGCGCTCGGAAGTCGCCGAAGGCGTGATCGTGCGCAAGGGCGCGGTGCTGGCGATGGGCGTGTTCCTGGGAGCCTCGACCAAAATTGTCGACCGTGAGACCGGCGAGGTCTTCATGGGCGAAGTGCCGGAATATTCCGTCGTGGTGCCCGGCGCGCTGCCCGGCAAGCCGATGAAGAACGGCCAGATCGGCCCGAGCACCGCTTGCGCCGTGATCGTCAAGCGCGTCGACGAGCGCACGCGGTCGAAGACCAGCATCAACGAGCTGCTGCGGGATTGATGCAAGGCGAGTAGCGAATGGCCAGTGGCGAATAGGGCGCCAATCCTACTTGCCATTCACCATTCACCATTCGCTGCTAGGATCGAACCCACCCTCCCTCCATCGCGACCAATTTCCGGGCGGCCATTCCGCCCGGAGCCACTCGCATGGACTGGATCTGGTACCTATTCCGCTTCGACGGCCGCATCAATCGCGCCCTGCTGTGGCAGGCGCTGTTGATCGTTGCGCTGCTGGCAGGCTTGCTGGAGGTGATCGGTCAGATCATTCATCTGCCCAATGCCGACGGATCGTTGAAGCTCTCGCTCAAGCTCGATTTCGGCCTTGGCGATCTGTTCAAGCTGGCCGATCCCCGGGAACACCCTTCACTCGCGTCTACCGACCGCGCGCCCCTGATCCTGAGGGCATTCGGCATGTCGCTGTTCCTGTGGGTCTATCTGGCAACGGCGATCAAGCGGCTGCACGACCGTGACAGGAGCGGCTGGTGGCTCGTTCCGTTTTTCCTCGTGCCCGGCCTGTTCAACCAGTTCTCGGACCTGCTCCCCGACACCAGCGTGATGCTTCTTTTCAACCTCGCCGCTTCGATGCTGTGGCTGTGGGGTCTCGTCGAGATGCTCTGCGTGCCCGGCACTGTCGGCGATAACCGGTTCGGGCCTGATCCGCTGGCCGGGATCGCGTATGAGTCCACGCCCGCCTCGCCGCCTGCGAAGAGCTGGGACCAGGGCCGCGAGATCGAAATTGTTCCGCCCAGCGCTAGCCCACCCGGCGGCATGCATGTTAAGCGGGGCGCATGACCGATGCTCTCTCCATTGCCCGCGACCTGATCCGTTGCCCTTCAGTCACTCCGGCCGATGCCGGCGCGCTCGGGGTGCTCGAAAAAATCCTGGGCGCTGCCGGCTTCACCTGTCACCGCGTGACCTTCAGCGAGGAAGGCACCGCCGACGTCGACAATCTCTACGCTCGGATCGGCACCGACGGTCCGCACATCACCTTCGCAGGCCACACCGATGTGGTGCCGCCCGGCGACGAGAGCGCCTGGAGCGTCGGCGCGTTCTCCGGAGAGGTGAAGGACGGCGTGCTGCATGGCCGCGGCGCGGTCGACATGAAAGGCGGCATCGCCTGCTCGGTCGCCGCGGTGCTGGAGCATCTCGCCGCCAACGGCGGCAAGCCGCGCAGCGACGGAAAGGGCTCGATCTCGTTCCTGATCACCGGCGACGAGGAAGACGTCTCGATCAACGGCACCATCAAGCTGCTGAAATGGGTCGCCGAGCGCGGTGAGAAATTCGACCATTGCGTGCTCGGCGAGCCTTCCAACGTCGAGACGCTCGGCGACACCATCAAGATCGGCCGGCGCGGCTCGCAATCCGGCACGCTCGTCGTCGACGGCGTGCAGGGCCACGTCGCCTATCCGCACCGCGCCTCCAATCCGGTGCCTGATATCTCGCGGCTGATCGTCGCGATCTCCGACGAGCCGCTCGACCATGGCAGCGCGCAATTCCAGGCGTCCAATCTCGAATTCGTCTCGGTCGACGTCGGCAACAAGGCCTTCAACGTCATCCCCGGCGAGGCCCGCGCAAGATTCAACATCCGCTACAACGACAACCACACCCAGGCGAGCTTGCGTGAATTGGTGGAGACGCGTCTCGCCAAAGCCTGCGGCAACCGCATCAAGGCCCGCATCGTGTGGGAGCCCTCCAACTCGAACGTGTTCGTGACCAAGCCGGGTCCGTTCACCGATCTCGCGGTCTCCGCGATCGAGGAGGTGACGGGACGCAAGCCCGAGCTGTCGACGTCAGGCGGCACGTCGGATGCGCGGTTTATTTCAAGCTATTGCCCCGTGATCGAGTTCGGCCTGGTCGGGCAGACCATGCACCAGGTCGACGAGCGCGTGCCGGTGGCGGATCTGGAGAGGCTGACGAAAGTGTATCGCGGGATTTTGGCGCGGTATTTTGCTTGAGGCAGTGTTGCCTCCACAAACACGACCGTCATCGCCCGGCTTGACCGGGCGATCCAGTATTCCAGAGACGGCAGTGATTGAGCCGAGAGGCCGCGGCGTACTGGATGCCCCGGTCAAGCCGGGGCATGACACCGAGGTTTGGCGAGAGCGTGCCCGCTCTCTGCGCCGCTCGCCTAATAATCCACCTTCATCAAATACAGCCCCTCGGGCGGGGCGACGATGCCGCAGGCGGCGCGGTTGCGGGCTTTGAGTGCGGCGGAGAGATCGTCGGCGGTCCAGCGGCCCTCGCCGACCCAGACCAGGGATCCCACCATCGAGCGCACCTGGCTGTGCAGGAACGAGCGCGCCGAGGTGATGACGTTGATCTCGCGGCCATCGCGGATCACGTCGAGCTGGTCGAGCGTCTTCTCCGGCGATTTGGCCTGGCACTCGGTGTCGCGAAAGGTGGTGAAATCGTGCTTGCCGAGCAGGCGCTGCGCCGCCGCGTGCATTGCGTCGGCATCGAGCTTGCGCGGCACGCGCCAGGCGTGGCCGACATCGAGCGCGAGATTGGCGCGAGTGTTGACGATGCGATAGCGGTAGTGGCGCTTGACCGCCGAGAAGCGCGCCTCGAAATCGTCGGGCACGATCTCGGCCTCGAGCACCGCGATCGGATGCGGGCGCAGATGCGCGTTGAGCCCGTCGCGAAAACGGCCCGACGGAAACTGCTTGTCGACGTCGACATGGGCGACTTGGCCGCGTGCATGCACGCCGGCATCGGTGCGGCCGGCACCGTGCACGCGCAGATCCGAACCAGTCATCGCCTTCACCGCGGCTTGCAGCGCGCCCTGCACCGATGGCAGCGTGTCCTGCACCTGCCAGCCGAAGAACGGCGCGCCGTCATATTCGATGGTGAGCTTGTAGCGGGGCATCGTGTCCAGTTTCGTCGTCATTGCCCGCCTTGTGCGCTGTTGCGCACTGGGGCGGGCAACCCAGTACTCCGCGGCTTATCCGATTGACCGAGAAGCCTCGGCGTACTGGATACCCCGCCTTCGCGGGGTATGACAGTGTCAGGTGAATTTGGATCCCGCCTTTAACGGCACGCCGCGCAGGAAGTCCGCGGCCTGCATGCGGGCCTTGCCCTCGCGCTGCAGCTCGATGATGCGGATGGCGCCGTCGCCGCAGGCGACGGTAAGCTGATCGTCGAGCATTTCGCCAGGCGCGCCGGCGCCTTGCGCCAACTCGCAACGCAGGATTTTGACGCGGGCATCGTCAAGCTCGCTCCAGGCGCCGGGGAAGGGCGAGAGGCCATGGACGTGGCGCAGCACCGCGCGCGCGGGCCTGGTCCAGTCGATCCGCGCCTCGGCCTTCTCGATCTTGGCGGCGTAGGTGACGCCGTCCGCGCTCTGCGCCTTGAGCTGGAGCCCGCCGCGTTCGAGCGCGGCCATCGCGCGCACCATCAGGTCGGCGCCAAGGCGGGACAGACGATCGTGCAGGTCGAGCGCGGTCATGCCGTCGGTGATCGTGATGCGCTCGGCCATGGCGACGTCGCCGGTATCTAAGCCGACATCCATCTTCATCACCATCACGCCGCTCTCGGCATCGCCGGCCATGATGGCGCGGTTGATCGGCGCGGCGCCGCGCCAGCGCGGCAACAGCGAGGCATGCAGATTGTAGCAGCCGAGTTTTGGCGCATCGAGGATCGCCTGTGGCAGGATCATGCCATAGGCGACGACGACGGCCGCGTCCGCATCGAAGGCGCGGAACTCCGCCAGCGCCTGCTCGGTCTTCAGCGTCTTCGGCGTCAGCACGGGAATGCCCAGCTTTCGCGCGGCCTCCTCGACCGGGGTCGGCTGCAATTGCAGGCCGCGCCGGCCGCCCGGCTTCGGCGCGCGGGTGTAGGCGGCCGCGATCTCGTGGCCATGCGCGACCAGCTCGAGCAGCGTCGGCACGGAGAAATCGGGCGTGCCCATGAAGATGAGGCGGAGGGGCATGTGACGAGACAATCCTTGAAACGAGCAAGGTACTCGTCATGGCCGGGCTTGTCCCGGCCATCCACGTTCGTCCTGCTCGCGGCGGCAAAGAACGTGGATGCCCGGGACAAGCCCGGGCATGACGGCGGAGGAATTATCACTCCGCCGCGCGCTTGGCGGCTTTCTCGAACTTCTTCATGACGCGGTCGCGCTTGAGCTTCGACAGATAGTCGACGAACAGCACGCCGTTGAGATGGTCGATCTCGTGCTGGATGCAGGTGGCGTAGAGGCCTTCGGCATCCTCCTCGTGCACCTTACCGTCGAGATCGGTGAAGCGCACGCGCACCTTCGCGGGCCGCTCGACCTCCTCGTAATATTCCGGGATCGAGAGGCAGCCTTCCTCGTAGACCGACAGTTCCTCGGACGAGGCGATGATCTCGGGATTGATGAAGACGCGCGGCAGCGGCTTGGTCTCGCCGTTCTCGTCGCGTTTGGCGAGGTCCATCGTGATCAGACGCAAGGGCTGCGCGACCTGGATCGCCGCCAGCCCGATGCCGGGCGCGTCGTACATAGTCTCGAACATGTCGTCGGCAAGCTTGCGGATCTCCGCCGTGACCTTCTCGATCGGCTTGGAGACCAGGCGCAGCTGCTTGTCGGGCAGGATGATGATTTCTCTGAGGGCCATGGCCGCGATTTAAGCCGCGCGCCGGATGCGGTCAATGCGGCCCGGAACCCGTTAACCCCTCGCTAACCATAAAACTTCACCTTTCATTAACCATGAAAATTAGGGGCCGGTTAACCCAGAATGTTCCCTCTTCGTTCGCGAGAGCGCAGCGAATCGGCTACAAGGCGGCATGAACGAGATCATTGTCATGCTGGGCGACTGGCCGGTGCGCATCGTCGATGCGCTGATCGGCTTCGGTGCGCTCGTCCTCATCCTGCTGGTTGTGATTGCGGTCGTGATCGCGCGCTCGGGGCGGCGTGGCGCGGAACTCGCCATGGCGAACGCGATCCGGGCCGACGAGCTCGAGGAGCGGCTCGCCCAGGTGCTGCACGCCCAGAGCGAGGCCTCGGGGCGGGTCGACGCCATGACCCAGGCGCTGGCGGGACGCCAGGCCGAGATGGCGCGCGCGGTCAACGAGCGGCTTGATTCGGTGACGCATCGAGTCGGCCAGTCCATGGAACATTCGACCCGCAACACCATGGAGAGCCTGCGCGCGCTGCATGAACGGCTCGGCATCATCGACAACGCGCACAAGAACCTCACCGACCTCACCACGCAGGTGACCACTCTGCGCGACGTACTCGCCAACAAGCAGTCGCGCGGCGCCTTCGGCCAGGCGCGGATGGAGGCAATCGTCCAGGACGGTCTGCCCAAGGGCTCCTACGAGTTCCAGTTCACGCTCTCGACCGGAAAACGGCCGGACTGCGTCGTGTTCCTGCCCGACCAGCGCCCGCTGTGCATCGATGCGAAGTTTCCGCTGGAGGCGATGACGGCGCTGCACGACGCCCGCACCGACGAGGAGCGGCGCGTTGCCACGCAGCGGCTGCGCGGCGACGTGATGAAGCATGTCAGCGACATCGCGGAAAAATACCTCGTCACCGGCGAGACCCAGGAGATGGCGCTGATGTTCGTGCCGTCGGAATCGGTCTATGCCGAGATCCATGACGGCTTCGACGACGTGATCCAGAAGGCCTATCGCGCCCGCGTCGTGCTGGTGTCGCCGTCGCTGCTGATGCTCGCGATCCAGGTGATGCAGCAGATCATGAAAGACGCGCGCATGCGCGACGCCGCCGACCAGATCCGCACCGAGGTGATCAAGCTCGGCGACGATTTGGGGCGCCTGCGCGACCGCGTGCTCAAGCTGCAAAAGCATTTTGCCGACGTGAACGAGGACGTCCGCCAGGTGCTGATCTCCGCCGACAAGATCGAAAAGCGCGCAGGGCGAATCGAGGAGCTCGATTTCAGCAAGAGCGATGCGCCGGAGGCGCCGCGCCTGGTGGCGACGGGAGCGGCAGAGCTGTTTCCGCGCAAGCTCCAGGCGGGGGAGTGAGACTAGGGCACACTGTCGTGCCCCGCGAAGGCGGGGCATCCAGTATTCCGCAGCCCGTGTGGTTGAACCGAGACGCCGCGGAGTACTGGATCGTCCGCCTTCGCGGACGATGACACCGAGCGTGTTGGAAGCTCTCCCGTCTCACCAGCTACCGCGAGAGTCTTTTCTCCCAGAATCTGCTAACACGCCCCCCATGACCGCACCCGACGCGACCTCCCCCGCCGCGACTTCCACCGCCTCGCCCTCCTGGCGCGACAGCCTTGCTGTTTACCTGCAGCCGCGGGTGCTGATCGTGCTGTTTCTCGGCTTCTCCTCGGGGCTGCCGCTGGCACTGTCGGGATCGACGCTGCTGGTGTGGATGGCCGAAGCCGGGGTCGATCTTGGAACGATCGGGCTGTTTGCGCTGGTTGGAACGCCATACACGCTCAAGTTCCTGTGGGCGCCGCTGGTCGATGCGCTGCATGTGCCGTTCTTCACGCATGCCTTCGGACGTCGCCGTGGGTGGCTGGTGTTTGCGCAGCTGCTGCTGATCGGCGCGATCCTGCTGTTGGCGCTGACCGATCCGGCACGTTCGCCACTGCTTGTCGCGCTCGGCGCGCTGCTGGTCGCGACGATGTCCTCGACGCAGGACATCGTGGTCGATGCTTTCCGCGTCGAGAGCCTGCCCGAAAGCGAGCAGGCCGCCGGCATGGCCGCCTATGTCGCCGCCTATCGCATCGGCATGTTGGTATCGACTGCAGGCGCCCTGTTCATCGTCACCGGCTTCGAGGCGATCGTCCCGCGTGGGGCCGCCTGGATGTGGGGCTATGTGGTGATGGCGGCTCTGGTGCTGATCGGCACGGCGACTGCGCTCGCCGCCACCGAGCCCGCACAATCCGCGCGCGCCGAGGCCGCCACGCAGGACGAGGGCGCGCTCACGCGGGTGTTCCATGCGGCGCTGGGCGCGTTCTCGGAATTCCTGCGACGCAAGGAAGCATGGGTCGTGCTCGCCTTCGTCGTGCTGTTCAAGTTCACCGACGCGTTCTCCGGCAACATGACCGTGCCGTTCGTGATCGACATCGGCTTCACGCGGAACGATTATGCCGTGATCGTCAAGGGCGTCGGCATCATCGCGACCCTGGCCGGCGGCTTTGCCGGCGGCTTCGTGGCCCGACGCTATTCGCTCGCGACCAGCCTGTGGATCGGCGGCATCGTGCAGGCGATGTCCAATTTGTCGTTCTCGTGGCTGGCGCTGGTCGGCGTCAACGAATGGGCGCTGACCCTCGCGATCACCTCCGACAATTTCTGCAACGCCATCGGCACCGTGATCTTCGTCGCCTATCTCTCGGCGCTGTGCCAGAACCCGCTGCACACGGCGACCCAATATGCGCTGCTGACGGCGCTCGCCGCGGTGGGACGGACCTATTTGTCGTCGGGCGCAGGCTATCTGGCGAAGGCGACGGGCTGGCCGATGTTCTTCGCGATCTCCGTCCTCGTCGCCATCCCGAGCCTGATGCTGCTGGCGTATTTGCAGAAGCGCGGGCATTTCGAGGCGCTGGGGCCGGTGCGGGTGTAGGCACCCCTGTCATGCCCCGCGAAGGCGGGGCATCCAGTACTCCGAGACAGTCGTGATCGACCGAGAAGCTGCGGCGTACTGGATCGCCCGCCTTCGCGGGCGATGACACCGGAATCGGGGAGACGACTCCACCCCTACTGCTTCTTGATCAGGCTCCACTTGGTGATCACGGCCTCGCTCATCTGGCCGGGATCGCTGGCGCAGGCGACCTCGTCCACCTTCACGGAGATCTCCTTGCCGACGAAGGATTTCAGCTGGGCGGCCTGCGCCTCGCTGGAGGTGACGAGTTGGAACGTCTCAGGGCCGGTTTCGAGATTGCACAGCCCGTTCGGCGGCGGCAGGCGGCGCGGCTCGGACGTGATCTGGTAGGTCGCGACGCGCTTGCCGTTCTTGGCGTCGCGCACCTTCATCGCGTTGAGCTCGCCGGAGAGCACGTCGCCAGTGTTGATCGGCTTGCCGGGCTTGGACGGCGGCAGCGCCGCGTCGCCCTGCTGCGCGGAGATGGCCGGGGTCACCAGCATCAGCATCGTCGCGACCAAAGCCCATCGCGTGGCGAAAAGTTTCGTCATGTCGTCCGTTCCGTAAAGTCTGGATGGAGATTCCTGTTTTGACGCGTTTTCTTCACGCGAACCGGTATCCACTTCGCTCGAAAACGCTCTAGAACAGGGTGCGCTGCCGCATCGCAGCCGATAGCGTACCTTCGTCGAGATAATCAAGCTCGCCGCCGACGGGAACCCCGTGGGCGAGCCGCGTCACCTTTACATTGGCGTCCTGAAGCAGGTCGGTGATGTAATGCGCCGTGGTCTGGCCGTCCACCGTCGCATTCAGCGCCAGGATGATTTCGTGCACTTGCGAATCATGGGCGCGCGCCACCAGCGCGTCGATGGTCAGATCCTGCGGGCCGACGCCGTCGAGCGGCGACAATGTCGCACCGAGCACATGATAGCGCCCCTGGGTCGCATTGGCCCGCTCCAGCGCCCAGAGGTCGGCGACATCGGCGACGACGACGATGATCGCAGGATCGCGCTTCGGATCGGTGCAGACGGTGCAGGGATTTTGCGTGTCGATGTTGCCGCAGGTCTTGCAGACCTGGACCTTGTCCAGCGCCACCTGCAAGGCGCTCGACAACGGCATCATCAGTGCTTCGCGCTTCTTGATCAGATGCAGCGCCGCGCGCCGCGCCGAGCGCGGACCGAGGCCCGGCAGCCGCGCGAGCAGCTGGACCAGCCGCTCGATCTCGGGACCTGCAACAGCGCCCATTTTATTGGCCGAACAGCCCCGGCGGCAGGCCGAGCCCGCCGGTGAGGGCCTGCATCTTCTCCTGCATGGCGGTCTCGGCCTTGCGGCGCGCATCAGCGAGGGCGGTGACGAGCAGGTCTTCCAGCACCTCGCGCTCCTCGGCCTTCATCAGCGAAGGATCGATCTTGATGCTCTTGACGTCCATCTTCGCGGTCATGCGCACGGCGACGAGACCGCCGCCGGAGATGCCTTCGACCTCGAGGTTGGCGAGCTGGTCCTGCATCTCCTGCATCTTGGATTGCAGCTGCGCCGCCTGTTTCATCATGCCGAGAAAATCAGCCATGGGTGCGTGTCCTTGGAAAGAATGGTTCAGAGATCGTCGCCGTCGGAACCTTCGGGCGGATCGTCGCTGCCATAGTCGGCGTTAATATCGGTTTCCGGCGTCTCGGGAGCAAGCCTGCGGACCTCGACGACCTTGGCGCCGGGGAAACGCGACAGCACCTCCTGCACGCGCGGATCGGCTTCCGCGGTACGGGCATGCTCCTGCTTAGCCGCCTGGTTCACCGAGCGCAAAGTCGGCTGGCCCTGCTCGTTGGAGACGATCACGGTCCAGCGGCGGCCGGTCCACAGCTCGAACTTCTTCGCAAGTTCCGAGATCATGGTCTTGGAAGCGTTGGGCTCGAGCGCGACTTCCAGCCGCCCCTCCTCGAAACGGACGAGGCGCATGTCGCCTTCGAGCGCGCTCTTGGTCATGATGTCGCGCTTCTGCCCTGCGAGCGCAACCAGCTGGGTGAAGCTCGCGATGCGCAGCTGGGGCGCCGCCCCTTGCGTATCCGGCGCGGGGGCCGCCATCTGCGGCCGGGCGCCACCGCCAAACGCTGGAGCCGAGGCTGTCGGCATGCGCACGGGCGCAGCTGACATCGGCGCTGCGGAGGCAACCGGCGCGGCCGGCGCGCCGTTGCGCGCGCTACTTCCGCCGTTCACGACCGGCGAGCCGCCGCCGTTCTGCTCGAGCATTCTGATCGCTTCGTCGGGCGTCGGCAGGTCGGCGACATAGGCGATGCGCACCAGAACCATTTCGGCCGCGGCTGCGGGACGCGTTGCGGCCTGCACCTCGGCGATGCCCTTAAGCAGCATCTGCCACATCCGCGACAGCACGCGCATCGAGATCTTGGAGGCGAACTCCTTGGCGCGCACCCGCTCGGTCTCGCCATAGGCGACGTTGTCGGCGGTCGCCGGGATGACCTTCACACGGGTGACGAAATTGACGAACTCGGCGAGGTCCGAGAGCACGACGATGGGATCGGCGCCGACATCGTATTGGTCGCGGAACTCCTTGAAGGCGGACGCGATGTCGCCGCGCGCCAGCGACTCGAACAGGTCGATGACCCGGGTGCGGTCGGCAAGGCCCAGCATCTGCCTGACGGCATCGGCCTTCACCTGCCCCGCCGCATGCGCGATCGCCTGGTCGAGCAGCGACAGCGAATCGCGCACCGAGCCCTCCGCGGCGCGCGCAATGATGCCGAGCGCTTCCGGCTCGATCTCGACGTTTTCCTTCGCCGCAATGCTGGCGAGGTGCTTCATCAGCACGTCGGCCTCGACGCGGCGCAGGTCGAAGCGCTGGCAACGCGACAGCACGGTGACCGGAACCTTGCGGATCTCCGTCGTCGCGAACACGAACTTGGCGTGCTCGGGCGGTTCCTCCAGCGTCTTCAGGAAGGCGTTGAACGCCGCCGTCGACAGCATGTGGACTTCGTCGATGATGTAGACCTTGTAGCGGGCGCTGGCCGGGGCATAGCGCACGCTGTCATTGATCTGGCGGACGTCGTCGACGCCGGTATGCGAGGCCGCGTCCATCTCCAGCACGTCCATGTGCCGGCTTTCCATGATCGCCTGGCAATGCACGCCCAAGGACGGCATGTGGATGGTCGGCCCCTTCACCGATCCATCCGGCATCTCGTAGTTGAGTGCGCGGGCGAGAATGCGCGCGGTGGTGGTCTTACCGACCCCGCGGACGCCGGTGAGAATCCAGGCCTGCGGAATGCGGCCGGTCTCGAACGCATTGGAGACGGTACGGACCACGGCCTCCTGGCCGATCAGGTCGTCGAACGAGGATGGGCGGTATTTGCGCGCCAGCACCCGGTAGGGCGCATTGCCGGCCTGGCCGGCGCTGTCGGGATCGGGAGGGGCGCCAGCGTCGGTCATCGGTCGATCCGCAATGAAATGTCTCTTGGCCGGCTTTTGCGGAAAGGAGCGCGCTGGCGGCTGGTGCCGCCGGCGCTGGTTCGCTCGAAAAACAGGTAGGAGACTGACGAGCGACCCGATCCGGACCTCGTTAGGGCTGCTTCCTTCCGGACCTGACCCGGTTGGCGAGTGGCTCGTCCACCGCCAATCTCCCGGTCCCTATTTGGGGCCAAAGGGAGCGGAAAGCAAGCGGGGTCTGGGGCTGTTCCGACGGCGCTTGAGGACTTCCGGCGCCGAATTCGCCCTCATTCGGCCTGTCCCACCGGGTCCGGCGCATAAGGACCACGGCGCATACGCATGTTGTCTGGGGGCGTGGTCTCTGCGACGGTAAGAATCAATCCAGAGAAGCCTTCATGCCCGAATCCGCCTGGTCGCTGCACTCCCGCTTGAAAGAGGACACCATCGATATCGGCGACCTGCCGCTGTCGAAGGTGCTGGTCATCAAGGACGCGCATTATCCCTGGCTGCTGCTGGTGCCGCGGCGCGCCGACACGGTCGAGATCATCGATCTCGACGAGGTGCAGCAGGCGCAGCTGATGACGGAGATCTCCCGCGTCTCGCGCGCGCTGAAGGAGATCACCAAATGCGACAAGCTCAACATCGCCGCGCTCGGCAACCTCGTGCCGCAGCTGCACGTCCACATCATCGCGCGCCGCACCAGTGACGCGGCCTGGCCGCGGCCGGTGTGGGGCGTGATGCCGCCGCTGGCGCATGACGCCGCGGAGGTTCAGAATTTCATCAGCGCGCTTCGCCGCAAGATCTGGTTGGGTTGAAAGAACGATAATGTCAGCATTCAACGCGTTTCCGCTCGGGCAGCCGGCCTTCGTCACCAACGTCCTCGACCGCGCCGCGCATCTGCGCCGCGACGACGAAAAGCTGTTCGCGCTGGAGCAGAAGCCGTCCTCGCGCGCCTACGTGGTCTATCGCGACTCGCTGCTGGTGAAGCGCGAGGGCGACAAGGTGCGGGCGCTGCTCGGAATCGACGAGGCGCTGAAATGCGGCGCCAATCCCGGCACGGTGTTCCTCGGGCTTCGCGACGGTGCGGCCGTGTTCGGCATGGGCCTGTCGCAGGCCGCCGCCGAGAAGCTGGTCGGCCGCGAGGATTATACCGTGACCGAGCTGCGCGGCATGGCGATGCAGGGCGCGATCCCGCCCGAGGAGCTCTCGGCCGTCGCGATGGCAAAGTCGATGGTGGGATGGCATCAGCGCCACGGCTATTGCGCCAATTGCGGCGTACGCACCAGCATGAAGGAAGGCGGCTGGAAGCGCGACTGCCCGAGTTGCAAGGCCGAGCATTTTCCGCGCACCGATCCGGTCGTGATCATGCTGGTGGCGTCTGGCGACAAGTGCCTGCTCGGACGCCAGAAGCAGTTTCCGGCAGGGATGTATTCCTGCCTCGCCGGCTTCGTCGAGGCTGCCGAGACCATCGAGGACGCGGTGCGCCGAGAAATCTTTGAAGAGTCCGGGATCCGCTGCACCGACGTGCAATACTACATGACCCAGCCCTGGCCCTATCCGTCGTCCCTGATGATCGGCTGCAGCGCGCAGGCGCTGAACGAGGACATCGTCGTCGATCGGATGGAGCTGGAAGACGCGCGCTGGTTCACGCGCGAGGAGGCGGCGAAGATGCTGACGCGGACGCATCCGGACGGGTTGGCCGGTCCGCATCCGTTCGCGATCGCCCATCATCTGCTCGGCCGTTGGGTGCACGACAAGAGCAGCGCCTGAGCCGAGCCGACGATGGCCGGGATCGCGCCGCGCATCCTCTGCATCGGCATGCCGGTGCGCGACCTCATCCTGCGGATCGAGGCCCTGCCCGAACGCGGCGGCAAGGCCAACGCCAGCCATCTCGCCGAAGTGTGCGGGGGCAACGCGCTCAACGCTGCCATCGCGGTGGCGCGGCTCGGCGGCCGCGTCGCGTTCGCAGGTCCCATGGGCGATGCGCAGGAGACGTCGAGCGCTTTCATCCTCGCGCAGATGGCGCAGGAGGGCGTCGATAGCACACACATCGTGCGCATGCCGGGTCTGACCACGCCGGTCTCGGCGATCATGATCGAGCCCTCGGGCGAGCGGACGCTCACCATCTATCGCGATCCCGCGCTGTGGACCGTGAGGCTGCCCGAGGCCGATGCGCTGCTTGCCGATTGTCAGGCGGTGCTCGTCGAAAGCCGCTGCGCGGCGTTCGCGGCCTCGTTTTGCGCCGAGGCACGCCGGCGCGGCATTCCCGTCATCGTCGGCGTCGACCGCGCGATGGCGCTGCAGGACGGCCTGCTCACGGCCGCCTCGCATCTGCTGTTCGCCAGCGCCCAGCTGCAGGAGACGGCCGGCATCGCTGACGACGGCGCGGCCTTGAAGCGCCTGGCGGAGCTGACGCCCGCCTTCCTCGCGGCCACAAGGGGCCCGCGCGGCGCGATCTGGCTGAACCAGGCGGGCGCGCTGGAGGAAACACCAGCCTTCCCGGTCCAGGCGGTCGATACGCTCGGAGCCGGCGACGTCTTCCATGGCGCATTCGCGCTCGGCCTCGCTGAGGGTAAGGGGTTGCGGGAAGCGATGCGATTCGCCGCGGCCGCCGCGGCGCTGAAATGCACCCGCCATGGCGGCGGCCTGGCCGCCCCGCAACGCGTTGAAGTTGAAAGGTTTTTGCGCGATCACCCGTAGAGCGATTCCATGGAAGCGCCGAGATTATGGGCTTGCTGTGGAAAGATTTTCTCTATATCAGGGAAATCTGCCCCTGAAATGAAACAAAGTTCTTCAAATGACTGATGTCGCCGTCCAAATTCCCGAGACCAGCCGCCGCCTCGACGCCATCGACCGCAAGATCCTGATGGTGCTCCAGGAAGACGCCTCCCTTTCCGTCGCCGAGATCGGCGACCGGGTCGGCCTGTCCTCGACCCCCTGCTGGAAGCGCATCCAGCGCCTGGAGGCCGACGGCGTGATCATCAAGCGCGTCGCGCTCGTCGACCAGAACAAGATCGGGCTCGGCATCTCCGTGTTCGTGTCGGTCGAGAGCTCCGACCATTCGGATGCTTGGCTGAAGCGATTCGCCGAGGCCGTCAGCGCGATGCCGGAGGTGATGGAGTTCTATCGCATGGCCGGCGACGTCGATTACATGCTGCGCGTCGTGGTCGCGGACATGCAGGCCTATGACGTGTTCTACAAGAAGCTGATCAGCGCCGTGCCGCTGAAGAACGTCACCTCGCGCTTCGCGATGGAGAAGATCAAGTCGGTGACGGCGCTACCGATCCCGGCGGTGGTGGCAGCTTAATTTACGCCACACGGAAAGTGTCATCGCCCGATTTAATCGGGCGATCCAGTATTCCAGAGACGCCCGTGATAGAATCGAGAAGCCGCGGGGTACTGGATGCCCCGGTCAAGCCGGGGCATGACAGCGGAGCGAGAGGGACGGATCGCCTCTCTCAGGTGCTCCTCAAATCTTCTGATTGTACTCGCCGACTTCGGGATGCGTGCGCAGCACGCTGTTCACCATCTCGAACATGTCGTGCATGCGCTGCTCCGAGACCGGGCTTTCGACCACGACGACGAGCTCGGGCTTGTTGGACGAGGCGCGCACCAGGCCCCAGCTGCCGTCCTCGACCGTGACGCGCACGCCGTTGACGGTGACGAGATCGCGGATCGCCTGCCCCCCGATCTTCGCACCCTTTGCTTGCAGGCCTTCGAAGTGCTTCACCACCTTGTCGATGACGCCGTATTTGGTCTCGTCGGCGCAATGCGGCGACATGGTCGGCGACGACCAGGTCTTCGGCAGCGCGTTCTTCAGATCGGCCATCGACTTGCCGGGCGCGCGGTCGAGCATGTCGCAGATCGCGAGCGCCGAGACCAGGCCGTCGTCATAGCCGCGGCCATAGGGCTTGTTGAAGAAGAAGTGGCCGGACTTCTCGAAGCCCGCGAGCGCGCCGGTCTCGTTGGTGCGGCGCTTCATGTAGGAATGACCGGTCTTCCAATAGGCGGTCTTTGCGCCCTGCTTCTGCAGCACGGGATCGGTGATGAACAGGCCGGTGGACTTCACGTCGACGATGAACTGCGCGTCCTTGTGGATCGCCGACATGTCGCGCGCCAGCATCACGCCGACCTTGTCGGCAAAGATCTCCTCACCGGTGTTGTCGACCACGCCGCAGCGGTCGCCGTCACCGTCGAAACCAAGGCCGACATCGGCCTTGTGCTGCAACACCGCGTCGCGGATCGCGTGCAGCATCTCCATGTCTTCCGGATTCGGATTGTATTTCGGGAAGGTGTGGTCGAGCTCGGTGTCGAGCGGGATCACCTCGCAGCCGATCGCTTCCAGCACCTGCGGCGCGAACGCACCGGCGGTGCCGTTGCCGCAGGCCGCGACCACCTTGAGCTTGCGCTTGAGCTTCGGACGAGAGGTGAGGTCGGCGATGTAGCGCGCCGGATAGTTCTCGTGGAACTGGTAGGAGCCCCCGGCCTTGTTCTTGAATTCCGCGTTCAGGACGATCTCCTTCAGCCGCGTCATCTCGTCAGGGCCGAAGGTCAGCGGGCGGTTGGCGCCCATCTTCACGCCGGTCCAGCCATTGTCGTTGTGGGAGGCCGTAACCATCGCAACGGCGGGCACGTCGAGATCGAACTGCGCGAAATAGGCCATCGGCGTCACCGCAAGACCGATATCGTGCACCTTGCAGCCCGCCGCCATCAGGCCGGAGATCAGCGCGTATTTGATCGAGGCCGAGTAGCCGCGGAAATCGTGGCCGGTGATGATCTCCTGTTTGACGCCGAGCTCGGCGATCAGCGCGCCGAGCCCCATGCCGAGCGCCTGCACACCCATCAGATTGATTTCCTTCTGGAACAACCAGCGCGCGTCGTATTCGCGAAAGCCCGTCGGCTTCACCATCGGCTCGGATTCGAAGGCGTAGGTGTTGGGCAACAATACGGATTTCGGCTTCGGGAACATTGAGTCGGTCTCGTGAAAGGGGGGCGGGAGTTGCTGCAGGCTTAGCGAATGCCAAACCGCAGCGAAAGGCGGGAATGAAGGCTTATGGCCGATAATTGCGGCAGTTTGGTAACGAAGAAACGTTACCGGGAGGGCAGCCGGAGCAAGGATATCATCTACTTGAAATTGGCGACTGCGCGGTCGCGCGGGCAGCGCCTCTACTGCTCCAGCACCATCTGCCCGTTGGCGTACTCAAAACGCTTCAGGCGGGACAGGAAGGAGAGGCCGAGCAGGTTTTCCGACAGCGCCTCGTCCGGCAGCACCATGGCATCGACGTCGCGCACGATGAGGCCGCCGACGTCGAGCATGGCGATTCGGGTGCGCGCGGCCTTGATGGTGCCGTTGGCGGTGGAGACCGTGGCGTTGTAGTCGCCGCGCGAGGGACGGAGACCAAACCGGGCGGCCGAGGTCTCGTTCAGCGCAACGACGGAGGCGCCGGTATCGATCATGAAGCCGATGCGCTGGCCGTCGATCCGGCCCTCGGTCTGGAAATGACCGCGGCCGTCACGGCCAATGGCCAGGCTGCGGCCGCCGGCCGGCGCTGTGGCCGCGACTGCGACCGTCGTGCGCGGCACTGACGTGGCGGAAGCCGAGCTCATCTTGTCCGCCATCTGCGCCATGAAGGTGCCGAGGCCGATCATAACGGCCGCGATGATCATAATGTTACGCATCACACCACTTCCGAGCCGAAAGCTCGATTTCATCACGCGACGAGGCCGGCGGCGAGCGCAGGCACGCCGGGGCTCCTGTCATTTTGACGAAAAGGATGAGCGGAGGGTTAATGCCGGTTGCGAGTTCTCACGTCCCGCGCGGCTTCGCCCGCCTTGTCGGCACGGCGCTCGCGGGATCGTCGGGCCAGGGGTGACGCGGGTAGCGGCCGCGCAGGTCGGAGCGGACGGCGGCGTAGCTGCCGCGCCAGAAGCCGGGCAGATCGCGCGTCACCTGCACCGGACGCTGGGCCGGCGACAGCAATTCCAGCACCAGCGGCACCTTGCCGGCGGCGATCGAGGGATGGGTGTTGAGGCCGAACAATTCCTGCAGCCGCACCGCGATGGTCGGTCCCTGCTCGGCCTCGTAGTCGATCGCGAGCATAGTGCCGGTCGGCGCCTCGAAATGCGTCGGCGCCTCGCGGTCGAGCCGCGTGCGCATCTCCCAGGGCAAGAGCGCCATCAGGGCGTCGGAGAGATCGCCCGCGGAGATGTCCTTGAGCGCGATCTTGTCGGAGAGCGCCGGCACCAGCCAGTCGTCGCGCCGCGCGATCAGACCGTCGTCGGACAAATCGGGCCAGCTGTCGCCCTCGGCCTTGCGCAGGAACATCACGCGATCACGCCATTGCTTGGCGGCTTTCGACCAGGGCAGCCGGTCGAGGCCCGCGGCGATCAGGCCATCTGCGAAGATGCGCGCGGTGTCCTCCGAGGGCGATACTGAAAGCGTCGCCTCGGAAAGCGTGATCGCGTGCAGCACGCGCTTGCGCCGCGCCCGCAGCGCCATCGCGCCGCGATCGAACGAGATCTCGTCGGCGGTCTCGATATGCTCGGCGAAATGCCGCTCGATCTCGTCCTCGGTGATTTGCGCGGCGAGCAAGATGCGACCGCTCGCCGCCGTCCCCGTCATCTCACCGATCGCGATGTAGGGCGCACGGGCGAGCGAGGAGGTCTGCTCGACAGAGGCGCCGCGGCCGTTGGCCAGCACGAAGCTGCCATTCCCGCGATTGCGCGCGACGCGGTCCGGGAACGCATAGGCGAGCATCAGGCCGGTCGAGAGATCCTCCTGCTGCGCCACCTTCTCCGACGCCGCGACCTGCGAAGCCCAGCGGTGCGCGAGATCGCGCGCGCTTGCCGCGCGTGGTGAGCGGTCGCGGCGGAACTGGTCGCGGCGGTGCTCGAGATCGACGCTGTCGCCGCCAAGGCCGCGCTCGGTGATGATGGCCGCGATCTCGGCCGCGGCCTCGCCCTCGCCGGCGCGATGCGAATCCACGATCATGCGTGCCAGCCGAGGCGGCAGCGCCAGCGCACGCAAGCTCTTGCCTTCGGCGGTGATGCGGCCGTCGCCGTCGAGCGCGTTGAGCTCGCTCAGCAGGCTCTTGGCTTCCTTCCAGGCCGGCTGCGGCGGCGGATCGAGGAACGATAGAGCCGCGGGATCGCTGACGCCCCATTGCGCCAGATCGAGCACCAGCGAGGACAGATCGGCGCTGAGGATTTCCGGCTGCGTGTAGGGCGCGAGCGAGGTGGTCTGCGGCTCGTCCCAGAGCCGGTAGCAGACGCCGGGCTCAGTGCGGCCGGCACGGCCGCGGCGCTGGTCCACCGCCGCGCGCGAGGCGCGCACGGTCTCGAGCCGCGTCAGGCCGATATCGGGCTCGTAGCGCGGCACGCGGGCAAGACCGCTATCGACGACGATGCGCACGCCCTCGATGGTGAGCGAGGTCTCCGCGATCGAGGTCGCCAGCACCACCTTGCGCGTGCCTCTGGGAGCCGGCGCGATGGCGCGGTCCTGCACGGCAGCATCGAGCGCGCCGAACAGCGGCACGATCTCGACGGAGGCGTCCTGCACGCGCTCGGAGAGGAAATTCTGCGTGCGGCGGATCTCGGCGGCACCCGGCAGGAAGGCCAGCACCGAGCCGCTATCGGCGCGCAGCCCAGATGCGATCGCATCCGCCATCTGCCGTTCGATCGGTGCATCCGCCTTGCGGCCGAGATAGCGTGTCTCGACCGGAAACGCACGGCCCTCGCTCTCGACGACGGGGGCATCGCCGAGCAGCCTTGCCACCCGCGCACCGTCGAGCGTCGCCGACATCACCAGGATACGCAAATCCTCGCGCAAGCCGGTTTGCGCATCACGCGCCAGCGCGAGGCCCATGTCGGCGTCGAGCGAGCGCTCATGAAATTCGTCGAACAGGATCGCGGCAACGCCTGTTAGTTCGGGATCGTCGAGGATCTGGCGGGTGAAGATGCCCTCGGTCACCACCTCGATGCGTGTGGCGCGCGAGATCTTCGAGCCGAAGCGGACGCGATAGCCGACGGTTTCGCCGGCGCGCTCGCCGAGCGATTTGGCCATGCGGTCGGCGCTGGCACGCGCAGCGATGCGGCGCGGCTCCAGCACGATGATCTTCTTGTCCTTGGCCCAGGGCGCATCGAGCAAGGCCAGCGGCACGCGCGTGGTCTTGCCGGCGCCGGGAGGGGCCACCAGCACTGCGGCGTTGCTGGCCTCCAGCGTACGCGACAAATCGTCGAGCACGGCATCGATCGGGAGGGGCGTGTCGAAGCTGCGGGGCAAGATCCATCCACTCGTCATGCCCGGGCTTGTCCGGGGCATCCACGTCCTCGACCAGAAAACAGACGTGGATGGCCGGGACAAGCCCGGCCATGACGAATTTATGTGGAGCTGGGAACGATCAGCCCTGCACTGGCGGACGACCGACGCTCTCGTAGACGAAGCCGGCGGCTTCCATGTCTTCGGGGCGGTAGATGTTGCGGAGGTCGACGACGACCGGCTGCGCCATGGTCGCCTTCAACCGGTCGAGATCGAGCGCGCGGAACTGGACCCATTCGGTGACGATGACGAGCGCGTCGGCGCCTTGCGCGCAGGCATAGGCGTCCTCGCAATAGGTGATATCGGGCAATTCGCCCTTGGCCTGCTCCATGCCGACGGGATCGAACGCCTTCACCTTCGCGCCCATGTCGATCAGGCCTGTTACCAGCGGGATCGACGGCGCATCGCGCATGTCGTCGGTGTCGGGCTTGAAGGTGAGGCCGAGCACCGCAACGGTCTTGCCGCGCAGATTGCCGCCGAGCGCCTGGCTCACCTTGCGCGCCATCGCGCGCTTGCGGTTCTCGTTGACCGCCAGCACCGATTCGACGATGCGCAAGGAGACGTCGTAGTCCTGCGCGATCTTGATCAGAGCCTTCGTGTCCTTCGGGAAGCACGAGCCGCCGAAGCCGGGACCGGCATGCAGGAATTTCGTGCCGATGCGGTTGTCGAGCCCGATGCCGCGCGCGACCTCCTGAACGTTGGCGCCGGCCTTCTCGGACAGATCGGCGATCTCGTTGATGAAGGTGATCTTGGTCGCCAGGAACGCGTTGGCGGCGTATTTGATCATCTCGGCGGTGCGGCGCGCGGTGAACATCAGCGGCGCCTGGTTCAGCGACAGCGGACGGTAGATGTCGCCCATCACCTTGCGGCCGCGCTCGTCGGAGGTGCCGACCACGATGCGATCCGGGAATTTGAAATCGCGGATCGCCGCACCCTCGCGCAGGAACTCGGGGTTCGAGGCGACAACCACATCGGCCGACGGATTGGCTTCGCGGATGATGCGCTCGACCTCGTCGCCGGTGCCGACCGGCACGGTCGATTTCGTCACCACCACGGTGAAGCCCTGCAGCGACTGCGCGATCTCTTTCGCGGCGGCGTAGACGTAAGACAGGTCGGCGTGTCCGTCGCCGCGGCGCGAGGGCGTGCCGACCGCGATGAACACGGCATCGGCATCGGCGACCGGCTGCTTCAGGTCGGTGGTGAAGTCGAGCCGCTTGGCTTTCACATTGTTCGCGACCAGCTCGTCGAGGCCAGGCTCGTAGATCGGGATCTCGCCGCGATGGAGTGCCGCGATCTTCCTCTCGTCCTTGTCGACGCAGGTGACGTCGTGGCCGAAATCCGCAAAGCAGGCGCCGGACACCAATCCCACATAGCCCGTGCCGATCATCGCAATTCGCATGAAAAATCCTGTTCCAGCTTGGTTAACGGACGTCCAACTCAGCCCAATCCGGGGCGGTTTAGCATTTTCCCGAGGCCATGGAACAGTCCGCATGCAAAAACCGGCCCGCGATTTGAACCGGTAAAGAAGTCGGAAACTACTGCGCTCCAAACTGCCCCAGGCCCGCACAGGCACGGGCGGAACGCGCCTCGAAAAGGGACACCATGGCACGATCAGGCACAATCGCGGCGGCCAGCCCTTCCACGGCCGCTTCGGGCGCGCGTATCGACTGGGTCGACTACGCCAAGGGCATCTGCATCGTCATGGTGGTGATGATGCATTCGGTGCTGGGGGTGGAGCTTGCCGCCGGGCAGACCGGGTTCATGCACGTGCTCGTAGCCTTCGCAAAGCCGTTCCGGATGCCGGATTTCTTCCTGATTTCGGGCTTGTTCCTGTCTCTGGTGATCGATCGGGACTGGCGAACCTATCTCGACCGCAAGGTGGTGCATTTCGCCTATTTTTATGTCGTCTGGGTGACAATCCAATTCGGCTTCAAGGCCCCGGCCTTTGCGGCCGAGACCAGCTGGCAGCATGTTGGCCTGCTGTATCTCGAATCCTTCATCGAGCCGTTCGGCACGCTGTGGTTCATCTATCTGTTGCCGGTCTTCTTCGTCGTCACGAAACTGACACGCAAGGTCCCATCGCTCGCGGTCTGGCTCGTCGCCGCCGCGCTGGAGACCGCGCACATCACGACCGGCTGGACCGCCATCGACGAGTTCTGCGCACGCTTCGTCTATTTCTATTCGGGCTATTTGTTCGCGCCCTACGTGTTCGCCCTGTCGGATCAGGCGCGGAAGCATCCGGCGCTGGCGCTTGCAGCGCTCGCTGCCTGGGCGCTGATCAATGCCGGCCTCGTCGCAGCGGGCGCCAGCG
This sequence comes from Bradyrhizobium sp. IC3195, assembly GCF_020193585.1. Taxonomy (NCBI): domain Bacteria; kingdom Pseudomonadati; phylum Pseudomonadota; class Alphaproteobacteria; order Hyphomicrobiales; family Nitrobacteraceae; genus Bradyrhizobium; species Bradyrhizobium sp. IC3195. The sequence goes on along the minus strand of NZ_JADYVG010000023.1, from coordinate 93,102 downwards.
AGTGGGCGATCGTCTCGCTCGCGCTCGGCTTCGCCGGCGCCTGCGCCATCATCGCGGCGGGCACGCTGCTCGCGCGGGCGCACTGGCTCAACTTCCTCCGCTTCTGCGGCGAGCATTCGATCGTGATCTATCTCGCCTTCTTCCTGCCGATGGCGGCGACGCGAACGCTGCTGCTGCGCACCGGCGTCATCCCTGATATCGGCACGGTGTCGCTGCTCGTTACCGTCGCTGGCGTGCTCGGATCGCTTGTGATCTGGCAGGTCGCGCTCCGCCTCAATGCGCGCTTCCTGTTCGAGCGGCCCGATGCGTTCTGGATCGCGCCGAGGAAGGCGGGCGCGCGGTTGCAGGCAGCGGAGTAGCTGCCCTCTCGGTGTCGTCGCCCGGCTCGACCGGGCGACCCAGTACGCCGAGAGCATTGATTGAGCCGAGAAGCCGCGGCGTACTGGATTCCCCGCTTGCCGCCTACGCTAGAGCTTCGGCGTGCCCAAGACCGAGACCTCGGCGAAGCCTTGGCATAGCCGGGTCGCGGGGAATGACAGCGGGGATTAGTCGCGCTACCGGCCCAAAAATCCGCCTCCCAAGGCTGTCAAAGTCCGCAAAAATTCATACATTGCGGCCATGCCCAAGACATCTCCGAAGACCACCGCCAAAGCTGACACCAAGGCCGCGCCGAAAGCTGCCGCAGAGACCAAGCCCGCTGTTGCCAAGGCTGCTGCCAAACCGGTCGCGGCAAAGGCGGCCGGAAAGGGCGACCACGTCTTCCTGGTCGATGGTTCCTCCTACATCTTCCGCGCCTATCACGCGCTGCCGCCGCTGAACCGCAAATCCGACGGGCTCCAGGTCAACGCCGTGCTCGGCTTCTGCAACATGCTGTGGAAGCTGCTCCGCGAGATGCCCGAGGACAATCGGCCGACGCATCTGGCCATCATCTTCGATAAGTCGGAGATCACCTTCCGCAACAAGATCTATCCGGACTACAAGGCGCACCGGCCGCCGGCCCCCGACGATCTCATTCCGCAATTCGCGCTGATCCGCGAAGCCGTGCGCGCCTTCGACCTGCCCTGCCTGGAACAGATCGGCTTCGAGGCCGACGATCTCATCGCGACCTATGTGCGCCAAGCCTGCGAGCGCGGCGCCAGCGCCACCATCGTGTCGTCCGATAAGGACCTGATGCAGCTCGTCACCGATTGCGTCACGATGTACGACACCATGAAGGACCGCCGCATCGGCATATCAGAGGTGATCGAGAAGTTCGGCGTGCCGCCGAACAAGGTGGTCGAGGTGCAGGCGCTCGCGGGCGATTCCACCGACAACGTGCCGGGCGTACCCGGCATCGGCATCAAGACCGCGGCGCAGCTGATCACCGAATATGGCGATCTCGACCAATTGCTGTTCCGCGCCGGCGAGATCAAGCAGCCCAAGCGGCGCGAGGCGCTGCTCGAGAATGCGGAGAAGGCGCGCATCTCGCGGCAACTCGTGCTGCTCGACGACAAGGTCGAGTTGGAGGTGCCGCTGGACGACCTCGCCGTCCACGAGCCCGACGCGCGCAAGCTGATCGCCTTCCTCAAGGCGATGGAGTTCACGACGCTGACGCGGCGCGTCGCCGAATATGCGCAGATCGATCCTGCCAATGTCGATGCCGATCCCGGCTACGCCAGCGGCGCCAGCGTGTTCACGACGCTGCCGCCTTCGGACGTCGTGCCCACACCAGGCACGGGAACTCCGGCGCCAGCCCGGCCGAACCAGCCCAACAAATCGGCAGGCAAGGAGGACAAGGCTGCGAGCCCGAAGGGTGCGCCGATCTCGCTCGCCGTCGCGCGCGAAGAGGCGCTGCGCAAGCTTCCTGTCGATCGCGGCAAATACCAGACCATCAAGACGCTGAAGGAGCTCGACGCCTTCATTGCGCGCATCCATGACGCCGGCCATGTCGCGATCGAGACGAGAGCGAGCTCGATCGATCCGATGCAGGCCGATCTCTGCGGCATCGCGCTGGCGCTGGCGCCGAACGAGGCCTGCTACGTGCCGCTGGCGCACAAGCAATCCGGCGGCGGCGCCGGCCTGTTCGATGCCGGCCTCGCGCCGGACCAGGTCAAGCATGACGACGCGCTGCAAGCGCTGCGGCCGGTGCTGGAATCGACGGGCATCCTCAAGATCGGCTTCGACGTCAAGTTCACGGCCGTGATGCTGGCGCAGCACGGCATCACCCTGCGCAACATCGACGATGCGCTGCTGATCTCCTACGTGCTCGATGCCGGCCGCGGCTCGCATGCGCTCGAATCGTTGTCGGAGCGCTGGTTCGGCCATGCCATGCTGAAGGACAGCGAGCTGCTCGGCAGCGGCAAGGGCAAGATCACCTTCGACCAGGTGCCGATCGACAAGGCCGCACCGCTGTCAGCCGAAGGCGTCGACATCGCGTTGCGGGTGTGGCGCGTGCTGAAGCCGCGCCTGGTTTCCGAGCACATGAGTGCGGTCTACGAGACGCTGGAGCGGCCGCTGGTCTCCGTGCTTGCGCGTATGGAGCGGCGCGGCATCTCGATCGATCGCCAGGTGCTGTCGCGTCTGTCCGGCGACTTCGCCCAGACCGCAGCGCGCGTCGAGGCCGAGATCCAGGAGATCGCGGGCGAGCCGGTCAATGTCGGCAGCCCCAAGCAGATCGGCGACATCCTGTTCGGTAAGATGGGATTGCCTGGCGGCACCAAGACCAAGACCGGCGCGTGGTCGACCACCGCACAGGTGCTCGACGAGCTCGCCGAGCAGGGCCACGACTTCCCGAAGAAGATTCTGGAGTGGCGCCAGGTCTCCAAGCTGAAATCGACCTACACCGACGCGCTGCCGACCTACGTCAACCCGCAGACCCACCGCGTGCACACCACCTACGCGCTGGCTGCGACCACGACGGGGCGCTTGTCGTCGAACGAGCCGAACCTGCAGAACATTCCGGTGCGTACCGAGGACGGCCGCAAGATCCGCCGCGCCTTCATCGCCACGCCCGGGCACAAGCTGGTCTCGGCCGATTATTCACAGATCGAGCTGCGGCTGCTGGCCGAGATCGCCGATATTCCGGTGCTGAAGCAGGCGTTCCGCGATGGGCTCGACATTCACGCCATGACCGCGTCGGAAATGTTCGGTGTGCCGATCAAGGCCATGCCGAGCGAGATCCGCCGCCGCGCGAAAGCGATCAATTTCGGCATCATCTACGGCATCTCCGCCTTCGGCCTCGCCAACCAGCTCGGCATCGCGCGCGAGGAAGCCTCCGCCTACATCAAGAAGTATTTCGAACGGTTCCCCGGCATCCGCGCCTATATGGACGAGACGCGCGATTTCTGCCGCAACCACGGCTACGTCACCACGCTGTTCGGCCGCAAGTGCCACTACCCCGACATCAAGGCTTCGAATGCCTCGGTGCGCGCCTTCAACGAGCGCGCCGCGATCAACGCGCGGCTTCAGGGCACCGCCGCCGACATCATCCGCCGCGCCATGACCCGCGTGGAGGATGCGCTGGCCGCGAGGAAGCTGTCGGCGCAGATGCTGCTCCAGGTGCACGACGAATTGATCTTCGAGGTGCCGGACGACGAGGTCGAGGCAACGCTCCCCGTCGTGCAGAAGGTGATGCAGGATGCGCCGTTCCCGGCCGTGCTGCTCTCGGTGCCGCTGCATGTCGACGCCCGCGCCGCGAACAATTGGGACGAGGCGCATTAGCGCACTTCCTTACCTCTCCCCGCTTGCGGGGAGAGGTCGGATCGCCCTTCCGATCCGGGTGAGGGGGTGCAGGTCTATCGACGACCGCCCGTGTGGAGAAAGCCCCTCACCCCAACCCTCTCAGGGCGAGCGAAGCTCGTCCCGGCCCCGTAAGAACCGGGGCGAGGGAGCACACCGGCGCAAGACCTCGATTGTCCTCCGATCAATTGCGCGATGGCCGCGCGATCCCGCGCGTATTAGAACCTTTGCATCTCCCGCACCGGTTCAACCATGCCCCACACCTCCGCCTTGCTCGGCTTCGCCCTCGTCAGCCTCGGCCTCGTGCTCACGCCGGGACCGAACATGATCTACCTGATCTCGCGCTCGATCACGCAAGGCGGCGCGGCCGGCATCGTCTCGCTCGGCGGCGTGGCGCTCGGCTTCGTGTTCTACATGCTGTGCGCGGCGTTCGGTATCACGGCGCTGTTGCTCGCCATTCCTTTCGCCTATGACGCGCTGCGCTTTGCCGGTGCCGGCTATTTGCTGTGGCTCGCCTGCCAGGCGGTGAAGCCGGGCGGACGCTCGCCGTTCCAGGTGAGGAAGCTCGCGGTCGACAGCCCGCGCAAATTGTTCGTGATGGGCTTCATCACCAACCTGCTCAACCCGAAGATCGCGATGCTGTATCTGGCGCTGCTGCCGCAATTCATCGATCCCGCGGCGGGCAGCGTGCTGACGCAGTCTGTGGTGCTGGGCGCGATCCAGATCGCGATCAGCGTCAGCGTCAACGCGATGATCGCGCTCGCCGCCGGATCGATCGCGCTGTTCCTGGTGAACCGGCCGAGCTGGATGCTGGTGCAACGCTGGCTGATGGGCACCGTGCTGGCCGGGCTCGCGGTGCGGATGGCGGTAGAAGCGAAGAGGGTGTGAAGAAGCTCAATCCAGCTTCGCCTCCATCCCCCGCTTCACGGCCGGGCGCGCCATCAGGGCCTCGTACCAGCGCTTGACGTTGGGGAAGTCGGCCAGATCAACCTTGTGGCGAGGATGGCGCCAAGCCCAGCCCAGGATGGCAAAATCGGCAACCGAGAGCTCGCCGGCGACGAAGTCGTGCCCCTCGAGGCGGCGGTCGAGCACACCATAGAGCCGGCGCGTCTCGGCCATGAAGCGCTTCAGGCCGTAGGCCCGGTCCTGCTCGTTCTCGAGTGCGATGAAATGGTGTACCTGGCCGGGCATCGGGCCGAAGCCGCCCATCTGCCACATCAGCCATTCGTAGACCGGAATGCGTTGGATAAGCGATTTCGGCAGGAATTTGCCGGTCTTTTCGCCGAGATAGAGCAGGATCGCGCCGGATTCGAAGATGCTGACGGGCTTGCCCTCAGGCCCCTCGGGGTCGACGATCGCGGGGATCTTGTTGTTGGGCGAGAGCTTGAGGAACTCGGGCGCCATCTGCTCGCCCTTGGTGATGTTCACCGGGATCACCTTATAGGGCAGCCCCATCTCCTCCAGCGCGACCGAGATCTTGCGGCCGTTCGGCGTGTTCCAGGTATAGAGCTCGATGGTCATTCCGTGTCCTTCCCCAAGAGGCGTGCCCGAAGGCTTGCCCCCTCACCTACTCCAGAAGGTTGCGCCCTCACAACCTTTGGGCCGGGATGGCCGATCCCTGTTGACGGGAGACGCCCCCTCTGGAATGTCGCGTCGGTCGCGGATAAATTCCGCCCCCACCAAAAACGCCGTTTGAGGGACCGCCGTGTCGAAATCCGCCTCCCGCGCCCGCCTGTTCGAGATCATCCGCCGGCGCTCATTCGGCCGCGGCGAGGTGACGCTCGCGTCGGGCCGCAAGAGCGATTTCTACTTCAACCTCAAGCCGACCATGCTCGACCCCGAGGGCGCAACGCTGCTCGCCGAGCTGACTTACGAGGCGCTCAAGGACGACCAGCTCGATTTTATCGGCGGGCTCGAGATGGGCGCGGTGCCGCTCGCCGGCGCGCTGGCGCAGATCTCCTGGATCAAGGGGCATCCGATCGCGGCCTTCTTCGTGCGCAAGAAGCCGAAGGAGCACGGCGCGAAGCTCGCGATCGAGGGCCTGCCCAAGGGCGAGACGCTGGCGGGCAAGCGCGTCGTGATCGTCGAGGACGTCACCACCACGGGCGGCTCGGCGATGAAGGCGGTGGAATCGGTGCGCGAGGCCGGGGCCAATGTCGTGCTGGTGCTGACCATGGTCGATCGCGAGGAAGGCGCCACCGACACGTTCGGTGCGGCTGGCCTGCCGTTCCGCTCGCTGTACAAGGCGTCGGAATTCTTGAAGGGGTGAAGTGGCGGAAATTTCTCCGCCGTCGTGCCTCAATGTGTCCCGGTAGCAACCACCCGTCCAAAGCTGCGCCCGGCCTTAAAGAGGCCACCGCCTCGTCTTGAAACCGCCTACGCTCAACTGCTCATTTACCATCCCGCTTTATGGTGAATCGTGTGCTGAGATCGCTCGGTCCCAGCCGATTCAGTAGCGTCGGGTGGAGTAAGCATTGCGTACAGTCATGTCCCATGCGCGCCGGCGGCGTCGCGCTTCGCTTGTGGCCGCCATGCTGGCAGCGCCGCTGCTGGCGGCGCCGACCTCGGTTGCAGCCGAAGGCCTGTTCGATTTCCTCTTCGGCGGAATGCAGCAGCGGCCGCAGCGCGAGGTGCCGCCGGCGAACTCCCACGTCGATCCCTTCAGCAGCCAGCAGAATGGCGCCACGCCGCAATATGTGCCGCCGACCCGCTCGGCCGCGGCCGGTGGCTCGGGACCGGCCTTCTGCGTACGCAGTTGCGACGGGAAATACTTTCCGCTGATGCGCGGTCTCGTCTCACCCGCGCAGATGTGTCAGGCGTTCTGTCCTGCCAGCGCGACCAAGGTCTATTTCGGCTCGTCGATCGACGGTGCCTATTCACAGACCGGCGAGCGCTATGCCGACAGCGAGAACGCGTTCGCCTACCGCAAGGCGCTGCGCGCCGACTGCACCTGCAACGGCCGTGAACCCGTCGGTCTTGCCCCGGTCGACCTTGCGCTGGATTCCTCCCTGAAGGCCGGCGACGTGATCGCCACCAGCGACGGCCTCGTCGCCTATACCGGCGTCCGCGTCGGCAACGACCAGGCTGCGGACTTCACCCCGGTTGCCTCCTATCCCGGCCTCACCGCGCAGGTTCGAGCGCGGCTCGGCGAGATGAAGGTGGCGCCGGTGCGCGCCGAGACGGTGTCGGCAGATGCGCCAGCGTCAAACGAGATCGTGCGCGAGCCGCTGCCGGACGTGACAGTGCCGAAGACCGCCGCGAAGCCGGCGAAGCGGGCGGGGTTGGAGTAAGCCTCACCTGTAACCACACCGTCATTGCGAGCGTAGCGAAGCAATGACGGAATTTGCGGCACTACCTCCCGATGATCACGCCGATCACATTCGGCGCCGCCAGATATTTCTCCTCGATCGCGGCGCGCGCGGAGGCGCGGTTCTCCGGCGTCAGGAGGCCGCGCTTCTCGGCCAGGATCATCCAGCAGAAGCCCCACCAATCGGTCAGCATGCCCTGATCGCCGACGAGGTCATAGCCCTGCTCCGCCGCGAAGATGCGCGCATGCGCTTCGTCCAGCGTGTCGAGAAACAGATGATCCTCGGACGAGAACAGATCGTCGCTGACATCGTCGATGGTGTAGCCCCAGATCGACTGGCACACCGCGTTGAACTCGCGGTCGAACTGGTCGTCATCGACCCTCTGGCGCCGCGCGGCCTGATGCAGCCGTGACAGCGAGCGCGCGAAATCGGCGATCCGGGTGAGGGCAAACTGGTCGAAGGCAATGGTGGACATGTAGTCCTCGCAAAGTCGGACAGACGCTAGATATTGTATCGGCGAGGCGCCGAATCACAATGATATATCAAAGACTTGCTAAAGTGTTCTTAATTTGTTCTGGGCGCGCGTGGAATCGAAAGGGGCCGCCCGAGGCGACCCCTTTGCCGGTTGCAATCTTGTTCGGGATGAAATCCAGCCCCGGCAAGCGCGGACGTTAATACCGACAGCGGGCTTTGCGCGATTCCGGAAAAATACCGGTCGTAGTGCTGTCCTAATGCAGCCGGCGCCTCAATGGCAGCGCGAGGCCGCAATGGCGTGGACGCGGCGGTCGCCGAGGAGATGGGCGACAAAGCCATTCGCCGGAAAGATCTTTGCGAAGGCTGGATCGCGGACGCTGAGGCCCCCCGCGTAAGCACCGAATGCCGGCATCACCGCCCGCATCCCGTCGCTGGCGAAGCAGCGGCGCTCCATCGAGCGGCCACGCGCCGAGACACGCGCCTTCGGATGCAGATGGCCGGCGATCTCGCCGTGGGCGCCGGTCGGCTCGTGGCGGAAGGTGATCGGGCCGATTGCGACTTCGTCCGCGATGGTGCCGCCAAGATCGCGCGGCAGCATGGGGTCGTGATTGCCGGAAATCCAGATCCAGTCGCGGCCGGTCTGGAGTGCGGCCAAGGCGTCGCGGTCCTCGGCGGACAGGCGCTCATGCGCGCTGCGGTCGTGAAAACTGTCGCCGAGCGCGATGACCACTCGCGGATCATGGCGGGAGATGACAGCAGCGAGCCGGCCGAGCGTCGCAATGGTATCGTAAGGCGGCAGCAGGACGCCGCGCGTGGCGAAGCTCGAGCCTTTCTCGAGATGCAGGTCGGAGACGACGAGCAGGCGCTGCTCGTCCCAGAACAGCGCGCCGGAGAGATCGGCCGCAAAGGTCACATCGCTGATCGTGACTCTGGAAACGCGCATGTCCTCGACATCTCCCGAAATCAGCGCGCCTGCCGTCACGTCTTACCCGCTTCGATCCATCGCCTCTTTGACGAGCTCGTCGGCGGCTTCCGCCAAAAGCTCGTCTGCAGCTTCGCCATAAACTGACTCGCGGCCGATTTCCAGCATCACGGGCACGGCGAGTGGGGAGACGCGGTCGAGTTCCCGGTGCGTGATGCGGCCGTGGATGCGCATCAGCATGTCGCCGAGCCGGCGCAAATCGAGCAGGCCGGTGGCGGCATCGGCGCGCGCAGCGCGGAGCAGGACGTGATCGGCCTGGTGCTTGCGCAACACGTCGTAGACGAGATCGGTCGAGAACAGCACCTGACGGCGGCTCTTCTCCTCCCCGGTGTGGCGGCGCGCGATCAGGCCGGAGATGATGGCGCAGTTGCGGAAGGTTCGCTTCATCAGCGCGGATTCGGCGAGCCAGGCTTCGAGATCATCGCCGAGCATGTCAGGATCGAACAGCGCGTTGAGGTCGATCCGCCCATCGCGGATCATGAAGGAGAGATCACCGAGCCCCCAGATCGCCACGGCATATTCATTGGCGACGAAGCCGAGCGGACGCGCGCGAGCGCGCTCCAGCCGGCGCGTCAGCAGCATGCCCAAGGTCTGATGCGCGAGACGGCCCTCGAAGGGGTAGCAAACGAGATAATGCTTGTTGGCCCGCGGAAAGCTCTCGACCAGCAGCTCGCGGACCGCCGGCACTCTGCTGACATCCTTCTGCAGCGACAGCCAGTCGCGCACCTGCTCCGGCAAGCCGCCCCAGGCGCGGCCATCATCGAGCAGGCGGCGCACGCGCTCGGCGAGATAGGTCGAAAGCGGAAACTTGCCGCCCATGTAGGACGGCACCTTCGGGTCCTTGTCATGCGCGCGCGAGACATAGACCTGGTCCTCGACCAGGGTCTCGTAGCGCACCACTTCGCCCGAGAACACGAATGTGTCGCCGGGGGAGAGGCCCTCGATGAAGGCTTCCTCGATCTCGCCGAGCAGTCGGCCGCCGCGTGCGATCACGCCTGTGGATCCTGCACCGCTGTCGCGCGAACGCACCAGCCGCACCTTCAGCATGTCGTCCTCGACGATGGTGCCGACATTCATGCGGTAGCTCTGCCGCACCTTGGGATTGGCGACGCGCCAGCGTCCCTCCTTGTCCTGCTTGATGCGAGCAAAGCGCTCATAGGTCTTCAGCGCATAGCCGCCGGAGGCGACGAAATCGACGACGTCGTCGAAATGCTGCCGCGACAGGCTTGCGTAGGGCGCGGCGGTGCGAACCTCGCCATAGAGCTCGTCGCTGAAGAACGGCTCGCCACAGGCACAGCCCAGAACATGCTGAGCCAGCACGTCGAGCGCGCCAGTGCGCAAGGGCGGCGTATCCTGCGCATTCTCGGCGATGGCGTCGATGGCGACGCGGCACTCCAGCACTTCAAAACGGTTGGCGGGCACCAGCACCGCGCGGGAAGCCTCGTCGAGGCGGTGATTGGCGCGGCCGATGCGCTGCATCAGACGCGAGGAGCCTTTTGGCGCGCCGATATTGACGACGAGATCGACGTCACCCCAGTCGACGCCGAGGTCGAGCGAGGAGGTGCAGACCACGCCGCGCAGCCGGCCCGCCGACATGGCGTCTTCGACCTTGCGGCGCTGGGCGACGTCGAGCGAGCCGTGATGCAGCGCGATGGCAAGGCCATCGTCGTTCATGCTCCAGAGATTCTGGAACAGCATCTCGGCCTGGCTGCGGGTGTTGACGAAGACCAGCGTGGTCTTGTTGGCCTTGATCAGCTCGTAGATTTCAGGGAGCGCGTGACGCGCGCTGTGACCGGCCCAGGGCAGCCGCTCGCGCGTATCGAGCATCTCGACCACGGGCGGCGCGGCGCCGCCGGCGACGACGATGTCGGCTGCCCGCTCCTTGCCGTCGGGCTGCGGCACCAGGAAGCGCGCGAGCTGCTCTGGCTCGGCTACGGTCGCGGACAAGCCGATCGCGCGCATCTGCGGCGCGAGGCGCCACAATCGCGCCAGCCCGAGGGAGAGCAGATCGCCCCGCTTGGACGTGACCAGCGCGTGCAGCTCGTCGAGCACGATGCGCTTGAGAGAGGAAAACAGGAACGGTGCGTCGTCGGAGGAGAGCAGCAGCGCGAGCTGCTCGGGCGTCGTCAGCAACACGTCGGGCGGATAGCGCCGCTGCCGCTGACGGCGCGACACCGGCGTATCGCCGGTGCGGGTCTCGACCTTGATGGGCAAGTCCATCTCGGCGATCGGACGCTCAAGGTTGCGCGCGATGTCGACGGCGAGCGCCTTGAGCGGCGAGATGTAGAGGGTGTGCAGGCCGCCGCTGCGCTGCACGCTCCGGCCGGTGGAGACGAGGTTCTTCTTCGCACCCGCGTCGCGTGTCAGCGGCTGCGTCGACAGCTCGACCAGCGTCGGCAGAAATCCGGCCAGCGTCTTGCCGGCGCCGGTCGGCGCAATCAGGAGAGCGGACCGGTCCTCGCGCGCCTTCTCCAGCAGCGCCAATTGATGCGCGCGCGGCGACCAGCCGCGGGCTGCGAACCAGGCCCGAAAGCGATCCGGCAGCAGGGCGGCCGGCTCGGTCGATGTCTGGAGGAGACGGGGCGGCACGGCATGACAGGTAAGCCGTAGGGATGGCTTCGTCGAGGGGGGCTATGGCCTGCGACAGGGCGATCGCACACGCGCTGTCCATTTGAGGCACGATAGACTCGACATCGTCATGGCCGGGCTTGTCCCGGCCATCCACGTCTTACCCGCGGCACGAAGAACGTGGATGCCCGGGACAAGCCCGGGCATGACGACCGCTTGTGAGGTCCAAATTTCGGTCCTCTCCTCGCCTGCGCGACGAGGGCCAGCGCTCTCACGCCCCGGCCGGGACCTCATCGAGAAATCCGGTCACGCTTCTGATCCGGCCGTCCTTCAGCACGGCGAAATCGGTGCCCTTGATCGGGCTGTCGGCGCCGTCAGGGCCAAGTCCCCACGAGAAGCGGATGTGATCGCCGTAGCCGTTGGGCTCGCCGATCAGCTTGAATGTGAAATCGGGAAAGCGCTGCTGCACACCTGCGATCAGCGCCTCGATGCCGTCCTGGCCGTCGCCCTTCATCACGGGGTCGACGTAGCTCGCATCCGTCGTCCAGCTTTCGCTCAGCAGCTCGCGGCGGCGGCCGGCGGTGCGCTCGTTCCAGAGCTCGATGTAGCGACGGGCGATGGTGACGGGGTCGGTCATGGTTCTCTCCTTCGATGGCGCCGTGTTGTCCGGCTGACCGTGACTATCGAAGGTTCACGCGCGTTGATCGATTACCTCGGAGGTCATCAACGCGCGTGAGGTTTTCGCAAAAATTACTTCGCCGCCGTCACCATGATCTCGACGGTGTATTGCGGGGCGGCCAGCTTGGCTTCGACGGTGGCGCGCGCAGGCGTATTGCCGGGCGAGACCCAGGCGTCCCACACAGCGTTCATCTCTGCGAAGGTCTTCATGTCGGTGATGTAGATCGTGGCCGAGAGCAGCTTCGACTTGTCGGTGCCGGCCTTGGCGAGGTGACCGTCGATGGTCGCCAGGATGTCCTGGGTCTGCTTCGTCACGCTTTCGCCGGCCGCCTTGTTGGCGACGACACCGGCGAGATAGACGGTGTTGCCGTGCACGACGACCTGGCTCATGCGCGGGCCGGTTTCAAAACGCTGAATGCTCATCTGGATCTCCTGGCTGGAATGGCGGCCCTGTCTAGCCCAGCGGTTTGCACTGTGCCACCCCTTGGCACGCGTGCGTTGCCTGCCACGCATGCGTTGCCCGGCACGCATGCGTGGGGCAGCAACGCCGTTCACGGAAACCGGCTGAAGAACGTCCAGATCGTTTCGGCGCCGTCGATGTCGCCGTTCTGCGGTCCGAGCAGGTTCCTGGCGACCTTCGGGAATCGGGCATCCGGAGCAAAGCCTGGCATGCGGTGGCCGCCGTGGTTGATGCGATAGAGCACGACGTCGTGCCCAGCCGGACAGCGCGAGCTGATACGCGTGACCGTGGACTGGTCCGCGGGCGCCGCGTCGGGCATGTCGGTGATCCCGGCGTCGTCGGTCTCGCAGCCATTGAGCCTGCGCCAGAACGCCAGCGTCTCATCCGTCGACCAGAATCCCTCTGCGGCAAAATAGCTCGATCCGCGCCCGCCCTCATAAGGGACCAGCGGATCTTCCGTCCCGTTCATGAGCAGCATCGGCAGCGGCCGCGACGGATGACAGGTGACGGCGGCTTCATCGTTGAGGTTCATGATCACACTCGCAGCCGCCGCAAACAGATCGGCCCGCGCGCAGGCCATGGTCATCGCCATGGCACCGCCATTGGAGACGCCGGCGACGTAGACGCGCTTCGCATCGGCCGTGCCGTCGGCCACCAGCTTCTCGACCAGCCTTGCGATGAAGGCGACGTCATCGGTGCCGACCGGTGGTCCGCGCAGGGCCGGCCCCGCCTTAGTGCGCGCGTCCGCCCATGCGTTGTTGAGCCCGTCCGGAAACACCACGGCGAGGCCCTCGCGCTTGGCAACCTGCGGCCAGGCCGTCCGCGTGACCATGTCGGCGCCGCGCTGGGTCTTGCCATGCAGCACGATGACGAGCGGTGCGGGCCGCTTGGCCGGCAGTTGCGCGGTGTAGGAGCGCTTCACCCCGTTGACATCGACCGTATCGGCGGACGCAGCCGAAGCTGCCGTCAAAGCAGCGATCAGCGTGGCGATGCGCATCCGCCGCCGCATGGTCTAGCCCACTGCCTTGGCGGCGGCACGGCCCGCATTGCGGCCCGAGAACAGGCAGCCGCCCAGAAAGGTGCCTTCCAGCGAGCGATAGCCATGCACGCCGCCGCCACCGAAGCCGGCGGCCTCGCCGACGGCGTAAAGGCCGGGAATGACGCGGCCCTCCTCCCCGAACACGCGGGAGTCGAGATCGGTCTCGAAGCCGCCCAGCGTCTTGCGGGTGAGGATGTTGAGCTTCACGGCGATCAGCGGCCCATGCGCGGGATCGAGGATGCGGTGCGGAGAAGCGGTGCGGATCAACTTGTCGCCGATATAGCGGCGCGCATTGTGGATGTTCATGACCTGCGCATCCTTGACGTAGGGATTGGCGATCTCGCGGTCGCGCGCCTCGATCTGCATCCTGATGTGCTCGAGCTTGAGGAGATCGCTGCCGGCGAGCTTGTTCATGGCCGCAACGAGCTCATCGAGCTTGTCGCGGACAATGAAGTCGACACCATGGCTCTTGAACGCCTCCACCGGCGCCGGCGCGCCCTTGTTGGTGGCGCGGCGAAGCGTCATGCGCCAGCTCTTGCCGGTCAGGTCCGGGTTCTGCTCCGAGCCCGACAGCGCAAACTCTTTCTTGATGATGCTCTGGGTCAGGATGAACCAGGAATAGTCGTAGCCTGTCGACATGATGTATTTGAGCTGGCCGAGCGTGTCCGAGCCCGGGAATAGCGGCGCCGGCAGCCGCGTGCCTGTCGCGTCGAACCACATCGAGGAAGGACCCGGCAGGATGCGGATGCCGTGGCGCGGCCAGATCGGGTTCCAGTTCTGGATGCCCTCGACGTAGTGCCACATGCGGTCGCGATTGATCAGCCGTGCGCCGGTCTTTTCCGTGATGCCTATCATGCGCCCGTCGACATGCTCGGGCACGCCGGAGATCATGAACTTCGGGGGCTCACCGAGCCGCTCCGGCCAGTTCTGCCGCACCAGCTCGTGGTTGCCGCCGATGCCGCCGGAGGCGACGATCACGGCCTGCGCCTTCAACGCGAAGTCACCGACCACGTTGCGCGAGGAGCTCTTGCCGCGCTCTGCATCATCAGGCGCAAGAACGACGCCGCTGACGCCATCCACCGTGCCATTGGTGACCGAGAGCGCATCGACGCGATGGCGGAATCGGAAGATCAATCGGCCGGTCTTCATCGCCTCGCGCGCGCGGCGCTCGAACGGCTCGACGATGCCCGGGCCGGTGCCCCAGGTGACGTGGAAGCGCGGCACCGAATTGCCGTGGCCCATCGCATCATATCCGCCGCGCTCGGCCCAGCCGACCACGGGAAAGAAGCGATGGCCCATCGCGCGCAGCCAGCCGCGCTTCTCGCCGGCCGCGAAGGCCACATAGGCTTCGGCCCATTGGCGCGGCCAGAAATCCTCGTCGCGGTCGAAGCCGGCGGTGCCGAGCCAGTCCTGCATGGCAAGCTCGTAGGAGTCCTTGATGCCGAGCCGGCGCTGCTCCGGCGAATCGACCAGGAACAATCCGCCGAACGACCAGAACGCCTGGCCCCCCAGCGACTGCTCGCCTTCCTGGTCGATAACGATCACGCGCTTGCCCGCATCAGCGATCTCAGTGGCGGCAACGAGGCCCGACAGTCCCGCGCCGACGACGATGACATCCGTTTCTTGAACCATGCGCTTCCCCCTCCAAGTTCTTCTCCTCCTCAAGGGTTCCCCCCTGTAGTTGCCCGGATTGAAGCCAGCGGTTGCAACTGAGATCAAGGGTATGGCGCGCAAGACCTCGTTAACTTGTTCCACTTTGGGATGGAGACCGGCCGGGTGCAGCGCGGACGCAACACTGGATTTAATTTGTTTTGAGCCAGCAGGCCTGCCTAGACAAAGCCTCGGTTACGACCGACGCTAGCCGTGCATCATCACCTGACACACAGATTCGAATTCGACTGGGGCGGGGGAAAATGAATTTTCTGACGGGGTTGCTTGCGGCGGTTCTCTTGATCGCAGGCATGGGGGCTTCTCACGCGGTGGTTCGGATCGCGGATGACCGCGGCGGCCGGATCGGAACCTACGTCGACAAGTACCAGGACCTCAGGCAATCGGGCGAGACGGTCATCATCGATGGCCTCTGCGCCTCGGCCTGTACCATCGTTCTCGGTGCTATCCCGCACGACCGGATCTGCGTGACCTCGCATGCGACGCTGGGCTTCCATGCCGCCTGGGATTTCGGCGCCAACGGCCGCGCCATCACCAATCCCGAAGCGACCCAGATGCTCTATGCGATGTATCCCTCGCAGATCAGGCGCTGGATCGGCCAGCGGGGCGGCCTCACCCCGCGGATGCTCTTCCTGAGGGGCAAGCAGCTCCAGGCCATGTACAAGCCGTGCTACCTGGACGCGCAGGCCTCGACGACCAGGCCGTCGCGCCGGTCGCTCCCGCAAGCTGAGCCGCTCGAATCCGCCCGGGGCCAGCTCCTCCACTGACATCCACAGGCTGGCGGCGTCCTCTGGCGCCGCCGCGGCGTCTTGCCAGCTGGCGGAGCCTTGCCTGCTGGCGGCGCCTTGCCCGCAGCCGGCGCAAAGCCTATCTGAAAGCCAGGGAACCGGGGCCTTCGTCCCGATTGTTGTCATGGCTCAACCGCTGCACCCGGCACATCGGCTATCGGACAATTCGCCCACTGCCGGGCGGATGCCATCCGTGCTGCTGTGGGCGGGCGCTGCAATCGGCGGTCTCGCCGTGATCGGCGCGCTGGCGCTCTGGTTCCACTATGGCAGCCAGGTGTTCTTCGAAATGATCAGGACCGGCTTTGCCGCCTGCTTCTGACCTGCGACAGGAAGTTTTCCGCCCATGAGCTCCGCCACCCGTCCGCTGGTGATCGCGACCGCCTTCGCTACAAGCCTCGTCGTCGGGCTCCTGATCATGTTCTGGGCCCTGGGCGGGGTCGGCAAGGTGGCACAGCCGGCCGCGATCGGCGGCCCGTTCCAGCTGACCGACCAGAACGGCAAGGCCGTCACCGACAAGAGCCTGAAGGGCAAGCCGACCCTGATCTTCTTCGGCTACACCCATTGCCCCGACGTCTGCCCGACCTCGCTGTTCGAGATCTCGGAAGTGCTGCGCGCGCTGGGCAAGGACGCCGACAAGGTCAATGCCATCTTCATTTCGGTCGATCCCGAGCGCGACACGCCGGCGACGATGAAGGATTACCTGTCGAGCTTCGATCCGCACCTCCAGGGCCTGTCCGGCGACCCCGCCGAGACCGCCAAGGTGATCTCCTCCTACCGGGTCTATGCCAAAAAGGTCCCGACCAAGGACGGCGATTACACGATGGACCACACCGCGCTGATCTACCTGATGGACCGCGAGGGCAGGTTCGTCTCGCCGTTCAATTTGAAGCGGACGCCGGAAGAGGCAGCGGTTGATTTGAAGCGGTATCTCTGAGCTTCACGCTGGCCACAATCGGCGCTCGCGTTCCCGGCGGGATGGTCTATAAGGCCCTCCGATCCCGACGAAATTCATTCCTTCGGCCGATGGCTCCATCGCAACAGGCGAAATCGCTCAAATCTGTCCGTGGCTTGCTGGCAGGGCTGGCTGCTGGCCTTTGCCTGCTCGGCGGCCTCACCGAGGCGAACGCGCAAGCTCCCGCCAAGCGGCCTCCGGCTGCGCCACAGACCACCCCTCAGGCGGCGCCCCAGGCCGCCCCGCAGGCGGTGCCCGGGTTCTGGGACCCGCGCCGGCGCCCCGAACGGCCGGACCTGTCCCGCCTGACCGTGATCCGCTTCCTGACCGAGACCGACTATCCGCCGTTCAACTACACCGGTGCGGACGGCAATCCGGCCGGCTTCAACGTCGATTTCGCCCGCGCCCTGTGCGAGGAGATCAAGGTCACCTGCACGGTGCAGATGCGGCGTTTCGAGACGCTGGTCGATGCGCTCACCTCCAACCGGGGCGATGCCATCATCGCCTCCATGGCGGTGAGCCCGCAGCTGCGCGCCCGCGTCGACTTCACCGATCCCTATTACCGCGTGCCGGCGCGCTTCGTCTCGCGCAAGGATGCGGTGATGCCGGAGATCCGCCCCGAATATCTCGAGGGCAAGAAGGTCGGCGCCATCGCCGGCTCGGCGCACGAGGCGTATCTCAAGGCGATGTTCACCGACGCCGAGCTGCACGCCTACCCCAATGACGATGCGATGCGCGCAGCTCTGCGCAGGGGCGAGGTCGACTTCATCTTCGGCGACGCCATCTCGCTGGCGTTCTGGATCAACGGCACGGATTCGGCCGATTGCTGCGCCTTCTCCGGCGGTCCGTTCGTCGAGAGCCGTTTCTTCGGCGAGGGCATCGGCATCGCCGTGCGCAAGGGCAACGACGTGCTGCGCCAGGCCCTGAACTGGGCGATGTTCCGGATCTGGGAAAAAGGCCGCTACACCGATCTCTGGCTACGGTATTTCTCGGTCAGTCCGTTCTGACCTCCGCCTGCAGCGGGAGTGCGGACGATCGCAGAGATCATCACGCGCGCGTCATACCCATTCACCACGCCTGAAATTCCCGGTCCCGCCCGCCCGCGAATTCCGCTATTGAAGGACGCGGCAATCGTTCCGTCCTCTCCGCGAGCATTCCGCGTTCGTCGATCCGTCTCGCCGGTGCGCAGGTTCAATGCAGCTTTACCTCCCGATCGCCGATCTTCCGGTCAACGTCTTCCTGGTGCTCGCCATGGGCGCGGCGGTCGGCTTCGTCTCCGGCATGTTCGGCATCGGCGGCGGCTTCTTGATGACGCCGCTTTTGATCTTCATCGGCATCACGCCGGCGGTCGCGGTGGCCTCCGTGGCGAGCCACATCGCGGCCTCCTCCTTTTCCGGCGCCCTCTCCTATTGGCGGCGGCGCGCGATCGATCCGGCGCTGGCGAGCGTGTTGTTATGCGGCGGCGTGACCGGCACGACGCTCGGCGTCTGGACCTTCACCCAGCTGCGGGCGCTCGGCCAGCTCGACCTGATGATCGCGCTCTCCTACGTCGTGCTGCTCACCACGGTCGGCAGCCTGATGTTCTCGGAAGGATTGCGCGCCTTGATGCGGACCCGGCGCGGGGCGCTGCCGCCGCGCCGCACCCACAACTGGATCCACGGCCTGCCGCTGAAGATGCGGTTCAAGCGCTCGAAGATCTATCTCTCGGTCATCCCCGTGGTGATCGTCGGCATCGTGATCGGTTTCATCGGCGCCATCATGGGTATAGGCGGCGGCTTCATCCTGGTGCCGATCATGATCTATCTCTTGAGGGTGCCGACCTCGACGGTGATCGGGACCTCGATGGTTCTCACCGTCGTCACCATGCTGTTCGCGACCATGCTGCACGCGGCGACCAATCACCTGGTCGATGCCGTGCTGGCGCTGATCCTGATGGTCGGCGGCGTCACCGGCGCGCAGTTCGGCGCCCGTGCCGGCCAGAAGATCCGCGGCGAGCAGCTGCGGCTGCTGCTGGGCTTGCTCATCCTCTCGGTCGGAATCCGCTTCGCGATCGAGCTGGTGATCCAACCCTCCGATCTCTTCACCATCCGTGAGCTCGGAGTGAGCCGATGAGGCGCATGCTTCTCGCCATCGTCCTCGTCCTGCTGCTCGGCGGCGCTGCGCGGGCCGAGCGGCTGATTGTGTCGGTCTCGAATCACCGGGTCACGGTGACGCCGAACTATTCCGGCGAGGAGCTGGTGCTGTTCGGCTCGGTCGAGAAGGATACGACGACGCCCGCGGACCGCACGGCCTACGACCTCGTCGTCACCGTGATGGGCCCGCGCGCCGACATGGTGACGCGGCGGAAGGAGCGCACCTTCGGCATCTGGATCAACACCGACTACCGCCAATTCCTGCAGGTGCCGAGCTATCTCGCGCTGTTCGCCAACCGCCCGCTCGACGCCATCACCTCGCCCGAGATCGCGCGGCGGCAGCAGATCGGGCTCAACAACGTGCTGCTGACGCAGCGGGTCAGCGGCGACTTTGCCGACGTGGTGCCCAACGATGCGTTCCGCTCGGCCTTCATTCGCCTGCGCACCCAGCGCGGGCTCTACCGCGAAGACGGAAGCGCGGTCACGTTCCTGACGCCGACGCTGTTCCGCACCGGCATTCCGCTGCCCGCGGAGGTGCCGATCGGCACCTATGAGATCGAGATCAAGTTGTTCGCCAACGGCGCGTTCATCGGCAAGACCGAGACCGCGTTCGAGATCGTCAAGGTCGGCTTCGAGCAGTTCGTCGCCACCACTGCCCGCCAGAATGGCCTGATCTACGGCCTCGCCACCGTTGCGATGGCGCTGATGACGGGGTGGATGGCCTCGATCGTGTTCAGGAAGGACTAGCCCCCCGTCATTGCGAGCGCAGCGAAGCAATCCAGACTGCCTCCGCTGCGGCAGTCTGGATTGCTTCGTCGCAAGAGCTCCTCGCAATGACGATAGTGAACAGCGGGGCCTCCACCTACACCACCGCCTTCGCCGGCCGCGTCACCAGATAGATGCCGAGCGCGACCGGAATGATGCCAAGCAGGTCGCGCGCCTCGATGTGCTCGCCGAGGACGAGGAATGCGAACAGCATGCCGAGCGGCGGCATCAGGAAATGATAGGCGCTGGCGGCGGTGGCGCCACACGTCTTCAAGAGACGAAACCAGAGCCAAGAAGCGATGATCGAGCCGCCGAGCACGAGAAAGGCGAAGGCGCCGATCAGGCTCGGCGTATAGTCGATCGCGTCGACATCGGCGAAGGTGAGCGCGACCGGTGTCAGTACGATGCCGGCCGCGAGGTTCTGCACGCCATTGCCGATCCACAGGGATCCCTTCGGCGCCAGCAGCTTGAACAGGATGGTGCCGGCCACGATCGAAGCGAGCGAGGCCAGCGTGAAAACGATGCCGTGCAGCGAATCGGTGCCGACCGACAGGCGGTGCCAGACGATTGCGGTCACGCCGATGATGCCGAGCAAGAGGCCGCTCGCCTTGCGCCAGGTCATGCCTTCGCCGAGCAGCAGCGCGGCAAGGCCCGCGGTGAACACCGGATTGGCTGACACGATCAGGCCGCCGAGGCCGGCGGAGACCGATTGCAGGCCGGTGTAGCCGAGGCCGAGATAGAGCGCATTGTTGGCGATGCCGAGCACCGCGAAGATCGCGGCATCGCGCCACGACAACGACCAGGCTTCGCCGCGGATCAACGTGGCGCCCAGGATCAAGATACCCGCGAGCGAGAAGCGCGCGGCGAGCAGGATCAGCGGCGGGCAATGGGTGACGCCGATCTTGCCGGCGATGAAGGCGTAGCTCCAGAGCAGGCAGAACAGGCCGATCGCGAGCGGCAATGTGTTGAAGCGGCTGCGGGGGGCGGGAAGCGAGCTGGCGAGCGACATGAGGGGCATTCTCGGATGTTTTTTTCTGCCCTCGATCTAGGGAGGCCGCTTGCCATTTGGAAATTAAATGATTAACTCGCGCCCAGTGGATTTCTTAATGGAGGCGGCCGTGCTCGATCTCGAGCTGCTGCGCAGCTTCGTCTCGGTGGTCGAGGCCGGCGGCTTCACCCGCGCCGGCGAGCGCGTCCACCGCACGCAATCGACCGTGAGTCAGCAGATCAAGCGGCTGGAGGAGGATGTCGGTCAGGTGCTGCTGCACCGCGACGGCAAGGACGTGCGCCCGACCGAGGCCGGCGAGCGGCTGCTGTCCTATGCGCGGCGATTGCTCTCGCTGGCCGAGGAGGCGCGCGACGTGCTGCGCCAGCCTGATAGCGATGGCGCGATCCGGCTCGGCATCCCCGAGGACTTTGCCGCGTACCGGCTGGCAAAACTGCTGGGCGCTTTCTCGCGCTCGCATCCGGGATTGCGGCTGGACGTGCGCGCCGACCAGAGCAAGCATCTCGCCCGCGATCTCCAACGCGGCGAGCTCGACCTTGCGCTCTACAAGCGCGAGGCTGGCGCGAAGGACGCGATCGCGGTGTGGCCGGAGCGGGTGCACTGGGTCACCAGCAAGAGCCACCCGGTCGACGTCAACGTGCCGTCGGTGCCGCTGATCGGCTTTCCGCTCGGCTGCATCTACCGCGCCGGCGCCATCCACGCGCTGGAAACGGCCGGCCGCGCTTGGCACACCGCCTACACCTCATCGAGCCTCGCCGGCATTCAGGCCGCGGTCGCCGCCGGCATGGGCCTCAGCATCCTGTCGGAGATGGCGATCCAGACCGACCACCGCGTGCTGACGGCGAAGGACGGCTTTGCGCCGATCAACAAGACCGAGGTTGCACTGATGGCTTCGCCGGATGCGAGCCCGGCGACGCTGCGGCTTGCGGACCGTCTCGCGGAGTTTTGCGATACGGTGCAGAGCAAGGCGGCTTGAGCTCGCCAAAGCTCCTACGGCTCTCAATTCGCTGCGGATATCAGCTTGTCGCCGCACGCGCTTGCGTAAAACTTGCCGCCGCATTGGCGCTTGATCGCAGCGCAGCGGGCTGCGGGCGACGCCTTCTGCGGCACTGTGAAGCCGCAGCTGAGGCCATCGGCGCTGCGACCGGTCGTGCCGGCGGCAAACGCCGCACTGGTGGCGCTGATGCAGACGACGAGCAGGGCCGCAGTGGCGATTTCGATCAGCAGTCTCACGGTCCGCTTCTCCACACTGATGGCTGAATCTTTCGTAATCTAGCACCGAATCTGGGTTTCTCCGTGCTCCTCCGGGTTCCCAATTCGGCCCATTCCTTGCATAAATTTGCGCCAGCGCAGTGCACGACCTCGCGGGCGACAGTTCCGGTGCAAGGGCAGGACGCGTAGAGTTAAGAGTTGTTTCGACCTAGGAAGTAACGGCTTTGCAGGATTCATCGTTCCAGCCCAGTTATCCGGCCCCCGGCCAGCCCATCGACGAACTCGCGCTGGCCGAGATCAAGGGCGCAATCCTGGCGAAGCTGCGCCTTGCCATCGGCAAGGACGCTGGCATGGCGACCAGGCACGATTGGTACCAGGCCGCGGCGCTCGCGCTGCGCGACCGCATCGTGCATCGCTGGCTCACGGCCGAGAAGCACAGCTACGACGCGGGCCGCAAGCGGGTTTACTATCTCTCGCTCGAATTCCTGATCGGCCGGCTCTTCACCGACGCGCTCAACAACATGGGCCTGCTCAAGATCTTCGAGGTCGCGCTCGGCGATCTCGGCGTCTCGCTGCCGGAGCTGCGCAAATGCGAGCCGGATGCGGCGCTCGGCAATGGCGGCCTCGGCCGGCTCGCCGCCTGCTTCATGGAGAGCATGGCGACGCTGTCGATCCCCGCGATCGGCTACGGCATCCGCTACGATTACGGCCTGTTCCGCCAGATCATCAATCAGGGCTGGCAGCAGGAATATCCCGACGAATGGCTGAGCTTCGGCAATCCCTGGGAATTGCAGCGACCCGAGGTGATCTACGACGTCAATTTCGGCGGCGGCGTCGAGCATGTCGACGACAAGGGCCGCGACCGCTCGATCTGGCATCCTGCTGAAACCGTGCAGGCGATCGCCTATGACACGCCGATCGTCGGCTGGCGCGGCCAGCACGTCAATGCGCTGCGGCTGTGGTCGGCGCGCTCGCCCGATCCGCTCAAGTTAGATGCCTTCAACAAAGGCGATTACGTCAGCGCCAGCGCCGAGCAGGCGCGCGCGGAGGCGATCTGCAAGTTCCTCTATCCGAACGACGAGAGCCCGGCGGGCCGCGAGCTGCGGCTGCGCCAGGAATATTTCTTCGTCTCCGCCTCGCTCCAGGACCTGGTGAAGCGGCATCTCGCCTCCGACGGCCAGCTGCGCAACCTCGCCGGCAAGGTCGCGGTGCAGCTCAACGACACCCATCCGAGCCTTGCCGTCACCGAGCTGATGCGCATCCTCGTCGACCTCCACAATTTCCGCTGGGACGAGGCCTGGAAGATCACGGTCGCCACCCTCTCCTACACCAACCACACGCTGCTGCCGGAGGCGCTGGAGACCTGGCCGGTCGAGCTGTTCGAGCGGCTGCTGCCGCGGCATCTGGAGATCATCTACCGCATCAACGTGCAGCATCTGGCGCTCGCCGAAGCGCGCTGCCCCGGCGACATCGACTTCCGCGCCTCGGTCTCGCTGATCGACGAGAAGAGCGGCCGCCGCGTGCGCATGGGCCAGCTCGCCTTCGTCGGCTCGCACCGCATCAACGGGGTCTCGGCGATGCATTCGGACCTGATGCGCGAGACCGTGTTCCACGACCTCAACCATCTCTATCCCGGACGGATCACCAACAAGACCAACGGCATCACCTTCCGACGCTGGCTGATGCTGGCGAACCCGAAGCTGACCGATTTGTTGCGCGAGAGCTGCGGCGATGCCGTGCTCGACGATCCGACCCAGCTCTCGCTGATCGAGGCGCGCGCCAGCGACGTCGAGTTCCAGAAGAAGTTCCGCAGCGTCAAGCACCACAACAAGGCCCAGCTCGCCCGCCTGATCGGCGAACGGCTCGGCATCAGGGTCGACCCGGGCGCATTGTTCGACGTGCAGATCAAGCGCATCCACGAATACAAGCGCCAGCTGCTCAACGTCATCGAAACGGTCGCGCTGTACCAGGCCATCAAGGACGAGCCCAACGGCAATTGGGTGCCGCGGGTGAAGATCTTCGCCGGCAAGGCGGCGGCGAGCTATCGCTACGCCAAGCTGATCATCAAGCTGATCAACGACGTCGCCGAAATCGTCAACAACGATCCCGCGATCGGCGGCAAGCTCAAGGTCGTGTTCCTGCCCGACTACAATGTCAGCCTCGCCGAGGTGATCATTCCCGCCGCCGATCTGTCCGAGCAGATATCCACCGCGGGCATGGAAGCCTCCGGCACCGGCAACATGAAGCTGGCACTCAACGGCGCCATCACCATCGGCACGCTCGACGGCGCCAATATCGAGATCCGCGACCATGTCGGCACCGAGAACATCGCGATCTTCGGCATGGAGGCCGGCGACGTGATGATCCGGCGCAAGCAGGGCCTGGATGCCTCCGACGTGATCCGCAGGTCGCCGAAGCTGCAGCGTGCCATCAACGCGATCGGCGCCGGCGAGTTCTCGCCCGGCGACCCCGGCCGTTTCGAATCGATCGCGCACGCGCTGCGTTATCTCGACCATTACATGGTCAGTGCCGATTTCGATTCCTACTACGAGGCGCAGCGCGCGGTCGATGCGCGCTGGCAGGTGGCGCCGGCCTGGACCCGCGCCTCGATCCTCAATGTCGCGCGCATGGCCTGGTTCTCGTCCGACCGCACCATCCGCGAATATGCCGAGGAGATCTGGAACGTGCCGGTCAATCCGACCACGCCGCTGCTGCCGAACCTGCGCGACGCCGCGGGCTGATTTTCCGCGACGTGGAAGCGGCCTTACCTGCCAGGTTATTGCTTTAGCAGGATAGCCATCATATCACGGCTTGAGATTTTTCTGGCCGGAGTTGATCGTGCCTGTCGGCGAGTATGTCACCCCGGATGGGCAGTTTCGATTCCTCGTCATCTGTCCCGATGGGGACTGGACGTTGGGTTTCGACGGCTTCCCCTGGCACACGCACGGCAGCATCCTCGCCAGTCTCTCCGGGAAGGACGAGGAAACTGCCATCGACGACTTCATCGCCCACCTGACGAGCGGCAAGAGCATCATCGCTGTAAAGCGCATAGGAGGCTCGATCACAGACGTCTGGGTTACAGACGATCCAGCGGATGATGCCCTGAGTTCGCGGCAATATGGCCCCGATGACGAGACGATGGAGTTTCGTCGTTGGGACGGAAGCTCAGTAGAGGTCTAACCCATGCACGCCAAGCTCCCGCACCCGTTCGACGAGGCCACGCGCGTCACCGCCGGTGACTCTAGCTGGCAGGGACACACCAGCGACGATTACTGGGCCTTTGTCGGCCCGTTCGGCGGCGCCACCGCCGCGACCATTTTGCGGGCGCTGATCGAGCACCCGCAAGCCGCGGGCGATCCGCTCGCCCTCACCGTCAATTATTGCGCGCCGATCGCCAAGGGTCCGTTCGATCTCGACGTGCGCCTCGTCAAGGCCAACCGCTCCAGCCAGCACTGGAGCGTCGAGCTTAGCCAAGGCGGCGGCGAGGTCGCAACGCTCGCCACCGCGGTGTTCGCCGAGCGCCGTCCGTCCTGGGAGCACAGGGTGGCGCAATATCCGGATGCCAAGCCGTTCGAGCAGACGCTGCCATTCCCGAAGATCTCGGCATCCTGGGCCAACCAGTACGAATTCCGCTTCGTCGAGGGCGAGATGCGGATCGGCCCGCCGCAGGCCGAGCCCGCCAGCACCTACTCGAAGATCTGGATCAGCGACCGCACGCCGCGCAAGCTCGACATGCTGTCGCTGATGTCGATGTCGGACGCCTTCTTCGGCCGCATTTTCCACGCCCGGCGCGAGCTGGTGCCGTTCGGCACGGTGTCGCTGACGACCTATTTCCACACCGACGCCGAGGAGCTCGCGGCTGAAGACATCACGCGCGTGTTGGCGACGGCGGATTCGAAGATCATGCACAAGAGCTACGCCGACCAGAACGCCGAGCTGTGGTCGCCAAACGGGCGGCTGCTCGCGACCACGACGCAGATCGCGTATTTCAAGGCGTAGCTTTCTCCTCCCCTCTCCCCTTGTGGGAGAGGGTGGATCGCCGCGTAGCGGCGAGACGGGCGAGGGGTTCTCTCCGCGGGCACTTCCCTCGCACTTGAGTTTGCGGATAGAACCCCTCATCCGGCGCTTCGCGCCACCTTCTCCCGCAAGGGGAGAAGGAAAGAAAAAGGGCGGCCTTTCGGCCGCCCTTTCGCAATTCAAACAATGCGACCTTACTCCGCGGCGAGCTTCACGTCCGGCGCGGCCGCGCGCACCTCGGCGTCCACCTGTGCTTCGAACTTGGCAAAATTCTTCTGGAACATGCCGACCAGGGCGCGGGCGGTCTTGTCGAACTCGTCCTTGTCCTTCCAGGTGTTGACCGGGTTGAGGATCTCGGCCGGCACGCCCGGCAGCGCGGTCGGGACCGCGAAGCCGAAATACTTGTCGGTGCGGAATTCGACGTTGCGAAGCGAGCCGTCGAGCGCGGCGGTGAGCAGCGCGCGCGTCACCTTGATCGGCATGCGCGAGCCGACACCATACTTGCCGCCGGTCCACCCGGTGTTGACCAGCCAGCAATCGACATTGTGCTGGGCGATGAGGTCGCGCAGCATGTTGCCGTAGACGGATGGATCGAGCGGCAGGAAGGGCGAGCCGAAGCAGGTCGAGAATTCCGGCTGCGGCTCGTTGCCGAGGCCGCGCTCGGTGCCGGCGACCTTGGCGGTGTAGCCGGACAGGAAGTGATACATCGCCTGCGCCGGCGAGAGCTTGGCGATCGGCGGCAGCACGCCGAAGGCGTCGGCGGCGAGCATCACCACGTTCTTCGGCTGCGGCGCGCGGCCGGTGCGCGAGGCGTTCGGGATGAAGTCGAGCGGATAGGCCGAACGCGTGTTCTCGGTCTTGGAGCCGTCGTCGAAATCGACGACGCGGGTGTCCTCATCGAGCACGCAGTTCTCGAGCACCGCGCCGAAGCGGGTCGAGGCGGCATAGATCTCCGGTTCGGCTTCCTGCGACAGCTTGATGCACTTGGCGTAGCAGCCGCCTTCGAAATTGAAGACGCCGTTCGGGCCCCAGCCGTGCTCGTCGTCGCCAATCAGCGTGCGGTTGGGATCGGCCGACAGCGTCGTCTTGCCGGTGCCCGACAGGCCGAAGAAGATCGCGGTGTCGCCCTTGGCGCCGACATTCGCCGAGCAGTGCATCGGCATCACACCGCGCTCGGGCAGGTAATAATTCAGCGTCGTGAAGACCGACTTCTTCATCTCGCCGGCATAATAAGACCCGCCGATCAGGACGATCTTGCGGGCGAAATCGATCGCGACCACGTTCTCCGAGCGGCAGCCATGGCGTTTAGGATCGGCGCGGAAGCTCGGCATGTCGATGATGGTGAGCTCCGGCACGAAGGTCGGCAGCTCGATCGCCTCGGGGCGGATCAGCAGCGTGCGGATGAACAGCGAGTGCCAGGCAAGCTCGGTGAAGACGCGCGTCTTGATCCGGTAGGCCGGGTCGGCGCCGCCATAGAGGTCCTGCGCGAACAGGCGCTTGCCTTCGGCGTGCTTGAGGAAGTCCTGGTAGAGCGTCTCGAATTGCTCTGCGGTGATCGACTGGTTGCCGGCCCACCACATCTTCTTGTCGGTGGTGGCGTCGCGCACCGTGAACTTGTCCTTCGGGCTGCGCCCGGTGAACTCGCCGGTGTCGGCGCAGAGCGCGCCGTCGGCGGAGAGCACCGCCTCACCCGCTGCCAGCGAGTATTGATAGAGTTGTGGCGCACCCAGATTCCAGTGAACCTGCTTGAGATTCTTTAAGCCGAATTTGTCGGCGCCGAAGGCACCGTTGCGCACGCCCGTCTCTTGCACGAAAAATCCCTCCTAGAACCCGCGACATCAAGCGCGGCCAAGTTTGGCGCCGTCGCGATCACCGTGAATATGGGCCGTTCGGCCTCGGCTGAACGACCTAATAATGATGAACGCAGGCGTTGCCAAGCTGATCCCGCAGGATTTGGTTTATTCAAGGACCGCGCCAAACGCCGCGCATGTCAGCTCTGTAAGGCCGCATCGAGAAAGTGCGGATGATCGCGCAACCAAATGCACATCTGCGCGTTATGCGCGCAACCAAATGCACATCTGCGCGTTATGTCCGGTTATTGCGACGCACAATCACTGCGTCGACACCCCTATCTTACCTCGCCCTCTCCGATCAACGCGAACGGTCCCCACATCGCGGGATAAGCGTTGCGCGGCGACGAGGCGTCGTCGAGATAGGTTAACATCGCGCGGCGCAAGGCTTCGGCGCGGCCGAGCTTTGGCTCGTTCTTCAGCAGCTCGAACGTCGACGTTGTCAAGCGGGTCGCAGCCTCCGAATCCACGGCCCAATGCGACACCAGGAGCGCGCGAGCACCTGCGTAGAAGAACGAGCGCGCCAATCCCGACAACGCCTCGGCACCGGGCTTGTCGCCCGCGATGGTGTTGCAGGCAGACAGCACAACCCAATCGGCATTGAGCTTGAGCTGGGCCACTTCGCTCGCGGTGAGAAGACCATCGTCGAGCTCCGTCGGCTGGTCGGGGATGGAGAGCGCCAGCGAGGGCTCCCCCAATCCCTTGACATCGCCGGCGACGAGGCCGTGGGTGGCAAAGTAGATGATGCCGTATTGGGCAAGCGCTGCACGCTTGAGCGTCGTTTCGCTGGCGTCGCGGCCGAGATGGATGTCAGCCTCGGCAGCGCCGACGTCCCTCGCCACCGCGTTCAATTCGTCGGCGGTATCGGGCAGCTGCGGCAGCGCCTGGGCCAGCCGCGCACGATCCACGCCCGCGCCGCGCCAGAAGTCGGCATAGGCGATCGTCGCGATGCTGCGTGCGGCGACCTTGCCGTTCGCGGCACGCCGGTCGGCAGGCCCTTCGGCTGCAGGGTTGAACACGGGATCGCCGAAACCGGTCATCGGCTTGACGCTTTGATCCCTGCGGGCAAAAGCGCGCAGCGATTTCAGGCTGATCACTGACGGCAGGACCGAAACGGCCTGACGCCGCAGCAGCCAGGCAGCACTGCGATAGCCCTCGAGCCGGTCCGGGATCGCAGCCTGTGGCTTCTCTGTGACCAGCAGATGAAACGGCAATGCGGTCAATGCCGCCGACGGCACGACCAGCAGGTTGCGCTTGTCCTTGGTCAGCGCCTCAACCGGGCCGAGCAGCGCGACATAGAGCTCGTTGGCAAGACCGAGGTCGAACAATCCCGATTTGCCGGATGCATCGCGCGCCTTGCCGACATCGAGCCCCCTGCGGAAGGCCGTGACCTTCTGTGCGACCGCGTCCGCTCCGAGCGGAATCTCCTTCCAGTCGACGCTCTCGCGCGTGATCGCGACGACATAGCTCCGCCTGTCGACGACGGAATAGACCACCATCGCCTCGTCGGACGCCAGCAGCGGCTGGATGTCCTTGACGGTCAGCGGCAGCGGGTTGGATAGCGAGGAATAGTCGGGAAACTCGACGGCGAGCGTCTTCTGCAATCCATTGCGCGCGCCCGCGATCGCCGCAATCCGCACGCGGCTGCGCTGCTCGGCCGCGACGTCGCGCTGCGCCGATGGCTTCGACACCGCAGCGATGATCGCCTTGTCGAGCGCTTCCGACTCGGCCGCGAGATCCTGATCCTTGCGCACGAGCTCGGCGAGCCGGTCGCTGCCGGCGGCGAGCCGCACCGCGAGCTTGTTCACGGCAGAAGCGGCAGAGGATTGCGTGCCGCGCTGGATCGCAGCAAGCGCATCGTCGAGCGCCTTCTCGCTCTCCAGCAGCGATTGCTGCCGTGCCGCGAACAGGATCGGCAGCACGACGCGCAGCTGCGCACGATTGGCCGCAAGCGTCTTCTGCGCCAACGGCAAGGCATCCGCCGTCCGCCCCGTCGCCTGCAGAAAGTCGGCAAGATTGCTCGTCGAAGTCGCGACATCAGGGTGATCCGGCCCGAGCGCGCGTTCGCGGATCGCCAGCGCGCGACGATACAGCGGCTCGGCATCGGCAAAACGCTGCTGGTGCTGGTAGAGCCCGGCGAGATTATTGAGCGAGCGCGCGACGTCGGGGTGTTCAGGCCCCAGCACCTTTTCGCGGATCGCGAGCGAGCGCTTGATCGGCGCTTCGGCACCGGCGTCGCGATTGAGGTCGCGCTCGACCTGTCCGATGTTGTTCAGGACCGTGGCGACCGCGGGATGCTCGGGACCGGCAGCCTTCTGATAGATCGCGAGCGCACGGCGGAACAGTGGCTCGGCATCGGCCGGACGCTGCTGCTTGGCGTAGAGCGTGGCGATATTGTTGAGGGATTGACCGACGTCGGGATGCTCGCGCGGCAGCGCCTTCTCGCGCACGGCAAGTGCACGCTTGAACAGCGGCTCGGCCTCTGCGAAGCGACCCTGCCGCTGATAGAGCGCGGCAAGATTGGTCAGCTCGGCCGCAACCAGGGCGTTGTCGGAGCCGAGCGATTTTTCCATGAGTGCGATCGCGCGCTTGTAGAGCGGCTCAGCCAGATCGTCCCGTCCCTGACCGGCATGGACCTGGCCGAGATTGTTCAACGCGCCCGAGAGATCGCGGCCGTTGTCCTTCTCCAGGCTGGCGACCATCGCCTGCGCCAACGGCAGCGCTTCCGAATATTTTCCGGCACCGATGAGCGCGGTGAGCCGCGCGCTCTCGGCGGCGAGACCTTTCTGCGCAAGGGCTGGCGTGGCGAGCAAGGTGGTGATGGCGAGCGCGAGAGCCGCCGTCCATGCCAAACGTTGACGCGTCATGACCCCTCTCGCTGCGAGCCCGAAAACCATCACGGTCATGGGTCGCGGCGATCGGTAGCCGCGTTCAAGCGGTTGCGCCCTGGTCCACCTTCGTGCGCGCTTCGCCAGCGAGACGGACCAGCATCTTGCGAAGCGCCGTGCCATCCGTCACCCGCTCCGGGAAGTCCAGCCGCAGCGTTGCCTGGCCGACCTGCATGTCGAGGCCTTCAGGATCACAGCCGGTACAGCGCCAGTCGCCCTCGGTGGCGCCGAGCAGCTTCGTGGCATAAAGATTGAGGGCGTCGCGATGGTCGGCGTTCATGTGCTCGACGGCGCCCTCCTCCGCCGCCAGCAGGTCCTCGGCGCCGGTGAGGTCCGTCAGGAATTGCTCCGGCTTGAGGTCGACGATCCGGCCAAAGCCGGCGACCAGATGTGTTCCCGTGGGCCGGATCCGGAAGAAGGAGAAATCCTTAAAAGAAACAAAGCCTTCTGCCGAGGGATGAGCACTCAGATACCGTCGCTGGAGCAGATCCTTGTTGGAATCGGCCTCCTCGGCTCGGCCGGACAGCATGATCCGGGCGCCTTCCAGGGGATCGCCGGCCGCGCGCTCGTCCAGCATCAGCGAGACCCTGGAGTCCGCGAGGACGTTCTTGGTGTGCACGGCGAGGCGCGAGATCAGCAGGATCGGCGAGCCGTCGGGATGGCTGGCCAGATTGACCAGGGAACAATAGGGATCGCCGTTGCCGACCATCAGCGTCGCCAGAGCCCCCTGCCGGGACCGCCTCAGCAGCGATTTGGCGAGCTTTGCGGGGTCGAAATTGGGGGTGGGTTGCATTGGCTTTCTCGGCTCAGGTGGTTGCAAGGAGGGCCTTTTTTCGGGTAAACGGGGGCCCGGTTATGGGTCGAGATGCGGCGAATCTGCCGTGTTTCGTGGAACTTGGTCACACTTCAGCCCAGCTTGCATTGCTCGGTGACAAGGTTCGAACGCCACTTTGGCACCCATGTATGCGGCGCATCACTGATTGCTCGCCGTTTCAAGCCACGACCCAAACGGAAAGCAGAAAGCAGAGAGGCTCATGCCCACAATCGCTTTGGTCGACGACGACCGCAACATTCTCACATCCGTCTCGATCGCGCTGGAAGCCGAAGGCTACCGTATCATGACCTACACCGACGGCGCTTCCGCGCTCGACGGTTTCCGTACCACCCAGCCCGATCTCGCCATCCTCGACATCAAGATGCCGCGCATGGACGGCATGGAGACGCTGCGCCGTCTCAGGCAAAAGTCCGACCTGCCGGTGATCTTCCTCACCTCCAAGGACGAGGAGATCGACGAGCTGTTCGGCCTCAAGATGGGCGCCGACGACTTCATCCGCAAACCGTTCTCGCAGCGTCTGCTGGTCGAGCGCGTCAAGGCGGTGCTGCGGCGCTCGGCGCCGAAGGATCCGACCGTTGCGCCGAAGGAGAACGACGCCAAGGCGCTCGACCGCGGTCTGCTGCGCATGGACCCCGAGCGCCATACCTGCACCTGGAAGAACGAGCCGGTGACGCTCACCGTGACCGAATTCCTCATCCTGCAGGCGCTCGCGACCCGGCCCGGCGTGGTGAAGAGCCGCAACGCGCTGATGGACGCCGCCTATGACGACCAGGTCTATGTCGACGACCGCACCATCGACAGCCACATCAAGCGGCTGCGCAAGAAGTTCAAGGTGGTCGACAACGAGTTCGAGATGATCGAGACGCTCTACGGCGTCGGCTACCGTTTCAAGGAAGCCTGAGGGCGCCTCCTCCACGGCGATCGAGAGCATCTCCGGTTCTCGTTCCATCGGGACGAGGATCGCTCTAGGATGCGGGGACCTTCGCACGGGCCGTCCTAACGCGGGCGTAAGCATTGCTTGACCGAACGCAGCCTGACCCTAACCAGAGCGCCGGGGATATCGCATCCGACGGCGTTCAGGAGCACGTTGCCGACAACAAGCCGCAGGGCTTCCGGCCGCTGAACTGGTTGAAACGCGCCGGGCAGTTCTTCTTCGCGCTGTCCTTCTCGAGCCTGACCCGCCGCATCGTCTCGCTCAACCTCGCCGGCCTCGTCGCGCTTGTGGCGAGCATCCTGTACCTGTCGCAATTCCGTGCCGGCCTGATCGACGCCCGCGCCCAGAGCCTGCTGGTGCAGGCCGAGATCATCGCCGGCGCGATCGCGGCCTCTGCCACGGTGCAGACCAACGCCATCACCATCGATCCCGACCGGCTGCTCGACCTCAAGCCGGGCGAGACCTATGGCGGCTCGGACGAGTATTCGCCGCTGGACTTCCCGATCAATCCGGAGCGCGTCGCGCCGGTGCTGCGCACCTTGATCTCGCCGACCAAGACGCGCGCCCGTATCTACGATCCGAACGGCAGCCTGCTGCTCGACAGCCGCAACCTCGAAAACGTTCTGCGCTTTCCGCTGCCTCCGCCGGCCGAGCAACCCGGCATCATCGAGCGTGGCAAGGTCGCGGTGCGCACCTGGCTGAACCGCGGCGACCTGCCGCTCTATCGCGAGCTCGGGCCCGAGAACGGCAACGGCTATGCCGAAGTGGGCGACGCCCTCCAGGGCCAGAAACGCTCGATGGTGCGGGTCAATGCACGCGGCGAGGTGATC
This sequence comes from Bradyrhizobium sp. IC3195, assembly GCF_020193585.1. Taxonomy (NCBI): domain Bacteria; kingdom Pseudomonadati; phylum Pseudomonadota; class Alphaproteobacteria; order Hyphomicrobiales; family Nitrobacteraceae; genus Bradyrhizobium; species Bradyrhizobium sp. IC3195. The sequence continues at coordinate 59,999 of NZ_JADYVG010000023.1, read as the reverse complement.
GTCTCGGTCGCTGTCCCCGTGCTGCGCTCGCGTGCGATCCACGGCGCCTTGATGCTGTCGACGCAAGGCGACGACATCGACCAGATGGTCACCGCCGAGCGCCTCGCCATCCTGAAGGTCGGCGGCGTCGCCGCCGCCGTCATGATCATGCTGTCACTGCTGCTGGCGAGCACGATCGCAGGTCCAGTGCGCCGGCTCGCCGACAGCGCCGAACGCGTCCGCCGCCGCATCAAGGCCCGCATCGAGATTCCCGATTTCACCCGCCGCCGCGACGAGATCGGCCACCTCTCCGGCGCGCTGCGCGACATGACCAGCGCGCTCTACAGCCGCATCGAGGCGATCGAGATGTTCGCTGCCGACGTTGCCCATGAATTGAAGAACCCGCTGACCTCGCTGCGCTCGGCGGTCGAGACGCTGCCGCTGGCGCGCAACGAGAACAGCCGCGCCCGCCTGCTCGAGGTGATCGAGCACGACGTCAAGCGGCTCGACCGGCTGATCTCCGACATCTCCGACGCCAGCCGCCTCGATGCCGAGCTGCAGCGCCAGGATGCGATCCCGGTCGATTTGCGCCGGCTGCTGACGACGCTGGTGTCCGTCGCCAACGAAACCAAGCTCGGCCACGACGTCGCGGTCGAAACGCGCTTCGAGGGCCGCAGCCCGACCGACACTTTCGCCGTGAGCGGCCACGATTCCCGGCTCGGACAGGTCGTCTCCAACCTGCTCTCCAACGCGCAATCCTTCTCCGAACGCGGCAGCAAGGTGCGCCTCACCTGCCGCCGCGTCCGCTCCGAGATCGAGATCGTGGTCGACGACGACGGCCCCGGCATTCGCGAGGACGCGCTGGAGCGCATCTTCGAGCGCTTCTACACCGACCGCCCGCATCAGGGCTTTGGCCAGAACTCCGGCCTCGGCCTGTCGATCTCCAAGCAGATCGTCGACGCCCATGGCGGACGGATCTGGGCGGAGAACCGCCCTGGCCCGCCGGACGCCGACGGCACTCCGACAATTGCCGGTGCGCGCTTCGTGGTCAGGCTGCCGGCGCTATGAACGAAGGCGGGCCCAGCGTTCACGCCTCTGCCGTCAAGGTCGGGCCTTACGCCGTGCTGATCCGCGGGCCCTCGGGGTCCGGCAAATCGCGGCTTGCCTTCGATCTAATCATGGCGGGGCGCTCAGGCGTCGTGGAAAGGGCCGTTCTGGTCGGTGACGACCGTGTCCATCTGGCGACACTCGGCCACGAAATTGAGGTCCGCCCCGCGCCTCGCCTGGCGGGCCTGATCGAGATCCGGGGCCTCGGAATCCGCCGCTGCGACTTCGTGGAGCATGCGACTGTCGGTCTCGTGGTCGATCTGGCCGCAGTCGACGCGGAGCGCCTGCCGCCGGCTGAAGCCCTGAAAACCAGCATTTTTGGTGTCGAAATACCGCGAATCCCTGTTGCCCGCGACTATTCGCCCCTTCCCCTGGTTGTTGCGGCCTTGACCACTACCAAGAGTTCATCTTCCGTTAACCCATCAGGCGATTGTTTGAAGGGAAATGGTAACCATATGAACCCCACTATCGCGACCGAATAGACCGGCGCAGCTCCCCTCATCCATCCGTCTAGATTCAGGGAGATACGCAACATCCCCTCTTGCGCGGGGGCTCTGGATGGTCAAAGTGGCGCGTTCGTGCGGTGCACCAAAAGCGCCCGCGAGGAGTTTTCCGATGATTGGTCTAGTACTTGTGACCCACGGGCGCCTTGCCGACGAATTCAAGGCAGCGCTTGAGCATGTCATGGGCCCACAAAAGCAAATCGAAGCGATCACGATCGGCGCCGAAGATGATTCCGATCTCTGCCGAAGCGACATCATCGAGGCGGTCAACCGCGTCGATTCCGGCGACGGCGTTGCGATCCTCACCGACATGTTCGGCGGCACGCCGTCGAACCTGGCAATATCCTGCATGAGCCGGCCCAAGGTCGAAGTGCTCGCGGGCATCAACCTGCCCATGCTGGTCAAGCTTGCCAAGGTGCGCGAGGAGCGACCGCTGCCCGACGCGATCGCGATGGCGCAGGAAGCTGGCCGCAAATACGTCACCATCGCCAGCCGGGTGCTCGCCGGCAAATGAGCGAGGAGGCGCCACAAGCCGCGACCGGCGTGCCCGCGGGCGCGATCTCCAAGGATCTCCTGATCATCAACAAGCGCGGCCTGCACGCCCGCGCCTCGGCGAAATTCGTCCAGGCGGTCGAGCGCTTCGATGCGCAGGTGTGGGTGACACGCGGCGGCGAGACCGTCGGCGGCACCTCGATCATGGGCTTGATGATGCTCGCCGCGGGTCCTGGCACGACGATCACGGTGGCGGCGGCAGGGACCGACGCCGAAGCCGCGCTCGCGGCGATCACGGAGCTCGTTGAAAGCAAGTTCAACGAGGAAGGGGTTTAGGCCCTTCTCTCACCACGCGGCCAGGTGCGCTCCCTCGCCCCGTACTTGCGGGAGAGGTGACGAAATCATTTCCCCGGCGGCGCGAAGTAGATGTTCCAGCTCATCGACGGTCCGGCCTTGCCGTTGGTGAAGCGGCGCGTTGTCATCACGATGCGCTCGGCGTTGGGCGCAACCTCCGACACCCATTTCTCGAACGCGGGCAGGCGGCCGTCGGTCGGATCGAACACGCCGATGAAGCCGTACTTCCTGGCGTCGTCGCGCGAGGTCAGTCCGGAATCCCAGGCCTCCAACGGCAGCAGCGCGGACGGATGATCCGGGCTGTAGAACACCAGCGGCTGGATCTGCTCCATCGTGCCGGCAACGACGGCCCAGCGCGAGCCGAAGCGGGTGTGCCAGGCCTGGGTCAATTCGCGCGCGAGCTCCGAGCGCGCGCCATAGATCTGGGCATTGCCGGCATTGGCCGCCATCTCGCGCGCGGCGATCCAGGGCGAAGCGGCGAGCGTCGCGGCGCTGAGCACGAGCCAGATCGCGGCGATGTTGAACAGCGCGGCGCTCTGCACGCGCAGCGTCGGGATCGCGACCAGTGCGAGCGGCACCAGGAAGAACAGCGAGATGCCCCAATCCGTCTTCATGTAGATGCTGAAGGCGAGCGCCCCGAGCGGCGGGCCGACTGCGACGATGACCTGGACGATCCAGACATTCAGCGCCTGCGAGACATTGACTCCTGCATTGGCGCCACGCGCCCAGGCGCGCGTGACGATGCGCGACGGCGCAGCCAGCAGCAATCTGCCCCATGGCGGCACCAGCGCCATGGCCAGCGCCGCGAGCGCCACCGGCAATGCCAGCAGCGCGAAGTTGTGCAGCACATAGCCCGCGACGAGCTGATGCACCTGGGCCTTGTCCTGAAGGCTGTAGGTGTCGCCGGCATAGGTCAGCGGCACGAAATGCGCATCCGCCAGCCAGACGAGGTGCGGGATCATCGCCGCGACCATCGTGGCAATCGCGACCCACGGCGCGGGCGACGACAGGAAGCGCAACCGGTCGGGATGGATCAACGCGGCGAGGCCGATCGCGCCGATCATGGTCAGCACCCAATATTTGGTCATCAGCGCCAGCGCGCCGGCAAGCCCGAGCAGGATTCCGGATTGCCAGCTCCGCTTCTCGAAGGCGTTGAGATAAGCGAGCACCAGGAGCGCCAGCGTGACGAGCTGCAGCAGGTCCGGGTTGTACTTGAAGCCCTTGAAATTGAAGATCGGGTAGAGCGCGATCATCACCACGACCAGGAACGCGCGGCGCGCATCCACCACGCGCAAGGCGATCAGCCAGCAGATCACCATGCCGACGCTCACCGTCGTCATCGCCAGCGCATAGGTCGCCCAGTCCGCCGCCGGGAGCGCCTTGAACCAGAGGCCGGCCACCCAGCCCGACAACGGCGGGTGCTTGCCATAGCCCCAGAGGAATTTCTGGCCCCAGCCCCAGGCTTCTGCGACGTCCATATGAACGTCCTGCGCCGCCTTAAGATTGATCAGGATGAAGGTCCAGAGCACTGCATGCAGGATGGCAAATTGGATCACCAGCCACAGGCGCGCCTCGGGGCGGACCGCACAGGCAACCAGGAAGGCCCGGAAGCGGTTGTAACTCAAGCGGGTCTTTGCCCGCGCTCCGGCAGTGCGAAGAGAGGTCGTGGACATGGCCGTGCGTAGCGCGTTTTGGCCCGTCATGGAATCAGCTTGGCGTGAACAAAGGCCCTGAAAATACAGCAATATGGTTGCCGCACGGGGATGTGAGTGGTATCCCGCGCCCATGACGACCGTCCCTATTTCCAACATCCGCAATTTCTCCATCGTCGCCCATATCGACCATGGCAAATCGACGCTGGCCGACCGCCTGATCCAGATGACCGGCGGCCTCTCCGACCGCGAGATGGCGGGCAAGGAACAGGTGCTCGATTCCATGGACATCGAGCGCGAGCGCGGCATCACGATCAAGGCGCAGACGGTGCGCCTCGCCTACCGCGCCAAGGACGGCAAGGACTACATCTTCAACCTGATGGACACGCCCGGCCATGTCGACTTCGCTTACGAGGTCTCGCGGTCGCTGGCGGCCTGCGAGGGTTCCCTGCTTGTGGTCGACGCCAGCCAGGGCGTCGAGGCGCAGACGCTCGCCAACGTCTACCAGGCGCTCGACAACAATCACGAGATCGTCCCGGTCCTGAACAAGGTCGACCTGCCCGCGGCGGAGCCCGAGAAGGTCAAGCAGCAGATCGAGGACGTCATCGGCATCGACGCCTCGGACGCGGTGATGATCTCGGCCAAGACCGGCCTCGGCATTCCTGATGTGCTGGAAGCCATCGTCACCCGCCTGCCGCCGCCGAAGGGCGATCGCGACGCCACGCTGAAGGCGCTCTTGGTCGACAGCTGGTACGACGTCTATCTCGGCGTCGTCGTGCTGGTGCGCATCGTCGACGGCACGATGAAGAAGGGCCAGCGCGTGCGCATGATGGGCACGGGCGCGGCCTATGACGTCGAGCGCGTCGGCTTCTTCACGCCGAAGATGCAGCAGGTCGAGGAGCTCGGCCCCGGCGAAATCGGCTTCATCACCGCCGCGATCAAGGAAGTCGCCGACACCCGCGTCGGCGACACCATCACCGACGACAGGAAGCCGGTCGCCGAGATGCTGCCGGGCTTCAAGCCGGCGATCCCGGTGGTGTTCTGCGGCCTGTTCCCGGTCGACGCCGACGACTTCGAGACGCTGCGCGCCGCGATGGGCAAGCTGCGCCTCAACGACGCCAGCTTCTCCTTCGAGATGGAGACGTCGGCTGCGCTCGGCTTCGGCTTCCGCTGCGGCTTCCTCGGACTTCTCCACCTCGAGATCATCCAGGAGCGCCTGTCCCGCGAGTTCGACCTCAACCTGATAGCGACCGCGCCGAGCGTGATCTACAAGATGAAGCTCACCGACGGCCAGGAGATCGAGATCCACAATCCCGTCGACATGCCCGACGTGGTCAAGATTGCCGAGATCGACGAGCCCTGGATCGAGGCGACGATCCTAACGCCCGACGAATATCTCGGCAGCGTCTTGAAGCTGTGCCAGGACCGCCGCGGCGCGCAGAAGGAGCTCACTTACGTCGGCTCCCGCGCCATGGTGAAGTACGACCTGCCGCTCAACGAGGTCGTGTTCGACTTCTACGACCGCCTCAAATCGGTCTCCAAGGGCTACGCCTCGTTCGACTATCATCTCACCGACTACAAGCCGGCCGATCTCGTCAAGATGCAGATCCTGGTCAATGCCGAGCCGGTCGATGCGCTCTCGATGCTGGTCCACCGCACCCGCGCGGAAGGGCGCGGCCGCGCCATGGTCGAGAAGATGAAGGAGCTGATCCCGCCGCACATGTTCCAGATCCCGATCCAGGCGGCGATCGGCGGCAAGGTGATCGCGCGCGAGACGGTGCGCGCGCTGCGCAAGGACGTCACCGCGAAATGCTACGGCGGCGACATCACGCGTAAACGAAAACTTCTGGAGAAGCAGAAGGAGGGCAAGAAGAAGATGCGGCAGTTCGGCAAGGTCGACATTCCGCAGGAAGCTTTTATTGCCGCGCTGAAGGTCGACAGCTGAGGCGAGGCTCAGGACGGGCCAGCCGGGTCGCCGGGGCCGGCAAACAGGCGCTCTCCCGACGGCAAACAAAAAAGTGCGAAAACAACCCCATGCACAGTAGCCGCCCTCTTGGCGGCATTGTGCTTTTTCGATTTTACGAAGTCGGTTTGACCCGTCGGGCAAAACAGGGGTATGGTGGCATCATCGAACGCTTGCCTCTCAGCCGTGTATCTATTCCTCGCCCCTCTTCGCGATCCTGATGCCCTCGATGATCCGGTCGCTCGGGTGCAACACGACGCGATCACCTGCAGCTAGTCCGGAGAGAACTTCGGCCACGCGGTTATTCCGGTGGCCGATGCGGACCGGGACAGTTCTTGCACGGCCGTTCTCGTCGGCGAAAACCGCCCATTGGTCGCCTTTTCGGAACAAAGCGCTCACCGGCACGGTCAGCGACTCGGTCGCGCTCCATGTCGTCACGTGAACGATAACACGATAGTCGTGCCCGAGCGTGCCCCACTTCTCGGGCGGGTCGGTGAAATCGATGGTCACGCGGACCCGCTGCTCCTCGGTGCCGAGTGCGGAGACTTTCAGGAAACCGGCCGGGTCGACCCGGACCACCTTTCCCGCGATGGGCTGACCGCCCCAGCCATCGATCCGGACCGGCGCGCCGACCTTGATCTGGACCGCGTCAGTCGAGAGCAGGTCGGCCACGACCTCGAGATCGAACGGGTCGCCGATATCAACCAGCGGCGTCCCGGGCAGAACCGTCGTCTCGCTGTCCTGGATGATCTTCAATACCCGTCCGCTTGTCGGCGCCAGCACACGGATGCAGCAGGTCGGCTCCGCGGGAGGGATAGCGCTTGCCGGGTCCATCAGCCGGGCCGCCAGGCTGGTCCGCACTGCGCGGCGCATCTCGACCTGGGCCTTGGCACCTCTCAGGGCGGCCTCGTTGGTGGCGACCTCGAATTTCGCCTTGTCGTAGGCCTGGGCCGAGGTGGATTGCGTCCGCAACAGCGTCTGCACCCGCTGGAACTCGGTCCGCGAAAAATCCAGCGCGGCTTCGATCCGCTGCACTTCAGCTTCCTGCTGCTGGATCGCGGCGTCTGCGGCCAGGACCTCCGCCTGCAGCTGATCGCGCGATCGCGCATCGATGAAGCCGGGCAGCGTCGGTTGCATCAGGGCGACGGTCTGGTTAGCGACGACGTCGTCGCCGACATGGAGCGAAGGCCCCTGCTCGCCGAGCGGATGCGAGATTCTCAAGACCTTGCCCGCGATCGGCGCCGACACCGTGTAGACGTGGCGCACGCGGGTCTTGCCGTCGTCGTCCGCCGTGACCTCGATCGGCCCCTTCGCGACGGTCGCGAGATCGACCAGAACCGGTCGGGGCCAGGCGAACCAAGCGAGCCCTGCGAGGATCGCAGCAGCGAGCGCGGCGCCGATGATGCGTTTGGTCCAGTTGGCGGGCATGGCTAATCTCGCGTCTTGAGGACCGCAACAAGGTCCAATCTGTCGATGCGTTCTCGGATCACGGCGGCGGAAACGATGGCGGCCAGCACCACGACGGACGTGGCGATCACGTAAGTCGAGTGCTCGACGACGAGGCGGACGCGCATCAACTCGCCGGCAAGGTTCGTTTTCATTACCCAGGCGAGGCCGTAGCCCATCAGCCAACCGGGCGGTTGGGCGATCAGGGTGAGGATGGCGAGCTCAAGCAGCAGGATGCGCAGCACCTCGCCGCGCGTGAAGCCGAGCACGCGCAGGCTGGCCAGTTCGCGCGCCCGTTCGGACAGCGAAATGCGCGCATTGTTGTAGACGACGCCGAACGCGATCACGCCGGCAAGGCCCGTGTAGATACTCGCCATCGTGGTGACGAGCAGCGCGACGGTCTTGCGGAAGTTCGCCAGCGAAACGCGCTGCAGCGCCACGCCGCCGACCGTCGGTATGGACTTCACCGCCGTGTAGAAGTCCTCCGTCCGGTTCTCGTCGAGGCTGAGATTGACGCTAGTGACGACGGGCGCCTCGCGCATCAGCTTGTGCAACGCCTCGATCTCCATCATGCCCCTAATCCCGAAGTAGTCCTCGACGGTCGCGACGACCGGCACCGTCACGGATCGCCTGGCGCCCTCCAACAGATCGACCTCGACGCTATCGCCTGGTCCGACGCCGAGGATATGCGCGAGCATGCCGGAGATGGCGAGGCCCGTCTCCGGCAGGATGACCGGCCGAAGCTCGACGTCGATGATGCGCCTGAGGTGGGCAGCAGCCGGTCGGCCGCTGATGACGATGCGCCGTTCGACGTTGCCGTGGCGGATCCGGACCGGCACCTCGCGGAACGGCTCGGCGGCGAGAACGCCCGGAAGCCGGCTCACCTGCTCCACGACATTTGCGATCCGCTTCTCGGCAAAGCCGATGGTTGCGTCCTGCCGGTCGGCGAGGAAGTAGGTCACATCGGTCAGATGCTCCATGCTGTCCCGCGTGAACAGCGAGACGACTAGGATCGCGGTGGCCAGCGCCATGCCGAGCGCCGTGAAGAAGGCCCGTACCGGATGCCGGGCGATGTTGCGGATCATCATCAGCGTCGGCTGCGACACGATCCGGTCGAGCTGGATGCGCGCCGAAAGCAGCCGGCGATAGACCGGCGGAGCCGGCGCCTGCATGGCGACGGCCGGGGGCAGCTTCACCACCTCGCGCAACGCACGGAATGCGCCGATCGCCGCAGCCGCCGCGCTAAGCGCACCTGCCGTGAGATAAACGTCCGGTGCCTTCGCGAACACCAGGAACGGAAAGTGGAAGAAGTCGCCGAACAGCGCGGTGACGTGCAAACCGAGCCAGGTGCCCACGATGCCGCCCAACACGATGCCGACCACGACGATGAAGGCAACGAACTTGAAATAGTGCAGCACGATGCTGCCGTCTGAATAACCCAGCGCCTTCAGCAGGCCGATCTGCTCGCGCTCGAGCGCGACCAGCCGGGTCAAGGTGAGATTGACGAGGAAGGCCGCGACCAGCAGGAAGATCGGCGGCAGCGTGCGGCTCATGTTGTTGAGCATGTCGAGTTCATGATCGAGCCAGGCGTGCGAGGTCTGGTCCTTGCGGCCATGCGCCGCCTGCCCGCCATAAGGATCGAGCAGGGCGTCCAGTCGCCGGACCACATCGCGCTCGGAGGCGCCGGGCTGCAGCTTGACCGCGACCGCCGAGAAGGCGCCGTCGAGATCGTAGGCAGCGCTAAGCACCTTCTCCGACATCCAGACGATGGCATAGCGGCGATCGTCCGGCATCAGGTCGCCCGGTCCGACCGTGTAAACGAACTCGGGCGACAGCGCGATGCCGACGATGACGAGCTCGCGCTTCCTGCCGTTGAGGATGGCGGAGAACCGCGCCCCCTCGACGAAACCGTGCGCCCGAGCGAACGGCTCGTTGACGACGACCTCTTCGGTCCGTCCCGGCGCCGGGAACCGCCCGGAGCGCATGTAGAGCCGGTTGAGATGCTGCTCACCCGTGTCGGCCAGCGAAACGAACTGCGCGCTGGCCGGCGCGGAGAAACCGGGAATGTCGAGTAGCGCCGGCTTGGCGATACGGGTGTCGATGGCGGCGACTCCTGGGATCTCGCCGATCCTGTCGGTGAGCGCCTTCGGTGCCCGCTTCGCCTGCGCGAACACATCGGCAAAGCCGTAACGCTCGTAATAAGCGATCCGGGTCTCCTCCAGCGATCGGTGCGAGCCCACCGCGAGCACCAGCGTCGCAACCCCGCCGCCGACGACCAGCGCGACCGCGAGCACCTGCGCCCAGAGCCGTCTGACGTCACGAAGCAGCTTGATGTCTAGCACCTTCATGTCGTCACCAGGTGAGCTCGGCGGCCTCCCGCCGGGCCTCGTTGGTCCGGATGCGGGAGATGCGACCGTCGGCGAAGAACAGCACTCGGTCGGCGACCTCCTGGATGCTGGCGTTGTGGGTGATGATGACTGTAGTGGTCCCGAGCTGCCGGTTGACGCCAAGCAGCGCCTCGATGACGCGGATGCCGGTCTTCGAATCCAACGCCCCGGTCGGCTCGTCGCAGAGCAGCACCGCCGGCCGCTTCGCGAACGCGCGGGCGATGGCGACGCGCTGCTGCTCGCCGCCGGAGAGCTGGGCGGGAAAGTGATGCATCCTCGCTTCGAGTCCGACCAGCGCGAGGGCGTCGGCCGGCCGCATCGGATTCTTGGCGACTTCGGTGACCAGCGCGACGTTTTCGTAGGCCGTGAGGCTGGGCACCAGATTGTAGAACTGGAAGACGAAGCCGACGTGATCGCGGCGGTACTTCGTGAGTTCGCGGTCCTCCAGGTCCGTTAGGTCCAGATCGCGGAAGAACAGCCGGCCGCTGGTCGGACGGTCGAGGCCGCCCATGATGTTGAGCAACGTCGTCTTGCCGCTGCCGGAGGGGCCGAGCAGCACGACCACTTCCTTCTCGGGAATGTCGAGGTCGACCTCGTTGAGGGCATGCACCATCACCTCGCCGGAGACATAGATCTTAGTCAGCGCCTTTGCGGTGAAGACGGGAACGCTCATTGACGTCCTTTAAAGCTAGCGCCGTTTGCAGGCATCTCCTCGCGAAGGTCAGCCGTGACGATAGCCGCCAGAAGAGCTATGACCGGATCGCCGGTTGAGATGGGGAATGAAGGCCGGCACCTGCGCGGCATACCGGGCATAGGCCTCGCCGAACTCGCTCCGGGCCTCACGCTCCTCGTCCCTGGCGAGCTTCACGTACATGACGGTCAACACCGGAAACATCGCCAAGGTCAGAATCGTCGGCCATTGCAACAGGAAGCCGAACATCACCAGCACGAAGCCGACATATTGCGGATGCCGGACGTAGCTGTAAGGACCGGTGGTGGCGAGGCTCCGGGTCTGCTGCGCCTCGTACAGCGTCCTCCAGGCGAGGGAGATCAGGATGAACCCGGCGCCGATGAAGATGAAGCTGACGACATGGAACGGCCCCGTGTGGGGATTGGTCTTCCAGCCGAACATCATCTCGAGCAGATGACCGGCGTCGTGCGAGAACCAGTCGACGTTCGGGTAGCGCGACTGCAGCCAACCCGACAGGAAATAGATGGTGAGCGGAAAACCGTACATCTCCGCGAACAGCGCCACCAGGAACGCGCTGAAGGCGCCGAAGGAGCGCCAGTCGCGCGAGGTCTGCGGATTGAAGAAGCTGTAGGAAAACAGGATGAACACCGCCGAGTTGACGGTGACGAGGCTCCAGAGGCCGTAAGCAGGCGGAATGTCGTGCATCACGCGCTCCTCGAATCGTTTGGCCGGCCGCCACCGTGACGGTGACCATGGCCGCCATGCATGAAGAAATGCATCAGCGGACAGGCAAGGAGCGGCAGCCAGACCAGGAGCCCCAGCACGTGAGCCCTGTGCTCGCTGAACAGCAGCACGCCGGCGATGGCCAGGAATCCGATCAGGACCAGGCCAGCCTTGGCTCTCATGGACATGCCCGCGGCATGCCGCTGTCGATAAGCGGAATGATCCTGCACCGGCATGGGCGCGCTCCTCTCGATCCCCGCAGCATAGGAGCACCGCCGCCATCGCTTTTGACGCAGATCAAAGGCTCGCGGGAGCTGAGCGCGCGAGACAATTAGCAACCGATCGTACCTTGAGATTCGTCAAGACCGACGTTGCGCCGATGCGTATCGTGGACCTTCGCAACCTGGAGGACCGAACATGATCACCAAGACGCTTCTCGCCACAATCGGCATTGTTTCCCTGCTGGCCGTACCCGCCACGGCTCAATCCACCGACAAGGAAAAGAACGGCCATCACTACAGCGGCGGACCCAAGACAGAAGTTCCGCACCACATGGGCAAGAAAGAAAAGACCGGCACCTCTGCCAACGCTCAATCAGGCGGTCATCACTACACGGGCGGCCCCGGCACGTCGTCGCCTCATCACATGGGCAACAAGAAATAGTTCGATCTTAGCGGCACGCGAAGGCAAGAAGAAGATGCGGCAATTCGGCAAGGTCGACATGCCGCAGGAAGCTTCATGGCCGCGCTGAAGCATGGCACCTGCATCGCAGCGTGTGCGATGCAGGCATCCACGTTCGCTGCTAATCGATCACGATTTCCTCTTTGCCTCGACGTATCGCGCAAAATTGTCGAGGATCGCCTGCCAGCCGCCCTGCTGCTGTTCGACCGAGTGCGTGGTTTCGGCGTCGAAGACGACACGGACGACAACACTCTTCGGGCCGGGCTCGAAGTCGACCTCGGCCTTTCGATCGCCGAACGCGTATTCGATCCGCTTGTGCTCGACGATCTTGGTGTAGGTGCCGGCGAAGTCGAAGCCGATGCTGCCGTCCTTGGCCTCCATCCGCGACGAGAAGGCGCCGCCGTCCCGCAGGTCGACCGTCGCACTGGTCGTATGCCAGTCGTCGGACGCGGCATTCCACTTCACGATGTCGGCTGGCGTCGTATAGGCACGCCAGACCTGATCGATCGGGGCGGCTACGCTGGTTTCGACGGTGATCCTCATGGGCATTGCTCCAGTTGCGACTTTGACGCTCGAGTTGACGGAATCTCGCCAGCGTGCCGGGTCCATTTCCTGCACGTCCGGGACGTGTCGACCCGAGGACGATCGAGACCGGCCCATGCCGACATGGTTCGGCGTCAATGTGCCAAAAAAGTTGGAGAAGTTGTGGTGTGGGCAAGCGAAGTGTGCCTGCGCGCACGCCTCGTCCTTCGAGACGACGCTGACGCGTCTCCTCAGGATGAGGCTCATTGGGCGTCGGTGCCTGTTGAAACTGCTGCCGCGGACTCCGCCCTCATCCTGAGGAGCCCGCTCAAGCGGGCGTCTCGAAGGATGGCCGCAGGGAAAAACTCTCAAATGCGATAGCCCTGCCCGCCAGCTTCGCTCTTCGGGCTGCGGCGGACAAGTCGCACTACCATCCTGCGCTGCTCGTCAGATCGGCCTCGTCTTCCCTCGAATGGCCATCGACCGTTTCAGGACCTGCTGGGCATCGGCATAGCGGCCTTGATACTTGTAGAGACCGGCGAGGTTTTCCAGAACGCCGGCGAGATCCGGATGGTCAGGGCCGAGGGTTTTCTCGAAAGTGGCCGCCGACCGCTTGAACAGCCGCTCGGCCTCCGCGTTACGGCCCTGGCGCCCATAGAGCGCAGCCAGATTGTTCTGTGCCTGGGCGATGTCGGGATGATCCGGGCCGAACGCCTTCTCGGTCACCGCCATCGACCGCTTCAGCAGCCGCTCGGCATCGGCATAGCGATTGCGATTGATATAGGCGTCGGCCAAATTGTTCATCAGCACCGTGGCTTCGGGGTCGTCGGGACCGAGCGCCTTCTGCAGCACGGCGAGGCCTCGCTTGAACAGCGGTATAGCCTCATCGTATCGGCCCTGATGGCTGTAGACAGCGCCCAGATTGCTCAACGCCATCACGATCGATGGATCACCGCTTTTCTCGTGAATGGCGATCGACCGCTTGAGCACCGGCTCCGCTTCGGCGTAACGCTCTTCCGCACGGTAGAGGTCGCCGAGATTGTTCAGCACCATCGCGACTTCGGAGTGATTCGGGCCGAGCGTCTTCTCGTCAATGGCCAGCGCGCGCTTGTACAGCGGTTCGGCAACGGCGTATTGGCCGAGATTGTAATGGATCGTGCCGAGGTCGTTCAGCGGCATCGCGACGTGCGCATCATCGGGGCCGAACTCCTTCTCGCGAAGGGCCAGCGACTTCTGGGCCAGAGGCAGTGCTTCCATGTACTTCCCGGCCCGATAAAGCTGCTTCATCTGCCGGGCCAGCGTGCCCGCCTCGTCCTCTTCGGCATGGGACGGCACGCCGAACGACAGGCTCAAGGCGAGCGCTGTGACTGCGACGCAAATCGATGCTGTCAAGGTCCTCATCGCGCCTTCCCTCGTCGCGGCTATTGGGACTTACGCGCCATTGGTGCTCCCGGAAGCCGGACAGGTTCAATGCAACCGCGGCTTTCCGACGCGACCGACCGCGCCAGCGCGGCTGTATGCCATTGGCAGGCATCAGCAATTGATCATTGCCCGAGCTGCTGCAGCACAGCAGACCACAACGCGAGCGGCTCCCTGAAGGCTCCGGGTTCGTTCGGCTTCTGGCGAACGGCCGTGTGCACCATGACGAGCTTGGAGGCGGGATCGACCAGGATGAGCTGACCGCGAATGCCGATGAGGGCAAATCGGCGCTGCTCGCCGGGGAGGAGCCACACCTGATAGCCGTAGCCGAAATAGCGCGTGGCCACGCGTGGAGCGAGATGACCCTCCTCTGGCCTGACGGTCGTGGCATCCAGCAGCCACTGCCGGGGGATCAGCTGCCGGCCTTCCCAGGCGCCGTCATGGGCGAGCAACCGGGCCAAGCGCGCATAATCGCGCAAGGTCGCGTTGAAGCAGCAATAGGCGATCTCCTGCCCGCTGCCGTCGATCACCCAGGAGGCGTCCGCCTCGGTGCCGATGGGGTCCCAGATCCGGTCGCGGAGATAGTCGGCGACCGGCGTGCCCGTGGCGGCGCGCAGGACCAAGCCGAGTATCTCCGTTTCAACGCTGGCATAGTGGAATTTGGTGCCTGGCGGCGCGGTCCGCGTGTTGAACTGCGCGACGATGGCGGCGGGATCTTTCGGCGGGCCGGCGAACAAGGCCCGCCCAAGCCGGGCGATGTCGTCGTTCCCGTCATAGACTTCCGAGAATTCGACGCCCGACGACATGTTCAACAAGGCGCGGATGGACGTGTTGCCATATTCCGTGCCTGCAAGGCCGTCGACATAGGTCGCGACGAGGTCGTCGATCGACTTGATCCGTCCCTCCGAGACCGCGATCCCGACCAGCATGGCTACCAGAGTCTTGGCCATGGACATCGAAACAAAGCGGTGGTGGTCGGTCCGTGCATATTGATAGTGCTCGTACAGGATGGTGTCGTCCCTGGCGATCAGGAGGCCCGTCGCCGGGTTGCGCTTGAGGTAGTCCGCAATGCCGAGCTTTTCGGTGCCAAGACTGTAGGTGACCTGTGGCTCCGGCGCGCGCTTGAATTGCCAGAGCGTCGTCGCGCGAGCGACCCGGCGCGAGGGATAGATCTCGCCGAAATGGCTGTAGCTGCCGACGAGCTTGTCGAGCGGGGGAGCGGCGCCGCGCGTGCCGACCGGATAGCCTTCAGCCGCGCCGTAGAGCTCGGCATCGGGACCGCTATCCGAAAAGACCGGCCCCGGCGCGGCGGGCGCGCTTCGGACGTCCTGCGCGCACGCCAGGGGCGACCAGATCGCGGAAACAAAAATGACGGGCAGGAAAAGCCGGCGGCACCCGCGCGGCCTAAACGACGCTCCCCAGTTCATTGCACTTGCCTCCCCGCACGTTGGTGGGTGTGCGCTTCACGAGAACAACATCGCAGGCTGGTGACGCGCGGCATGCTATCATTGCGGGCGGGCCGTGTCAGCCTGCGGTGGCAACCCGCCTTGCTCTCGCCCCGCGGATCAGTCACCATCCCTGCCGCGCACCATCAACAAGAGCAAAAGCGCCAAGGAAACGCATGAGCAAGCCGTCACGTTTCGACTATGGCTGGGTCGTTGTCGCCGCGGGGGCGCTGATGACCTGCATCGGGTTCGGCACGATGCTGTCGCTGGCGGTGTTCCTGCAGCCGATCTCGGAGGCGATGGGCTGGTCGCGCGCCGGGGTGTCGGCTGCCGCGACGCTGGATTTCCTCTTTATGGGATTCGCCGCATTCCTATGGGGCACGCTGTCGGACCGGTTCGGCACCCGCATCGTGGTGCTCTCGGGAAGCGTTCTGCTGGGACTAGGTCTCGTCACAGCGAGCCAGGCAGCAAGCCTGTGGCAATTCCAGCTTTGCTTCGGCGTGCTGATCGGGATCGCCGTGGGCAGCTTCTACGCACCGATGATGGCGCTCGCGAGCGCCTGGATCGAAAAGAACTGCAGCCTCGCGGTGGCGCTGGTCTCGGCCGGCATGGGCGTGTCCCCGGTGACGGTCGCGCCGGCCGCGAGCTGGCTGATCACGGCCTATGATTGGCGCACCGCGATGCTGACGATCGGCATCGCTTCGTGGGCGCTGTTGATCCCCGCCTGCTTCCTGGTACGTCCGGCGCCGCCAGCCGCGGGCTCCGCAACGACGGACGCGGCGCCAGAGGTCGAGATGGGCGCGGCGCAGGCGCTGCGCACGCCGCAATTCATCGCGCTCGCAGCGGCGCATTTCGCCTGCTGCGCGGCGCATTCCGGCCCGATCTTCCACATGGTGTCCTATGCGATGGTCTGCGGCATCGCTCCGCTCACGGCAGTGACGGTCTATAGCGTCGCCGGCGTCTCAGGCCTCGGCGGACGCCTGCTGCTGGGCGCGCTGGCCGATCGCATCGGCGCGAAACCGGTCCTTGTCGGCGGGCTGTTCGTGCAGGCGATGTGCATTGCGACCTATCTGGCGGTGGCGCAGCTCGGCGAGTTCTACGCGCTCTCGGTCGTGTTCGGCCTCGCCTATGGTGGGGTGATGCCGCTCTATGCGGTGCTGGTCCGCGAGTTCTTCGGCCCGCGCATTATGGGCACGGTGTTCGGTGCCGTGTCGGCCTTCGCCAGCCTCGGCATGGCGCTCGGGCCCTGGGCCGGCGGGATCGTGTTCGATACTTTCCAGCAATACACCTGGCTGCACGCCGGCTCCTTCGCGATCGGGCTTGCGGCGGTCGCGGTGGCGCTGAGTTTTCCGACGCGGCGCAGGCCATCGCTCGATCTTAGCCGCGCGACGGCGTGACACCGGACAGTGGCGAATACCGGATCTGACTTTGCATAAATGTAAGTTTGATGGATTTCGCCTCCCTCGGTCATCCTACTTCCTGCCTTCTGGCACCGATTATCTTCGTGTACCATTGCCCTTGTGATCAGATCGTTCTGGCATCGCGAGAGGCCAAATGAGGCGGCGGACGTTTCTGAGCTTCTTGGGAATGACGGCGATATCGGCGCGCGAAGCCTTGGCCCAAAAGCGCGTTCCGGTCGTGGGATTCGTCGGATTTGCCACGCCGGAAATCGACAATGCGGTGCTCGTTCCGTTCCGGAAGGCGCTGGCCGAGCTGGGTTACGTGGAGGGCCGCACCATCGTCATCGAGGCCCACTCGACGGCCGGCGATGTGTCGCGGGGCCTTGCATTGATCGACGACCTCGTGGCCAGACAGGTGGACGTGCTGCTTTCGCCCGGCCCGGCCGCAGCACGCGCGATCATCAGGAAAACCAATATTCCCGTCGTCGCCGTGGCGCTGCCTGCGGTGCAAAGCGACCCTGAATTGTTTCAGAGCCTCGCGCGGCCGGGCGGCAGTCTCACCGGCTTCGCCGCGTTCGGCGAGGAGATGTCGGCCAAGCGCATTGAGATGATCCGGGAGATCCTGCCCTCGCTGAAGCGGATCGGCGTCTTGAACAATGCGACGGACCCGACCTTCAGCGCCTGGGGCGCGCAAACCATCGAGGAAGCACGACGCGCCGGGCTGGAACCGGTGCGCCTCGGACTGACGAGCGCGTCGCCGGCGGCGGTTGCCGAGCAATTCAACGTGCTCGCGGGCGCCGGCGGCAACGCCGTGATTGTCATTCGCGACTACATGACCGCCGCGATGCAGGACGCAATTTGCCGTATCGGCATCGACATGAAGATCGCCGTCATCGGCCAGCAGAAGGAGTTCGCGCATGCCGGCGCTCTGATCAGCTATGGCGCCGACATCGGCGACCTGTTTCGTCGCGCCGCGGGCTATGTTGATCTGATCCTGAAGGGACAAAAGCCGGCAAATATGCCAATCCAGCTGCCAACCAAATTCGAACTGGCCGTCAATCTCAAGACCGCGCGTGCGCTCGGCGTGACGATCCCGCCCACCATCCTCGTGCTGACGGACGACGTGATCGAGTGACAGGTCGTTGAAAATCCGCCGATTACCGCGCCGTGAGGGGGGCTCAAATCCAGTCATTCGCGAAGCTTCGGCGGAGCAGTTCATGGAATGCAGCATCCGGCCCGCGCTCGACGATGACGCCGCGGCCATCAGCGCCGTCATCTTGCGTGCGCTGCGCGAAACTAATGCAAGGGACTATACGGCGGAGATCATCGCGCGGATCGAGCCCAGCTTCGGCCCGGATACCGTGCGCCGGCTGATCGGGCAGCGCACCGTTTTCGTCGCCACGATCGGCGGCCGCCCGGTCGGAACGGCAAGCCTCGACGGAAGCGTCGTCCGCACAGTCTTCGTTTCTCCGGACGTTCAGGCTCGCGGGATCGGCAAGCTGCTGATGGCCGAGATCGAGCGCACGGCGCGCGAGCGGAACATTCCGTCCTTGACGGTCCGTTCATCGGTCACTGCAGAGACCTTCTATGCGCGACTGGGGTTCAATGCCGTGCGCGACAGCTATTATGGGGACGAACGCACGATCATCATGGAGCGGGTGCTCATCGAGCGGACCTAGACCTGGTCCACACCATGGCAATCGCCGCGGAGAGCCCGACGCGTGGTGGTAGTTCGAGCTCTTGCGGAACCCATCGCCGACGGACGGGCGCGAGTATCTCGCCGTTCTTGCCAGTTCTGATTAGTAAGCACGAAGCCTGATGGTCCGGTCTCGATCTACCGATACGAGCTGGATTGCACCAGCTTGTGTTCGACGCGCGATTTGTAGTCGCAACGAAAGTCGAGTCGCGCTTCGAAAAGTGGAAATTAGTTTTGCGACATAATCGTAATGACTCCGACGCAAAAAAAGAAAATAGGGTGCAATCAACAAGAATATAATGGGAGGAGCAGATGGATACTGCGGGTCGCCTGCGCGCGATGGCATTATTGTGCCGTCAGACAGCCGCGCGTCATCCGGATCGAGGTTGGAAACTACTCGCGGAAGCTGAATATTGGGAGCACTTGGCCAATGATGCGCCGCTCGAGCATGTCGACCATTGCTCGGTTCGCTCACCGCTTCACCGTGAGCACGCTATGATACAATCGGCCACGGCCGACGCGAGGTGAGAGCGAAACAGAATAATTTGTTAGCTTCTGTGTGCCTAACCTGAAGAGTGCCGCCCACCGCCGATGCGGCACATTGGAATGGGAATGCCGGCCCCGGCTGTTACCCCATCCTGCGGCTGGGGCCGTTTTGAACTTTCGCAGCATCGTTCAAACCCGATCCACAACCATGCTCAGAAGCATCGCTATAGCGCTCTTCGGAAAAGGCATCTTGTCTCGGCTCGATCGAGCGCTCTCCCATGGTCGCAATACTGAGGCTGCGCCCAGCCTTGTGCGGGACATCGGCCGAGGCTTCGGGCTGTAGGGCGCCGTCCACGCGCCTCGTCGATCAGGCAGCGCCTGCCCTACCGGCGACTATTTCTTCAACAATATTCCTTTCGCTCGCGCCATTCGCCTGACCGATCCGGCGTGGCGGCCCAGTTCGGCGGCAATCTTCGATACCCCAATGCCCTGCCGGGCCAGCGTGACCAGCCGTCGAACCTCCTGCTCGGCCCATTGCTTCGGCTTCGGTGTCTTCATGGTGCGACCCCACGACCGCACGACTTAACGACGGCAGCTGACGGTCCGCACTTGGGAAATTTACGGGTGGCGCGCCCGGGCCGTTATCCGTCCGAACCTCCAAACGGAAATTGACCGACGCCGCGCTGTCATGCGCCCCGGCCTTTGGCCTCGTTGTTGAGGCAGATCAAGGCTGCTGGCGCCGGGCAAGGCGGGAGAGGCCGATGGGCGAAGCGGTACGTTCTTAGATATCGTGGAGGCGAGCGGTCACGCCACCAGCGCGGCGTCCTCGTCGCCGTCGATGCCGCGCTGTGCGGCCAGCAGGCTGACGATCTCCGCATTCGGCCGGGCCTTGCTGAACAGGAAGCCCTGGCCCTCATGGCAGCCTTCGGCGCGGAGGCAGCTGAGCTCGGCTTCGGTCTCGACGCCTTCGGCGGTGATGGTGACGCCAAGGCCCTTGCCGAGGCTGACGATGGAGCGGATGATCGCCTGGGCCTCGCGGTTGGCCGCGAGATCGCGCACGAAGGACTGATCGATCTTGATCTTGTCGAACGGGAAGCTGCGTAGGTAGCTGAGGCTGGAATAGCCGGTGCCGAAATCGTCCATGGAGATGCGCACGCCGAGCGCGCGCAGCGCATGCAACGTCGCCAGCACCTGCGCGCTCTTCTCCAGCAGCAGCGTCTCGGTGATCTCGAGCTCGAGCCGGCGCGGCGGCAGGCCGGAATGTTTCAGCGCGTCAGTGACCATCGAGAGCAGATTGCCACTGCGGAACTGGAGCGGCGACAGGTTGACGGCGACGCGGACGTCGTCGGGCCAGGCCGCGGCGTCGAGGCAGGCCCGGCGCAGCATCAGCCCGCCGAGCGGATTGATCAGGCCGGTGTCTTCGGCGACCGGAATGAACTCGGCCGGCGACACCATGCCGCGCTCGGCATGCGGCCAGCGCACCAGCGCCTCGAAGCCGGTGATGCGGCCGCTCTGGAGATCGATCAGCGGCTGGTAGTACGGCCGCAGCACGTCATTCTGGATCGCATCGCGCAGCTCGACCTCGATCTTGCGGCGGCTCTGCGCCTTCGCATCGAGCGCGGCCTCGAAGAAGGCGAAGCTGCCGCGCGCATCCAGCTTGGCGCGCGACAGCGCCATGTCGGCGCTCTTGAGCAGCTTTTCGGAATCCTCGCCGTCGCCGGGCGCCATCGCAATGCCGATCGAGGCGCCGATCACCACGGAATGACCGTCGAGCAGATAGGGATCGGCAATGGCCGCAAGGAGGCGTTTTGCGAGACCCACCGCATCTTCCGGCCGAGCCAATCCGCTCTGCAGAACCGCGAACTCATCGGAATTGAGCCGGGCCAGCCCATCCTCGTCGCGCAAGGTGGAACGCAGCCGCTTGGCGACGCCGCGCAGCAGCTTGTCGCCGACCGCGTGCCCCAGCGTGTCGTTGACCGCCTTGAAATTGTCGAGCCCTAGTATCAGCAGCGCGACCTTCTCGGAGCCGCGGCGCGTGTGCAGCAGCATCTCGTCCATCTGCTGCCGCAGCAGGCTGCGATTGGGCAGACCGGTCAGCCCGTCATGCTGGGCCATGAAGGCGAGCCGCGCCTCCGCGCGCTTGCGCTCGGTGATGTCCATCAGCGCGAGCAGCACCGCAGGCCGCTCGGCATAGGTCAGTTCGCGGGAATAGATCGCAAGATCGATCAGCCCACCGTCGGCCTTGACGTGCTTCCAGGTGCGGCCGGCCTGATCCTCGCCGGTCCCATCGACGGTCCAGGGCGGCACGCTTTCGAATGCCTGCAAGGACCGGATCTTCAATCGCTCGAACTCGGCGCGGCTGTAGCCATAATGCGCGACCGCGGCATCGTTGACGCCGAGGATGCGCTCGTCGTCCAGCGCGCAGACGATCATGGGCACGGGATTGCTGTCGAACAGCAGGCGAAACGAGGCCTCGCGCTGCTTGAGCTCGGTGATATCGACGCGCAGGCCGACGACGCCGCCGTCATCGGTCAAGCGCTCGTCGATCAGGATGACGCGGCCGTCCGACAGCTTCTGCTCGTGGCGCGCGCCGGGCTTGTAGAGCTTTTGCAGGCGCTCGGCGATCCAGGCTTCTTCATTGCCGATGGCCTCGGGATAGTCGCCGCGGGCGACGCCGATACGCAGCGTGTCCTCGAGCCGCGCGCCTTCCTCGAACAGATCGGCGGTCTTGCTGTAGATCTCGGCGTATTTCTTGTTCCAGAGGACGTAGCGGCCTTCGGCGTCGAGAAACACGATGCCCTGCGGCAGGATGTCGATGGCCTGGCGCAGGCGCTCATGCGACTTGCGCGCCTCCGCGATCGCGGCTTCCGCCTCGGCACGGCTGCGCAGGATTTCGTCGTGTTCGGAAAGGGCACGGTGCGCGCACGCGAAGCGCGGCTTGCGCGCCTTTTGGCCGGCGCGGGCAAGCGTGCTTTGCTTTCGCTTTCTTGTTTTTAGAGACCCCAAACTCAACTTCACTCGTCCCAGTCGCGTCCAGCGGTCGCAAGTTTTGAGGCAAGTGTCTGAAAAAAATGTAATCTTAGCCAGCCGCGGTCCGCGCGCGGGGCGCATATTGCCTGTTTGCGCGGCGTGGCGGGCGGCGGCAGGCGCCATCAGACTGAGTGCGGCGCCCGCAATCAATGAGCGATCTGGCGCAAAACTGCGCGCGCGCCTGAATCGGTTCCGAAATTGCGCGCGATTGCATGCGAACCGCAGAATTTTCTGCGCGCCGCGCACGAATTTTGGTCAATGCAGGATACGGTTATTACACCCTTAAGAAACGGCGGGTCGAGACGCGATTCGGGGCGCGCTGCGATGAGCCGGCGGCGGGCTCGTCGCCTCGTTCTTAACCCTGGTGCAGCATTGGGTTATAAGAGCGTCAGCATGAGTCGCCGCGGCATCACCCTCCTCCTGCTCTCGTTCGTCTGCCTGGGCGCCGGTGGCGCGCTGGCCCAGGACCGTGGCAGCATCAACCCGAAGCCGCTGCCGCCGCTCGCCAATCCCAACGACCCCGATCTCGCCGCCAAGGAATTGTTCGCGCGCAAGCTGCTGCCATCGAAGGGGCCGGCCCACGTCATCGGCTCCTACACCAGGGGCTGCATCGGCGGCGCCGCGCAGATGCCGGTCAACGGCGACAATTGGCAGGTGATGCGGCTGTCGCGCAATCGCAGCTACGGTCATCCCGACATGATCGCGCTGATCAGGCGGCTTGCCGCGAAGGCGCACAAGGACGCAGGCTGGCCCGGCATCCTGGTCGGCGACATCGCCCAGCCGCGCGGCGGGCCGGCGCTGTCAGGCCATGCCAGCCACCAGATCGGTCTCGACGCCGACATCTGGCTGACGCCGATGCCGGACCGCCGGCTCTCGCGCGAGGAGCGCGAGGAAATGTCGGCGGTGATGATGGTGCGCCAGGACCGGCTCGACATCGACCCCAAGGTGTTCACGCCAGGCCACGTCCTGGTGCTGCGCGCCGCGGCGCGAGAGCCCGCCGTGCAGCGCATCTTCGTCAACGCCGCGATCAAGAAGGCGCTGTGCCGCGAGGCCAAGGGCGACCGCGCCTGGCTGTCGAAGATCCGCCCCTGGTGGGGCCACGACTACCACTTCCACATCCGCATGCACTGCCCGGCCGGGGCCGGCGAATGCGAGGGCCAGCCGTCACAGGCCGAGGACGAAGGCTGCAAGCCCGCCGATCTCGCCTATTGGTTCTCCGATGCGGTGCTGCACCCCAAGCCGCCGCCCGAGCCGCCCAAGCCGAAGCCGCCGATGACGCTCGCGCAGATGCCGGCAACCTGCAAGGCGGTGCTGCATGCAGGGGATGCGAAGCCGTAAGGGCTCGCCCGCGGACGTCGTCCCGGGGGCGCGCAGCGAGCCCGGGACCCATAACCACAGGGAGTGATACTTGCGCGAAGCAGGTCACTCCGAGTCTTCGCCCAACGCAATCCTGTGGTTATGGATCCCGGGCTCGCGCTACGCGCCCCCCGGGACGACGAACTCGCCGGCCCGATAGAAGCTGGCCGACAAACGGCCGGCTTTGACCTGCGGCCACGGCCTGCTATGTTTGCACTGCGATATCCCCGCCGGCCGTAAGCCGTCGCTAGGGGACCGTGGAACAGCGCGTCCGCCCGTCGCATCTGACCAGCCAACGCCAGATTTCGCGCGTGCAACCTTGCGCGCGCGAGCCCGCACGGAGCGCATCCATGTTTCGTCTATCAGGACTTTTCACCGCCTTCATTCTCGCCAGCACGGCCGTCGCGCCCGCCGCGGCCGAGGACAAGACCATCACCGTGTTCGCCGCCGCCTCGATGAAGAACGCGCTGGACGAGATCGACGCCGCCTACACCGCCAGGACCGGGGTCAAGTTCAGCGTCAGCTACGCCGCTAGCTCGGTGCTGGCCAAGCAGATCGAGCAGGGCGCGCCGGCCGACGTGTTCGTCTCGGCCGACACCGACTGGATGGACTACGCGATCGCCAAGAAGACCATCAACGAGCCTTCCAGAGTGAATCTGCTCGGCAACAGCATCGCGCTGATCGCGCCGAAGGATTCCAAGATCGACAGTGTGACGATCGCGCCAGGTTTCGATCTCGCCAAGCTCGCCGGCGACGGCAGGATCGCGACCGGTGACGTCAAGTCGGTCCCTGCAGGCAAATATGCCAAGGCGGCGCTGGAAAAGCTCGGGGCCTGGCAGGCCGCGGAGCCGAAATTCGCCATGGCCGAGAGCGTGCGCGCCGCGCTGACGCTGGTCGCGCGCGGCGAGGCCGTGCTCGGCATCGTCTATTCCACCGACGCCAAGGTCGAGCCGGGCGTGAAGATCGTCGGGACCTTCCCGCCGGATTCGCATCCTGCGATCATCTATCCGGTCGCGGCGACCAGCACCGCCAAGCCGGAGGCGAACGGCTATCTCGCCTTCCTGCGCTCGGCGGCGGCCAAGGCCATCTTGGAAAAATACGGCTTCAAGTTCCTGATCAGCCCCACAACCTGATTGTTGCGACCTGATTCCTGCAAACCTGATTTTGCAACCTGTTTCTGCGACCTGATATGACGACTTGATGTTCGACATCTCTCCCGCCGAATGGACGGCGATCCTGCTTTCGCTCAGGGTCGCCGTCATTGCCACGCTGGTCGCGACGCCGTTCGGCATTGCGCTGGCGTGGCTGCTCGCGCGGCGTGATTTCTGGGGCAAGTCGGTGCTCGACGCACTCGTGCACCTGCCCCTGGTGCTACCACCCGTCGTCACCGGCTATCTGCTGCTACTCACCTTCGGCCGGCGCGGTCTCGTCGGCAGCTTTCTCGCCGACCATCTCGGCATCGTCTTCGCGTTCCGCTGGACCGGTGCCGCGCTCGCCTGCGGCGTGATGGCGTTTCCGCTGCTGGTGCGGCCGATGCGGCTGTCGATCGAGGCGATCGACCGCCGGCTCGAGCAGGCTGCGGAGACGCTCGGCGCAGCGCCGTGGAAAGTGTTCTTCACGGTGACGCTGCCGCTGGCGCTGCCGGGCGTGCTCGCCGGCATGGTGCTGGGCTTTGCCAAGGCGATCGGCGAGTTCGGCGCCACCATCACCTTCGTCTCCAACATTCCAGGAGAGACCCAGACGATTTCGTCCGCGATCTATTCGCTGATCCAGACGCCGGACGGCGATGCCGCTGCGGGAAGGCTCGTGATCGTCTCGATCGTGCTCGCGATCGGTGCGCTGATCGCGGCCGAATGGTTCGCCCGCCGCGCCACGCAGCGGCTGCACGGGAATTGACCATGCTGCGCGTCGACGTCGAAAAACAGCTGGGTGAATTCTCGCTGTCCGCTTCCTTCAGCAGCGAGGGGCGCGTCATCGGGCTGTTCGGCGCCTCGGGCGCCGGCAAGAGCTCGCTGGTCAACATGATCGCCGGCCTGCTGCGGCCCGATCGCGGCACCATCGCGATCGACGGCGAGATCGTCGACGACACCGCGGCCGGCATTCACGTGCCCACTTACCGCCGCCGCATCGGCTACGTGTTCCAAGATGCGCGGCTGTTTCCGCATCTGAGCGTGGCGCAGAACCTCGACTACGGACGGCGAATGAACGGGCTTGCGCCCGATCCGGCGCAGCACAAGCGCATCATCGACCTGCTCGACATCGGCGCGCTCAGGGATCGCCGTCCCGGGAAGCTGTCCGGCGGCGAGCGCCAGCGCGTCGCGCTCGGCCGCGCGCTGCTGTCGAAGCCGCGCCTCCTGCTGCTCGACGAGCCGCTCGGCGCGCTCGACGAGGGCCGCAAGCTCGAGAT
The DNA here is from genome assembly GCF_020193585.1 of Bradyrhizobium sp. IC3195. Lineage (NCBI taxonomy): Bacteria > Pseudomonadati > Pseudomonadota > Alphaproteobacteria > Hyphomicrobiales > Nitrobacteraceae > Bradyrhizobium > Bradyrhizobium sp. IC3195. Next base: position 34,260 of record NZ_JADYVG010000023.1, on the reverse strand, counting down.
CCTGCCCTACCTGGTGCGACTGCGCGACGAGGCCAATGTGCCGATGGTCTATGTCAGCCACGACGTCGCCGAGCTGCGCCAGCTCGCGACGCAGATCGTGATGCTGAAGCAGGGACGGGTGACGTCGTTCGGCGGGGTGAAGGTGCTGACGTGATCGGGCCAACCCCCCTACCAGCCGCGGTCGACGTTTCGCACTTCGCCGGTCCGGGCATCCACATCGACCTCGATCCAGCGGCCGGCGCGGTCGCGGCCCTCAATCTGCCATTCGTCGCCGAGGAAGTTCGTGTGCGACACCGTCGCAACGCCAAGATCGGTCGCGACGTCAAGCGCAACCTGCATCGAGATCTGATCGCCGGTGTCGTAGGCCATAGCCGGCGCCGCTGCGCCCAGCACGAGGACAGTCGCGATCGGAAGGGCGAACTTTCGCATTGGCGTACTCCTGTCAGTCCAAACTTCTATACAGCTTAGAACGAGAGGCAATGCGGAGCGTTCCGGATCCGGATGTCACGAAGCCGCGCAAAACTTCGGCGGTTGCGGCGATTTGGTGGCAGTTCCTCTTCGCAAGTCAAACTCCGGCGACCGAAGTCCAGACATCGGCGAGCTTCTTTCTCACCGCCTGCGCGCGGGTCAGCGGCGGCGGCGTTTCGTCTTCTTCCGGCAGACGCAGGCCGACGACGTTGACGCGGCCGCCGGAGATTGATCGTGCGACCAGCACGATCTCGTCCAGCGGCAGCTCGGCGCCCTCTTTCGGCGCGTGGTCGAGATGGACGTCGAAATAATCTGCCAGGGTCAGCTTGCCGTCGTCCTCGCCGACCTTCACACCGTAGATCGCGGCGAGCTCGGCGAGCGTGTGCTCGCCGGAGACCATGAAGTCGCCGAGCAGATGCGGATCGGGCGCGGTGCTCGGCTGCATGTCGACGAAGAAACGGTCCAGCGCTTCGGCCTTTTCCGGCGGCGCCAGCAGATAGATGTAGTCGCCCGGTGCGATTGGATCGGCCTCCGTCGGCATCAGGATGTGCTCGTTGCGGATCACCAGTGTCGGCTTGGACCAGGACGGGATCAGGCCGCGGCGGAAATACAGGCTCTTGGGCCGCACCGGATAGCCGACCAGCTGCTGCTCGAGCTGGCCGGGCAGATCGAGCTCGACGCGGCGGGGGCCGCGGTCGGCACGGGGCAGCGCCACGTGCAGCTTGCGCGCGGCCGGCGCCAGGGTCCAGCCTTGCAGCAGAAGCGAGATGATGACGACGACAAAGGCCACGTCGAAATAGAGATAGGCCTTGGGCAACCCGACCAGCATCGGGATCGAGGCCAGGAAGATCGCGACCGCACCGCGGAGGCCCGTCCAGGCGATGAAAATCTTCTCACGCCAGTTGAAGCGGAACGGCGACAGGCACACGAACACCGCGAGCGGGCGCGCCACCAGCATCAAGACGAGCGCGACGGCGACCGCTGGCAGCACGCTGGAACCCAACCGACTCGGCGAGACCAGAAGGCCGAGCAGCACGAACATCACGATCTGCGCCAGCCAGGTCGCGGCGTCGAGGAACGTCACCACCGAATTATGCGCGCGGGTCGGCCGGTTGCCGATGATGATGCCGGCGAGATAGACCGCGAGGAAGCCGGAGGCGTGCATGATCTGCGAGCCGCCGAAGATCACGAGCGCGGCCGTGGTCACGAAGGGCGCATGCAGGCCCTGCGGCAGGGCGACCTTGTTGAGCGCGATGACGACGAGGCGGCCGCCGAGCACGCCGACGACGGCACCCAGCACCGCCTCCTGGATGAACTCCATCAGCACATGGCCGGGCGAGCTCGATCCCAGCGATATGTATTCCACCAGCATCAAGGTGAGGAAGATCGCGAAGGGATCGTTGGTGCCGGATTCGGCCTCCAGCGTCGCGCCGACGCGCGGGCGCAGACGCAGGCCCTGGGTGTGCACCAGCAGGAATACGGCGGCAGCGTCGGTCGAGGCCACCACCGCCCCGACCAGCAGCGACTCCGACCAGTTGAGGTCGAGCGCATATTTGGCGAACGGCGCCGTGACCAGCGCGGTCAGCAGCACGCCGACTGTCGCGAGCACCACGGACGGCGCAAGCACGGTGCGGATGCTGGCAAAGCGCGTGCGCAGGCCGCCGTCGAACAGGATCAGGGCGAGCGCGACGGAGCCGACCAGATAGGTGGTGCGGACGTCGTCGAACTGAAGCTGACCTGGGCCGGAATCGCCGGCGAGCATGCCGATGATGAGGAAGACGAGCAGCAAGGGCGCGCCGAAGCGCAGCGCCAGCAAGCTGGAGAGGATGCCGGCCATGACGAGGACGGCGCCGAGCAATATGGCGAGACTGACGGAATCGAGAGAGGCCATCCACCTTCCGGGTAAAAAATCGCTGGAATTTCATCCTTATCGTTGGTGGACTCGCGCGCCAACCCATTTTCGCGCTTCGCGGCAATCTGCCCGTGTTTTACGGCCTTAACGCGCTTCACTTCACGGTGTATCGATGGCCCGGCCGCGTCCTTTGTGGGATTGTCCGGCGCCCTCGAATCAATTCCTCCCCGCTTGCCGACGAGACCCGATGGACATGGACCTCAAAGACTTCATGGAGCTCGTGCAGACCACCGCACGCAGCGTCGGGGCAGAATTCTCCTCACCCTGGTTCTACCTGCAATTCGGCCTCATCCTGGCCGCCGCCGGCATCGCCTATGCCGCGGAGGCCGCTATTCGCAGCCGTGTCGACCTGACCTCGCTGGCGATGCGCTGGCCGCTGCCGCTCCGGCATTTCGTCCGGGTCATGGTCGCCAGCGCCTCGACGGCGGTGTTCACGCTGCTCGTGATCGTCTCGCGCGTGGTGATGTATCACGCGACCTGGCCGAGCCGCTCCTATCTGCTGATGGTCGCAGCCAAGCTGGGTTTCGCCTGGCTGGTGATCCGGCTCGTGACCTCGGTGCTGCGCAACGCCTTCATCGTCAAGCTGGTGTCGATCACGGCATGGTTCATCGCCGCGCTCTCCATCGTCGGCCAGCTCGATGCGACGGTCGACCTATTGGATTCCTTCGCGATCGTGCTCGGCGGCCTCAGGCTGACCCCCCTCCTGGCGCTGAAGGCCGGCGCGCTGCTGCTGATCGCGCTCTGGCTCACCAACATCGCCAGCAATTTCGCCGAGAGCCGGATCAATTCGACCACCGACCTGACGCCGTCGGTGCAGGTGCTGCTGGTCAAGATCATCCGCATCGGGCTGCTCACGGTCGCCATCGTGATCGCGCTCGGCGCGGTCGGAATCGACCTGTCGGCGCTCGCGGTGTTCTCGGGCGCGGTCGGCGTCGGCATCGGTATCGGCCTGCAGAAGATCGTCGCCAATTTCATCTCGGGCATCATCCTGCTCGCCGACAAGTCGGTGAAGCCCGGCGATCTCGTCACCATCGGCGACAATACCGGCCGCATCAGCGCGATGAAGACGCGCTATATTTCCGTCGCTGCCGGAGACGGGCGCGAATTCCTGGTCCCGAACGAGGATCTGGTGACGCAGAAGGTCGTCAACTGGACCTATACCGACAAGAACACGCTGGTGAAGATCGCCTTCGGCACCAATTACGACGCCGACCCCAAGCTGGTTTGTACGCTCGCCGCCGAGACCGCCGCCGCTCATCCGCGCGCGCAGAAGGGCAAGCCGCCGACCTGTCTCCTGACCGAGTTCGCGGAAGCCGGGATGAAGTTCTCGCTGACCTTCTGGATCGCCGACCCCGACGGCATGGACAAGGTCAAGAGCGACGTGATGCTGGAGCTATGGGACGCCTTCAAGCGCGAGGGCATCCGGGTTCCCTATCCCGTCCGCGAAATCCGTATCCGCGGCGGCGCCCTGCCGGTGGAAACCGCCGTGGAAGTCCCGAATTAAGACGCTTTCGTAAGCCAAGGCTGGTAGGGCTCTTGTTTTGACGCGTTTTCTTCACGCGAACCGGTAGCCACTTCGCTCGAAAACGCTTGGCTCGGCTTGCATGAAGGCCGCCAATCATTAAATTGGGGCGTGAAATCAAGCCTTTCCGCCGATATCGAGATCAGCCCGAGAAGACCTGACACGCATGAGCTACGTCGACGCCACCGAGACCTCCCTGCGCAAGACCGGACAGATCAAGCTGCACGGGCCTGCCGCCTTTGCCGGCATGCGCAAGGCGGGCGCGCTGGTGGCCAGGTGCCTGGACGAGCTCACCGACATCGTCGGGCCGGGCGTGCCGACCTCCAGAATCGACGAATTCGTCCGCGACTTCGCCTTCAGCCATGGTGCCTATCCGGCGACGCTGATGTATCGCGGCTACCGCTACTCGACCTGCACCTCGCTCAACCATGTTGTCTGCCACGGCATGCCCGGCGACCGTCCGCTGAAGGAGGGTGACATCGTCAACATCGACGTCACCTTCATCGTCGACGGCTGGTATGGCGATTCCAGCCGGATGTATGCGATCGGCCCAATCGCCCGCAAGGCGGAGCGGCTGATCGAGGTGACCTATGAAGCCATGATGCGCGGCATCGCCGCGGTGAAGCCCGGCGCCACCACCGGCGACATCGGCCATGCCATCCAGAGCTTCGTCGAGCCGCAGGGCATGAGCGTGGTGCGCGATTTCTGCGGCCATGGTTTGGGGCGCATGTTCCACGACGAGCCGAACATCATCCATATCGGCCGGCCCGGCGAGGGCGTGCAGCTCAAGCCCGGCATGTTCTTCACCATCGAGCCGATGATCAATCTCGGCAAGCCGCACGTGAAGATCCTGTCCGACGGCTGGACCGCGGTGACCCGCGACCGCTCGCTGTCGGCGCAGTTCGAGCACTCGGTCGGCGTGACGGCGACCGGCGTCGAGATCTTCACGCTATCGGCGCGGCACGGCGAGAAGCAGATCGGGTGAGCCCGGTGCGTCAGCTATTGCTAGCGGCGGCCCCCTTTGGCGGGTGGCGATTCTGCCTTTGCGCACCGACGCGTCGAGGACGCGCTTACTGACCTAGGCCCGAGTCCGGGTCTCGGTTGATCGTCCCAGATCTTGCCTTCGCCAGAAGGCCCCCCAGAACAGCGCTGAGACGCACGCGACGGGCAACAGGCGGCCTACGTCGAGGTGAAAGCACGTGCATGATAGGAAAAGCATGACCACAATCACGTCGGTTTCGCTGACTGCGCAGGGAGTCGCACCTTTCCATGATCCGCCTCCAGTGTTCTAATGCAGGCGTCTTGACTGGGCATGGAGATATGGTCATGGCGGGTTCTGTCGAGCGGTGGCGGACGACATGAAGATCTACCTGCCGGACAACGAGCAGGCGCGGCAGCAAGCCCTCGAAACCTATCGCATTCTCGATACGCCGCCGGAGATCGCCTATGATGAACTGGCGGACCTGGCGGCGCAGATCTGCGGCTGCAGCGCCGGGCTGCTGACCTTCCTCGACGACAAGCGACAATGGCTCAAGGCCAAGTGCGGCCTGCCGCCTGACCTTACGCACGTGCCCAAGGAGATCTCGATCTGCCAGGCGACGATCTGCCATGACGATCTCATGTATGTGCCTGACCTCACGAAGGATCCGAGGTTCAGCGATTCGCCGTTGGTCGCCGGCGAGTTCGGGCTGCGCTTCTATTGCGGCATGCCGCTGATCAGCGAGGAGGGATACGCGCTCGGAACGCTGTGCGTCATCGATTTCGAGCCGCGCGAGCTCAGCTTCGAGCAGCAAGAAGCAGTGCGGCGGATCTCGCGTCAGGCCGTGGCTCAGCTCGAGCTCAGACGTAGACTCCGCGAGCGCGACGAGATGCTGGCCGAGCTCGACAAGGCGCGCGCAATGGCGGAGGCGGAGCGGAGCAAATCAGATGCGCTCCTGCTCAACATCCTCCCCCCTGCGATCGCCGAGGAGCTCAAGGCCAACGCGAAGGTACGGCCGCGCTTCTACCAGTCGGTCAGCATCCTCTTCGTCGATTTCGCCGACTTCACCCGGCACGTCGAGGCGATCGAGCCGGCGCAGGTCGTGCACCAGCTCGACGAGTACTACAGCACGTTCGACGAGATCATTGCGCGCCATCGGCTCGAAAAGATAAAGACCATCGGCGATGCCTATCTCTGTGCCGGCGGCCTGCCCGAGATCAACCGGACGCACGCTGTCGATGCCGCGCTGGCGGCGCTCGAGATTCAGGACCTGCTCGCCAAGGCGAACCGTCAGCGCGAACGGCTGAGGCTGCCGCTCTGGATGGCGCGAATCGGCATCAACACCGGCCCGGTCATCGCTGGCGTCGTCGGAACGCGCAAGTTCAGCTACGATATCTGGGGCAACGCGGTGAACGTCGCCGCGCGTCTGCAGGCGGCCGCCGATCCCGGACGGATCAACATTGCCGAGGCGACCTGGAACCTGGTCAAAGCGCGCTTCACCTGCGAACCGCGCGGCAGCATCGAGGTGAAGGGCAAGGGGCCCACCCCGATGTACTTCCTCGATCGTATCAGGCCGGACCTGGCTGCCGATCCCGCAGGCGTCGTGCCCAACGATAGCTTCTGGCGTCACCAGGGCCCATGATCGCCAGCTGAGACGAAGGGCGGGAAAAACGGTCGGCTGATCATCATCCGCTTCATGCCGGAAGCGCACCTATGCAAGGCGCGCGCAATTGACGGTTGCAAAAACCACCATCCCCGGCAATGCTGGCGGCCGATGCCCGCCAAGCCGGACCACGACAAGAGCAGACCTGACGACACGCCGCACTATCACGGCCATCGCGAGCGGCTGCGCGAGCGCTTCTATAGCGCGGGCGCGGATGCGCTCAGCGATTACGAGCTGCTCGAGATGGCGCTGTTTGCCGCGCTGCCGCGGCGCGACACCAAGCCGCTGGCGAAGACGCTGATCAAGACCTTCGGCTCGTTCGCCGAGGTCGTGCATGCGCCAGTGGCGCGCTTGCGGGAGGTCGAGGGGGTCGGCGAGTCCGCGATCAACCAGCTCAAGCTGATCGCCGCGGCCGCGCATCGCGTTGCCAAGGGCGAGGTCAACAGCCGCAACGCGCTGTCATCCTGGAACGAGGTGATCGCCTATTGCCGCACAAGCATGGCGTTTGCCGACAAGGAGCAATTCCGCCTGCTCTTCCTCGACAAGCGCAACCAGCTGATCTCCGACGAGGTGCAGCAGACCGGCACGGTCGACCACACCCCGGTCTACCCGCGCGAGGTGATCAAGCGCGCGCTCGAGCTGTCCGCGACCGCGCTGATCCTGGTGCACAACCACCCCAGCGGCGATCCCTCGCCCTCGCAGGCCGACATCCAGATGACCAGGGCGATCATCGACATCGCAAAACCGCTCGGGATTGCCGTGCACGACCACATCATCGTCGGCAAGAACGGGCATGCGAGCTTGAGGGGGTTGCGGTTGATCTAGACGATCAGAACGCCTGGTTCTTGGCGGCTTTCAAATGGTCTTCCGCGGCCGTGATGCCGGCGAATGCCTTCAGCGTCAGGGCGGTCGGTTGCGGCTTCCATTCGGCAACCATTTTCTCGGCCTTCTCGAGCTCAGGCTTGGACAACAGGGAAGCCATCTCGTTCACGTTCTTGGCCGGCGCCACCTTCGAGAGCTTGAAATAGGCATACGACAGGGACAGGTCCCTCGGCGTGCCCTTTCCTGCGGAATATGCGCGGGACAGGCTGAAGAGGGCGCTGGGGAGACCCTGGTCGCCCGCCATCTTCCACCATTTCAGCGCTTCTTCCGAATTCCCTTGTCGGTCATACATGAGAGCGACGTCGTGCTGGGCACGCGCGTAGCCGGCCTTGGCGGACACAAGCTTGTACTTCAATGCCTGATCCGGATTTGTTGCGACGACGCCCACGCCTTGCCCGTCATAATAACAGCCGAGCTTGTAGGCTCCGAGCGGATCGTTGGCCGCAGCCGATTTTTGAAACCACTCGAATGCCTGGCTGCGGTCCTGCTGTGTGCCGATGCCGTTATTGTGCATCATGCCGACATGATATTGCGCCTCCGCATCTCCGCGATTGGCCAACGCGACCATCGCATTGAAGGTGCGGCTGTCATTCGCGCTGGCGGGCGTCGCGACAAGCAGAAGGCACGAAAAGGCCAGGGCAACGAATTTCATGTCAAAGCCCGATCGAGTTTGAACGATTCCTGTCTTGGTCTCTCCAGATGCGAGAAAAGTTCGAGCCGGCAATATTCCGGGGTCAAGGCGATTTTTGGCCCATCCGAGTTCGTCCCGTCAGGGCACGACCAAACGCCGCACCGCCTTAGCGGTCTCGGCCGACGCCCTACTGCCTCAGCATGATCAGGGGATCGGCGGTGTCGGGGACGCGGCGCCACTGCGCGTTGTCGTCGGCCTCGAACTGCCAGGCTTCGCCGGATTTCGACATCAGGATGATCTGGCCGCGCTCGAGGCGCCATTGCGTCGGGTTGAACTGCGCGATCGTGGCGTCGCATCTCGGCTTGAGGAAAACCTGGAAATTGTCCGCATCAGCCTCGGTGTTGGTCAGCGTCAGCCCGCACACCGGCTGGCCGTTGCGGCGCACCATCGACCAATCGCCGATCATCTGGTCCATTGACTTCGCCATCGAGCGCGCGGCGGCGAGATCCTGCAGGATGTAGACGCCCTCGCCCTGGCGCAGGCCCTCGAAGATGCCGGCCTCGACCTCGGTGAAGTCGATCACGGCTTCGCCGGTCGCATCCTGCAGGCGCACGATGTCGAGGCCCCTCACGCTCCAGGCCACGATGTCCTTGGTGAAGGGCAGCGCGGTCTTGCAGGACGGCTCCAGCTCCAGCTTGAAACCCTGGCCTGCGGCGTCAGCCTTCAGCGTGACGACGCAGGTCTTGCTGCGCTCGGTGGTCGAGAGCTCCCATTGTCCGGGCATCTGCTTCTTCAGGCTCGCCGCATCCTGCGCATGCGCGATGCCGATCGCGGCCAAGGAGGCCGCGACGGCGCCGATCGCGGCCAGGCAGGCCGCAACGACATATGCGAGAAGGCGACGAGCGATCATCAGCGTCCCTTGACCGGCGTTTCCGCAACCGGCGTCAGCGGCGCCTTGCCGGCGAACCAGGCCTTGAGATTGTCGACCACGAGCTGGTCCATGGCGTTGCGCGTCACCACCGAGGCCGAGCCGATATGCGGCAGCAGCACGACGTTCTGCATGGTCTTGAGCTCGTCGGGCACGTTCGGCTCGGCCGCGAACACGTCGAGCCCGGCGGCGAGAATGGTGCCGGATTTCAGCGCCTGGATCAGCGCCGGCTCGTCGATCACCGAGCCGCGGGCGACGTTGACCAGCACGCCGCGCGGGCCGAGCGCCTTGAGCACCTCTTCATTGATCATCTTGTTGGTGCTGGCACCGCCGGGCACGATCACAACAAGCGTGTCGACCGCTTTCGCCATCTCGATCAGGTCAGGATAGTGCTTGTACGAGACGTCCTTGGAGGGATTGCGGGAGTGGTAGACCACCGGCACCAGCGAGGCAGCTAACCGGCGCGCGATGGCCTGGCCGATCCGGCCCATGCCGACGATGCCGACCTTGCGGTCGCGCAGCGAGCCGACGCTGAGCGGATAGTTCTGGGTCTGCCAGAGCCCGGAGCGGACATAGCGGTCGGCCTTGATGAACTCGCGCAAGGTGGAGATCAGAAGGCCCATCGCGACGTCGGCGACCTCCTCGGTCAAGACGTCGGGCGTGTTGGTCACGATAATGCCGTGCTCGGCCGCATATTTGGCATCGATGTGGTCGTAGCCGACGCCGAAGCTCGCCACCATCTCCAGCTGCGGCAGCTGCGACAGCGAGTCCTTGTCCGCACGCACGGTGTGGTAGGTCACTGCGACGCCGCGGATCTTGTCGCGGACCGCCGGCGTCAGCCGCTCGAGATCGCCGCGCGTCTCTGCCTTGTGCACGACGAAATGATCGGAAAACCCGTTCTCGAGGATCGGCCGCACCGGCCCATAGATCAGAAGGTCGATCTTTTCGGACGAAATCGAACCGGCAGCCATCAGTTTTCCTTTCCAAGCGCGCTCTCATGCCAGCGCCGTAAAACGAGGTGGGAAACTAGCGCCAGCACCCCATAGATGACAATCCCGGCCAGCGACAACAGAAGCAGCGCGGCAAACATGCGGGGTATGTTCAAGCGATAGCCTGACTCGGCGATCCTGTAGGCGAGCCCGGAGCCGGCGCCGGCCGTTCCGGCCGCGATCTCGGCCACGACCGCGCCGATCAGCGACAGGCCGCCGGCGATGCGCAGGCCACCGAGAATGTAGGGCAGCGCCGCCGGCAGCTTGAGGAAGCGCAGGGTTTGCGGCTTCGATGCGCCATAGAGCTGGAACAGGCCGGCGAGGTTGCGGTCCACCGAGTTCAGCCCGAGCGTGGTGTTCGACAGCACCGGGAAGAAGGCGACGATGAAGGCGCAGACGACCACCGCGGTCTGCTGCTCCAGATAGATCAGCAAGAGCGGCGCGATCGCGATGACAGGCGTCACCTGCAGCACGATTGCATAGGGGAACAGCGAATATTCCACCCATTTCGATTGGTTGAACAGCAGCGCCAGCCCGATGCCGCCGATGCTGGCGGCGACAAAACCTTCGAGCGTGGTGACAAGCGTGGTCGCCAGCGATTGTGACAGCACCGCCCAGTCCTTGATCAGTGTCAGCAGGATGACGGAGGGCGCCGGCAGCACGTAAGGCGGGATCTCCCTGATGCGGACCACGAGTTCCCAGGCAAAGAGGCCGGCTGCGACGACGATGACGGGCAGCACGAAGCGCATCGCGCGTTGCGCGCCGGACGATTTTGCGGGCACGGGAGCTTGGGCGTTCATAGCGTCGACTGCCCCGAATAGGACGGCGCCAGCGCGGCCGACACGCGTCGGCAATAATCGGAATAGGCCGTCGAGGTGCGAAACTCCTCACCCCGCGGCTCGACCGTCTCGATGCGGATGTCGGCCTGGATGCGGCCGGGGCGCGCCGTCATGACGACGACGCGCTGCGACAGATAGACGGATTCGAACACCGAATGGGTGACGAAGATGACGGTCTTGCGTAAGCCTCGCCACAGCGCCAGCAGATCGTTGTTGAGGCGGAAGCGCGTGATCTCGTCGAGCGCGGCGAACGGCTCGTCCATCAGGAGGATATCGGGATCGGTGACAAGCGCACGCGCCAGCGACACCCGCATCTTCATGCCGCCGGAGAGCTCTCGCGGAAAGGCATCGGCGAAATCAGCAAGGCCGACGCTGGCCAGCGCCGCGTCGGCACGCGCGCGCCCCTCCGCCTTCGGCACGCCGCCGAGCTTCAGCGGCAGGCGCACGTTCTCGCGGACATTGGCCCAGGGCATCAGGGTCGGCTCCTGAAACACGAAGCCGATGCCGTGACCTGGCTGTGGCACGCCCTCGTGCCGTGCCACTCGCACCGTGCCCGACGACGGCGCGCTGAGCTCGGCGATCAGCCGCAACACCGTCGACTTGCCGCAGCCGGAGGGTCCCAGCAGCGAGATGAACTCGCCCTTGCGGACGGCAAGGTCGAACGGGCCGAGCGCCATCACGCCGTTGTCGTAAGTTTTCGTCACGCCACGCAGGCTGACGGCGAGATGCGTCAGGCTGGCCTCGACGGCGGGCGCGGTTCTGCTCTCTGTCATCACGCGCTGAACATGGCGGGGCACGTCACCTCCCCCCAGCGGGGAGAGGTCGGCGCGCAGCGCCGGGTGAGGGGCCTCAGGTCCAACGAGGGAGCGTTACCCCTCACCCGCACCGCATCTGGCGATGCGATGCGACCTCTCCCTTCGGGAGAGGTGGGCGCCAGCCTCACCGGCGTGCCTGATCTCAACATTTACGGCTTGTTCGGGCGCAGCTCGACGCCGACGCCCTTGTTGACGAAGCGCAGCGTGTAGGATTTGCGGTAGTCGAGATCCGCCTTCACGACCCCGGCCTTGACCATCTTGTTGAAGAAGGAGGCATAGCGCTCGTCGCTCATTGCGCCGATGCCGTTCTTCAAGCTGTCGCCGGAATCGACGATGCCGTGCTCCTTCATCTTGGCGACGGAATAGGCCAGGAGATCGTCGGTCATCTCCGGGTTGAGCTGCTTGATCAGGGCATTGCCGGCGGAATTGTCGCGGTACATGTAATTGTACCAACCGATCATGGAGGCATCGACGAAGCGCTGCACGAGGTCGGGCTTCTTCTCGACGTTCTCGCGGCGGGTTTCGATCAGCGTCGAATAGGTGTTGAAGCCGTAATCGGCGAGCAACAGCACATTGGGCTTGAAGCCGGCGGCCTTCTCCACCGCAAACGGCTCGGAGGTGACGTAACCCTGCATCGCGCTCTTCGGGTTGGCGATGAAGGGCTGCGGATTGAAATTATAGGGGCGGACGTTCTTGTCGCTGAAGCCGTATTCGGATTTCAGCCACTGGAAGTAGCTGGTCATGCCTTCCTTGGAGACGAACAGCGTCAGCGGCTTGAGGTCCTCGATCTTGGCGACCTTGGCGTCGGGCTGCGTCAGCATCACCTGCGGATCCTTCTGGAAAATCGCGGCGATGGTGATGACGGGAACGTTGTTGGCGACGGCATCGAACGACATCAGCGTGTTCGCGGCCATGAAGAAATCGATCTTGCCGGCGATCAGCAGCATCCGGTTGTTCTCGTTCGGGCCGCCGGGGACGATGGTGACGTCGAGGCCGTATTTCTTGTAGGTGCCGTCGGCGACCGCCTGGAAGAAGCCGCCATGCTCGGCCTCGGCGACCCAGTTGGTGCCGAAGGTGACCTTGTCGAGCGTTTGGGCGCGCGCCGGCGCAAAGGAGGCAAGAGCGGCCAACAAGCCCGCAACTAACGCTCGCCGCAGATGAAAGGGGGTCATATTGGCACTCCGTCGATCGTGGCTGGCCCAATCGCGACTGGTCCGGGTGAAGGCAACGCGATAGAACCGCATGACATCAGGGGATGCGAGCCGCCCGGGCCCGCATCCCCTCAAACCGCAAATTACGTGACAAATTCGAGCAAGGAAACCTCGATGACGCCCTCCCGCGACTGGATCGACATCGACTGGGCTGATGCGAGCCCGGACGAGGCGTCGCGCTGGATCGCGGTGCTGCCGCTGGCGGCAACCGAGCAGCACGGCCCGCATCTGCCGCTGACGACGGACGTGCTGATCGCGGACGCCTATCTGGCACGTGTGCGCCAGCTGTTACCCACCAGCATTCCGGCGAGCTTCCTCCCGGTCGAACGGGTCGGGATCTCCACCGAACATATCGACTATCCCGGCACGCAGACGCTGCCGACTGAAATCGCGCTGAGGAAATGGGCAGCGATCGGCGCGGACGTTGCACGCCACGGCGTGAGGAAGCTCGTCATCGTCACCAGCCATGGCGGCAATAGCGCAGCCATGATGCTGGTTGCGCAGGACCTGCGCGCGCATCACAAGCTGTTCGTGGTGACGACGTCGTGGTCGCGGCTCTCGGGCGCGGACAAATTGTTCCCGGCCGATGAAGTGCGGCACGGCATTCACGGTGGCGCGGTCGAGACCTCGATCATGCTGGCGCGCTATCCGGATCAGGTGCGCAAGGATGCGATCGCCGATTTTCCCGCGAGCAGCATCGCGATCGAGCAGCAATATCGCTGGCTGTCGACGCAGCGGCCGGCGCCGTTCGCCTGGCAGGCGCAGGATCTCAACACCAGCGGTGCCGTCGGCAACGCGACGCTGGCGCAGCCAGAGAAGGGCGAGCAGCTGCTCGATCAGGGCGCGACGGCGTTCTGCGAGCTGCTGGGTGAGGTCGATAACTTCGACGTGAACAGGCTTGCCAAGGGTCCCCTCGGCTAGGGGGCATCTTCCTGGATTCATTCAGGAAAGATCTATTCTTCGCGAGCGCATTTGCAGTCTTCGAACCGGACGCGAGCAGCCTCCGTCCAACTGGGCACGCGGGCCACAACGGACCGCCTCAACCCCGGATGGAGTTTCACATGTCGATCAAGACCAAGATTGCCGCCGCAGCTCTCGCTGCTCTCACTGTTGCCGGCAGCATCGCATCCACCACCACCTCGGCCGAAGCCAAGCAGCCCGGCTGGGTCTGGGGTGTCGGTGCCGGCATCGCCACCGCCGCCGTCGTCGGCTCCGCGATCGCCGCCAGCAACGATCCCTATTACCACGGCTACCACCGCTGCGGCTGGGTCGCGCAGTACAACGCCTTCGGCCAGTACGTCGGCCGCGTTCGCACCTGCTACTGATCTGAGTATCTGAGGCCGATCTCCACGTGGATCCCGCGTCCGACACGGGCGCCTCATCCACCCCGTGTCGTGCCCCCGACCCCGCCCGGCCGTCCCCCCGGGCGGGGTCATTCGTGTTGCGGCCAGAACAGCCCATGATGAGTCGGACAACCCTTCCGATTGCACGTTCCGCGTGTCAGGATACGAATGGGTGGCTGGAGGGCGAGCGTGAGTTGGCAGATCTCAATTGGATCGATCCTGATTGCGATCCTGACATCGACACAGGCATGTCCCGAGCCGGCCTCACAGCCGCTAACGGCGACCCAGGGCGACAGCCGCCCTGCCGTAGACCTCGAGCTCGTCATCGCAGTCGACGTTTCTTACTCAATGGAGCCGGATGACCTTGCAGCCCAACGCGAAGGCTATGCCAAGGCCATCGTCTCGCAGGAGTTTCTCCGGGCGGTGCGAGCCGGTCCTGCCGGCAAGATCGCGCTGACCTATTTCGAATGGTCATCGACCAGCGACCAGAAAATTGTCGTTCCCTGGCGACAGATCGACGGGCCGGGAGCGGCTGAGGCGGTCGCAACTGAAATCACCAATGCACCGATCCGCCGCGGTTCGCGCACCTCGATTTCAAGTGCAATTAAGTTCGCCGCCTCGCTATTCGAGCAGAACCCCTACAGTGGTCCGCGCCGTATCATCGACGTCTCGGGCGATGGCCCCAACAGCAATGGCGATCCGGTCACCTCAGCGCGCGACAAAGCGTTGCAGCAAGGCCTCGTCATCACAGGCCTGCCGGTCATGACCAACGCAACACCCGCTGCTCCGACAGACTTTCAGCATATCGACCATATCGATTGGTACTACGAGGATTGCGTGATCGGCGGCCCGGGTTCCTTTGTCGTACCGGTCACCGATCGCGAAAATTTCAAGGAGGCGATCCGGACCAAGCTGACTCTCGAGGTGGCGGGCCAAACGCCAGATCAATCGCCTGCCCCCTCTACGGACAAGGAGCCGCGCGTTCTCTGCACGATCGGCGAGAAACTCTGGCAGGAGCGCTGGGGCGCGATCACACCGGGGAGCAATAGTCCGGCCATGAGCAAACCGGCGGCGAGCAGTCAGTCCAGCAAGGATGACGCGCTGCTCGACAAGAAGATCAAGGGCATCTGCCGCGGCTGCTAGGTCCTTCCGCGGGCCGGGAACCGGCCATCGCCCCCCATGGCCCACCCATCCCTGACAGGTCCTCCCGCAAGCGGCCGGGCTCCGCTCGGGCTGTTCAGGTTGCTGAGCAGAGGGGCGATGTTGCAGCCGCGTCACATAGTGGTGCGAACTCTCCTCTATGGCGATGGGGATCAGTTGCTATTGCGAATTATTCGCAATAAGGCTTGTCGCAGATTCAGGAGCTTGGGACGAAGTCGAGGCGAATCGAGACCATCCCGGCCGGTCGCCTCGAACGCGGAGGCCTGGTGACAGAATCGCCGCGACCCGGCAGGGATATCGCGGCGGGTGGGACACATTCGCGTTTGGGGGCGTGCGTTTGGCGTTGAGAGGTCACAGACACCGGTGCTTGCGAACGGCCGCGGCGATTGCCACGGGCGTGCTGGCTTTTCCGACCGCCGGCCGCGCGGCCGATCTGCCGCTGAAGGAGCCGGCCTTGAGAGCGGTCTATGACTGGACCGGTCTCTATATCGGCGCGCATGCCGGCTACAGCCGCGGCTCGTCGCGCTTCGCGCTGAACGACGGCACCGCACTCGGCGACAGCGGCGTCTTCAGCGGCATGATCGGCGGCGTGCAGGCGGGCTACAATTACCGCCTCAACTCCGGCTGGCTGGTCGGCGTCGAAGGCGATTTTACGTTTCCCAACTACATCACCTCGAACTCGATCGTCTCGTTCCTGGCAACGCCCGCCAACACCGTCACCCAGCAATGGGACTACGCCGCGAGCGTGCGCGGCCGCGTCGGCTACACCAGCGGTCCCTGGCTCATCTATGCCACCGGCGGCTTCGCCTGGATGGGCGAGCGCTATTTCGACGCGCCGGCCTCCGGCGCCGAAATCCCGAAGATCCTGAACACGCGGCCCGGCTGGGTCGCAGGCGCCGGCCTCGAATACGCCTTCGCGCCGCATTGGAGCGCGCGGCTCGAATATCTCTACAGCCGCTTCGACGGCGCCAACGTCGCCTTCTCCACGGGCGCGCAATACACGTCCTCGTCGCTCGACTTCCAGCAGGTCAGGCTCGGCCTCAACCGCAAGGTCGATTGGCCGGGCCTGCCTAGCTATGATCCGAAGAGCTCACTGATCGACACCGAATCGGACCGCTGGGAGATTCACGGCCAGACCACTTATCTTCCGCAAGGCTATCCATCCTTTCCCGCGCTCTATACCGGGCCGAACTCGCTGTCGCCGTCGCGGCAGGCCAAAGCGACCTGGAGCAACAGCCTGTTCCTGAACGCGCGGCTGTGGGACGGCGGCGAGGTCTATTACAATCCCGAGCTGCTGCAGGGATTTGGGCTGAACGACACGGTCGGTGCGGCCGGCTTCCCGAACGGCGAAGCGCAGAAGTCGAACTTCCCCTATCCGCACTACAACACCTCGCGCCTGTTCGTGCGCCAGACCTTCGGCTTCGGCGGCGAGCAGGAAGAGCTCGCGAGCGGTCAGCTGCAGCTGGGGCAGAAGGTCGACGTGTCACGCCTCACGATTCAGGCCGGCAAGTTTCCGGTGATCGACGTGTTCGACGGCAATGCCTACGCCAAGGATACGCGCCGGGATTTCATGAACTGGTCGATCTGGGCGCCCGGCGCCTTCGACTATTCCGCCGACAAGGTCGGTCTCACCTACGGCGTCACCGCCGAGCTCAACCAGAAGCAATGGGCGCTACGCGGCGGCTATTTCCTGATGGTCTCCGAGTCCAACGCCAATCACTTCGACACCAGGGTCGGGGAGCGCGGTCAATATTTGCTCGAGCTCGAGACGCGCTTCTCGCTGTTCGGCCGGCCGGGCAAGCTCAGGACCATCGGCTGGCTCGATAGCGCCAACATGGGCAGCTTCCGCGAGACGCTGGACAATCCCGCGCTCAATCTCGACATCGCGCAGACCCGGCGCGGCCGCCTGAAGTACGGCTACGTGCTCAACCTCGAGCAGGCGATCACCGACGATGTCGGCCTGTTCGGCCGCTGGAGCTGGAACGACGGCAAGACAGAAACGCTGGCCTTCACCGACATTCATCGCAGCCTGTCCGGCGGCGTTTCGATCAAAGGCACGACTTGGGGCCGACCCGACGACGTGATCGGCGTCGGCGGCGCGATCAATGCGATCTCGCAGGATTATCGCGAATTCCTCGCCGCCGGCGGCCTCGGTGTGCTGGTCGGCGACGGCGCGCTGAACTACCGCAAGGAACGTATCTTTGAAACCTATTACGCCTATGCGGTGAACAAGAACATCACCCTCACCGCCGACTACCAGCTCATCGTCAACCCCGCCTACAATGCCGACCGCGGACCGGTGTCGGTGTTTTCGGGGCGGCTGCACGGGGAGTTCTGAGCTCGACGCGACTTCGGTGCGCGCGACGCGTCCTTCGAGACGACCGCGTCGCGGTCTCCTCAGGATGAGGCTAAGCAACACCGGCGCCCGTGGAAATAGCTGCCGCATAGTCCGTCCTCATCCTGAGGAGCCCGCCAGAGGCGGGCGTCTCGAAGGATGGACCGCGGGCACGTCGCTCTTCAATGCGATTGCCTCACCAAGCGGCGAGAGACGCTCGTCACGCCGCGCGGATCGCATCCAGGAATTTTCCGACCTCGACCTTGAGACGGCTGCTCTCGCCGGACAGCGACCTTGCCGATGCGAGCACGTTGGAGGAGGCCGATCCGGTCTGGTTGGCACCGCGCTGCACGTCGACGATGCTGGCGGAGACCTGCTGGGTGCCGCGCGCGGCCTGCTGCACATTGCGTGAGATCTCGCGCGTCGCTGCGCCCTGCTCCTCGACCGCCGCGGCGATGGCGGACGCGATCTCGGACATGCGGGAGATGGTGTCGCCGATCGACTTGATGGCGCCGACGGAGTCCTCCGTCGCCGTCTGGATGCCCGAGATCTGCTGGCTGATCTCGCCGGTGGCCTTGGCGGTCTGCTCGGCCAGCGCCTTGACCTCGGACGCGACGACCGCGAAGCCGCGACCGGCCTCGCCGGCGCGCGCCGCCTCGATGGTGGCGTTGAGCGCCAGAAGGTTGGTCTGGCCGGCGATCTGACTGATGAGCTCGACGACGTCGCCGATCCGCCCCGCAGCCCTGGCGAGCTCGCCGACATGCTCGTTGGTCCGCCCGGCCTGCTGCACGGCCTCGCCGGCGATGCGCGCGGAATCCTGAACCTGACGGCTGATCTCGTCGACCGACGAGGCCATCTCCTCGGCCGCGGCGGCAACGGTCTGCACGTTGGTGGAGGCCTGCTCGGATGCGGCGGCAACGGTCGCGGTGACCTTTTCCGATTGCTCGGCCGTGCTCGTCAGCGTTCCCGCGGAGGCTTCCAGCTCCGAGGATGCCGACGAGACGGTGTTGATGACGTCGCCGATCATGGCTTCGAACTCGCGCGCGATCTGATCCATGCGCTGGCTGCGCTTCAGCTTCGCTTCCGCTTCGATCGCGGCCGCCTCGTCGGCGGACTTCTTGGCGAGCAGCGAATCCTTGAAATGCTGGAGCGAGCCTGCGACCTGGCCGATCTCGTCGCTGCGGCCCGTCGCCGGAATCTCGACCTCGTGCTGCCCGGCGGCGAGCGCTCCGATCACGTCGGCGATCCGGCCGAGCGGCGTCACCACGCGCCTGCGCAGCATGATGGTTACGCCACCGAGCGTGCCGAGCAGGGCCAGCACGGCGACACCGGCCAGTGCGAGCATCGCCAGCGCGCCGTCGCGCGCGGCCGAGGCACGCTCGGCGGCTTCCGCCAGCGCGGCGTCGCGCACGCCGTAGAACATCTGGATGACCGGCACGATGACCTTCGCCAGTTCGTCGGCGGTGGCAGCATATTTGCCGTCACTCCGGGCCGCAGGAAGCTCCTTGTCCACAGCAACTGCAGCTTTTCCGAAATATGATTCCGTCGCAGCCTTCAGCGCGGTGGCGATGCGGACGGGATTTCCGAGTTGCTCGAGACCGGCCTCGATGCGCTCGCGATCGACCTCCACGCGTCCCTGCATGCGGTCCATCAGCGACAATTCGGCCGCGGTGAGCGGACGGCGCGCGGAGAGCGCAGGCGACAGCGTGGCCGCGCGGCTGCCGGCCGAAACACGCAGGTCCTGCGCCGTCCGCGCCAGGTTCAACAGCGCCGCAAGCGAGGAATCGGCGTTGATCACCTTGGCCTCGAGCTTGTTCATGACAGGCTCGAGATTGGCGAGGACCTCGGCAACACCGGGCAGGAAGCCCTTTGTCACGGCGCTGTCGCGCGTCGCGAGGGGAACGCTCATCGCACGATCGGCCGCGGCGGTGATGTCTTTCAGCCGCCGCGCGGCACGGTCGAGATTCTCGGCAATCGCGCCGCCGTCATCCAGCACCATGACGGCGCGCGTTGCGGCCTCGAAGCCCGCCTCGGCCGTTTTCGTGGCCTTCGTCGCAGCTTCGAGCTGCGCCTGCGTTGCGGCGCCCTCCTGGAAGATCGGTCCGATATAGGGAGCGCGAAGGCTGGCGACGTGCTGGCTGGCCATCAGCGTCGCGCCAAAGGCATCGACCGTCTTGATCGCGTCGGAGCGGTTCGTGAAGATGCGGGCCTGCGGTATCAGCACCTCGGCGCCGAGAATGACTGCAAATACCGTCACCGTCAGCATCGACAGCGCAAAAAGCTTCCCGATCCGCATCCTCAGGTTCCCCGACTTTACTTCTGCAATGTCGAAAACCTAGCCGGCGGGCCACTAAGGGCTCGTTAAGCAACGATCCGTAGTTCGGCGGGGTGTCAAGTCGTCGCGGACGCCCTTGGGAACGCCGTCGCGCACGGGTTCCCTTTCGGCATGAATAAGCAGAATCGCCAGCACTTCCGCACTGAATACCTATATCAGTGGCTTGCCGGCATCCCGGCCACACTTGCTTACCTCCGGAACGTCAATGCTTTCGCTCGAACTCGCCATCGTCGTCGTCCTGATCGTCATCAACGGCCTGCTCTCCATGTCGGAGCTGGCCGTGGTGTCATCGCGCCCAGCGCGGCTGTCGCTGCTCGCGGCCAAGGGCGTGCGCGGCGCCGAGCGGGCGCTGACGCTGGCGGCCGATCCCGGCAAGTTCCTCTCGACGGTGCAGATCGGCATCACGCTGGTCGGTGTGCTCTCCGGCGCGTTCTCGGGCGCGACGCTCGGGCAGCGGCTGACGCAATGGCTGCTCGAGCTCGGCCTGTCCCCAGGCATTGCCGACATCGTCGGCGTCGGCATCGTGGTCACGCTCATCACCTACGGCACCCTGATCGTCGGCGAGCTGGTGCCGAAGCAGGTGGCGCTGCGCGACCCCGAGAGCATCGCGGTGCGGGTCGCGCCGGCGATGCACGCGCTCGCGAAAATATCGCTGCCGCTCGTCTTTCTACTCGACGTCTCCGGCAAGCTGATCCTCACCCTGCTCGGCCGCGGCGGCAAGGCCGAGGAGAAAGTCTCCGAGGACGAGATCCATCACCTCGTCAGCGAGGCCGAGAGCGCAGGCGTGCTCGAGCCGGGCGAGAAGGAGATGATCGCCGGCGTGATGCGGCTGGGCGACCGGCCGGTCGGCGCGGTCATGACGCCGCGCACCGAGGTCGACGAGATCGATTTGAACGACGATCGCGCCGCCATCCGGGAGATCATCGCCAAGAGCCCGCATTCGCGCTTTCCCGTCTCTGACGGCGACCGCGACAAGCCGATCGGCGTGCTGCAGGCCAAGGATTTGCTGATCGCCTATATGAACGAACGCAGCCCGGACTTGCGCGCGCTCGTGCGCGAGGCGCCCGGCATCCCGGTGTCGGCAGATGCGCGCGACGTGCTGACCATCCTGAAAGCGGCCCCGGTTCACGTCGGGCTCGTCTATGACGAATACGGCGCCTTCGAGGGCATGGTGACCGCCGCCGATATCCTCTACTCGATCGTCGGCGCCTTTCATTCCGAGGAGGGGCCGCCCGAGCCGGCCTTCATCAGGCGCGACGACGATTCGCTGCTGGTCTCCGGCTGGATGCCGGTCGACGAGTTCGGCGAACTGCTCGGCATCGAGCTGCCGCCGCATCGCTACAACACGGTCGCAGGCCTCGTGCTGCAACAATTCAACATGCTGCCCAATGTCGGCGATGCCTTCGATTTCGGCGGCTGGCACATCGAGGTGGTCGATCTCGACGGGCGAAGGATCGACAAGATATTGGCGAGCCGATTGACTGAGGTCGAGACGGGGTAGCAGGTGACGGCGCACCCACTTTTCCTTCTCCCCTTGTGGGAGAAGGTGGCGCGAAGCGCCGGACGAGGGGTTGTCTCCGCACATTCAATCGAAAATTGGATTCGCGGATAGAACCCCTCACCCGTCTCGCCGCTACGCGGCGAGCCACCCTCTCCCACAAGGGGAGAGGGAAACATCATCACCCGAACCTCACCCCGATCCGCTTTTCCTTGCGCCAGACCACCGTGCAGGTCCGATGCGTGCCGTCGGCCTGGACGAACAGGGTGAAATGATCGGGAATGCCGATGGGGCTGGTGACGTCGAGTGCGGCGCCGGTATCGGAGAGATTGCGGACGGTGCAGTCGATCGCGCCGCCGCCGAACTCGATCGTTCCGGCCTTCAGCACGCGATGTCGGGCCTTGTCGCGTCGCTCGTCCATGGGGCGAATCTACACCCAAAGTTGAACCAGCCGTTAAACCCTACCCTCCGCTCTCGGCAATTTGAGGTCCCTGGCCTACGGCAGCCGCAGCCCGCATCTTACAACGCCGGCTGGAACGTCTCGGCGCGCGCCATCTGCCAGGCGTCGCGGAAGCGCGGGTCTTCCGTGCCTTCGAGCAGCTCCCCCGGACGCAGCGCCGGATAGAGCTGCGCGAACGACTTCACCTGGGTCGTCGACGTCCGTTGGCTGAAATGGATCGGCCGCAGCTGCTGCGGATGTTCGAGCCCGGCCGCGGCGATCAGCTCGGTCAGCGAGTGCAGCGTGGCGTGGTGATAATTGTGCACGCGGTCGATCTTGAGCGGCACGTAGAGCGCGCGCGCCCGCGTCGGGTCCTGCGTCGCCACGCCGGTCGGGCAGCGGTCGGTGTGGCAGCTCAACGACTGGATGCAGCCGAGCGAGAACATGAAGCCGCGCGCCGAATTGCACCAATCGGCGCCGATCGCCATGGCGCGCGCCATGTCGAAGGCGGTCGCGATCTTGCCGGAGGCGCCGATCTTGATGCGGTCGCGCGCATTGATACCGACCAGCGCGTTGTGGACGAAATTGACGCCCTCGCGCATCGGCATCCCCAGATGATCCATGAACTCGAGCGGCGCGGCACCGGTGCCGCCCTCATTGCCGTCGACGACGATGAAATCAGGATAGATTCCGGTCTGAAGCATCGCCTTGCAGATCGCCAGGAACTCCCAGGGATGGCCGATGCAGAGCTTGAAGCCGGCCGGCTTGCCGCCCGAAAGGCGGCGCATCTCGGCGATGAACTGCATCATGCCCACGGGCGTCGAGAAGGCGCGGTGCGAGGCCGGCGAGATGCAGTCCTCGCCCATGGCGACGCCGCGGATCTTGGAGATCTCCTCGGAGACCTTGGCCGCCGGCAGCACGCCGCCATGGCCGGGCTTGGCACCCTGGCTGACCTTGAGCTCGACCATCTTGATCTGGTGGTCGCCGGCGACGCGCGCGAACGCTTCGGGATCGAAGCTGCCGTCGAGATGACGGCAGCCGAAATAGCCCGAGCCGATCTCCCAGATGATGTCGCCGCCCATCTCGCGGTGATAGGGGCTGACGCCGCCCTCGCCGGTGTCATGGGCGAAACCACCCTTTTTGGCGCCGGCATTCAGCGCGCGCACGGCGTTGGGGCTGAGCGCGCCAAAACTCATCGCCGAGATGTTGAACACCGAGGCCGAATAGGGCTTTGCGCAGTCCGGCCCGCCGATCACGACGCGGAATTTCTCCGTCGCATGCGCCTTCGGCGAGACCGAGTGATGCATCCACTCATAGCCCTCGCGATAGACGTCCTCCTGGGTGCCGAAAGGACGCTTGTCGAGCTCCATCTTGGCGCGCTGATAGACCACCGCGCGGGTGTCGCGCGAGAACGGCATGCCGTCCTTCTCGCTCTCGAAGAAATATTGCCGCATCTCGGGGCGGATCTCTTCGAGCAGGAAGCGGATATGCGCCGAAATCGGGTAGTTGCGCAGCACCGCGTGGCTCTTCTGCAGGAGATCGCGGACGCCGAGCAGGGTCAGAGCGCCGAAGATCAGGATCGGAATCAGCAGGATGTCGAAGATCTTGCCGTCGGAGATGCCGATGCCGATCAGGAGCGCGGTGACCACCGCGCAGATCGTCAGCACGATGAAGCGCGGCGAGAAGGGCAGCAGCAGGGTTTCCATGATCCCCTCCTCCGCCAGCGGCAGGCGTTTCGGGGATGCATGCGTGTTGTTGTCGTCGGCCACGATTCCGATCCTCTCGCCAGCAGAAGGCGTCACGATACGCCCGCGCCTGTCATACGGATATGACGCCGCCCTTGTTTCAGGCTAGCGAATTCGGCCGAGACAAATCAATCAGCCGGATGGACGGATTTTGCGGTGCAGCAGAGGGGTCGGATGGGGTCAGGCTGGAGGCGGCGCAAGCCATGCAGTGTCCCGGGCAAGCGCAAGCTCAGACCCGGGACCCAGAATGCAACAGCATACGATGCGGCGAGATGGACCCCGGCTCTGCAGCGCACCGGCGAAGGGGCGCTGCGTCCGGGACACGAGAGCGTGGTGCTTAGCGCTCGACGAAGGCCTTCTCGATCACGAAATGGCCGGGCTTGTTGCCGCTTCCTTCGACGAAGTCGCGGCTCTCGAACATCTGCTTCAGCTCTTCCAGCATCGCCGGGCTGCCGCACATCATGATGCGGTCGGTTGCGATGTCGAGCGGGCCCTGCCCGATGTCGTTGAAGATCTGCTCGGAGCTGATGAGGTCGGTGATGCGGCCGCGATTCCGGAACGGCTCGCGGGTCACGGTCGGATAATAGACGAGCTTATCCGCGAGCAGCTCGCCGAACAGCTCATCCTCGCGCAGGGTCGCGACCAGCTTCTCGCCATAGGCGAGCTCGGAGACCTGACGGCAGCCATGCACCAGCACGATGGACTCGAACTGGTCGTAGACCTCGGGGTCCTTGATCAGGCTGGCGAAGGGCGCAAGGCCGGTGCCGGTCGAGAGCAGCATCAGCCGCTTGCCGGGAAGCAGGTTGTCGGTGATCAACGTGCCGGTCGCCTTGCGGCCGACCAGGATGGTGTCGCCTTCCTTGATCTTCTGCAGGCGCGAGGTCAACGGACCGTCCTGCACCTTGATCGAGAAGAACTCGAGCTCTTCCTCGTGGTTGGCGCTGGCCATGCTGTAGGCCCGCAGCAGCGGCCGGCCATCGACCTCGAGGCCGATCATGGCGAACTGGCCGTTCTGGAACCGGAAGCCGGTGTCGCGGGTGGCGCGGAAGCTGAACAGCGTGTCGGTCCAGTGGTGGACGGAAAGAACCTTCTCTCGGTAAAACGCGCTCATGATTTTCGATATTCCGAATAACTGCGGTTTTAGGGCAAAAGCGTTGCCCGGCCCTGAAATCGGGCGGTCACCATTTGCCATGGCGGAGGATTTCGCGTGTGTGATCTACGCCATTGAGACCAATAATCAACCTCGTTTCGGATGCAATTGATGCCGGTCAAACCGGCATTTGCGGCAGAACTGGTCACATCATTAAGGAATCTGCTGCCTGGCGCGCGTGGAGGATAATATCTTTTCCCTCCCGGCCTTCATTGCAGCACTTAATTTCCGGCGCGCTCGCAAGAATTTCATTAAGAATAGCTCTGATTTTCAGCCGGTTTGGCGCCGATGCCCGCATTTTTGCGGCTTTTGGCGACAGGAATGACGAAACACCATGGCAAGCGGCGAGCGGATCTTCGTTCAGGCGATCAGGCGGTATTGCGCGGAGAGGGGCATCGCGGTCGATGTCCGCTCCGACGGCTGGCTGATCGCAATGCGCCGGGGGCCGCGGCGCCGTTTCGCCTTCGGCTACGACATCGGCCTCAACAACGCCATCGCCCATCGCCTCGCCAATGACAAATCGGCCACCGCCGAGGCGCTGACGCTGGCGGAGGTGCCCTGCGTTCCGCATCGGCTGTTCCTCAACCCGAAGCTGGGCGTGCATGTCGCCGGCGCCGATTGGCGCGAGGGAATGCTGGCGCAGCTTGCCCAAAACCCGCAGGGCGTGGTGGTGAAGCCGAACGAGGGGACATCAGGGCGATCGGTGTTCAAGGTGACGACGGAGGCGGAGCTCGACCGGGCGGCCGACGAGGTCTTTTCGATGAGTACCGGGCTCGTGATCTCGCCCTTTGTCGCGATCGAGGAGGAGGTCCGCGTGGTCCTGCTCGATGACATGCCGCTCGTCGTCTACAGCAAGCAGCGCGGCTCGGATTGGCGGCACAATCTCGATGCCGGCGCAAAGCCGGTGTTGCTGGAGGACGGCGAAGTCCGCGCGGTCTGCGCAAAGCTCGCGATCGATGCCGCGTGCGCCATCGGCATCGTCTTTGCTTCGATCGACGTGGTTCGCGTGAACGGCGAATGGAAGGTGCTCGAGATCAATTCCGGCGTGATGATGGAGGCGCTGGGCAAGTTGCACCCGGAGCTGGTGCAGGCGGCGTATGACGCGGCGCTCGATCGGGTGTTTGGCGAGCTTCGCCACGAGCGATAATCGCTGCCAATTATTCGTCCCGCGGAAATCGTCGGCCGCGTTGAACGCCTTTGCCGGCTGCAACGTAGTCGGCACGTTCACGTTGGCCCGATGTTCCCGTTGTGAAATGGAAAGCGGCGATCTAGCCTTCATGCAGCGCACGACGCATGCGGCTTGCACGCTTTCCTTGCGGCGGCTGCATCAATGATCGTCAAGCAAATGAAAGGGAAACGCCATGAGCGGCAACATCAATCGCCAGATCCTGCTGGTGGAGAAGCCCAGCGGCAAGCTCGGTCCCGAACATTTCAGGATGGTCGAGGGCGCGATGCCGGAGCCGAAGGATGGCGAGGCCTTGCTGCGCGTACGCTACATCTCGCTCGACGCGGCCAACCGCGCCTGGATGCACGGCGCGACCTATCGTTCCGCCGTCGAAGCCAACAGTGTCATGGCCGGCGGCGCCATCGCCGAGGTCGTCAACTCGAAGGCAGCGGGGCTTGCGCCCGGCGATATCGTATTCGGCGACACCGGCTGGCAGGAATTTGCCGCCGTGCCGGCGAAGCATCTGACCAAGATGCCGAAGCTCGAGCCGATAACGCACCTGCTCAGCGTGTTCGGCATCGCGGGCCTCACCGCTTATTTCGGCCTGCTTGAGATCGGCAAGCCGAGAGAGGGCGAGACGGTCGTGGTCTCCGCAGCCGCAGGCTCGGTCGGCTCGATCGTCGGACAGATCGCCAAGATCAGGGGATGCCGCGTCGTCGGCATCGCCGGCGGCGCCGACAAGTGCAACTGGCTGACCTCCGAGCTCGGCTTCGATGCCGCCGTGGACTACAAGGACGGCGCGGTGTTCAAGGCGCTGCGCGCAGCGGCCCCGAAAGGCATCGACGTCTATTTCGACAATGTCGGCGGCGACATCCTCGAAGCCTGCCTGCCGCAGATGAACAATTACGGCCGCATCGCCTGTTGTGGCGCGATCTCGCAATATGACGGCGCGCCTGCCGCACATGGCCCGCGCGGCGTGCCCGGCCTGGTCGTGGTGAAGCGGCTGACCATGCAGGGCTTCATCGTGATGGACTACATGAAGGACAGCGAGCGCGCGCTCGCCGATCTCCAGGCTTGGGTGAAATCCGGCAAGCTCAAGGTGCAGGAGGACATTCTCGATGGACTTGAGACCACGCCGAAAGCGCTGATTGGATTGCTTGCAGGCGAGAACCGCGGCAAGCGCATGGTAAGACTGACGACGTAGTCGCGCGCCCCAATTGCGTCGGCATAATTGACTTGCGGTAGAGGCCGAAGCGGCCAAAGATGTCGCTCGCGAGCTGACCCTCGCGACGATTGCGCTTGCATATCTTTTTCAGAATGGTCGGCGTTCCCGATCGGGCAGGAATTCATTCAAATGTTCAAAACGTTGAAGCATGCATCGACGCGCACGGCGTTGCTGGCGACAGCACTCTTCGCAACTGCAACAGGAGCGTTCGCGCAGACCGAGGCCCAGAAAAGCGCCATCCGGTCCGCATGCCGCTCGGACTTCATGGCGCATTGCTCGAGCGTGACGCCTGGCGGAGTGGAGGCGTATCAATGCCTCGCCAAGAACATGTCGAGCCTGTCGTCGGGCTGCCAAGCTGCGGTTCGCGCGGTCGAACCGGCCGCCGCGCCGAAGACCGAAGCAGCGCCCGCCAAATCTGAACCGGCCAAATCTGAACCGGCCAAGTCTGAACCGGCCAAAACGGAAGCGGCGCCGGCTGCCGCGCCAGCTTCCAAGCCGGGAGCGGCAGCGGCGCCGAAGGCAGCAGCAGCAAAGCAGCCGAGCCCCGCGCAGGTTTCCGCGATCAAGAGCGCCTGCCGCGGCGATTATCCCAAGGTCTGCGCCAGCGTGCCGCCCGGCGGCGCGCCCGCGCTCGAATGCCTGGAGAAGAACAAGGCGAAGGTGTCGGCCGGTTGCGCCAAGGCGGTGAACGCGGCTTTTGGTGGCGGAGCGGCCGCGCCTGCTTCCGCTGCTGCACCGGCCGCAGAGGCGGCGCCTGCCGCGGCACCGGCCGCCATCGTGCTGCGGCCATTGCTGCCGCGCGAAGAGCTGTTCATCGTGCGGTCGGCTTGCGGCGCCGACATCCGCACCCTCTGCGCCGGCGTGGCGCCCGGCGGCGGCCGGATCATCCAATGCATTTCCAACCGGGCGGCATTGCTCTCGCCGGCCTGCAAGGAGGTGCTCGCGCCTTTCGCGGCGCGATGAGACCGAGCGAGCTTAATTCGTCCGCGGCATGAATTGCGGTGCGTGACGAAAAGGTTTTCGCGTGCTGAGGCGTAAACTAACCGATCCTTGTTTGAAAGGCCGCTACGACCACGACAAGCCCCGGGAGGACAACATGCGTTCATTGCTGCTCGTTGCTTCTGCGCTTCTGGCTTTCGCCGCCACCATGACCTTCGAGACCACCGACGCCAACGCGGTGGTATGCGCGCGCGGCGTCGTTCGCGCCGGCTGCGCCGGCCCGAACGCAGCCGTGGTCGTCCGCAAGCCGGTGCCGGCGGTCCGCTGCACCAGAGTTCTTGTGAACGGGGTCTATGTGAAGCGCTGCGTCTGACCCCCGGTGGCCAATCCGCCCAGGTTTGGCTATGATTCGCACCTGACGGTTTCGGACGCGCACGAGCGTGTCCGGACACGTGCTTTGGCGTGCCGCGCGCTGGCAATAATTCCGCTGGCGCAGGACACCGGAGCACATTAGTCTACCCCTAGATAGTAAGTATACTGTCAATTAGGGAGGCAGACGTTGCGGATCGCCGTGATTGGCGGGGGGCCCGGTGGGCTCTACTTCGCCTATCTCTGGAAGAAGCGTCACCCCGAGGATCAGGTCGACCTGTTCGAACAGAACCCGGCCGACGCGACCTGGGGCTTTGGCGTCGTGTTCTCCGACCAGGCGCTGGAGTTCCTGCGCGCTGACGACCCCGATACGGTCGATGCGATCGCCCCGCACATGGAGAGCTGGGAGAACATCACGCTGCACCTGCATGGCGACAGCGTCGCCATCGACGGCGTCGGCTTCTCATCGATCGGGCGACTGGATCTGCTCAGATTCCTGCAGCAGCGCGCGCTCGATGTCGGCGTGACCCCGCGCTTCGACACGCAGATCCAGGCGATCGACCAGCTCAACGGCCACGATCTGATCGTCGCCGCCGACGGGCTGAACTCGCTGGTGCGCCGCGCCTATGAGGGCGATTTCGGCACCTCGCTGTCCTACTCATCCAACAAGTTCGTCTGGTACGGCACCTCGAAGCGCTTCGACACGCTGTCGCAGACTTTCGTGAAGACCGAACGCGGCGCCTTCAACGCCCATCACTACCGCTATTCGCCGACCATGAGCACCTTCCTGGTCGAATGCGATTACGCCACCTGGCAGGCCTATGGGTTCGCCTACAAGGACGTCGAGCAGTCCAAGGGCGTCTGCGAGGAGGTGTTCGCCGACACGCTCGGCGGCCATTGCCTCGTCTCCAACAAATCGGTCTGGCGCAATTTTCCCTGGATCTGGAACGAGCACTGGTCGTTCAAGAACATGGTGCTGCTCGGCGACGCCCTGCATTCGGCACATTTCTCGATCGGCTCGGGCACGCGGCTCGCGATCGAGGACGCCATCGCCCTCGTCAAGGCGCTGGAGTCGGATGCGCATCTTGCGACCGCGCTGCATCGCTATCAGGCCGCGCGCAAGCCCATCGTGCAGAAGCTCGTCAACGCGGCGCGCACCAGTGCGTTCTGGTACGAACATTTCGCCGAGCACATGAAGCTTCCCCTGATGGACTTCGCCTACAGCTACATCACCCGCTCCGGCCGCATCGACGATTCCCGGCTGCGTGCGATGTCGCCGGCCTTCATGGCTCGCTACGAGGCGGCCAGGAACGCCGGAGACGGCGCCGAAGACAAGGGCGGAGATGCGGCATGAGCAACGAGATTCGCGACCAGGTGCCCACGGACAGCGCGGGGGCGCGCGAAATCGGATTTGCCGTTCCGCAAGTCTACAACGCGAGCCGCGTGCTGTTCGACAATCTCGGAAAGGGCCGCGGCGACAAGCGGGCGCTCATTGGTCCGGCGGGCTCGCGGACCTATGCCGAGCTCTGCGCAGAGGCCTGCCGCTGGGGCAACGGTTTCGCCTCGCTTGGCCTTGCGCGCGGCGATCGCGTGCTGTTGTTTCTCGACGACACGCCGGCCTACCCCGCCGCCTTCTTCGGCGCCGTGCGCGCCGGCTTCGTGCCGCTGCTGATCAACACGTTGACGCCGCCGGACCTCTTGCAATTCTACCTCGCCGATTCCGGCGCGACCGTCGCGGTGGCGGATGCAGAATTCGTAACCCGCTTCAATGCCGAGGCCTGCAGGGAGACCAAGCTGCATACGCTGATCGTCGCCAACGGCGCGGCCGGCGAGCACGCGGCGCCGCGGGCGCTCGCGGCGGCGAGCTGGCTCGCGCAATTTTCTGCTGAGCTGGCGGAAGCGCCGACGCAACGCGACCACATGGCGTTCTGGATGTACTCCTCCGGCTCGACCGGACGGCCCAAGGGCATCGTGCACCTGCAGCACGACATGGCCTATAGCGAAGCCGCCTTTGCGCGGAACGTGCTGAAGCTGACGCCTGACGACATCTGCTTCTCGGTGCCGAAAATCTTCTTCGCCTACGGCTTCGGCAATTCCGTCACCTTCCCGTTCTCGGCCGGCGCCGCAACGCTGCTGCTGCCGGGCCAGCCGAAGCCGGCCGCGATCTTCGCGGCGATCGAGCAGTACAAGCCGACAATCTTCTTCGGCCTTCCGACGCTGTACACCGCGCTGACCAAAGCGGAAGGCGCGGACAAGACGGATTTCTCATCGCTGCGGATGGCGCTCTCCGCGGCCGAGGTGCTCTCGGCCGAGGTCTTCAACGGCTGGAAGACGCTCACGGGGCTCGAAATCATCGAAGGCCTCGGCTCGACCGAGGTGCTGCACATCTATCTCTCCAACCGGCCCGAGCAGAAGAAGCTGGGCGCTGCGGGCCTGCGCGTCCCCGGCTACGAGGTCGCGCTGCGCGACAAGGACGGCCGCGACGTCGGCGACAACGAGGAAGGGATTCTGTGGGTGCGCGGCGATTCCAACACGCCGCTGTACTGGAACCGGCCGGACAAGTCCGCCGAGACGATCCGCGAGGGCGGCTGGATCTACACCGGTGATCGCTTCGTCCGGGATGCCGACGGCTTCCACTTCTTCCGCGGCCGCGCCGACGATCTCATCAAGATCTCCGGCCAGTGGGTCTATCCGCTCGAGGTCGAGCTGTGCCTCGCCGATCACCCCGACATCCGCGAATGCGCGGTGTTCGCCGCCGAGCTGCCAGACCGTCGCATGACGCTGAAGGCTGTGGTGGTGATGAACAACCGCGCGGTCGACCAGAGTGAGGCGACGCGCAGGCTGCAGGACTATGTCAAGGGCAGGCTGCTGCCGTACAAATATCCGCGCGAGGTGATCTTCATCGACGAGTTGCCGAAGACGGGGACGGGGAAGATCGATCGGCAGGCGTTGCTGCGGATGTGAGGCGCGCTGTCATCGCCCGGCTTGACCGGGCGATCCAGTACTCCGAGACGGTAGCGGTTGAATCGAGACGCCGCGGGGTACTGGATTCCCCGCCTGCGCGGGGAATGACAGTCGAGATTGAGGGCGACAGTGTCGCTCTACAACTGGAGCCCCTCACCCAGCCTTCCCAAGATGCTCCAGCGCGTCCTCCGCGCGCAGCGGCACGCGGGAGGCTTCGTTGTTGAGATCGACCAGCTGCGCCAGCAGGCCCATCAGCGCCTTGCGGTCGGCGGGCTTGAGCGGCTCCAGCATCCGGGCCTGAGCGCGCTCGACGGCGGGGATGATCTCGCGCAGGATCGCAGCGCCCGACTTGGTCAGATAGAGCAGCTTGATCCGCTTGTCCTCGGGTGCCGGCTTGCGCTCGATATAGGCCTTGGCCTGCAGACGTTCGATCACGCTGCCGAGCGTGGAGCGGTCGAAAGCGATCACCGCCGAGAGCCGGGTCGCATCAATGCCGGGATGGGTGTGGATCGCGATCAGCGCGGCATATTGCACCGGCGTAAGGTCGAAGGTCTTGCACTCCTCCATGAAGATCGAGACGGCGATCTGCTGCATGCGCCGGAACAGATAGCCCGGCGCGGCATAGACCGCGTCGATCGTGATCGGAGGCGGCGGCTTACTCGGCATCGGGCTGCTTCTCCGGCGCGGCATCGGCAAATGCCGGCAGTGCCTTGGCGGCGGCCTCGGCCTGGAGCAGGCGCGGATAGGCGGAGACGTCGACGCAGAAGCGGCGCGCATTGCCGAGCTGCGGCACGAGGCAGAGATCGGCCAGCGTCGGCGCATTGCCGAAGCAGAATGGGCCCTTCTCGTCCTTGATCAGCGTCTCGCAGGCCGACAGGCCCTCGCGGTTGACCCAGGCGGCCCAATCCAGGACCTTCTCCTCGGGCAGGCCGAGCTCACGCAGCCGCGCCAGCACTTTCAGGTTCTGCACCGGATGGGTGTCGCAGGCGATCGCCAGCGCAAACGCCCGCACCTTGGCGCGGCGCAGCGGATCCTTCGGCAACAGCGGCGGATTGGGATGGGTCTCGTCGAGCCATTCGATGATGGCGACCGATTGCGTCAGCACTCCGCCCGCATCGTCCTCCAGCGCCGGCACCAGGCCCTGCGGGTTGATGGCGAGATAGCTGGGGGCGCATTGCTCGCCCTTGCGCAAATGATGCGGCAGATGCTTGGCGCCGAGCCCCTTGAGGTTCAGCGCGATCCGCACGCGATAAGCGGCGCTGGAGCGGAAATAGCCGTGCAGCTTCATTGAGACCCTCCCTGCTTTTGGTCATTCCGGGGCGACGCGCCAGCGTCGAGCCCGGAATCCATAACCACGGTCGGGAGTATGGATTCCGGGCTCGCGCCTTGCGGCGCGCCCCGGAATGACACGACCTTGTGTGTCGTTCGTCAAGTTGACGCTACATAGATTGTCAGTATACTGTCAATCAACAATGAACGGGAGGCCTTATTCATGGAAGCCGTGACCAAGACGCCGGAACGCGAGGCGTTCTACAAGAAGATCGACGGCGAAAACCTCACCGCACTGTGGACGGTGATGAGCGACCTGATCACGCCGGAGCCGAAAAGCGCCTGCCGGCCGCACCTCTGGAAGTTCGACATCATCCGCAACTACATGACGGAGGCCGGCAAGCTCATCACCGCCAAGGAAGCCGAGCGGCGCGTGCTGGTGCTGGAGAACCCGGGACTGCGCGGGCAATCCAAAATTACGACCTCGCTCTATGCCGGCGTGCAGATGGTGGTGCCCGGCGACGTCGCGCCTGCGCACCGGCATAGCCAGTCGGCGCTGCGCTTCGTGCTCGAAGGCAGGGGCGCCCACACCGCGGTGGACGGCGAGCGCACTGCGATGGAGCCCGGGGACTTCATCATCACGCCGTCGATGACCTGGCACGATCATTCCAACGAAACCGATCAGCCGATGTTCTGGCTCGACGGCCTCGACATTCCACTGGTGCAATTCTTCGACTGCTCCTTTGCCGAAGGCGCGAAGGAAGACCAGCAGAAGATCACCAAGCCCGCGGGCGACAGCTTTGCCCGCTACGGCCACAACCTCTTGCCCGTTGATGTGAAGCGGAGCTCGAAGACTTCGCCGATCTTCAGCTATCCCTATGCCTACACCCGCGAGGCGCTGGAGAAGGCCAGGACGAGCCAGGAATGGGACGCCTGCCACGGCCTCAAGCTGAAGTTCAGCAACCCCGAGACCGGCGATTTCGCGATGCCGACGATTGGCACCTTCATCCAGCTGCTGCCGAAGGGTTTCAACACCGCGCGCTATCGTTCGACCGATGCGACGGTGTTCTGCCCGATCGAGGGTAAGGGTCGGAGCCACGTCGGCGATACAATGTTCGAATGGGGCCCGCGCGACCTGTTCGTGGTGCCGAGCTGGCATTGGGTGACGCACGAGGCGGATGAGGACGCCGTGCTGTTCAGCTTCTCGGATCGGCCGGTGCAGCAGAAGCTGGATCTGTTCAGGGAAGACCGCGGGAACGCGTGACGGTCGCCGGTCTCGTAGGGTGGGCAAAGGCGCCCTTGCGCCGTGCCCACGTCTTCGCGACTCATGAAGGAATGGTGGGCACGCTTCGCTTTGCCCACCCTGTACCCTTCTGGCGTTCGGAGGCCAGTCAGTTGGTGTAGGCTGGTCGCCGGGCCGATCCGCCGGGAGCCGCCTTGCCCACCTGTGCCTAGAGCACCGACGTAGGACCCGCGCCCTGGCG